>JABSRN010000041.1 GCA_013214025.1 Polyangiaceae bacterium
CCATGATGAGGGCTTCTATTATTACTACCTCAGCTTCAGGTGCTGCGCCGAGGCCGACAGCGTGACGACCGATCCGCGTACACCCAAGCAAATCAAACGAGGTTGGAAGTTCGATCGCGTCGAGCGCCTGGGCAGACTCAAGATAGCTGACGTGCCGCCGGTCCCGACCAGCGCGAGCCCGTCAGCTAACTAGTCTCCGCTGCCAACGGGCCGAAGGGGGCTCACAACCGGCGGGCGATTTGTCCGGCAACGAAGCCGGCGAGGATGTCGTCGAGCATGATGCCGAACCCCGCGGGTTTGGCGTGCTCCGCGCGTCCGATGGGGCCGGGCTTAGTGATGTCGAAGAATCGAAAGAGCACCAGAGCCGCGAATTGTAGCGCGGCACTGCGCTGACGGACCATGCCCATGGCGATGAGCACCCCCGCCACTTCGTCGATGACGACTTTTTGCGGATCTTCCATGCCGGTGTCGTCGGCGACTTTTTGGGCGGACCAGACCCCTACTGCCGAAATGCCCGCGACAACCGCTATATGCAGCCCCGGGTGAAGCCAGCGCAGCGCCAGGTGCAGGGGAACCGCTCCGAGGGAGCCCATGGTGCCGGGGGCTATGGGGGAGTTCCCACAGCCGAACCAGGTACCGAGCACATTAGCCACGATGCTCTCGGCGTTGGGCGCGTCCGGGCTGCCTGCTGGTTGCGAGTCGCGGGACGAGTTCGCTGATGTTGCCGACTCGTCGTGACTCATTCTTCGTCTCCGAGCGTGGGGGCTTCCACTTCGCAGCTCTGAACAATTCCGACCATCGGTTTCTTGTTGATCTTACCCCAACTTGAGGTGAGGCCCCAACGGGTTTGCACCGTGTCCGGACTGGCTTGGGCAACAAATCTTACTTGGCAACGAGCGACGAAGCGCATCAATCGGCGGGAACCCTTGCCCAGGTTGGGTTCTTGATGCACGCGGTAGGCAACGCTCACGTCATGCCAGAGCCCTGCGATGAGCACCAAATGATCGTCGGGAACCGTCTTGAACGGTTGGATGACGAGGTGCTGATTGTCATCTAGCGGCGAGTCTGGCGCGCGCGGGACGGCGGTCTTGTCCGCTTTGTAGGCGCAACGAACGCCCTCCGCGTTCATATCTGAGGCGCAGGCCAGGGCGCGCACGTCAGCACTCACGACGCTGACACGGACTTCGCTAGTGGCACCCACCTTCCAAGCCTGGGTCTGATGCCGGTAGGGCTGAGGGGCATTCTTGGCGAAGAAGCTGCGACCCGTTTGGGGGTTGGCGAAGAAAGCCATAGCGATGAACATGCCGATAGGGAGCCAAAGGCGGCCGCCGATTATAGGGGTGGGTTCAGGCTCTCGTTCGCGATTCCGTCGGCGTTTGCGGATGGAAGCGGCGGCGTAGGGACGTTTCGAGCGAGGGCTGTCGGTCGACTGGCTGCTGTTGTCGTCTGTGGGGGACATGGTCGGGGCCGCGGGGCGCCCTCGGTGTATCGCGAAGTGGCTCGGTTCCAAAGGAGCATTTCTCCCATCTGTGGCTCTGCCTCAAACCGCGCCGGGAGGGCGAGGTTAGCGAGAGAGTCGGGGAAACGCGCCGTATATAACGTCGTCCATCGGGCGGGCGGCACCGGGCGGGTCTATCGACAGTTCTGAAAGGCCGTCTTCAACAGCGCGGCTCCCAGAATTTCGTGCCCCTTCGGGCCGAAGTGCAGGCCGTCCCTAAAGGGTTTGGCCATCGCCGGGCACAAGTGCTCGGGATCGCCACAGCTCAATAGCGGGACCGTATCGACGACGAAGTCGACTTGTTGCTGGCGCTGTTGTTCAAAGATGAATTCGCTGAGCCGTAGGGTGGCGGCTTGGCGCCGGTCGTTGTGATAGCGCTTGAAGCCTCCCCACGGACTCACGGTTATGGCGACGACCCGGATGCCGCGATCGCGGCTCATTTGATACATCGCACTCAGATCGGCGCTGATTTTTTCTACGGTGCGGTGTGCCGTCAGATCGCTGTATAGATCGTTGACTCCGCCGAATATAATCACGTCGGTGTAGTGACTCTTGCCGGCCACGGGCACAGGCGCCAGCACCTGGCTTTGAAATCGCCGACGCATTTGGTTCACCATGTCGGCGCCTTTGCCAAAGGAGATGAACGTGCTCTCGGGGCAGTGCTGCCGCAAGTAGTCGAGATATTTTCCGCCGTGGGATTTGGGATCGGTGAGTGAGTCGCCCATCGCCGCGACCACGTACTCAATCGACTCCGGAACTTCGGGCGGAGCTGTCTCGCTGCTTGCGACGCTGCTCGGCTGGGTCGCCGCGGAGGCGGCGGGGGCCGGCGCCGCTGCTTGCGACGCGCGGTCTGGTACAGCGCGAGGTGTGGGCGCTGCGGTTGCGGTGGATGGTGCGGTGCTCGGCGGAGGTACGGGGCCCCCTGCTGGCGAGCCCTGGCAGGCGACCCCGGCGATGCAAAGGGCGATGCCCAGCCCGACCTTCGAGGGGGCGGGAGCTGAAGTATGAGGTAGCGGCGAGAGACCCCTGTCGCGTTGGCCTGATATTATCTCGGGCTGGCTGTACACACTATACGGGGTGCCACAATGCTTGTTCGCGGTCTATCGATTCGCGACACCGGATTTGCGACACCGGTGGAGTCGGGAGCGGTGCGAAGCCGAGCGGCGTTCAGATGCCGCTTTCCCCCAGCTCATCGTGAAATAGCCGTACCAGGAACTGAGAGTGGAGCCGATTGATGCTGACGGCCGAGCCGGAAAGTGCCCGCAGCAACGCGGGGCGAGCGCCTAGGTTGTGCAGACTGGAGTCATTGAGATAGCGCAATCTCGGCGCCAGTCGGGTCGGGTCGGGCGCGCGAGGCTGCGTACGACCCGCTAGCGCGAGATTCCAGCGACCGAAGCCGGCGCACGGGACCGATAGAACGCGAGTCCTGAGTCCGACGGACTCAACCGTTCGTAGCACTGAGGCAAAGCTGTCGGGCGACGACACTTCTGAGGTGAGGGGCAACACGGCGATGCCCTCTGGGGTCAGACGCTGCGCGATCAGCTCGTAAAATCGCCGTGTGTAGTTTTTTCCCGCCCGAAAATCGATCGGCGATCGAGTGTCGACGAAGATGAGGTCGAAGCGATCGCTGGGGTCGTGCTCGCTGAGCCAGACTATCGGCTCGTCTTCCTCAATCGTGTGGGGGCGCTGCCGTCCGGGAGTGCGGGGGGGGTGTAATTTGTTGGCGAGTTGCGCGAGGGCTCGATCATCGATCACAGCTCGCCAAGAACGAACGTCATCGTAGCGGTCGATTTCGCGGGTGAGTCCCAAGTGCGCGCCTCCGAGAATGAGCGCTCGTGCGCCGGGATTTCGCAAGGTCATCGCCGGGTGCACCATGCCTTCCATGAGTCGGGCGCTATCGGTGGCGGAGAAATGCAATTGGTCGTCTTGGTAGAGTTCGAGGCCGAAAGGGCCGGACGTGACCACCATGGAACTCTGCGAGCTGCGCTGCTGGTAAACGATCTGGCTGGGATAACGGAGAACTTGTTCGAGGGGCACCAAGAGCTCGCTCGTCATCAACGCGCCTAAGGACAGCGCGACGATTGAGCGCGATCCCCACCGCCAGCGTCGGCTCGGAGCCTGTCGGTGAAGGCGGGGTAGAGCGACGGCCAGCACATCGCAGCTCAGGGCTAGACATAGTGCGCAGCCGCCGAGGGCCCGCAGTTGCCCGATGCGCCATGCGGTGAAGCCAATGCCAAGAGCACCGAGGTAGAGTGCAGAGAGTCGCCAGGGGTTGGCCAAGTTGGCGAACAGCCCCAGATTGCGGCTCAGCCGTCCCAGGCTGACAACCACCCCAGTGCCGCTAAAGGCGAGCAAACTGAGCACAGCGACGGAACACAGCCCGACGACCGCCCCACTGTGCGCGTGGAGAAAGGAGACTTGAGCGATGGGGCCGAAGAGCATCAGGCTCAGGGTGCTCAGCACGACGCTGTTGAGGATCCAGCTCAGGGAACTCATCGGATCCGAATGAGTGACGCGAAAGGCACAGACACTGGCTAAGAGCGCTGAGCCTCCTGCGCCGAGCCGCCAGAGATCGGCCGAATGCTCACCCAAGGGGCCCAGGTAGAGAGACAGCCCGCGGGCGACAAACAAACTTCCCCAAAGGGAGCCAGACAAAAATAGCAGCCAAAACAACGCTAGGGAAAGCACCGCCTCGGCCTGGTGGCTTCGGGGGCGCGGCGGCTGAGAGCTTCGGTCAGGCGTCGCCGCGGACCGGGAGACGGAGGAGCGGGCGATGGAGGAATGGAGCGCGCTATCGCCGTCTGTGGGATCCTCTGGCTGCTTGGATGTGGGCGTCACTTGCCGCCGTAGTAGCCGCCCCCGAAGTAGACGCCGGAGCTGCGATATCCACAGCCGCCGCAGCTGTTGCAGCAGACGAGGAGGAGCACGAGAATGATGATGAGCACGACGACCTGGCTGACCAGTTCGCCATCCTCGCCCTCGTTCCAACCCGTTCCTGCTGCTTGGATGAACTCTCCGCCCGGGCCGTCGACGTCGAGTTGGAATCCCTCAGCCACAACAGCCCACGGGACGTTGGCGGAATAGCTCCACCGCACCTCTCCGCCACCGGCCTCGCGCGACAAGGTTTCCACGCCCTTCTGGAAATCGAGGACCTGGCTGCGATCTCCAATTGCCGCCTTCCAGTAGAGCTCCCCGAGCACATACTCGATGGTGGCGTCGGAGCGATTCCGAATCGGGTACTTTTTTCCGCTCCAGCCGGCGTGTTGCGGGAGCCCTTGCATGTCCACCTCGGCGAGGTTGACGGGTAGGCTCCACACCCAGCTCTTTTCGTCTTTGACGAGCCAGCGGTAGCCGATGCCGGCACTGAAGAGCAGATACTCTTCCCAGCTGAAATGGTCACCGTCGTAGTCGCTGCCTCGGCGCATATAGGCGATGCAGATGTAGTTGACCCCATCGAAACTTCCGGTGGCTCCGATGGGAATGTCCGGCGTGGTCATCAACTTTTCTTGTTGAGCGACCACCTGTTGCAGGGTGATATCGCTGACCGCGCCGCAGTACGGGCAACCCAGTCGGGTGGCGCGGTCGCCGTTGAGCTTCGGCACCTCACCACCGCAGTTGGGGCACTGAATGTGTTTGGTCTTGATGCGTTCGGTGCTGCGCGGGCCCGCTTGGGTTACCTGCAGCTCGGTTTCGGCGATGACCGAGCCGGCGAAGACTTCGTAGCCGCCGCCCTCCATGTCGCCGTAGTCCAGGGTCGCGTAGGCGTTATTGATACCGAAACAATCGGCGTAGTATCGGACTGCGCCCGGCGGGACCGCGGCGGGCAGTTCGCCTTCGGCTGAGACGATGGTTGCCTGCCGGACCTCGCTCACTCGGAAGGAGCCGAGTTCTCCCAGCGTGATGTCTTGCTCGGGTGCCAGCGATCCGTAGGCAGGTACGGCGTGCCCCGGAGCCAGACTGGTGACGATCCACTGCCCTTCTGCGTAGGCGATCCAACCCCAGGTCGCTCCGTGATCGAAGGTGACGTAGTACTCGTCCCAGGGTCCGGCCCCGTGGTCCAGCTGGACGCGGCCCATGACGGTGAAGGCGCGCCCGGATAGCGTGCCGCTGTCGCCTACAGCGATCAGACTGGGGACGTTGGCGATCTCGGCGACCTTGCCGAGATTCTCCAGGCCGCGATCGCTTCGGCAGACGGTCGCCTGGCAGTACTCGCAGACTTTGGCGATGGACGAACCAACGCCAAATTCGATCGGCGCGCCGCAGCTTGGGCAGGTTCCGCTCGCTACTGCCATCCAGACCGAATGTTACGACACTCCGCCGGACTTTTGTCCCTTCGTCGCCGCTTTTCGGAGCGGGGGGCGAAAACAGCCCCGGGTCCGATTCAATCGCGATATCGCAGGCAGCGGTGTTCTGGCTGCGCTGGCTGGGCCGCCGCCTCGCCGGCTTTCAGCTAGCGAGGATCTTGCTGGGCGGCTTCTTCCTTGAAAGCTTCGTCGACCAGCGTCCGTAGATCCCGGCGTTTCGCTTCATCGGCCGGATCGACCTTCGGCGTGCTGGTGCTGCCGGCACGGCTCGCCTCGAATTGTCGTCGCAGGGCGTCGTCATCGCCTCCCATAAGTGCCGCTTCGAAATCGGCGTCTTGGCTGCGTCGTTTGCCAAAGAGGCGCCCGAAAAAACCCTCGCTGGCGGTGAGCGGCAGGGGGCTTGCGGCGGCGGCGGCGGGATCCTTGCGGATTTGGTCTATGAGCTTCGTCGCGCGCCGCAGAATGCCGGAAGCTTCGCTGAGTAGTGCTCGTTGCGTGGGATCGAGATCCTTCTGAGCTCTGCGGACGGAATGTTCGCCCAATTCCGCGAAGAGCGCTGTAAGCACGGCCACCTCGCCCACGTTCAGCTTCGTCAGCTGAGCGACGTTCGGCCCGCCGCAGCTCTTGGAGTAGATGTACGAGCCCTGAAGGATGACGGGACCGAGTCCCAGACCCACAGCCGCGAGATCGATTTGGTCTTCGGGTTGAGTCGAGGCGCTCGCGGAGTCGTCGATCTCAAGCAGGAAGATGTGAGCTACCGCCCGAGCTAAACCCGTCGTGAGTCCGACGGGGTGATCGAGCTCGGATTCTGAGACGCGCAGGGCCCAGCCACTGACCGTGGGGCTCAGACGAGCTGTGCCCTCTTCGGGAGCCGCCGGGGCGCAGGCACCCGTGCCACAACTTCCGCTGCTGTTGGCAGGCTCGGAGGATTCCACGAGTTCCACCTCGATGGGCACATCGGCGAGTCCAGCGTGCTCTTGCAGTCGTGTGACCAGACGTTTGGCGCTTTGGAGATCGGCATGGAACGGATCCGGGAAGAAATCGGCGTTAGGCAGAACGAAAGGCCGATCACCAATCTCTCCGTCCGCGTTCGCGAGAAAGAGGCAGTAGGCCTGAACCAGGCGTTGAATATGAGCTTCTGACGGCAGTTCCATAACTCCGACAGATTGGCAGATGTCCGGACCGTCCGCCAGTGTGAGCTCATCCTCGGCGGCTCTTTACCTACTGAGCGCCGGAAGAGGGCGCTCGATCTTCTACCAATTGGGCGCACAGCCCTCCGTTGGGGATCGGAATTTGCCCGTCGGGGGGGCTCCCTGCCTAGGATCCCACTGCAACAAAGCCTCATCCCGTTGAGCCGCTGCAAGCGGTGACGGGGCGAAATATCGGAGATCTCATGGAACGACGCATCAGCCCACGGGCAGCTACGGACATCGAAGTTACCCTCTATCAGCAGGGTCAGATCTCTCAGTGCCGCGGTATTGAGATTTCGACGACCGGCGCTGTGTTGGATGGCCCTCCCTGCCACCCCGATTTATCCGGTGGCACTCTGCGGATGGAATTGCGGATCCCCGGTCGTCGTCGTCCGGTGCGTGCGGTGGCGGTGCGGGTTCGTCAGAATGGACGCCGGCAGGCGGTGCGTTTTATGCAGCTGCGGGACGGCGATCACTTGTCACTGGCTCACCATATCTTAACTTCGCGCATCGCTCCCTTAGGCCGGGCGTGAGTATCCGCCGTCGCTTCCGTTTTCGTGTCCCCAGTTTGTTCTTGTCGGCGTTGGTCCTCGCCTGCGGCGCGGACGTGACGGACGACCCCGGCCGTGGAATCCCAGGGGACGGCGGCGTGGACGGTAGTTCAAACAACGGCGGTACGTCTACGGGCGGTACATCGAGTGGTGGCAGCTCTGTGGGTGGAAGTTCCGCGGGCGGCACCGCTAGCGGCGGTGTCGGCAGTGCCGGCAGCGGGACCGAACCGGCAAGCAATTGCATCACGTCCTCAGAGTGTGCGATCCGCTCGATCAGTTGCTGTGGCAGTTGCGGCGCCCCCACGCGCGACGATGTGATCGCTATGCGCCGGGACGCGCTGTCCGACTACACCCCCGCTGATTGCGGCATGGGTTGTCCAGCTTGCGCTATGCTCGGCGACTCGACGTTGTTGGCTAGCTGCGACGACGGGATCTGCACGGTTCTCGATCTTCAGCTGCACCGCTCGACGGAATGCATGAGCAACACGGATTGTGCTGTCCGCACCCAGGCTTGTTGTCCCTGCGGATCTGGCACGGGCATGGGAGAGCTCGTGGCGATCAGCGATTCGGCTGCCTATGAGGTCTTGGTTTGTGGCGGCTCAGTCGACTGCGACGATTGCGTACCCGAATACCCGTTGCAGGTGACGGCCGCCTGTGAATCAGGTCGCTGCGTACTGAACGACACCCGCTTCTAAGCAGAGTAGAAATCGCCAATTGCACCCGCCACCGGTTCGGGCCAAGCGGCCTGACGGCCCCCGGGGCTTGCGCCGGTCCACGCCGGTGCGAGGACGCAAATTCGGCTGAGCCTTATTGCCCGTTTGAACAACCCGATACGGGGAGAATAGGCCCGTATATGGGGAATCCAGCTGTCGCGAAGAATTGCCCATAGCGGTCTGCTGGCGGCGCGTTAGGTTTGTCCCACAATGTATGCAGTATCTATGGGCCAGCCGCCGCCTTCTACGCCGTCTTCGCCGAACCCCGTAGTGGCTGGTTGGCGTCGGGCTCGAACGGGGCCCTATGCTGCCGCGGTGGTTGGCGCAGGTGTGGCGATCAAGTTGGCCTTCGTGCTGTGGGCATTTCTGTAGGTCGCATCCCAAGTGACGGCGCGCGTCATCGCCATCCTTCAGACCCGCCCACTACATCAACTGAGCCATCATGTGGACGAGCCGCGCCCGCGCCAGCAGGCTCGGTTCGGATTGCACCCCCACGTGACCTAGCAGTGGCGTAATGAGCGATTGGAAGGGCTGACCTGTACGCTCTAGCTCACGAATTGCCCACAGGGTTTCCTCATAGGGGACGACATCGTCGGCTTCGCCGTGGACTAGCAGTACGCGGCTGGGAATATTCTTCAGGCGTCCTCGGGGTGATAGCCGTAATAACTGGCCTCGCTGGCCTCGCAGCCAGGGCAGTAGGGATGGTGATAGCTGGCTGAGTTGTTGTGTGGCCAGCTGGGAATAGATTCGCTTGCCCGCAGCGGTCGCCAGCTGCTCGGCACGACGCTTGGCGCGAGGGCGGTCGCGGTCGAGCCAAGCGCGAATCACGTCGGCGACGATCGCTTCGTCTGCGCCCAGTTCTAGATGGCGCAATTGTCCGTAGATCAACACGAGCAGCCCGTACTCGTGGGCGTCGAGTTGTCTGGTTCCGTTGGGGCCCATCGCCTGATGGCTCAGAAGGAAACGGAGAGTTCGCTCCAGATCGTGGTGCCCCCCAATACTGGCGACGTAGTCGAGCTGTCGTCCGATCTTCGGATCTGCGGCGGCAAGCAGTGAGAGTCCACCCGTGAAACTGAAGCCGATGAGCCCAACTTCGCCACCGTCTCGGGCGAGGTAACTCACACTGCTGCGGAGGATCCCAACGCTGCGTTGGGAAATTCGGTACGCCCGTAAATCGGGGAGCTCGGGGGTGAGCACTCGACAGCCCACGCTCGCCAGTTGCCGGGCGAACTGAACCAATCGCCGTTCCGCTATGCCCTCATGGTGAATTCCGTGGGCGAGCACGATGGACATTCGGGCATCGCCAGCTGACGGCCCGTATATCTTTGCGTTGACGTTTTCTCCTTGGGCTTCAAGGTCAGTCAGCGCTCGTTCCGCGACTGAGGGCGCACGGCTATCGTGTGCGTTCATCAGTCGCAGTAGCGCGATGGACGCGACGTGGCGTTCGGCGGGCTCGAACGCCAACACTGCCGCCACCGCCGCGGCGGCGACTAGTAGCCTACCGGTGATTAGCTTGCGCCGAATGGGGGGCATGTAAGCAATTTCTTATCACGTGGGTGGTGAGCAGCGGGGGTGAGCGCCACCAGCGGGGGGGCCGGGCACCAGAGGGGAACGATAATTCTATGAATGATTCAATACGACACCCAGAATGTAGGCCGAGAGTGATTGGAAATTGACGCGAACGGCGCAGGCGGTCACAGTAGTGCGCTGTCACATTCCTGGCATGACGTTGATCCAATGATTGTTGCTCGCTTTTCTGTCGCCCCATCCGCCGCCCTTATTGCCCTAGGCATTCTCGGGTTCACGGCCTGTGCCGAGGCTGCTGACCCTTACGAACAGCGCCGGGCTAACGAGTATGGGTCCACGGCGACTACAGGAGGCAGCGGCAGCGGCACAAATAATAGCGGCAGTGGCGATAGTGGCAGTGGCGGGACCACGAACGGGGGCTCCGACCCAGAGTGCCTGGTCGCGGATGACTGCGATGCGCCGGACGACCAGTTTGCGTGTTGCACGACAGCGGGAAGCTGCGGCGTCGAAATGGAGTCGGGGGATTGCGGTTCCTCGGAGACCATTGGCGGAGACTCCGGTGGCGGCAGTCTAGGCGGCGATCTGCCGGGCGTTTCGGGTGCGTCTACAGGTGGAACCTCGGGCGGTACGGGTTCGTCCCCTGGTGCTTCGGGCGGCTCAGCTTCGGGCGGCTCAGCTTCCGGTGGCTCAGCTTCGCCTGCTGGTGGTTCGTCTGCTAGTGGTTCGTCTGCTGGTGGTTCGTCTGCTGGTGGTTCGTCGACCGGTGGGTCCGGTGGCAGTGGCGGAGACGATGGCGGCGGAATGCTCGGCGGAGTGCTCGGCGGCATGTTCTTCTAAATCCGTGGGACCCGTCGCGTTGATTGAGGCTCGGGCTGGGGAACGCTTGGGCTAGGGAACACGTGCGGCGGGTCTGGCTCGCTCCACCACCGCGATAATTTGTTGGACAGTGAGGACCCCGGCGAGGCTGTGGTGTCCCCCGGCGATTTCTTCAAATGCGTCGTCCGGAACGTTGATCTGCCAATGGCCCTCGAGGGCGCCAATGATCGCCGCAACCGAGTCGTCTGTGGCTGCGGGATGAATATCGGTCAGTGTGGCGTCTAGCGTCAGTGAGCTGGGCGATACCACTAGCTCTGCAGCCACCACGGCCCGCACGGAACTCTCGACGCTTGCTGGGACCGCGACGGTTGCCTGAGCCGTAGCCGTACCGGGTGCAGTCTGCTTGACGCGAGTTGTGTCCTGGCAGCCGACTAATACCCAAAGACAAGCCAGCCAGAGAATGTGAGCCATCTGGGCTAGGATAAACCCATCCCAGCAGCAGGCCAAGCGGATCGAGTTGGGATCACGCTCAAACGGCTTATTGTGGTAGACGCTTGTTGATAGCAAGGCCATCCACCGCGTACTAGACCGCGAGGGAAAGGCGATCGCTATGATGGTTTCGACGAGGGCTTCGATCTGGAAAATGATCAGATGGCAGTGGCGCTATGCGCTGGTCATGGCGGTCGCTGGCACCGCTGCGGTGATGATGGAACGTCACTATCACTTCGAACGAAACGTACTGCCTAATTTGCCATTGGCCGTCGTCGGTGGCGCACTGAGCATCTTCGTCAGCTTCCGCGCGAACTCCGCCTACGACCGTTGGTGGGAAGGGCGCAAGTTGTGGGGCGGCATGGTCAACGTGTGTAGGCATTTCTCTACGCAGGTGATGCAGTACATCGGGGCGAATCCCGAACACCGCGATTCCGCCGAAACATTGCTGCGTCGGCAAGTCGCCTACGTTCACACGTTGCGGTGCTTGCTCAGGGAGGACGACCCCTTGAAGGATCCCTCGGTCAAAAATTTCTTGGCAGCGGAAGAGCTCGAAGGCTTGCGTGGTGAAAGCAACATCACTCACGCACTGCTCGATGCGCAGTTTCGAGAGGTGCGTGAGCTCAGTGATGCTGGGATCATTTCCGAATTCCGCATGGCGAGCCTGGATTCAAGCTTGCAAGAAATGCTCAACCACCAGGGCGGCTGCGAACGCATCAAGAAAACGCCAATGCCTATGCTGTACGGTTTTCTTGCGCACCGGCTGGTCATTGCCTTCTCGATCTTGTTCCCCTTTGCCGTCGTTCATGAGTTGAGCTGGGCGGTGGTGCCGCTCACCGTCTTGGTCGGTCTCGCCTTTGCCTTGATCAGCGAGGCCGGTCGGGTCTTGGAGGACCCGTTCACCCATTTCTATAATGGTTTTGCGCTCTCGGCGCTCTCGACCACCATCGAGATAAACATTCGGTAGCGCCTGGGAGAAACGGACCTGCCGGCTCTGCCGAAGCCGGACGCTCATGGAGTGTTGATGTGAGTCCGACCGAGCCTTTGACGACGCTGTACCGATTGGTCGTGTTGGTTGCTGGCGAACACAAGGAGGCGGTGAGCTGTAGTCATCTTTGATGCGGGAGTGGCGGGCTTCCCGCAGCCAGGCGCTCCCGGCGGGACGGAACTCATCGCCTTCGGCAGCCGGAGTGAGCTGGACTCGATTGCGAGTCAGCTCGAAGCGGCAACCATTCCCCATCGCGGACTGAGAATCGAGGTCGGTACCAGCGGGGATTGGGCCGAAGAATGGCTGCGGCATGTGAGCGAGACCCAAGCGCACCTCGCTCGGACCCGATGTTTCCGCCGGTCCGGACATCATCGCGCTCCGGCGACACCCCGCATTTGGCTTTGGAGAGCACGTGACGACGTGTATGTGCGCCGAGCAGCTGACGCAGGTGTTGCAGGGAAGACCTCACGCTGCCGTGCTCGATTTCGGCTGCGGTAGCGGCATCCTGTTTTTCGTCGCGGCACAGCTGGGCGCGCGCCATGTGCTGGGAGTAGATATCGATCCTGAGGCGTGAACGCGTCGCGGTCTAACCCAGCGCTCAACAGCGTGGCCGAGGTCTGCGAATTCGCCGAATCCTCCCGGGAGGACATGTCTCAGCGATTCGACGACGTCGTCGTCAACGTGGACTGGGCGACGCTGTGTCGTCTTTCGGTAATTCTGTCGGAACGGTTCTCGCTTGAAGGGCGGTTGATCGTGTCGAGATTCGTGGACAATATGGCGGGCGACGTTCGGGAAGCCTTCGCTGCCTGCGGGCTGAGTGTTGCGGCTCGGACCACGGACGACGACTGGGTCTGCCTAGTGCTCAGTCAGCCTGACTCAGGAAGCTGATGGCGTCCGCGCCCGAACTTGTCGGAGACGGTCGCGTCGCACTCGCTCCATTTCCGCGAGTCGTGCGATCAGGCCGCGCGCCACGATGTCCAGAACGTGTCTGACGACTTTGCCGCGGTTGCGCGCGTCTCCGCCGAAGCTCAGTTGACTGCTCACCGCTCTGGCCTTGGGAAGCTTGCCGGAGGCCCGGCAATGCACATGTAGTGTGCGCCCCTCTTGTCTGACGGTGAGCTCACTGACGTTGACCCGGTATTCGATTCGGTGTCCGCGCCCCACGCCCCAATCGGCTCGTCGGGCTTCTCGCTTGAGCGATCGCGCGAGGTGTTTCTTGAACGCGGTGCCGCCGACCAGCGGCGGAAACTCCAGCCGGTTGAGAACGGTCTTGGGGCGCCCCTTGGGCGGTGGCTTAGGTTTATCTGGCTTGACCTTGCCCGGCTGGGCACGGAGGGCGTGGGCCGGTTGGGCCATCAGTGGTGTCAGAAGGATGACCACGGCCATGCCGGCGGCGCGCGCTAGCGTGCGGTAGGGCTGTTTGCGACAAATTGGCCGATTTGTGGGGCGCCCAGGGGTCACCCGCCGACGGTACGCGGCCCGGCCCGAGCCGGCCAAGTATCGTGTTCTGGGCCGAATATGTGTCAAATAAGCTCCGCCATGGTGAATAATCGGAGGACTCATGGACGGGGGAAATAGCTCGGTTGACGTGGTGGTCATCGGTGCCGGTGTGAACGGCTCTGGCGTCGCGCGGGATTGCGCCCTGAGAGGCATGCGAGTGGCGTTGTTTGAACGCAACGATATCGCCTTCGGTGCGAGCGGTAATTCCAGCGGCATGATTCACGGCGGGCCCCGTTACTTGACCCAAGATCCGGAAGTTACTTTTCGGTCCTGCCAAGACTCTGGGTATATCCAAAAAATCGCGCCTCACCTGCTGTTTCGTATCCCTGTGCTGATGCCAGTGGAGCGCGGAGGCATTGCTGGAAAAATCGAGTTGTTGGGTTTGGACGGCTTCTTTGAAGCGTACGATCGATTCCAACCGCTGAAGCGAGGCAAACCCCACTTGCGACTCACCGCCGATGAGCTTCAAGCGGCGGAGCCCGGATTACTAGGCGTGGGGGCAGGCGGGATCTCGTTTGACGAATGGGGCATCGACGGGAACCGGCTGTGCGTGGCAAACGTGGTGGACGCCGTAGAGCACGGTGCCACCGCGCAGGTGCACACCAGTGTCACGACCATCGAACGCGATGAGAACGGCGCGGTGAGCGGGGTTAAGTTCCGCGACGAACTCACCCATGAAGAAGGCAGACTAGACTGCCGTGTTGTCGTCAACGCGACTGGCGCTTGGGCACCGATCACGGCGGCGCTTTCGAAGCTGAATCCGGAAGTGGCCCGGGTCCGTCCGGGCAAGGGCACGCACGTGGTGTTGGACAGACGGGTGAGCAACTACGCCATTCTGACGAAGGCAGTGGATGGTCGTTCCATCTTTCTGTTGCCGTGGCAGAACGTGAGTATCCTGGGGACAACCGATGACGACTTCTACGGCGACCTCGATCATGTGACTGCGAACAGCGACGAGGTGCGTTACCTATTCGAAGCGGTGGCCCGAGTGTTTCCAGGCATCCGACAAGCCCGGGCTATCGGCACGACGGCGGGTGTTCGTCCCACCCTTTACGAATGGGGCAAACACGAAGATGCGCTCTCTCGGGATCACGAGATCGTTGATCACGGTCCGCAGGGGGCACCAGGCATGTTTTCCATGCTGGGTGGAAAGCTCGCGGGTTATCGCTGGTTTGCCGAGGAGATGAGCGATGTGGTGGCCGAACGCTTGAGCAATCAGACCGCCTGCCATACCCATTCGATGCCGCTGCCGGGCGGAGAGGAAGTGATCGCTCCCGAAGAGTTCGCAGTAGCCAACGGGATTTCCGGGCTTGCGGCGGTGCGCATGATTTATCGTCACGGCGGTCGTAGCCGTCAGCTAGCCGAGCGGATGGCGAGCGATCCGGAGCAAAAACGGGTGCTCTGCGACTGCGAGCCGGTACTAGAAGCCGAGGTCCGCCATGTGGTGCGGGGAGAACTCGCTCGGACGGTGGAAGATGTCTCGCGCCGAACCCGGCTCGGCTTGGGAGCCTGCGGAGGCATGCGCTGCGCGGCTTCCTGCGGGGCGGTGGTAGCCGACGAACTGGGTCAGCCGCCGTCCTGGGGGAGGGAAAGTGCTCGGCAATTTCTAGTATCGGCCGGTCGCCGTCGACTGCCTGCACTGAATCCCGCTCAAGCGCGACAAGAGGCGATGTTGAGCGCTTCGGCCTTAGCGTCGCTCGGCTCCGGAGAAACACCGCGCTCCGGAGAAAACGCGCAGTGAAGCTTGTGGTCGTAGGAGCGGGAGCGGCAGGCACGGCGAGCGCTTGGGCCGCGAGTTCCCGAGCAGACGTCATCGTCTTGTGCGACCGCGATGGCGACACGGCGCTAGCTGGCGGAGCTTTGTTGACTGGCGGGGCTGATGATGTCCCCCTGAGTTTTTCGGAAACCGCGGCGGTCACAGAGTTCTTCGAGAAGTTGAACTACTGGCGCCTGCAGCCGGATCGAGTGGTGAGCGATACAGGTATGCTGCTAGCTTGCGCCGGACTGACGGACTGGCAGCTGCCCGCTAGTCGCTTCGACGCGTTGCAAGAAGGAGCGACCGTCGGCGTCGTGGCCTGGGGCACGAACGAGAGCGAATCGCGTCTGCTCGCGCGGGCTCTGAGGGAGCAGCTGGCAGCGCAAGGGCTGCACTTTGAAGCCATCGCGATCGCCGGGGCGGGGCGCTGGGCAGATACGCCTTCAGCGGATATCGCGGGCTATCTCGATACGGCTCCAGGCTTTGCTGAGCTCGAAGCTGGCCTGAAAACCCAGTGCGAGAAGTTGGCTGCGGCCCTCTTTCCGCCGGTCCTCGGCGTGGCCGAAAATTTGGGGACATTCCTCGAAAAGTCCTTATCGCTTCCGTGCGGTGAATGGGCCGGGGCACTTCGTTCCACCGCGGGACACCGATTTGCGTCTCGGAGGGACGCACTGTTTCAGGCCGTCGGCGTGGAGATGCGAGGCGATCGGGCGGAGAGTTTGGCGCGGACCGCTGACGGCTGGAAAATCGAGTTCCGCGGTGGCGGCAGCCTGCTTGCTGACCGGATCGTGCTTGCCTGCGGCGGCCTCGCTTCTGGGGGGATTAGACTCGGAAGCAGCGCAGAAACATTGAGTGGTGCCCCGGCGGCGAGTCTTTCCTGGAAGGCTCCGGGCGATGTGGTCCTGGATGGCACCCATGTTTCGTCCACCGGCGCTGCTTCGGGGCTAGATCTCAGCCACTTGGGGCTGGACGCCTTGCAGCGGATCGGACTGCAAGCCGACCGCGCGGGCGGGCTGAGAGCGCCTGGATTGTTCGGTGCGGGCGCTCTTTTGGCGGGTCGTCCGCGGACCTTGCTGGAGGCCGTGGTCTCAGGCCTCGCAGCTGGAAGCGCCGCAATAACCCACGTCTAGCCAACTTGGCGGTAGCTCTAAAGTTAACGATAACCGGCCGTAGTTCGGCCGTAGTTCGGCCGTAGTTCGGTCGAACCTTCACGCTCTCTTGGCGAGCCCCGAACGCGGGACCTCGTGACCAGACAGCACAGCTAGGATCCCTCAAGGCAACGCGTTCCACAGATTCTTTTTCGACCTACAGCGACCTCAAAATTGGCGGCAAAACCCTCGGCTACTACAGGCTGGAGAAGTTCGCGAAATCTTCCGGGGTGGACGTTTCGCGGCTACCTTTCTCGCTCAAGATCTTGTTGGAGAACTTGCTGCGCTGTGACGATGGCAAGTTCGTCGAGTTCTACGGCGAAGGCGTTGCTGCTCTCACTCTCGTGGGTCGCGCGACTATCGCTAATATGGCGCCCGAGTTCGGCTCCACCTGCGGCATCTTCCCCATTGACGAGGAGACCGTGAACTTCCAGCGCTTCAGCGGGCGCAGCGACGAGACTGCCGATCTCGTAGAGGCCTACGCCAAGGCTCAGGGCATGTTCCTCACGCCGGACAGCCCTGAGCCCCTCTTCAGCGACACCATCGCTCTCGACATCGGTACCGTGGTGCCCAGCTTGGCCGGTCCGAAGCGGCCCCAGGGCAACGTGGCTCTCAGCGATATGAAGAACGCCTGGAGCGCCACTCGGGATAGCTTGCTCGAGCAAAACAAGATCCCGGCGTCGGACAAGACCAAGACAGTCAGCACCACCTTCAAGGGTGAGACCCTTGAGCTCGGCCACGGTGACGTCGTGATCGCAGCGATCACTTCCTGCACCAACACCAGCAACCCGTCGGTCATGCTCGGTGCGGGCCTGCTGGCTTACAAGGCAGCCGCGGCGGGTCTCCAGGTGAAGCCCTGGGTCAAGACCAGCCTAGTCCACCGTGGTGACCGAATACCTGCGGGAGTCCGGCACGCTCTCGTCCCTAGAGGCGCTCAACTTCCACGTGGTGGGTTATGGCTGCACGACCTGTATCGGCACCAGCGGTCCGCTGCCTCCCCCAGTTAGTGAATCCATCAATAGCGGCAATCTCGTGGCGTGCTCGGTGCTCAGCGGCAACCGCAACTTCGAGGGTCGCATCAGCCCTGACATCCGCGCGAACTACCTGGCCAGTCCGCCGTTGGTGGTAGCTTACGCTATCGCCGGTCGCGTCGACTTCGAAGCCGAAGCACTGGACAAAGGCAAAGACGTCTTCCTCAAGGACATCTGGCCCTCCCCAGAAGAGATCAGTGAGATCATGGCCAAGTCCCTCTCCGCAGAGATGTACCGCAAGCAGTACGAGAATACCTTCGTGGGCGACAAGGCCTGCGGGGGCTCGATATTCCCAAGGGCAAGAGCTTTGGCTGGGGCGAGCACAGCACCTACATTCGTCAACCCAGCTTCTTCAAGAACATGCCGGAAGAGCCGGGTCCCATGTCGGACATCTCCGGCGCGCGGGTACTCGCGAAGCTCGGCAATTCGGTCACGACGGATCACATCTCGCCAGCCGGCGCGATGGCTCTGGACTCTCCCACTGGTGTGTACCTCAAGGACCACGGCGTCGAGCGTAAGAACTTTAACTCCGACGGCTCCCGTCGCGGTAACCACGAAGTGATGGTGCGAGCCACCTTCGCCAACGTGCGCCTTCGTAACCAAATCGCCCCTGGCACCGAAGGCGGCGTGACTCGTCACCTCCCGGGTGGCGATGCCATGAGCATTTACGATGCCTCCGCCAAGTACCAGGCCGATAGCGTGCCGTTGATGGTGCTAGCGGGCAAGGAGTACCGCTCCGGTTCGTCCCGTGACTGGGCGGCCAAGGGCACATTCATGCTTGGCATCAAAGCGGTCTTGCCCGAGTCCTTCGAGCGTATTCACCGCAGCAACCTCATCGGCATGGGCGTCATGCCGTTGGAATACGCGGGCGGCGCCACCGCGGAGTCCCTGGGTCTCACCGGCGAAGAAGTATTCAACTTTAGCGGCATCGCCAGCGACATGAAGCCGGGCAAAGAGTTCACGGTGACCGCGACGGACAAGGCCGGCAAGAAGCAAGAGTTCACCGTCAAGTCTCGCATCGATACATTGGTGGAGCTCGACTACTACCGACATGGCGGCATCTTGCAGTACGTATTACGTTAGCTGGTCGCTAGCTGAACGCAGGTCGATAGTCGACAGCGCTCAAATGACGCCGGGATCTTCGGATCTCGGCGTTCTTTGTTGTTTTGTCCCCGTCCAAACGGCCCCCAACGCTCAGTATTGATGTCAGCCGTCTTGCTCGTGCTGCAGCTTGCGCACGGTTTCGCGAAGCATCTGATATCCAATCGACAGAGCGAAGTCAGGCCCGCCCGCGGGGTTGAACGGAACGTCCCGGACCATGCCCATGTGGGTGTCAGAGATACCGTCGGCATTCTTCTCGGGATACTTCTGCTGGCGAATCACCTTGGCATCCGGGGGGTCCTTGCCAGTGGCCCCTTCGGCGGGTAGATGATTTTCGTGGTCGCTTTCGCGCAAGATGCCGAAGCTGCGATCGGCGACATAGGCGGCTTCGACCAATACATCGGGGCGCACGCCTTGAGCCTGAATGGAACGCCCTTTTGGGGTGTAGTAGCGCATGGTGGTGAGCACGAGCCCCGCGCCGCCGGGCAAGTCCAGGTAGGTCTGAACGGAACCCTTGCCGAAGCTCTGGGCTCCTACCAGGCTGGCTCGATGATTGTCCTGAAGCGCGCCAGCAATCAGTTCGGCAGCACTGATCGTGTACTGATTCACCAGCGCGGTCATGGGGAGGTCCGACAAGGCGCCGCCTCGATTGGCGTGAACTTCCTCCACAATTTCACCGCGGTGTCGCGTCGAGTAGATCGGCATGTCGCTCAACAGCTCGTCGGCGACGGCGGCGGCTTCGTCCACCAGCCCGCCCGGGTTATTCCGAAGATCGAGGAGCAGGCCCAGCGGGGCGCCGCCCGCCGCACGGCGTAGCTGCCCGACCTGCTCCAACAGTTCTTCGTGGGTGCCTCGGTGAAATTGTTTCAGGCGAATGTAGGCGATCTTGCCTTCGAGCAACTTGCTGCCGACGCTGGCAACACGAATAATTTCTCGCTTGAGCGCGATCACCAGGAGCTTTTCGTGCCCCTTGCGTCGCACTGAAATGGTGACGGTGCTTCCGGATTCGCCTCGCATGCGTCGCACGAGATCCGGCACGGCCTTACCGTGAACTGGCACCCGATCGATGGTGACGATTTCATCACCACTGAGGATTCCGGCTCGAGCGGCGGGGGAGCCCTCGATGGGAGTGATGACGATGATCTTGTCGTTTTGGAATTCGACCTCTACGCCTACGCCGCCGAACTTTCCCTGAGTGTCGGCTTGGCGGACCGCGAAATCTCTAGGGGGATAGTAGGCCGAGTGTGGGTCGAGTTCGGCAACCATGCCTTTGATGGCACCCTCCAGCAGACGCTCACGATCTACCGGCTCGACGTATTCGCTCTCGACCAGTACCAGGACCCGTGCGAGCTGACGCAGGAAGCCGTAGGGACTATCAGCCTCGGCTGTTGCCGCGCTGAGCCCGCCCGCACAGGCACCTCCAGCGAAGGCACACAGCGTCAGTGCCGCGTAGCGGAGTAGTTTGTCCACAATCGACCGCGTCGGTCGGCGCGGAGGCGCGGAGGCGTTTCGTTGATTTTCGATGTCCTCGGGGGGGGCCACCCGTACAGCATGACTCATCGCAGTCCATGGACGGCACAACTTTCGGCGACTGGCCGTCCCATTTGGCGTTGTCGCCCGAGCGCCAGTTTTCTGGCGTCTGATTCGCGCTCGTTAAATTTGGAGTGGAGCCGGTGGCCGTACAGACCGTTCGTGCAGCCGCTTGAGTGACGAAAACACCGGTAGAGGCGGGGGGACAATAAGGCTAACACGGGAAAATTCCTTGCCCGCCACCTAAGCTGGCTCTCCGTCCTGGGGCCTGACCAGGCGCCGACGTCGGCGTCCGCTCCCGTCTCGGCCGGCGGCGCGAATTCTGACGTTCCCGACATCGCTTAGCGAAGCCGTTTTGGGCTTGCATTGATGGGACGGATGCAGCCTAATTAACGTGTACTGCCACGTGGGTGGTACGTTTTCCCTTCAGCACTGGTAGGGATTCTTCTCATATGGCCATGAAGCGGGGTGCCGTGAGCAAAGGTAGCGATAAAAGAAAACAGAGCCTGTACTTCCCGGAAGCGATGCTCCAGGAAATAAAGGACGAAGCGGCCCGGCTGGACCGTTCGCTTTCGTGGATCGTCCAGCGTGCCTGGAAGATATCTCGCCCGGATATCCGAAAGATACCGAGCGTCAACGAAGTGGAAGAGGACGAGCCGGCAGCGGCTCCCAAAGCCTAGGACCTGTCCCACTAGCTGCCTTGGCCCGCCGCGCGCGGGCCAAGCTAGCGTGGGCCTATTCACCTCGAGCAACATTAGCTCCTAGGCGTGGCTGCGAGGCGCATTCAGATGAAGGCGCATTGATATAGCGGCCGCTACGGCATTTCGAGGGTGATTCGAGGTGGCGCTAGGGCTGCGTTTAGCTCAATTGACGAGCCAGATCCGGTGTCCCTCCTAGGGATCCGTCCTCCAGACGGCGCCTGACATCTGCGTGCGGCGGTGCCGAGTGCCGCGGCGTGATTGTAGGCCCCCGTGACTTCGTTTCTTGTACGCTGATGTCATGTCAGTTTTGTCTGCGGAGCCGACTCCGTTGGGGGTTGGGGCTGAGAGCGTCGCGCTGTTTGTCCTCGGGAAGGAAACATGGATTCGAAGTTAATTGGCGAACTGCTGGGGTTGGTGGCCCACGATCTTCGCAATCCGCTGTCTGCGCTGCATTCCAACGTGGGTTTTCTGGACAGTGTTGTCGGGGATACGAGCTTGGATACCAAGGAGGCGTTGGTAGACGGCATGGCGTCCTGCGACGGCCTCGGGCACATCATCGACAATTTGGATCTCTTCGCTGAGATGCTCGGGCAGCAAGCAGCCCCGTCGGTGTCCACTGTGTCGCTCTCCGCATTTGTAAATGAAGTCGTGGGTCGGTGCGCTCAGGCCGCGCGGAGTCACGAGCTGCTGCTCGTCGTCGAACCGTCTCTCGAAGAGACAAAAGTAGAGCTACGGACCAATCACGCGATGGCATCGCGGGCGTTGGCTAATCTCGTTCGCAATTCCATTCAGCATTGCCCGCCGGGTCGCCAGGTTACCCTCGGATATCGAGAAGAAAGTAGCGATACCATCGTACTCTCAGTACGGGATCCTGGGCGAGCTATCGCGGACGAGATGCGAGGCGCAGCCTTTGGTGCCGCCGCTCAGGTCTCCACCAAATCCAGTGCGAGTGGGCGCTACAGTCGAGGCTTGGGGTTGTTGTCAGTGGGCATCGCCGCCGCGGCTGCCGGCATCCAGCCCCGCGCTTCCGAAGACGAGCAAGGCGCGCTGTTTGAACTCGTCATCCCACGAGCTTGAAGGCGGGCGGCACTCGGTCCCCGGTGGACCCACAGTGCCCGAGGCATCAGGGTTGTAGGATCACCGCGCGGTCAGGTTCTCGGTAGAGGATTTTTCCGGTCTCTCCCAGACAGCCCCAGCAATTGCTGAAGTGGAGCCGTGGCCGAATGTCGGGGGTGTACGCTAGGGCGATCGGTCCCGGCTCTTTCTTCATCACGAAGCTTGAGGCGAGGGAATAGTCGTCTTCTCCCATCACGTGATAAACGGCGACTAGACTTGTGTCCTTACCGGAGCGCGCGGTCAGCACGAGAAATTCTGCACCCGGAACCGGCTTCCAGATGAGGGGTTTGACGGTGAAGCGGAAACCCTTTCGCTGACCAGGCCCCCGATCCACGACAGTATGCGCCGCTTCCGGCTCCCGAAAAAATGTGGCTTCCGCGGCGAAGTCTTGAGTTTGCGGACTGCTCTTGAGCAGACTGGCGAGCCGCGCCCGACTGAGGGTTAGCTTTCGATAGGTTTCGCCCGCGGACGGCTCGGTCACGATGACCGCGTTCGGCGGTCCCTGGCAGCAACGGAACCCCAGGTCGTTCGCGCCTGCGGAATTTTTTTCGGCCCGGCGCAAGCCGCAGCGGCGCTCTTCAGCCTTGGCGTCGGTGGGCGCTCCCCGCACCGCAGAGTGTCCAGGCAGAGCGGGGTTGCCGATGGCGCTCGCTGTCCACTCTCGAATGGTGCTCATTCGTAAGACGTCAAAGCCCGAGCGGCATAGCTCCGGCGATTTTTCGCAGTCCTTCTTCCAGCTGTCGCCGGTTGCGTAGGGGCTGTGGTCGGGGCCGCGGCAGGCTCGCTCCCATTCGAGTTCTGTGCACAATCGCTGCTTGCGTTCGGCACACAATCGGGCGGCGCGCTGCCGATCTATACCGGTCAGTGGGGTGCTCCCGGGATCGTTCGGATAGGGGAGGCGATCGATTTCGAATGGCCCCAATTGGACCGGATGTTCGCGAGGTTCCACGGCGGGTCTGCGACCGGAAGAGCTGGCCCGGCTGCCGCTCAGGAACTCCCCCCCAGGGATTTCGACATGTTCGTTGGGTAGCAACACCCGGGCGCCGGGAGCCGCTCCGCTCGGCGCTTCGTTTTTCTGCGAACCCGAAGAGCAGGCGACGAGGGCGAGCAGTAACACTGTCGTGCGCGCCGCGGCCCTCTCTCGACGGCGACGGTTTTCAGCCCTAGTGCGGGATTCAGAAACACGGAAGGGCATTCGAGAGAACTGCTCACTCGGGGTGAGAGCAGTTCTCTCGACGAAATAGGGACCACTCTGTTTCTGCCGCAGGATCTTATGGTCGCGATTCCCTTCAAGTGAAGCGAATCGCGCACTAGGCTGTCCGCCGTGAGCGAAGACTTGTTGGGACGATTGGCGTGCGCGCTCAAGCATGGGCAAGGGGCGGTAACAGAGGTGTTGCGCGGGCAAGCTGAGCTGGTACTGGACGAGGCTCAATTGCTCCGGGTGAGTCGCGATCTAGCGGAGCTGGCCACCCGTGTCGACGACTCGCCCCCGGACTCGGAGGAGCTGCAGCTCGCCATTGGCGTCGTACTGGCTCTGGCTGCCCGCCGGCTGCCCGAGGTGCACTGATTCGGCTGCCGGAGGGCCTCGCTCCAGGTCTCTCTTCCGTTTGGCTGCAGATAGAGATAGCGTTGCCGCGCGATGTTGGAGACTTTTGGAGGAGCTGGCGCGACCGCAGTGGCGGTGGCACCAAATACCGTTGTCTCTTTCCACTACACACTGGCTGACGAAAAGGGCAGTATTGTGGCCCAAACGGACGGAGAGCCGGCGCGTTTCGTAGTGGGTCACGCCCAAACACCACCAGCGGTGGAGGAGGCGTTGCTCGGCCGCGTCCCGGGGGACAAGCTTTCCATCCAACTAGAGCCCGACGATGCCTTCGGTGACCACGATGCTGACGCCATTATTGAAGTAGATCGGTCGGAATTTGGGCCAGAATTGGCCGTCGGGGAGGAACTCGAGGCCGAGGCAGCAGATGGGCGGATCGCCTACCTCAAAGTCGTGGCTATTACCCCCGACCATGTGGCGCTGGATACGAACCACCCCTTGGCTGGGCAAAACGTGCAGTTGTCCCTGGAAATCCAGCAGGTTCGGCCCGCCACAGAGGACGAATTGGCCGATCTGCGGCTGGAGGCCAAGGGCCTTCCCGGGGCGCGGGATATGCTTCCCGCAGAGCGCTTGCTTCGCCGCCCCCCATCGGGCTAAAGAGCCTAGCCCGAGAGTCTTTTCCCCGCTAAGGGTCTCGTTCTCAAATTCCGCTGCAGGAGCGCTTCCATGAATTACCCCGATGACTTCCAGTTCGATGTTCGTATTCGTCGACGTTCCCTTCATAAGGGAATGATCACTGATGGCGATGTCGAGAAACGCCTCGCAGCTTTGCCGGACTTGGACGATGAATGCGACCGCATTGATATTGGAAAGCCAGGCGCCGTGCCTGCCAGCGCGCCGCCGCCGCCGCCGCCGGCAGCCCCCGCGCCTATCGCGAGCATTGGCGGGTATTCGCCGTCCCTCGGCTCTGCATCCTATGGTTCGAGCAGTGCCCGCGCCGCCGAGGCTGGATACCCCGACACCGCGCCGCCCCCCATCGTGCATGAGCCCTCGCCGGATCCTATTCCTCCGCCGAACTTGATTCAGGAAGCGCCCACGCCGCCCGCCGCTCCCTTGCGCATCGAGACTCCTCCGCCGCAGGTGTACACGCCGCCCGCCGCTCCCGTTGTCGAGCCAGCCCCCGTCTCCGCCGAGCCGCCCGCGCCGCAAATTTATTCGCCGCCGGCTGCCGCCGCTCCGGTCGCTGCCGTCGAAGCTCCAGCCCCCGTCGAAGCTCTAGCTCCCCAGGTATATTCTCCGCCTGTGGCAGTCGCTCCGCCAGTTGAGGCCGCTCCTCCCGTGGCAGCCGCTCCGCCAGTTGAGGCCGCGCCGCCTGCTGCTACGGCCCCCCCCGCCAGTGTGAGCTCTCCAGAGGCCGCTGTCCTAGGGATCAGTGCGCCCGCGCCTTCAGCGCCGGCGACCGACGCTGGAGCCGAAGATTCAGGCGGTAGCGAGGAGGCGTGACAGCTTCCGGGGGAGGCGAACTACCGGCCATTGATTTCGGGACATTCATTCTGTCGCTGAGTCACAGCGCGATGGTTCATCTGGGGGAAGCTCCGGATCCGGCTGGGCACAGTGGCCCCCCCAATATCCCCATGGCCGCTCAGACCATTGAATTGCTCGGCCTGCTGCAGCAGAAAACCCTGGGTAACTTGGTGGGTGAGGAGGAGCGTCTTCTAGAGCAGGTTATCTACGACTTGCGGAGTCGCCTCGCCGAGGTCAAGACTAATAGGTGAAGCAAAATCACCAAGCTGTAGCCTGTTGGGGGTCGCTTGGTGTTGTTTTGCTGGCATGTAACACCGCGCCGGAAGTGAGTACCGGGCGTGTGTCCCTCGCTCCTCCGGTAGCCAATTCCAACCTGGGGCGAGATGCTGCGGCGGTCGTCAGTCGGCCCGTAGGGGTGCCGAGCTTGGCACCATTGGTTCGGAAGGCAGATCCTGCTGTGGTCTTTGTCCAGACTCAACAGGCGATGCCCACCGCCAGCGGGCGAAACGTCAGCGTGACCTGGGGCAGCGGATTCATCTTCGACCCCGACGGTTATGTACTGACCAACCACCATGTGTTGTCCGGCGCTAAACACGTCCAGATCCTGTTGGGGGATTCACGCAAGCTTCGGGGCGAGGTCGTCGGCGAGGACTCGCTCACCGATATCGCGGTGGTTCGTCTTGAGGAAAAGAATCTTCCTCATCTGCCACTTGGGGAATCGTCCACTCTGGAGGTCGGCGACTGGGTAGTGGCCATCGGCAACCCCTTCGGTCTCTCTCACACGGTATCCGCGGGAATCATTTCGGCGAAGGGTCGTACTCGCAATGACGTGCAAGGCCTGGACACGGCGGGCTACTACAGTTTCCTTCAAACTGATGCGAGTATCAATCGCGGTAACTCCGGAGGTCCGCTGATCGATCTGATGGGTCGAGTGGTGGGAGTGAACACGGCGGTCAAACCCCACGCGAACAACATCGGCTTCGCGATACCTATCGACATGGTGCGTGAAATCCTTCCGGCGCTCATCGAGAATGGGGCCGTCGAGCGCAGCGCAATGGGGGTTCACGTGGCGAGCCTGCGTCACGATGATGTCGCGAGGTTAGGGCTGAAGTCTCGACGTGGGGTGCTGGTCACCCGGGTGCGTTCCGGTGGGCCGGGAGCCCGGGTCGGATTGTTGCCGGATGACGTGATTGTAGCTTTCGACGGTAAACCGGCAACCAGCAGCGAGCAATTGCGCTGGCGGGTCAGCATTAGCAGCCAAAAAGCGCCTGTGTTGGTACAGGTGCTTCGCCGCACCAGAGCGCTCACACTCCGGGTCCAGTTGGAGCCGCTGAGAGCCCCGCGAGCCGCTCAACATTCTGAGGTTTTGCCCTCAGAATAGGGGATTCACGCATCGGGGGGGAGATCCCGGCTGTCGCCTGCGTACCAATTCGTACGATGGCTACTTCAGTTGCATTCTTAGGCTCCCTCACCCGCGCGGCTACTCCAGAGACGAGCGCCGGGTCCCCCTCATTCAATCCCCCCGCCGGACCAGAATCACGCGTCCGCAATCGACCACCCGAACGGGTGAATAGACCCCGCTCCCGGGCGTCAAACTCTCCGGAGCGCGAACGTGAAGCTGAGGAAGATCGCAAACTTGTCGTCCGCGCTCAAGCGGGAGACCCAGCAGCTTTTGACGCCTTGGTTCGGCGGCATCAGCGCCGCGCTTTTGCCATTGCTGTACAGATCCTCCGCAACGAACAAGATGCGCTCGAGGTTGTCCAGGAGGCCTTTCTTCGGGTACACCGCGGGCTCAAGTCTTTCCAAGGCAGCTCCAGCTTTTTCACCTGGCTCTACCGAATCGTTAGCAACCTCTCTATCGACCTCATTCGCAAGCCGGTACGCCGCGAGAGTGAAGCGCTCGACACTCGTTTGCTCGAGGCGGATAGCGATCAGCCCCTGTTGGCCAAGCTGCCAGGATCGGACCCGCTCCGTGCACTTCGCAACCGAGAAATTTCTGATCAAATCGACGAAGCTATCGCCCAGCTGCCCCCCTACCACCGTGGGGTTATCGTGATGCGCGAGATTCAAGGTCTGAGCTACGATGAAATGGCCAAAGCCATGGGGGTGTCTAAAGGAACGATCATGAGCCGGCTGTTTCATGCTCGCCGAAAACTCCAAGTCGCCCTCGCCGACTGCTACCGGGAACAGTTCGGGAGAGATCCCCAGAAAGTCTGAGGTGGCCAATGACGCTCAACGAAGAGCTGCTCGTCATGCAGCTACACGATGGAGAACTAGGGTGGATGGATGGGCTTCGGGCTCAGGCCTTGCTCCGGCGTTCGGCCGAAGCTCGTCAGTTGGCACGCGAGCTTGCCGCCGGGTCGGATGCCATCCGAGCCCACTGCCCGCCCACGTCAGCGTTTCTTTCAACGAAGGATGACCGCATCGTGCGCGCATTGCGGGCTCAGTTGCCCGTAGCACGGTGCATTCGGTTGCCCCAAAGAAAATTTGAACTGGCGCTGTGTAGTGCCGTTGCAGCAGCCTGTGCGCTCTGGCTCCCTCCGACGCCGGTGATATTGCCCGGCAGAGTGGCTCCCGAGGCAGCGGCGACACGTCCTGCTCGCGTCGGAGCTGCGGAGCCCGCAACCGCCGACACCTGTCATTTTGAAGCGGTAGATTTGGGAAGCGGCGGGGGGACCGTATTCGTGGTTCCCGTTGCCGATGGGGTCACCCCCGTTGTTTGGTTGGTGGAATCTGACAGCGACCAGGCTAGAATGCGTCCCCTATGAGTCCCCTGGGTCGAGTTCTGATTTTCGCGGTCGGAAGTTTCTTGTTGGTAGCGGCACCGGCTAACGCCAAGGGTCCGGACGGCAAAGGGAGCAGCGGGCAGCAGGCTGCGCCAAAGAAGGCACCTCCGACGAAAGCCGCCCCGAAGAAAGCCGCCCCCCCGAAGAAGGCGGCCGAGAGCGAGCTGCGCGCCGAAGTGTTGGTACTGCACGCGACCAACGCCAAGAAGGGCATCGATCCGGCTGTGGGTGATCTTCCCGAGCTCAGCAAGCCGCCGTTTTCGTCGTATCGCTCCTACCGATTGATCAAGAAGGACTCGCTCGCTCTCGAATCCGAAGCTAGTGTCATGAGCCTCCCAAATGGCCGCTCGCTGCGCGCCAAGCTCCTCAAGAAGCTATCAGCCGATCGATACCGAGTCAGTGTGAGCATTGACCAACCGGGGGGCAAGGCGTTCCTCCCGCTGCTGGAGGTTCGCGCCAAACTGGGCCAGCGTTTTATCGTTGCTGGCCAGAGCTATCAGGGCGGCATCCTGGTGCTGGTCATCACGCTGTCGAAGTAGCGCTATCGGGCGCTTTCGACTTGGCGGCGATCCAGGGCGAACCAAGCATGGCCTGCTCCCGGCCGGGCCTATGTTTTGGGGCTCATCAGGGGCAACATCACGAGGAAGCTGGAGCCGTGACCGGGGACGCTTTCGATCTCTAACCGTCCGTGGTGGGCGGTGACAATATCTCGAGACACGGACAGTCCAAGACCCGTGCCGTGGTCGTTCTTAGTCGTGAAGAAGGACTCGAATATTCGATCCGTGTGTGCGGGATCGATGCCGTTTCCGGCATCTCTCACGATGCCGAAGACTCGCTCTTCACGAAGCTCGCTGGACAGCTGAATCGAGCCCCCACTCTCCATGGCGTGGCAGGCGTTGGTGATGAGGTTGACAAACACTTGGGTCAGAGCGCTGTGGATGCCGAGTATTGGGGGCAGTTGTTCGTTCAAGCTGAGCTCTACGACGATGCCGCGATGCTTGACCGCGTGTTCGCATAGCAACGTGGCGCGTTCGATGGGTTCGTTGAGGCTGAGCTGGGTCTCTTCGTCGCTGGAGGGTTTCGCGTAGTTGAGCAAATCTTGGGCGAATCCCATGATGTGTTCTGCCGCCGAGCCGATGCGACCGATACGCTCAATCTGTTCGCCCGCGCTGCCGTCAGCCCGCGCACGCTGTCTCAAATGTTCCGAGTAGCCCATGATGGCCGATAGCGGGCTTGAGACTTCGTGCGCGACCCCGGCGACAGCTTGGCCGAGAGAGGCGAGTTTTTGGGTCTGGACCAATTGCGCTCGCAAGCGTTCGATCAACGACGATTCTGGATCGGGCGAAGACGCGCTGCCACGCAGTACCGCGTAGGCGGCTCGGGCGACGTCGTCGCACAAGGCGAGCTCCTTGGGCTGGGTCTCGAGATCGATCTCGCTGCCCACATGCAAGGCTGACGCGCCCAGGGCCGCACCTAAGCGGAAGGTTCGTTCGTGAGATTGCTCAGGGAAGCAGCGGCGCCGCGCGTTGTGGACGACTGTGTCGGAATCGGCGTAGTGCACCTGGCAGTCCCCGTCGGTTCCGCCCTCAAGTCGAATGGTGAACGCGAAATTCGGCATGCAGTCTGCGGTTTGTTCCAACAGTAGCGTGAGGCATGACTGATAGTCATCGTTGGGATCGTGGTCGGCTACCAGGGCGAGCAAGCGGCGCAGTAGCTGAACTGCCCGGTCGGATTGTTTCCGGCTCCGACGGGCGTCGCGGGACTCCTGGCGGCTCTCGTCGGGCGGCTCTCGTCGGGCGGCTCTCGTCGGCTCGGTACGGGCTCGGTGATCGGCCGCTCGTCAGCGGAGCCCTCCGCCCCGCCTTCAGAAGAGCCATCCTCCCTGCCTTCAGAACATTCCTCTGTTGGGTCGTCGACTTGACTCACTTCTTGCCCCGCGGGGAGGACTCAGCCGCGCGGTCGATATCCACGATCTGTGAGCCGCCGATGTAAGTCTTGGTCTCGTACTTGGTGATTTTACCCAGCTTACGTACGATTTCTGTCATGCGCTCTGCTTCACTGAGAATTACCTCCGCTGCCTTGCGCAGCTTCGGTTCGTCGCCGAGATACTTGGATAGGTACTCTGCGTAACCCAGCACGCTCGTGAGCGGCTGGTTTAGTTCGTGGGAGGTAGCGCCCGCAAGTTGAGCGATGGCCGCGCCTTTTTCCTGTTCCCGAAGCTCGAGTTCAGCGTGGGAAAGCCGCGCTTCCATGCCGAGGCGCGGGCGAATATCCGTATAAATGCCGACGCTGCCCATTTCTTGACGGTCTTTGTAAATCAGCGATGCCGAGAGCATGACGGGGATCTCTTCGCCATTGGGTCCGAGTGCCGCTACGCGATAATCGCTCAGGCGGTCCCGTCCCGTGACATTCGGATCGCGAATCAGTCGCATGACTTTTTTCGCCACTCCCGGGCCATACAGCTCCTGAATGTGCACTCTGTTGATGACATCAGCGGGCCGACGTCCAAACAACGCACCGGCGGCTTCGTTGAACAGAAGCACGCGTCCTTCTAAATTGGCTGAGACGATGCCGTCGACACTGCTCTCGATCACGCGCTCAAGAAATTCCTTGGTTTGCTTGAGTTCGGCTTCCGTTTGTCGCTGAGCTGTGACTTCCCGAAAGCTCAGTAATACGGCGTTGTCGTCCTTCAATACGGAACTGGTGTTGATGTTGAGGGCAATGATGCCGGACGGCCCGCGAATTTCCAGCTCGAAGCCCTGGGGATAGATGCCTTCCGAAAACCCCCTCACGAGCTCAGTGGCCCGCTTCAGTTCGGAAGCTGAAAGCAAGTTGAGCAGATCCGTGGAAGCGCCACTACTGTCACCAAAGCCCACGATCTCTCTCGCCTTGGGATTCGAGAAGAGCAGCGTGCCATCTAAGGTCAGTACGACAACGCCATCGGCCGCGCTGTCGAGGAAGTCTGCGGAGCGTTGGTATAAGCTGTTCGGTACGCGGAAGCTGTGCTGACCGGCAGCGGTTCCGGGCTTCAGATCGGGAGAAGAGGGGGTTGATGCATTTTTGAGAGACACGGCGCTGGCGGTGCCGACGATTTGAACGAGGGCTAGCGTGTCTTTGTTGCAGTGGCTCTCTGAGCTTTGCAAACAAATGACTCCCCATGCGCGGCGTCCGATCGTGACCGGCACCAGCGTCAGGTAATCGTAGACTGTTTCCGGGGGATTGCTGTGGATCGCCGACGTCAGCGGGTGACTCGCCGCCTGGCTGATGCCGATGGCCTCCGTCGAGCGCAGCGCCGAGTCAAGCTCCGGATAGCGAGCTGCGTCGAGGTTCAGTCGACGGACGCGGTCATCGTCGTTACTCACCACAGAACCGCTATTGGGGGCGGTGGGGTCTGTCAGTATCACGCAGCATCGGTCGACCTGGCTGAGAGTGGCGAGGCCAGAACAGAGGGTGGCGATGATCTTGTGGGTATCGATCTCGTTGGCGAGGCTGTGGGTGAGGCGATGGGCGAGGAACAGGTCGTCGCGGTGGGCTGGCGTCGGTCGGCTACTGGCCCGTGCTTGGATCTGAGACTCGACGCCGCGACGGAGTTCTTTGGCGGTCAGCTGTCGGTCCAGTACGGCGTCGGCGCCGGCATCCAAGGCCGTCCGGCACGCATCGGGGTCTACCGCTCGGCGAATGCAGATAATTGTGAGTTCTTTGGTGCGCGTTGAGGCGCGGAGTTGACGGACTCGTTGAGCCCCCGGCGGTCCGGGCAACTGCATGTCGATCACGACGGCAATGGGGAGTTCCGTAGCCAGTCGGGACAAGCCGGATTCCCAGTTATCAGCGCCCTGCACCTCATGGTCGGGAAAGGCCATAACGATCAATTCTCGGAGAACCGCGTCGTGGTCGATGCTCAACAGCCTAGGCAGATCCACCGTTCAAATTTACCTGGGACAAGACCGTTGCGCAAACTCTCAGCAGCGCCCCGAACCGAGCCAAAATTGGCGATTTTTGCTCGGTTCGGGGCGTCGCCCCGCCGGGGGACCGAGACGGGGCACCGTGTGGAGGCGTTGGGTTGGGCTTGCCGCCCCTGCCGCTCGGGCTCGTGACGCGAGCGCTTGATCAGTCCGCCCGCCCGTGCGATGCGCGAACGACGTAGTTCTACCGACCTTTCACCGAGAGAGATGCCCCATGCTTCGAGTCAACGCTTTCCGCGCCCTACGCCCCCCTGCCGCACTTGCCGAACAGGTGGCCAGCGTGCCCTACGACGTGGTGAACAAGGCGGAAGCCCGGGCCCTGGCGGCTGGCAACGAGCTTAGCTTTCTGCATGTCGTTCGACCCGACATCGATCTGCCAGACGACACCTCTCCCTACGACGATTCCGTTTACGTTACCGCCAAGTCGAATCTTCAGGGTTTGATTGAGAAGGGGGCGTTGGTTCAAGACAAAGCACCGGCGATTTATTTGTACCGCCAAGAGATGGAATTGCTGGGGCAGAAAGTGACGCAATTGGGCGTCGTCGCGTCGTGCCACATCGAGGATTACAACGACGGCACAATCAAGAAACACGAGAAAACGCGTCAGGACAAAGAGGATGATCGCACACGTCACGTGCTCACGTTGCGAGCGAATGCGGGGCCTGTGTTCTTGCTCTACAAAGACGAACCGGATCTTGCGACACTGATCGCGCGAGATAGTGCCGGCACCCCGGAGTACGATTTTCCGGCCGCTGACGGAGTGCGCCACACCGTATGGTCCGTCGCTGAGCCGTCTGCCTACGTCGGGGCTTTCGCTAAGGTGGAGGGGGCCTACGTAGCGGATGGTCACCATCGCAGTGCGTCGGCGGCTCGAGCCGGCGCGGAGCTGCGCGCCGCCAACCCCGAACACACAGGCGACGAGGAGTACAACTGGTTCTTGACCGTGTTGTTTCCTGCGAGCCAACTGAGCATCTTGCCGTATCACCGGGTAGTGAAGGATCTCAACGGCTTGACTCCCGAGTCACTGATCGAAAAAGTGAAGGCTATCGGCAAAGTGCAAGAGACCCCCGAGGCGGAACCCCAGTCTCCCGGGAATCTCGGAATGTACGTGGGCGGCAAGTGGTACCAAGTGGCCATCAACGCTTCGCTCATCGATTCGAAGGATCCTGTGAACTCACTGGACTACGTGTTGCTCTACGAGCACGTGCTGCGTCCGCTCTTGGGAATTGAAGAGATTCGCACCGATAAGCGAATCGATTTTGTCGGCGGAATTCGGGGGACCGGCGAGCTCGAGAAGCGAGTGAACTCTGGTGAATGTCAGGTCGCCTTTGCGATGCACGCGACAACGATTCAACAGCTCATCGACGTCGCTGACGCTGGCGCGATCATGCCGCCCAAATCGACATGGTTTGAACCGAAGCTACGATCGGGACTGCTCGTCCACATCCTGGACTGAGCGGCGAACTGATGGGCTAGCGGTGGCGCGGCTGGCGGCTCGGCCGGCACTGACAAGGCGCCGCAAATCCCGCTAGCTGTCCGACGAAGTCGGATCGGAAGGGCTCGTCTCGTCGGACTGAGCGGGCGCTTCCGGGGCGGGGTCCGCTGTGCGGGCAACTCGGCTCAGTTGAGTGGTATTGCCGGGAGTCGGATTGTCGCTGGCCGTCGCGCTGGCGGGGCCCGGCGCTGGGGTAATCGCTCCGGCGCCGACCGCGCTGAGTTGCGTGGTGTCCGCGCTGAGGGCGGGAGCCATCAAATTGACCGAAGAGAATGTCTCTCGGTGCTCAAAACCGGCGGGCGATGCCGCACCGGGAGGCAGGATCCCTTCGAACTCCTCTTGCTCGCCGGAGATGGATTTCCTCGCCACGGGGAATCCTCCAGCGAAAAACAGAATGGTGGTGAACACACAGGAGAACACCACCACGGGGAGCTCTTTGGTTCCCGGAACTCCCGCGGACGCGGGCAGGGTCGCTAGTACGCCGGCGGCCATGCCTCGGGGCAGGGAGATGGTGATCATGCGCCGGTCGGCGGCATCGAAGCCGCCACCTACGCAGGCGATGCGCACGGCCGGGATTCGGGCGATGTAGAGCAAGGCTCCCATCAAGATGCCAAGCAGGATGTGTTTCCACGGTGGTCCGAGCATGGCGCCGATGAACACAAAGAAGAACGATTTGACGAAGAAGGCCATTTGGCTGTGAAAGCCACGGAGAGCGGAACCCAGCTGAATCGATTTTTTCAGACCGATTACCTGACCCAGAATCTTGGCGTTTCCGAGCATCACGGCGACGGTCAAAATTCCCAGTGCGGCGCTACCGCCAGCGTTGTCGATGACCACATAGAGGATCATCAGAGCCGCGAGGGTGACGGGGTAGGCGTGTTCGCTGGACCGTAGGGCCCGCAAGAACAACAACCAGAAGAGGCCGGCGACCAATCCGATCGCCAGACCGATACCGAAGGAACGCAGCAGCTCTCCGCCCGGGTTCCCGCTGGAGATACCCGACAACATGATGTTGATGATGGCGCTGGTACCCACCACGCAGAGGGCGTCCGTCAATGCAGACTCCAGGTTGATCAAACCCGCGATCTTGGACGGCAGTTTTGCTTGAGCCATCGCCGGCATGATGATGATCGAGCTCGACCCGCCGAGAATAGCGCCGAGCAGCAGTCCGTGCATCCAACTCCACGAGTCGGGCAGGGCTCCGACGAAGGAGGCCGCCATGCTGAACACGCAAATGGCGAGTACCGAGCAAGTGAAGGCGAGCAGCGCCAACAAGCTGGAACGGGGCGCTGCTTTGGAGAGATCCGTCAAGCTCAGCGTGGACCCTCCTTGAAACAGTACGACCACCAGGGTGATGGCGGCGAAATAGGGGGCGATGGCGTTCAGTTCGGGTCGCGTAACGATATTCGTGCAGGGTCCCAGGACAATGCCGGCAAAGATCAACCAGATGACGTCGGGGATGTTCGTTCGTTGGAATATGATCTCGCCGAGCGCGCCGATTAGAAAGATGCCAGCGATGGAGAGCAGGAAGACTGTGACGGAATCCATAGGTGCTGGAGAGCCTAACAGACCTTCCGGGGCCGGCGCTCACTGGGCCTCCGGTCCCGGGGCTTTTCTCCGCGTTTGTGAGCACCAGAGGGCTCGGGGTTCGGGCGAGTCAGCCGGCGTCCGCTGTCGGCGAGGTAATCATTTCTCGGGCGATGCGGACGACGGAGGCTTCGTCCAGCATGGCGTGTATTGCTGCAGCACCGAGGGGAATCAGCTCGTCTGGGCTGCATACGCGGCGAATGGACTGGGCGGCGAGTTGAGCTTCCGCCAACCCGGTGAGCAGTTCTTCCGAAAGACTCCCGCGCCGGCGTCCCTCGTCTACGATGAGGATCCGGTCCGTCGAGCGCAGCTCGTCTAACAAAGCTGGCCACGGCAGAGGGATGAGCATCCGGAGATCGATAACGATTACACCGACGGTGCCTTCCTGCTCTAGCTGGCGAGCTGCCCGTAAACACATTCGGACTCCGTTGCCGTAACTGATCATGACCAACTGGGGGGACAACTCCGAGGAGTCCTGGGGCTTGGGGCCAGCGTACACACGGAGGGGGCCATGGAGTCGGGACCTATCACGGGGGTTCAGCCATTGACCGTCTCCCTTCTCGTAGATGTCGCGCTCGTGGTACAGCGCGATAGGCTCCAACGCGACGACGACACGTCGTTCGCGGGTGAGCAGGTGGTACGCGAGCTCGTACAGCTCTCGGGCGTCTTCGGCAGTCACCGGCACCATGACAATCAGACCGGGAATGTCGCGGATGGCAGTGAAGGAATTGTCGTTGTGAAAATGCCCGCCGAATCCTCGTTGGTAGCCGAAACTCGCGATGCGCAACATCATCGGATTGGCGTACTCCCCGTTCGAGAAGTAGGGCAGGGTCATGGCTTCCCCGCGCAATTGATCGATGGCGTTGTGCAAGTACGCCAGGTACTGAATCTCCGCGACGGGGATCAACCCCATCCCAGCGGCTCCCAAGGCGAGGCCGAGGATGGTGGATTCGTCGAGCAGAGTGTCGAACACCCGAGTCTCGCCGTGTTTCTCGCGGAGACCTTTGGTGACCCCGTAGACGCCCCCCTTGCGACCGACGTCTTCGCCAAACACGACCATTTTTGGGTCCGACGCGAGACCACGAGACAAGATCTCGTTGATGCCTTGGGCCAGGCTCTGCTCTGGCCCTGGCTCTGGCTCCGCCCGGGGCTCAAACCGTTGCCACAGCGCGGCTTCGTCCAGCTGTAACGGCTTCATGTTATTTTCTGCTAGTAGCGCAGGCGCCGCCAGCGCCGTGTCGGCTGCCCTCTGGGCCCGTTTCCCACAACGCGAGTCGAGTTCGATTAAATCGGAGGCTGTGGCGATGTCCGCTGCGAGTAGGCTTCGAGCTTGAGCGAGTACCGGATCCAGTGCGATGGCCTCTTCGATTTCTTGGCGTTGTCGGTAGTTGGTGTCGACGTCGCTACCGGCGTGCCCCAATATCCGCCGACATTCCAGATGCAGCACGGCCGGTGCACGTCGTTGGCGGCAGTACTGCATGGCCTCCGACGCCACTTGATAAATCTCCATCAAGCTACCGTGCGCGTGGAAGTATCGAATTTCGGGGAGGCTCCGGAGCCGTTGGGCGGTCCATCCTGCTGGGGCTGCCACACTGATGCCGAGTCCGTTGTCTTCGCAGACAAGAAGCAGGGGCAGGGGCAGCTGTCGCGCTCGGGCCCAGGCCGTAGCGTTGAAGCTTCCCGTTGCCGTGGAGTGGTTGATGCTCGCGTCGCCAAAGGACGCCATCACGATGGAATCGGGTGAGCCTAACTCGGGGAGACCGAGCTTGCGTCGGAGTTCCAAGGCGTGCGCGAGGCCGAGGGCGCGGGGAAGGTGGGACGCGATGGTGCTTGTCTGGGGGAGGATGCCGAGGGGCTTTCCGCCAAACACCTTGTGGCGCCCCCCGCTCACCGGATCCGTGCCCGCGGCTACCAGCGACAGCGCTATCGCCTCTGGGGCGTCAAAGTCGGGTACCTGCCGGGCTCTTTCCAGTACCAGCGCGCAGCTTCGGTAGTGGACGAGACTCGGATCCGTCGGCCGAGTCAGCCGGCCCAGTACGACGTTGGCTTCGTGCCCCGTGCTGCAAATCGTGTAGTGTCCGACCCCGTCCGATTTGAGTTGATGGGCTTGGTAGTCCAGATGACGAGCCAGCAACATGGATTCTAGAAGCTCGAGACCGAGCGTTGGGTCGAGGGTCCACGGCGGGCTCGCCGGTGTCAGCCCCTGTTCCCAGAGCTGCATCACCTGTTTGAGACGATCGAAGGACACCCTTAAGACTGCACGTTGGAGCCGCTCTGAGCAAGCGAGCGCTGTGCTTGTGCCGAGCGGGTGGGCAAATGAGGCCCCGTTCTGCGGGCCCTGTAGAGCTCCGCTGTCGAGTTCTGCGAGCGGAGACGAGGGCTCCTAGGGAAGTAGCTCCAGAAGCCTAAGAGCGCCTAGCTTCACCGCCGAGCGATGGGGCGAGGCATTGTTGCGGGCGAGCACTTCATCGCGGTGTTCGATGTACCAATCATAGGACTCGGCGATCATCTCTGCGTTGGAATGCTTCGGCTGCCAATTCATCTTGCGTTGGGTCTCGGAAGTGTCGAAGTACATTTCGCGGCCGTACATAAGAGTGTGGTAATCGCCCAGCGGAGAGAGCCCTGTTTTGCTAGCCAAACCCATAATCAGCTGAGCCGGTCGGAAGGGCAGGGAGCGTACGGGGCTGGTAGAATGCGCATGTTGCACTAGGCCCTCGAGCAGCTCGCGCATGGTGCCGAATCGGTCGGTTCCCGCCAGGCAGACTGAGTAGCCGCGGTGCTCGTCAGCCCGAAGGCAGACGCCCGCTAGATCGTCCGCGTGAACGAATTGGTATCGGTTATCTCCGCGACCCAGCAAATACAGCGGTTGTCCTCGGCGGACCCATTCGAACAAGATTTGAAAAATACCGAGCCGTCCGTGCCCGAGCACTGTGCGAGGCCGGACGACGGACACGTCGAGTCCGCGTCCCACGAATCCGTGCACTAAATCTTCGCCTGCGAGTTTCGCTTTTCCGTACTCTTCTAGGGGTCTAGCGGGAACGGATTCGTCTACGGGATTGTTGGCGGGGATTCCGTAAATGGCGCTGGAGGATACGAACACGACTTTGCTGACATCCGCCTCAAGGGCTGAGTTCAACAAGGTCTTGGTGCCTTCGACATTCACCGACCAAAATTGCGCACGGTCTTTGGCCAGGGGAACTTGGGCGACGTTGTGATGGACTCGGTCCACGCCGGCGAGCGCCTCGCGAACGGTGCCGGGATCTCGAATGTCCCCGCGGATGAATTCGACGTCGTCGGGGCGGTCGCTGTTATCGACGAGATCGAGAACTCGGATCTGATCCCCGCGCCGGCGGAGATGCCGAATGAGGGTTTCTCCGACATAGCCAGAACCTCCCGTTACCAAGGTCACCATATCGCGAGTTAGCCCAGTTTTTGTCTCTGCGGCAAGAGCCTGCTGGCTCTTGCGTACAGTAGTGGTTTGAGCCTATGCCGGACGGATGCGACCGATGACGCTTCTTGCCATTCTTGCCGTTGTGGGCCTTTCAGGCTGTGCTGGGGCGCCTCCACGAGCAGCCTTGGCTTCCGAGTCCCCGCCGCCTACGGAGCCGGTCCCAGCAACCAGCGTCCCTCCCGAGGAGGACTTTTCTCTCCCCCCAGCCGATTCGGCTGTCGCGCCCGCTCCGGCGGAGTGTAAAATATCGCCGTTATCCAGCGAGCCATGCGGGGCGGGAGTACCGCTCGAGAAGTTAGCCGATGCCCTGGAGCTGTCTGATTGGGCTGCGCGGGATCGGGCTTTGGCACCTCTCGAGAGCTGCGAGGACATCGAGCCTGGATTGGTGCGAACGCTGAGGGTGGACTTGGTCCCGAACTTTTGCGCAGATGTGTGGGCGGAGGGCTACTTGGCCCAACAGGGAGCATCCCTGCGAATTGACGTTCGAGATGCACTCAGCGGTTTGGCGCTGTCGGCTCGGCTCTCGCGTCTGGCGCTGTCGGTTCCGGTGCTGGAGGGCGAAGTCAACCGGGAACGGTTCCTCGAATTTTTTCGCGGACAGCTGGGGCGTTGGATTGTGGAGCAGGCCCGGGCTCTCTATGCGACCGCCAAGCTGGGTGCGCAATTACAGGGCTACGGACGCGGGGTGGTGGCGGTGGCGGCTGGGGTCGCGGACATGCGCTTCGTCGAAGCGATACGGACGGCTCCGCTACCGGTGGAGATCGCTTCCGATGAAGAGTTGCGAGATGTGTATTTTGGTCAGCTCGATCAGGCATTGGGCCCCATCAAGACTCGAGGTCGGGATGGCGCGCTGGTGGGGCTACGGAGGCTAGCGGAGACGGGGAGTCTTGGCGGTGCTCGAGTGGTAGCGGCGCGCGCCTTGCTATCGACCCTCTACGGTGGGCGGCGAATCGATGCCCTCGACGAGCTACTGTTACCGGAACTTCCGGAGAGCCCGAGCGGCGACGCCATGCTGCGCGTGGCGGAGCACCTCCCTGTTTTCTATTCTCCATTTCTTCTGGATCCGAGTCATCTGGAAGACGAACCGTTCCTCCGCGCTCTGTCGGCCAAGGGGATCCCGTCGGTATTTCGCAAGCGGCTCGATCGCATGGCGCTGCCCTATGCTGCACGGGATCTGTATGCGCGCGTCTTGCTTCGACTGGGACAGACGTACTGGCTGTCTGCAGATTTTACTCGAGCGGCAAGTCTATTGAGCGCCGCTCCGACTCCGGGAGCGGGCACTACACCGCAAGCGCAGCTAGTCGGAGCTGTCGCGACAGCTCTTCAGCACGGACCGAAGGACGCGGCAGATATGATGGTGCGCGGACCGCTGCTGCCAGATGGTGTGGGCAATGTGGCTGAGCTTGACCGAATCGCCAAGAGCAAAAGTCCGGTGGCTGGGCTGGCTGCCTACAACGCCGCCTATATTCTCAGTCTGGTGCCCCCGGTTACGGATGATGGGGGTTACTGGTCGGACGTGGCCCGACGCTTCAAAAAAGCGGTGTCGATGTTGAAGCAGCCTAAGCACAAAGCACTCGCGCGCCGACGGGCCGAATCTGCCAGGGCAACCGCGACGGCGATCCGGCGGCGGGCCCCCCCCAAGCGTTTGCAATGAAGGTCAGTGCTCTCTTTCGTTACCCGATAAAATCGTGTCGGGGAGTAGAGGTCAGTGAGGCGGATATCAGTCTCCGCGGGCTGTTCGCGGATCGGCGCTGGATGGTGACGGATCTGAACGGGAAGTTCCTATCCCAACGGGATACTCGTGCCTTGGGAAAAGTTCGGGCGCAGATCGTGGAGTCTGGGCTCGCGCCACAACTCGTGGTCACAGCGGAGGGGGCGCCGCCACTAAGTCGCCCGTGGTGTCCGGAAGACGCACAGAACCAACTAAATGTGACGGTGTGGGGGAGCGCTTGTACGGCGCTGGAAGATCCGGAACTCAGTTATTGGTTCAGTGAGGTATTAGACCGGAAAGTACGCGCCGTGTTCCAGCCGGATGATAGCCGGCGCGACATCGACGATCCTGGAGTACGCCCCGGAGAACACGTCAGTTTCGCTGATACTTATCCGGTGCTGCTCACGAGCGACGCTTCCTTGGCCGATTTGAACTCCCGTTTGGAGGAACCAATATCGCAAGCACGGTTTCGCCCGAACATTGTGATCGACGGCGAGGGAGCGTTTGAGGAAGATGGCTATCGGCTATTGGCCATTGGCGGCTGTCGATTTCGAATGCTGAAGCTATGTGACCGTTGCGTCGTGACGACAATCGATCCAGATACACTGCAGTCGGGTCGCGAGCCACTGGCGACGCTCTCGACGTTCCGCCGCGTAAACAACAAGGTGTGTTTTGGAGTGAATCTAGTGCCCGAGCTTATGACCGCCAATCAATCCCGCCGGATCGCAGTCGGAGATCCAGTTGTGATTGAGGAACGCCGAGGGGCGCGTGCCTGAGTTCTTTACTCCGGCTGTCGCGTCCTGGAGCTTGCTAGCTGCCGGCTGTTTTTTTGCGTGGGTGGCGTCCAATATCTACCGCTCCGTTCGGTTTTTTACTCCGATGACCATCGTCAGTTTCATGGCGGGTTGGATCGTGAGCGAAAGCGTGCCTCATCAAATCGTGCTTCAGGTTTTGGTGTCGGCGGGGCTGGTTCAGTTCGGCGCTCTCGGCGATTGGCCGGGACAGATCGGGCTCGGTTTGGCGGTGGTGGCTTGGCTCGGCATGTTGCCCAGCTGGCGCGACTCTCATGGCTCACGCCAGGTATTCGATGAAGCGCTGCGGGACGCCCTCGGGGACTACGAGCCGCAGCTACCCGCTCTCACTACCGAGTGGAAGGCTCCGTTCGGGCGGGGGCTCATGCCATTGATGCTGTGGGATCCGCGCGTCAAAGTTCATAAGAATATTCGATACGCGCCGGGAGCTGGTCCGCGGCATCTGTTGGATGTTCACGTTTCCAAATCGGGAGCGAAGGGCGCGCCGGTATTGTTGCAGATCCACGGCGGCGGTTGGTTCACGGGTTCGAAGGAGCAACAGGCACAGCCTCTAATGGGGAGCATGACCGCCGAAGGCTGGATTTGTGTCGCGCTCAACTATCGGCTCAGTCCCCGCTCCGCGTTCCCCGCACATCTGATCGACGTAAAGTTGTGCATCGCATGGATCAAAGAGCACATCGCCGAATACGGCGGAGATCCCGAATTCATCGCCGTCACCGGCGGCTCGGCTGGCGGACATCTGGCGTCGCTTGCCGCGCTCACGGCGAACGACCCCGAGTTTCAGCCGGACTGCCCTGATGCGGATACTACGGTTCAAGCTGCCGTGCCGCTTTACGGCGTTTATGACGTGACGGCGGAGCACCGCTCCCACGAAGCACTGGTCGATTTTGCGTCCAAGTCCGTCTGGCAAAAATCCTACGTGGGGAACGAAGATTTGTTTCGGCGTTCCTCACCGGTACATCGGGTGGGCGCGCATGCCCCGCCGTTCTTTGTGGTGAACGGAGACACGGATAGCTTCACTCATGTGGAGGGCGCTCGGTACTTCGTGGATGAACTACGCAAGGTGTCACAGCAGCCCGTGGCCTTTGCTGAGCTACGGAATACCCAGCACAATTTTGATATGTTTCATTCGCCCAAAGTCACCCATGCCTGCCGGGCGATTCATCAGTTCTTGACGCTCGCGTACCTTCGCCATCAGGGCGCGCGGGCCGCCAGCGCGCCCCAAGATGTTGGCGCCATCGCGCAGGAAAGCTGACTCCCCCGGCCCCTGGGTCTTGCCTCAGATGGCCAATTTACTGGGGCTTCCGTTTCTTGGATGTTCGTGCGACGGTCCCCTCAGCGGCCGGGCAAGGGCGCTTTCTACGAGGTAAGGCAAGAATGAAAGTACTAGTCGACTACGATTTGTGTGAAGGCAACGCTGTCTGCATGGAAGAGGCTCCAGAGGTGTTCAAGGTCGATGACAGCGACAACATTCACATCCTGATCGAGAATCCGGGTGAAGAACACCGCGAGAAGATCGAGCGCGCGGTGAAATTCTGCCCCCGAGCCGCTCTTAAGATCGAGTAGTCCCTAGTCGGGTCCCTCAAGCGAGGCTGTCGCTTCGACGGGGCCAATGCACGACACCCCAGGACGGCTGGACTTGAGGGCTCGTCGCCCGTTGAAGCCGTTCCGAGCCGGCCCGTGCGCCAGTGACGCGGCGTCAGTGCGTGCTAAGGTGACGGCGGACTTGAGTCACCGGAGGTACTCGAGTCACCCGAGGTAATATGGAAGAGCGGCGTAACTTTCCCCGAAAAGATTTTTGGCTTCCCCTGGAGATTGGGGAGCTGACCGGTGGCGTAGCGGTGGGACACAACGCGAGCGAAGTGGGTTTGCTCATCGTAGCCGCGGCCAAGTTGCCTGAGGGCCAAGAGGTGAAGGTCACGTTTCGCCTGCCGCCCACCGCAGAGCAAACTACTTCGCTCCAAGCGACTGTCGTGCGCTGTTCCGTTAACGAGCGGGATCCGGACGGGCTGTGGCCGGTGCAGTTGGCGCTGAAGTTCGTGATACCGTTTCCCGAGCTTCCGGGCTTGCTCGCTGATTTCGAGACCAGCCGATCCTAAGGGTTGTGCGCTGCTTGAATCGCATCCCCTAGGATCGCGCCCATCCAACAGTCGCGCCCAATCATCGTGCCTGGCGATAGGGCGCGCCCGAATCGAGCGCCCCGAGTTCACTCAGCTGAGTCCCTCGATGCGTCGGATGGATGCCCAAATGGTATTCGGCATGAAGCGTCGGAGCACCCACTGCGCGCGGCTGGAGGCGCTCGGGAAACAGAGTTGTTTATTCTTTTTCAGGCACTTGTCGATCTCATCCAGCACGTCCTGAGCGCTGATCGGGTTGACGTAGTCGAAGGCCTTGGGGCGAATGGTCGTGTTCATGAGTGGGGTGGCGACGGGGGGAGGACAGACGCAGACCATCTTCACTCCGCGTCCTCGGTTCTCGTTGTGCAGAACCTCGCTGAAGGCGACGACCGCGAACTTGGATGCGTTGTAGGCGCCAAGGTAGGGCGTCGGTTGCCATCCGGCCATGCTGGCGAAATTGATCAGCTCTCCTCGACCTCTTTCGAACATTGCCGGCAGCGTCGCCTTGGCTACGTTGACAACACCGAAGTAGTTCACCTCGGTGATCTTCAAAATAGTGCGAGTGGGCTGATCCATCAGCAGAGCCGTCGGCATGATTCCGGCAGCGCTGTAGACGCGCGCGATCGGTCCGAGATCTTTTTCGGTCTTCCGAACACACTCCTCTACCGCGTCGGTATCCGACACATCACACGGGAAAGTGTGGATGGCTTGCGAACTGCCACGCGTTTCTGCCAGGCCGTCTTCGTTCAAGTCGAGGCCGGCGATGATGGCGCCTTGTTCGGCGAGATTCTGAGCCGCGAGGCGACCCATGCCGCTTCCGGCGCCGGTGATGAACACTACTTTTGCTGCAAACGACATGTTGGCATCTCCTATCAGCATGCTGGGGACCGCGCCGCCTTAGCAGACCATTTTGACGAGCGGAAACGAATTGCCCGATCTAGGGGCAAGATAAAACGTTCGGACGGATCCTGTTAGGTGGTCCGCCTAGGTCTTTCGCGCGTGGTTGAGAGGGCGTCACTACGACGCGGCGAGGGACGACAGGCGAGCCGTGGTGGCGTCACTGAGTTCGCTGAGTAGGTGAGCATCCGTGCTGCGAAATCGGTGTCGGTACTTTCCCAGTTCTATCATTCCAAGTAATCGGGACCCGCTCCGGAACGGAACCATCGCGACACCGGCCAGGGGGCTCTCGCTGAGTCGGCGGGTGGTGGAGCGAGCGGCCTCTGAGCTGTGGCGATCTGAGATCATGACATCGCCGCGCTCTGCGGCGAGGACCGCGGGGTCTCGGTGGAGTAGCACTTGCCCGAGCTGCTCGTGGGCAACGTCGCCGTGAGCGGTGCAACTTACCAGGCCAACGAATGGTTCCCGACGACGGTGCAGGAGAGCCACATTCGCTCCCGTTTGCTTGACCGCTAGATGAAGGGCGAGCAGTCCGAGGTCCGACACCGTCTTGGCGCTCGAAAAGAATGACTCGGGGAGCGCGCTTTGCAGGGCAAAACTCCGCGCGCTGTCGGCGGCGAAACGACCGGCCTCAGCCGTAACTTGTGAGCTCAGCTCAAGTGCTCGCACCTCCCGAGTGTTTCCGATCAGCCGCCATTGTTTCCAGCCGGGTTGTCCGACCTGGCAATCTGCTGGGATCCGACCGGATACGTAACCCCTGAGCAGTAGCGAGGTATCGATGGGTCCGACCGTCCGTACCCCGTTGGTCACAAACCAGCTTGGATGGGGGCTAGGGCGTCGGGACGAAGGGGACGGGCGTGAGGGACTGGGTGAGGGACTTTGCACATCCGAATTGTTCGCAATCCGCTCGGGAGAGGCAAAGTTTGGCGCGCCGGCGGTCGACTTGTGTTCGCTGGTGGTGCTATTTGAGCGTTGGAGCTAGCCACTGGAACTGTCCACGGGCACGCGCGGCGGCCTCTAAGCTGGCAATATGATTGTCCTAAGGACGACGTCGGAGCGGACAATGCTGAGATATTCTAGGTGGTCGGTCGCCCGGCGTAGGCGAGTGTGTTAGCCCTGATCCAGTGGCACGTGGGCAGGCGCTCTCCCCAACGGAGGACGAAGACGAGCTTGCGGATTTTGAGATCCCGCCGGCAGTGGTTTGTGCCGCGTGCGGGATGGCGACGTGTTCCGGCTGCGCGCTGCCGCCAAAATCGTTCGAAAACTCGGGAATCATTCGAACCATTCCGTGGGAAAGGGAGCTCATCGACGCGCCCACGGGTCTCTGGGCGACTGTGGAGTTGGTAACGTTGGAAGGCCAAGAGTTCTTCGCGAACTTACCGAAGGGCCTTGTCTCCCCCGCGTTCCGATTTGCCTTCGCAGTGGAGCTGCTGGCTATCGGGAGCTCGTATTTTCTGTGGTTGCCCATGTTGTATGTGCTCGCGCCGACCTTTGTCATTACCGTTGCCTCTGTTCCCGTGTTTCGCAACTTTGCCATCGCGGTATTGTTCGTTGGCTGGCCCTTGGTCGCGATTATCATGGTGGGCCTCCACTGGGTGTGGGGCGTCAGTTTAGAGCTTGGCATTCGGCTCCAGAAACAACCGGCGGATCTTACGGTGGGGAGCCGATACGGCCTCTACACCTGCGGCTGGGATCTGATCACCTCGCCCTTCGGCTTCGTCGTTGCGCTGATTCAACGAGGCCCGTCGGGAGCCCGTACGGCGCTCAGCTCGGCACTGAGTATTCCGGGGGTAGCGACTCAGGTCTACCTACGGGAACACCGGGGGTTGCAGTCTCAGGACCGCCGGGCCGTTACTCGCGTAGCGACTGCGGTTACGGGCGCGATTGTGTTCGGCGGTGGGCTGGTGTTGATCGCGCTCTGCGTAATCGGCTCTCTCGTCTACGAGTTCTACGGTCACCTGGCGTACTGAGCGCTCTCGGCGCCGTCAGCCCTGTTAAACGGTGTTCATCAAATTGCCGAGCAAGGCCAGTCCGTGTCCGCCCGTTTCGCTCAAGATCGATTCCGGATGAAATTGCACTGCGCGGATCGGGAGGGTCTTGTGTTCTACCGCCATGATGATGCCGTCTTCGCTTTCCGCGACGACGCTCAACTCGTCGGGCATGGATTCCGGCTTGGCGAATAGTGAGTGGTAACGCGCTGCGGTGAAACTGTCGGGGAATCCTTCAAACAGCGGGCCCCGGAGCTTGCGGATCACCGAGGGTTTGCCGTGCATGGGGTAACCGAGAACACCGAGCTCCCCGCCGAAATGTTCGACGACACCCTGCAGGCCAAGACAGACACCGAATACCGGGATGTCTCGCTTGATGGCTTCCCCTACGGAGTCAGCCACTTTGAAATCCTGGGGTGTTCCCGGACCCGGGGAGAGCACCACTAAGTTGGGTTTGATCTGGTCGATCTCTGCCATGGCTTGGTCACGGCGGAGAGTGATAACGGAGGCGCCGGTCTGGCGTAGATAGTTTGCCAAGGTGTGCACGAAGGAGTCCTCGTGGTCGAGCAGCAGCACGCTGGCGCCGGCGCCAGACACGGGAGCGATGTGAGCTCTCCCTACGGGTTTCGGGTCCGCGCTGATCGCGTCCAGGAACGCCGAGGCTTTGACCCGTGTTTCTCGTTCCTCAGCGTCGGGATCAGAATCGTAGAGCAGAGTGGCGCCAGCACGAACTTCCGCCACGCCGTCGTGGAGGTGCACCGTTCTCAGCGTGAGACCCGTATTGAGATTGCCATCGAAGCCGATCATGCCGATGGCGCCGCCGTACCAGGCACGGGGGGAGCGTTCGTCGTCCTCGACTCGTTGGATCGCCGCCGGTTTGGGCGCGCCAGTGACCGTGACAGCCCACGTGTGCGTGAGGAAGGCGTCCAGGGCGTCGAACTCTTCTCGCAGCTGACCTTCTACGTGATCGACCGTATGAATCAGCCGGGAGTAGAGTTCGATTTGGCGACGCCCGAGGATCTTGACGGAGCCTGGCTCACAGATGCGGCTCTTGTCATTCCGGTCCACATCCGTGCACATGGTGAGCTCCGACTCGTCCTTTTTGGAATTGAGCAATTCGGCGATTCGGTCGGCGTCCTCAAGCGGGTCCTTGCCTCGAGCGATGGTTCCGGAAATGGGGCAGGTCTCGACACGTCGACCTTCCACGCGCACATACATTTCTGGGGAGGCCCCGACGAGGTATTCGTTGTTTCCCAAGTTCAAGAACAGGGCGTAGGGCGCGGGGTTGGCTTTCTGTAACCGTTCGAAGATGGTGGACGGATTGGACCGGCAGGGTTCGACGAAGGTTTGGCTCAGCACGACCTCGAATAGCTCGCCCTGGCGGAAAGATTCCCGAGCCCGCTCCACGTTCGCGGCGTATTCGCCGGGTTGGTGATCGCAGTAGCCATCGAACGGTTCCGTCATTTCAAACGGTCTCGACTCTCCGCTGCGTGCCAATCCCTCGGTGTTCAGCTTGTCGGTGCGGAACTCGTAGTGGTAACGCGTCGCCTGTTCGCGGCGGTGATCCACCACGTAGAGCTCGTCCGGCAGATACAACACGAGATCTCGTTGGGAATCAGGCCGCGCTCGCCGCAAGGTGGTCGGTTCGAACTGAAACGTGAGATCGTAGCCAAACGCCCCATACAAACCGAGGTGATGTTCGGCGTCGTTGTAGAAAAAATTGACGATCCAGCGGAGGACAGAAAACACTGACGGCTGACGGCTGCGGTTTTCTTCGGCGAAGCGTTCCTTCGGTTTTTTGACAGTCCCGGAGATTTCCGTCTCCGACTGGGTGAGGGACTCTAGGGCTTCGAGGGAGGCGATGGGTCCGCGCAGTGCGTCGATCAGGACGTTTCCCCGCTCGTTGAGCGCTCGGATTCGGAATGAAGCGCCGCGTGACGAGATCTCCAACGGAGGGTTTACAAATCCCAAGTCCCAGCGCGTGTACCGGCCCGGATAGTCGTAGTTCGATGAGAGCAACACCCCTCGTTGAGAGTCGAGCTGTCTGATTAAGTTTTGGACGTCGGCCCGAAGGTCTACGGCTTCCTCGCGTCTGCTGACGGAGAGTCCGCCTCGGGTGCGGTACTGGAGTGAGGATTCAGGCATGGGATGGTTCTTTAGAGGGGGAGCTGGGCAGAAATCAAAAAAAGCCGCCTCAGTGAGACGGCTTTTTGCGCGCGGGGCAATTCCGTCTCACCGAGATCGGCGCCACCAACCAGCTTCGGTGTCGATGGATCCCGCTCCCGCGTTTGTGGATCTAGTACCATTCTCAGCGGATGGCGCCATCGAGCCCAGCCTGCGGCTGAGCCCGCCTGGGCATGCAAGTAGTGCGTTGGTTGGCATGGCAGGCGCAGCATGGAACGGTGGATTCCGTTCGTCAAGCTTGCCTCGGTGCTAGCTATAGCTTGGGGCGAGCGCTCACGGCTGAGGACTGACGGGGGGATTTTGTGCGTCCATGCCACCATCGAGTGCGGCCGGTGCTGCAATCGGGGCTTGGCCGTCGGCCCCTTCGGGCGGGGGAGCCGGGTCGACGATTACAGGCGCCAGGGGCGCGGGGGTGGCCGGCGCTCCTTTCGGAGATTCCGGCGGCAGACCGCTGGGGGTGCAGGCTGCGATCAGCAGTCCGATCAGCATCGCTGGGTGGCAACCAGCGATGGGCGTGCCCGGGGCGGAGACTGTTACCATAAGAGCACCCTAGCCCGCCGGTGGCGAGGGGCCAAGCGCTGCCAGGCCAAACCCTCGGGGTAAACGGCGTCGCTGCGCAGCCGCCTTCGACTAGGCGAGTTTCGCGGAGGTCGGCTTTTCCGTCGGATGAAAGTTCCGAGTGCCGGGGACCGCCGCGGCATATAGGCTGAGCATCATCTGAGCTTCCGCATAGCAACTGGAATCTGAGCCCTCTTTATCGACTCGATCGAAGAGAGCGAGGAGAAGGGTGAGTGTCTCGCTGAGCAGCCCGGCGTGAGTTTCAGTGGGGGAGAGCATGTTGTGGCGGAGTACACACAGCAACACTTCGCCGCGTCCCGCTACCATCGCTACGTTATTTTGACCTAAGAGCGTAGCGGCATAGCGGACCGATGAGAAAATGCCGTAGAGCGACGACAGCGCCCATTCGGAATTTTTTCCGACCACCATCGCGCAGAGCGGCTCGCCGCCGGACAAGGCGCTGGAAGCTTGGTTCCGAAACTTTTGGACCAGGCTGAGCGCGGCGGCATGTTTCATCGAACGGGCGAGTTGTTCGCTGTAGGCATCCGTTGCGCTAGGAGCCGCTTTGGTTTCAGCCGAAGGCGCGGGCGTTGTTCGGACTTCGCGTTTGCCGTCGACCATTTCTTTCGCCATGCGTGCGTAGGCGTTAATCCGTGCCAGTTCTTCGGGAGTCTTCTGCCGAACCGGCGCACCCAGTTCAGCAGAGCCGGCCAGATCGAGGGTCTGCTCGTGCTGGTCGAACATAGCGTTCAGTGATTCTTCCGAGAACCCGATTGGCATCGAGTCCCGGCTGCCGCGTTGCATCATCATTCCCATGTCCTTCCCATATGCCAATCGCGTGCCGATTGTCGAGCCCGGGAGAACGAGTGCCTAGAGAATGTTTCAGATGCAGATAGTGCAGAATTGAAAGTTCATCGATAGAGGTGAAATGTTGCCGTAAAAACTTTAGGGGCGATCGGGAAAACCAAGGTCCGATAGGTATGTTTTATCAAGTTTCGATTCCGATCGTGCCAATTGACTTCGAAGGAACAGAGCCGTTCCACTGGCCATGCACCATGCTCGAAACGAACGACTACCGTTGGTGGCAGGCGCGAAACCCAAGCGCTTTGCCTGCTCGCCGACTTCACGCTGTACGTGGTTCAAGAAGTCCCCAGCCTGGTTCATTACGGGATGGTCTGGGTAGCGTTTTCTTAAGGACCCGACGATGTAGGGAATCACGCTCATTTGTATTTCTAGGACGCCCTGGAACGGAGTGCGGAGCCACGGAGACTCCTGGAGCAGGCGTGTCGCCTCCTTTTCCCCCCACGCGACGTGCTCAGATTCGTCGCGGCAAATGGTGCGCAGCTTTTTCTTGATACTCGGTACCCCAGGATGGTTATCGGGCAACGTTGCCAGAAGCAGATCTTGAAATACGTGGAGGACCATGCCCTCGCCGATCGCGTGCTCCATTAACACTTTGAGCGGGTAGTAATTGTTGTGGCTGGAGAGCAATTTTAGTCCCCAATGGGGCGCCGTAGGCGTCATGTCCAGCTCTCGGAAAATTTCTCCGAACATTTCGAGGTGAGCGAGCTCCTGCCGTGCCTGCCGGACATAAAACTTGGCAGCCTCAAGAGAATGAGCGGCGTAGAGCGACTTGCCGCAGTAGACGCCGGTTGCTTCGCCATACAGCGCCTGGGAAAGAATAAAGCGAACGATGTCACGGTCGCCAGGGGCGCCGAGATCAAATACCGCTCCGCCGAAGTCGTAGGTTTTCCGGGCGTCGTCGAGCTCCAGGTCGTGGGCCCTCTCATCGTTCACGAGCATGCTTACTGTCTTGAACTGGGCAGGGGCTCCGCGCAAGCACTCCGGATAATGACCGTATTGCCGGGCACAAACAGTCTGCTGTGGCGCTGCCAAGAGCTGAAGCACCCGCTATTGGCATGTGAATTCAGCCCGTCATCGTCTCCTAGGGACGAGCCCTCTGGGCGCGCGTGCGCGCCCAGAGGGCTCGTCGACGGACCACTACACGGCGGTCTCGCCTGTACGCTCCGTAACCAGCGTACAGGTAGGCCGCTGGCATTCTGGTGCTCCGAGGATTTGCGGAGCGTATTTTCTGCGGGGGCAACGGTGAGTAGCTGTGCGTGGTTGGCACCGGGGAGTCCACGTTGCCAACCAGAGTCGGAGTTGTACCCAGCTTGCCTCCCCATTTTTGGCTACAAAATTCTGAACATCCATCGCCCAGGAACACACAGAACGAAAAGAACACACTGACCAAGCCAGATTCCTCCATTCACTAGCGTAGTTGCGCCGAATCGGAGCCTCCAATGGTTGACTCGGCTACGTCGCAGCCCCGCGTTTTGTTGGTGGAAGACGAAGCAGAAGTGGCACGCGCCATCGCGCTAATTGTTCGCGGATATCGCTACGATGATGATGATGATGATGTTGTTGTTGTTGTTGTTGTTGCCGGATGTTGTGCCGAGTTACCGGAAGAGCAGTCGGCGATTCGACGTTGGGGTTTTTGATATTGATTTGCCAGACGGAGACGGTGTCGCGTTGGCACATACGGCGCTGGAACGGCGCTTGGCTCAAGAGCTCGGCCCATTGGCGAAGAAGATGGAAGGCGTCATGCGTTTGGTGCAACATATTCGTCAGGCTCTAAAGTCGAGCAGACGGCGTACGGCTGGAGAACTCGGAATGGACGTAGTCAGCTCATCGCCGGGTCCGCCCTCCGGGTTGCGGATCACAAAAAAATAATTCGCTGAAGTTTCGAGCCACCGGACGAACGGTGTAAGTAGGACGGATGACCGAGCCGACAGCCGCGTACCTGAGCCGCGCGAAAAATGTGTCCCTGTTGGCCCTTGCGGGGCTAGTCCTTGTGCCGGGCGGGACCTTCCTCGGTATCCTGCCGCCTTTCGTGGGTTTTCAGCTATTCATGCTGGCGATTCTGGTGGCCATCGGCACGGCCGCGTACGTGGGCATTCGGCCTCGTGTGGGGCGCTTCAAGAATCAAACGCGCCCGAGTTTCCGAGTGGCTGGGATCCCGTTGTTGATCGGGGTCGTGGCGTTGAGCATCCCGTTGCTGCAACGCCTGTCTTCGAGCAGTACGCCGATCATCAATGACATCACGACGGACCTAGCAGAGCCTCCAGCCTTCCGCGCCGCGTTGAAGTTGGACGCGAACCAGGGACGAGATATGAGCTATCCGCCGGACTTTGCGGAGCTTCAACGAGGAGCCTATTCCGATTTGAAATCGCTCCAGTTAGGGGCGTCACCCGCCACGGTGTTTAGCGAAGTCGAGAAACTTTGTATTGAGCTGGGCTGGGAGATCACCGGCGTCGACCGTGAGGAACTTCGCATTGAGGGCACTGAGACGACCCGAATCTTTCGATTTGTTGACGATGTGGTAATTCGCGTCCGGCCGTTGCGGGACGGCACAAAGATCGACGTTCGCTCGAAATCCCGGGCCGGAAAGGGCGACATGGGAGCTAACGCGGCCCGAATTCGTCGATTTTTCGACGCAATGAGCCGACGCCTACCGAAGTAGAAAGGCGCTTACTTGTCCAACGGCGTAGCAGTCGTAATATTTAGGCCATGAGCGTCGCATCTCCAATCGGATTGGTGCTGGCGGGGGGCGGTGCGCGCGGAGCGTACGAAGTTGGGATCCTCGCGGGCATCTCCGAAGTCCTCAACATGCTGCCGAAGGACCGACCGCGCTTCAACGTGTTGGCGGGCACCTCCGTCGGCGCGATCAACGCCGCTTTTTTGGCGGCGAACGCTCACCGCGGCGACTACGCAATCGCAGATTTGGTTTCCGTCTGGAAGAATCTAGATGTGGGCAGCCACCTGCGATTGAACCTGCGCGGTCGTGCGAAAAAAGCGGGACTCAGTATCCCGCCAGGGCCGGGCCTATTCGGGAAGTCGTTTATCGATCCGCGTCCGTTGGAAAATCTGGTCCGGGCGTCCATCGATTGGGATCGCGTGCATTCCAACATCAGTCGTGGCGCGGTATCGGCTCTAGCCGTGGCCGCCTTCAACCTCGGCTCAGGTCGCACAGGGATTTTCGTTGAAACGGCGCCCGGTGTGACCTTCCGTCCGTCCGCAGACCCCCGACGTCGCGCTCGGCTGGAGCCCATCACGGCTGAGCACGTGCTGGGCTCGGCGGCGATTCCCGTTCTTTTTCCGGCGCGCAAGATCAATGGAGCGTACTACTGCGACGGAGGTGTTCGATTCAACACGCCTATATCGCCGGCCATTCGATCCGGTGCCAAACGACTGGTCGTCATCTCTTTGCAGTCGGATCTTCGTCATCCCGGCGCGGAGCCGCCGCCGTTGCGCAGCTATCCGAGTGCGGCATTGGTGTTTGGTAAGCTGTTGAATGCGCTGTTGTTGGATCCCTTTCAATACGATCTCGCCGTCATGCGCCGTTTCAATCAATTGGTCAGTGTTCTGGAAGAGACGCTCAGTGCTGCCGAGTTTCAGCGAGTGCAGGACGTGATTGTGGAGACGCGCGGCGCTCGCTATCGCAAGCTCGGGACGCTCGTCTTTACCCCCTCCCAGGACGTGGGCCTACTGGCGGGGGAACACCTCCGGTCTCAGGGTGGGGGCTGGCCCGGTATGGATACTCTTCCCAAGTTTCTTCTGAACCGCGCGGCGCAGTCAGACGCGACCTGGGAGGCGGACTGGGCCTCCTATATGCTGTTCGATGGTACCTTCGCGTCCCGACTGGTGGAACTGGGACTCCGGGATGCCTTGGCCCGGGCCGACGACATCCACACATTCTTCTCCTCCGAAGAACCGGTGCAGCTTTAGTCTGGTGGCAAGGACTTGGGCGAGCCGCCCCGTTTGGCTTGGAGCAGCGAAGACGCCTCTTCGGAAAGAGCAACGATGAGGTGCCCCATCTTGGGGTGGACGGGCTCAATGTCCGGAGTCAATTGATGCTCTCGCAGCACGTCGCTAGTGACCGGGCCGACCGAGGCGATCAAGCTATGGGACTCAAGCACTTCGCGTAGCGCTGTCTCGATGCCCAGCTCACGGGCGCAAAGCAGTACATTGACGACTTGGTGCCCACTGGTGAACATGACGGCGTCGATTCGGCGCGCGGTGATTTCACGCAATGCGTATTGCAGCTCGGTGATGTCGGGAGGGAGTTCCCACGCGTAGATGGGAATGGGGGTGACCGCGGCGCCTCCCCGCTCCAAATGTTCGATGAGCTCGTGTCGACGCATTCCGTATTCTTGAATGAAAACAGGCCTGCCGCTGACGTCGAGCTGTTCGTCTAAAGTGGTGGCCAACTCTCGCCAGGTATTGGGCTCAGGAGCTGTGGCGGTCGGCGAGAGGCCGATATCCCGAGCCCCTTTGGCGGCTTTGGGCCCACGGCAAATTACGGTCAACGGGGCGAGACGTGCACGGACTTCGTCTTCCGGGTAGCGGGAGCACATCGCCTGGAACATCATTCGGGCGCCGACTCCGGTGAGCAGTACGAGCACCCCCTCCGAAGTGTCGGCGAGAGTCTCGAAGAAGCGAAACGCGTGTTCTTGTTTCGCGAGCGAGACCTCGGTCATCGACGGCGCTCGTAGACACTCACCGCCCCGCTTGTTGACGAGTCGAACGATGTCGTCGGCGCGTCGACTCTCAAAGCTGACGATGCGCAGACCGGCGAGCAGTTCGGATGTGTTGCGATTCAATCTAGCCATGGTCTCAGGCTACGGGAAGAAGATGTTCCCCGATGGTGCCGAGCAGACTCATCATCGCCGACGCACCGAGCGCGGTACGGAAGTCACGAATCTTCAAGCTGTCGAGTAGGGCGTCCGTGAGCTTCAACAACAGTGCGGTCACCACCCAGCGGCCGAGGAACGCGAACAAGAAGCCGAGCCCGAAGGTGCTGATGCCGACAAAAACAAAGAGCAGCTTTCCAATCGCGAGGCTGAGTAGGCCAAACACTGCGGACACCCAGAGGCTGCCGGAAACGCCTTTTACTTCGATTCCTGGGAGGGCCCACGCTGTTACCCAGATGCTGGCGGCCAGAATCAGCCAATGAATGAACATGAGGGAGAGGCTACCAGCGCCCGTCGTGTTGTCACGCGTCTTGTCCACTGGTTCGCATCGCACCGCGATTGTGGGTAGGGTGATGCTCCGGGCGTTTAGGCTCGAGCAGGGACAAGGCATGTGGCATTTATACGAACCTCGACGGCTGATTTTACGTGCGCTTCATTCGGGGGGCCGGGTGTCGGTGAGTGCCGGATTGCTGGTGAGCGCTGGTTTGCTGGTGGCTACCGGGGCACGCGCGCAAGGGGCTGAGGAGGCGGCGACGGCAGAGCCCAAGCAGGGAGTCAGCCCAGCATTCGAGGCGAAACCTAGCGGGGATCCTGCTCCTGGGACGGCCGCGGGCACGCCGCCTACCAAGGCCACACGGCCCACCGAGGCTCGAGCAGTCCCCGCACCGGCTGCCGGCGCGCCCGCCTCAGCTCCCGCGGAAGCGGCGACCCCTGCGCCTGCTGAAACATCCACTGCGACACCCGCAGCGGGAGCCAGCACAGTCGAATCACCACCACCGCCGGCGGGGGAGCCGTTGGGCGCGTCGAAGGAAGAGAACAAGGCGTCTGCAGCTTCAGCGCCCGAGACCGAGTCGCGCCCGCCGGACGAAGCGGTGGATGTTGCTAGCCCCTGGGCTGTTTCCGGTTTTGTAGATTCCTACCTGGGGTTCAACTGGGGCTTGCCCAAACCCCAAGAGGACATCAACCAATTCCGGGCCTTCGACGCCAGCAACGGCTTCGCAGTCTCAGGTGCGGGGCTCAATGCGGCCTACGATGTCGGAGTGGTGGCTGCGACCCTCAGTCTGAGGATCGGACCGACCGCGCAGACTTTTGCAGGCGAGGCCGAGTCTCAGCGCGACTTGGCAAACGTAAAACAAGCCGTCGCGACATGGCGACCCATGGGGGGCGACGGAAGCCTGACTCTAGACTTTGGGAAATTCGACACCATCTTTGGTGCGGAAGTTGCAGAAAGTCAGGATAACTATAACTACACCCGCGGTTTTCTCAACTGGCTAGGGCAGCCCTTCTATCACACGGGCATGAGAGCAGCGTTGGAACTGACATCGCGTTGGACAGCAACCGCGCTGGTCGTCAATGGTTGGGATTCTTCCGGCGACGTGAATCAAATGAAGTCCGTCGGATTGCAGCTGGGCTATGGGAGCGAACGCTTTGATGCGTCATTGGGCTACTTGGTGGGTCCGGAGGAACGGGACTTTGTTCTGGTGCCGTGTCGAGGTAGTACCGGTTACACGCGGGGACAGGTGGAGACGCCGTGCTCGGTTTCGGGGGAAGAATCTGAGTACCCTGCGGATTTTGACGCAGCCAACTTCCAAGGTTTGCGGCACCTGGTGGACGTTGTCGCGCGAGCAAATCCCGTTGACGCTCTAGAGCTGCTGCTGAACCTCCACTACGGCTGGGAGCAGCTGATCGAGAATGCGGAGCTCGAAAAGTTTCGGCGCGTCTGGTGGTTGGGGGGATCCCTGGCTGCCCAGTACGCATTCAACGAGCAATGGAACGTCGCGGGTCGCGTCGAACGTTTCGAGGACAACGGTGGCTCGCGTGTCGACGGGGATCTTGATTCTGAACTGGTGTTGCACTCCTTCACCGCGACCGTGGTGCACAGTCCGCATCCCGTTCTTCGTTTGATGCTCGACAATCGACTCGATGTGGCTGACCAGGACGTCTTCCCACAAAAGCTTCGGAGCTTGGGGACGACTCAGTTCACGACAACTTTTGGCGTCGTGCTGGCGACCCCCTGATTCATTATTCAACGGGCTTGAGATGGCGCCGCGAGATGCGGGAGCTCGTGACACGGGGCCGCTTAGTCAGCGCACCAGCGTTCCGGCCCGCTGGACAGTGGCGACACCACTAAGAATTCCAGCTATTTGGGCGCAGTCTCTCCGTGGCGGCACCACCCAGCTCGGGCTCTTTGGATCTGGGCGCTTGCGCTTGAACACCGACGTCGCCCCCTGCTAGAAGAACGCCATGTTTTCTCGAAGCTTTGGGGCGTCCTATGGCAGTCAGTTGCGCGTACTAGCGGCAGCGATTGTCTGTGGGTTGGTAGTAACAGGCTGCAGCAAAATGTTGGCGGACGGCGCTTTCGACGCGGCGTCGAAAGCCGGCGAGGGCGTGAAGACCATTCACGACTACGAAACCGCGAAACAGATCACTTTCTCGGGTCTCGGCCAGCTGGAGAGTCTGCACAGCGTTTCTCCCGCTAACCCGGGTGGCTTGATGTTACTGACCCAGGCCTGGGCCGGCGCGGCATCGGGTTTCATTTGGGACGATTGGGAGCAAGCCTTCGAGGCGGATGACGAGGTCATGATGGGCTACCATCAGACTCGCGCCCAAGAGGCCTACAAGCGGGCGAAGTTTTATGGCCACAAGCTTCTATCCCAGCGGGCGGAAGGTTTTGAGGCAGCTCAGAAAGACGCCAGTACGCTCAAAGTTTGGCTCAAGGAAAACTTCACTGAAAAAGAGCACGCGCCGGAAGTGCTCTGGGTTGCCTTCGCCTACATCAATGCGATTCAGGCGGATTCCGAAAATGCAGAGCTGATCTCTGAGCTCTACGTCTCGGTGGAGATGCTCAAGCATGTAGTCCGGCTGGACGAGGAGCTGGAGCACGGGCTCGCTCGAGTGATTCTCGGCGGTGTGTTCTCTACCAAGGCCTTCGGCGAGCCCGAGGAGGGCAAGAAGCAGTTCGATCGGGCGATTGAGCTCACCGGCGGGCGCTTCGTCGCTGTTCATCTTGCCATGGCGATTACCTACTATTGCCAGACTCAGAACGAAGAGGGCTACATGTCCGCGCTGAACCAAGTACTGGAGTCTCCGGACCCCTTGCCTGAGGCGCGGATCGCGACGGTGGTTGCCAAGCGTCGGGCTCGCCGCTACCTCAACAACAGCATGTGGCAAGACGAGTGCGGCTTCTCGCTGTAGCTTCATTTTTTCCTCGCCCTTGGCCTAGCGTCGCGGGGCGCGCTGAACCTAGCCGCTACCGATGGCGACGCGGCTTCAGTCCGGGACTTTGAACGTTTTGGCGAGCACGATGGCGCTTCCCCGGTAGGCGGGGACACGGGCTCGGGAAAACTTTGCCTCTACGCAGTGGCCGACCGGCGTCCCGGCAAATTTGCCCTGGGCGGAGACTTTCAAGATTCGACCGCTGGGCATCACCGTGATGTTCACGGTGCCGCGTCCTGTGGTGCCACCGGGGCGGCGGCAGAGGCGGGCTTGCATGGAGGCATTGTTGAGGGCGGCCCGGGTGGCAGCACGGTCAAACTGTCCATCACGTTTCGGTGGGTCGGCTTCCAGTTTCACTTCGGGATTTTTCGCTAACTGCACCTGCTTCACACCCGGGGCTGGGCTTGGCTTCGGTTTGCTAGTCTTTCCCTTGGGGCGAGGAGACCGTCGGGGGCTGCGCTTTTGGGGTGAGACTTCAGGTCCTGGGTCATCCGCGGACGGAAGGTCACTGGGCGTGTCCAGCCTGAGTACCGGCAGGTCGGAGAGATTCAGTCCCTGGGGGCCCGTAGGCTCGGCTGGCTTCGGCTTGGCCGCGGGGGGCGCCACCGCTGAAGGCGTGGCGGCGGCGACGTCCACCGCGATGTCATTGGAGCCGCCCGAACGCAGGACATAGAGTACGATTCCGGTCGCGAGAAGGGCGCCGAGCAAACCTGCCAAAGCCACCGCCATGATCGGTGTGGGGCGGCTGGCGCCGGTCTGCTGCATCATTTGCGACGAGCTTGCGTAGTCCGATGGGAGCCGCGCGGCTCCAATGCCCGTATCCGACGGGACCTCAGCCATGCTGACGGAGCGGCTGACGCTGCCCGATGCCTCGGCTTGTGCGACCGGCTCGTCAGACACCAGCGGTGTGTTGGGCGATGTGTGCCCGTCCAGTTCCTTGATGGCGCTGCGGATAGCGTCCCGACGCTGCTTCACCTTCTTGCCGAGAACACGGGTAACCAAGCCCGCCACTCCGGCTGTAGGTACCATGATGCGTTGATCGACCAGGTAGCCCTCAAGGGCATCGCGGAAGTCGTTGGCTGATTGGAAGCGAGATTCGACCTCTCTCTCCAAAGCGTGGGCGAGAATTTCCGCGAGTTGGGTTGGGTACTTGTTGTCGATTTGGCCGGGGCGGGGGATCTTCCCCCACTTGACGAGCTCCAAGGTGTGTCGATCATCGCGACCGCGAAAGAGCCGGTACCCGGTTGTTAGCTCGAACAGCACAATTCCTAGGGAAAACAGATCGCTGCGACGGTCGAGCTGTTTGGCTTGGGCTTGCTCTGGCGACATGTAGCCGAACTTGCCGCGAATTTTCTTGTCTTCACCGTGCCCGACCTGATCGACGGCGCTGGCAACGCCGAAATCTACCAACTTCACGGTGCCGTCTAGGCTGATGAGGATGTTGTGGGGCGACACATCGCAGTGGACGAGGTGCTTGAGGTTTCCGTCCCAGCCGCGAACCTCGTGGGCTGCGTGAAGACCGGCTGCCGTATCCGCTATCACGCGAACGGCGATCTCTGAGGGGATGGGCCGGCGCTTGTTCGCTTCGGCGATGATGCCGTGCAGGCTCTCGCCCTCCACCCATTCCATCACCATGTAGAGGACGCCGTCGCATTCCGAGACTTCGTAAACTTTGACGACGTTCGGATGGTCGATGCTTTGGACCGTGCGGCCTTCGTCTAGGAATAGCTGCCGAAACTCGATGCTTCCCGCTAGTTGCGGCAGCATTGCTTTGATGGCAACCAGGCGCTCCGGCTGGTCGGGGCTCACTCGACCGCGCGCCACCCAGACTGCAGCCATGCCGCCCTGGCCAATACGCACGAGCAACTCGAAGGCGTTGAGTCGTGTTCCGGGCTTGAGCTCCAATTGATCCTCGTCGGCTACCTCCCCGTGGGAGAGGCGGCGCGCCAGAGGATAGCCTAACGTTGTTGGCGCGAGGATGGGTAAATCAACGCAATGCGTTAACATTTTTGGGGGCGCTCACCTGCGGTGTTGTGGCAAGAGACACCCTTCCCACACTGGGGCATCTGCTAGGTCGTCGGATCCGGGCGGGGTGCGGATGGGCGCACAAATAGCGCGGTCCGCGGTCCGCGGTCCGGACGCGGCCGCGTACGCTCCCGGGCGTTTTGCAGACCGCTTGTTTGCTCTCGGTTGAGCCGGTATGAGCCGACGGCTTACGGAAGTCTCTAATGCATATCGACTACACTCACGTCATCGCTGCAGTTGTCACGCTGTTCGCCATGCGCAGCCGAATCGGTGTGAAGTGGGCGAAGCCAGAGGATTCGCCCGGCGTCGACCCCAAGCAGTTCGCGGTCTGGAAGGCGATGGCACTGCGCGGATATCACGTCGCCGCCGGCGCATCGGTGGGCAAAACTCTGTTCGATATCGTGTGGATGACCCTCGGGAGTGGGGCTGTCACAGCGAGGGGCTACATGATCGGTGGGAGTTCCGTCACGTTCACTTGGATTATTGCGATCGTGTACGCGTGGTGGTTAACCACTGAGGCACGTGGCATGCGAGAAAAATTAGGGATCCAGCTGGCCCCCTAAAAGTCCACTTGAGTCCCTGCCGTGAAGCTCGCGCTGCCAAATCGCGGCGTGCTAGTGGTCGCGGCCGGACGATATTCGGCGGGGAAGCCGAAGCGCCGAGCCGGCGTATCAAGAGTCATGAGCTACCAGGCGGACCCCGAGCTACTCGCGATTGTTCTAGCCGGATTGTTTGAGCGCCAAAAGCGGCGACCGAGGCTGGTACTCGTCCGGCCGCCAACCCCGGACGGGGACGAATCACCTAGGGAGCGTGGGTTGGTGGAGTCGTCCGGCTGAGCGGAGGCCGCTTCGCGAGACATGCTTCGATTCCGAGTCGGACCGAGTCGGGCGTGTTGGGCGGTATGGCCGGAACCCCCATCACGCCCGTGAACAGTCGTGAAAACGGGAACCAAACAAACATGGCTCGGCCTTTGATATTGTCTAGGGGGACGCCGCCCCAGACCCGTGAGTCGTTGCTGTTGTGGCGATTGTCCCCCATCACCAGGACCTCGCCGGGCTTCACCACGATCGGTGCCTTCTTGTCGCCGCCGCGTCGGTCGGTCTGATAAGTCGCCAGGTACGCCAACTCCCCGATGTACTCGACGTAGAGCTCTTCTTCTTCCGCGAAGGGGCCCAGACCCGTCTTGACTCGCTTCGCGAGGCAGCTCGGCACTCTCCAGCCGTTGATGATTGGGTGACCGCCGTCTGTCTTGAGCACATCACCCGGGATGGCAATCACCCGCTTGATGAAGTTCTCGCCGGCGAAGGCTTCGTAGGGGAATTCGAACACCACCACGTCGCCCCGAGTGGGTGGCATCTGAGATAGCGCGCGTGTTTCCGTGAAGGGGATCGTCGGTCCGTAAATGAACTTGTTGACGAAGATGTGGTCGCCGATCTGGAGAGTCGGCAACATCGAGCCACTGGGGATCTTGAACGCTTCGATCACCACCGCGCGAAGTAGTAAGGCGATGCCCACGGCGATAACGATGGATTCCGTGTACTCCCGAAGCTCGCTTTTTCGCCATGGGGCGAGAATGTCCTCGACCAATTCTTGGATCCCTTCGAAGGCATCGTAGAAGGGCTCCTCTTGGAAGGGGCTCGCCGCGAGGCAAGTGCGAAAGGTGGTGACCTGCGCGTCGATTGCGGTCAGGCGCTCCTTCCCCAGTTTTGACTTAAGCGAGGAGCGGTTGCTCGCGATGAGGCGTTCGGCTTCTTCGAGTAGCTGGCTGCCCGTTTCGTAGTCTTCCCGGACCTCGGCGTGCAAATCGGGCCGACCGTTGACGCCGACATGGGAAGCTAGCGGGAGGTGGGAGCGAAAGCGGTAGAGCAGCATCTCGGCTGCCGTAAACAGCAGAATGAATGCCGGAACGGGCTGTTCGGTGACAAAGATCGCAGGAAGGCTGGTCGGAATACCGTCGGCGGGGTTGAGCCAGGAAATGAGCGCCCACGCCACACCAATCGGAACGAGAACGAACCACACAAAAAGGAACGCGTATCGGGGCAGGGAACTCAGCACTCGGGTTGCCATGTCTTAGTCGGCGTCTACTAGTTCGGCAACTCGCACTAGCCCAGTGCCGGGCGATACGGCCAAATCGTGGGGTAAATAAGGGAAAATCAGGGTGCGTCGCCCACCTGCACCAGGTAGTCGACGGTGGCCGGGCTTTGATTGCCGGTGGCGCGTGGGGAGCTGTGCCCGGCGCCGTCGCTATGATCGATCACAAGATAATATTCCCCGGGAGGGACAGCCAGGAAGCGTGCGACGGCGGGACCGGCGTGGAGCAATTCGTCCATCGGGGGCCGTGAACTCAGCTGGGCCGGCCCGGGACGTCGATGGAACTGATCCAACATTCGGTCGCCGCTCGCCCGGTCGACCAGGAAAAAATCGACGCTGCGTGCGCCATCCAGTGTCAGCATCAGATAGAGCGCCTGACCCGACTCTTTGACCCGGAAGCCACCGATGATGTCCTGCTGACCCACCTGGATTTCGGTGCGGTCGTTTTCCAGTACGAGTTTGTCGCTACTGCGGATTTGGAAGGGACGAAATGGTAGCCGCCCCTTCGCGATGATGCCCATCCCGAAGTCCATCTCTCCTTCGGAATTTTTGCGGATGACAGTGAACCCGCGCTGGAGCTGTCCGGTGAGAAGATCGTGACCGATTTGGTCTGAGCTGACTCCAGTTACAGCCATGCCCGCCTGGGCCAACTTCGATTCGACCATCAGTGTGTGAAACGACGCTGCGTTGACGTTCCGCGGTCGGAAGTAGATGTACATCGCATCACCCTGGAGGTGAAAATCGGCTGCATATTCAACCAGCCCGCTGGCTTCAAACCCGATCCGGCCGCTGAGATTTGTCCAGGCGTGCCCGTTGCCGCTGAAACGCACGATGAAGGACTGCTGATCGCCGCCCTCGATTATTTGAGACTGACATGATTGGGTAAAAAACCTACCCATGACCGGATCGTTGTCCCGCATTTTCAGTGGCGCGCCGCGTCGTCCCATTTCTGTGCAGAACTGTTCGAGGCCGAACTTCAAAATATCAAAACGCAGGCTCTTATTCTTGGGGTCGTTAATGACGCCTTCGCCGAGCAGACCGATGGCCCGTAACCCGACGGAATCGCGACTGGGGCATCCGGTCAACAGTAGGCCCATGGCGAGGAATAGACCGCCGAGTCGGACGGAGAGGAGCGTGCGGGGCGCGAAGCTATGCTGGGCGAGACGGTGTCGTCCTACACGGCGATTCAAGATTGTTGGATGAGCCATGGCCATGGCTCCAAGCATAGCGAATCCAGAGCGAAGGCCTAGTGCTTCCTTGGTGGCTTTTGGGAGCCGCACCGGGAGCAGAAAAGGCCCGCTGGGCGGCGAGGCTATGGCAAGCTAGCGCAGGTGGCGGGAACTCGGCGTGCGGCGGTAGTTGGAGCGGGGGCGTGGGGAACGGCGCTGGCCAAGGTGCTGGCGTCTGATGACCGCCCGGTTTCTCTTTGGACGCGGTCTGAGCAGGCCGCCTCTTGGATGAGCCAGAGCCGGGAAAGCAACAAACTCCCCGGGGTGCGTCTCCCCGAGTGCGTGGAGGTCACGCATGATATTGCGGCGGCCGTTGAGGACGCCGAGCTAGTCCTTTGGGCTGTGCCTTCGCAGACTTTGCGGGCGACCGTAGAAAGTGCCCGACCCTATTTGGCTGCCGACGCTGCGATGGTGAGCGCAACGAAGGGCATCGAAAACGATAGCTTGATGCTGATGACGGATGTCATTGCCGATGTGTTGGAGGGCAGCGCCCGGGATCGCTGTGTGGCATTGTCCGGACCGAGTTTTGCTTCCGAGGTAGCGCGAGGCACGCCCACTTACGTCGTGGCGGCATCGAGCTGTGCCAGCATGAGTGAGACCATGCAGGATCGCTTCACCACCGATCGATTCCGAGTTTACGCCGGCGAGGATGCCGTGGGAGTACAGATCGGGGGAGCTCTGAAGAACGTCATCGCGATCGCGGTCGGAGCATCGGACGGTCTGCGATTTGGCGCCAATACCCGAGCCGCGCTGATCACACGCGGCTTGGCGGAGGTCGCGCGCATGGCCCACGCCTTGGGCGGTGACCCGCTCACCTTGGCGGGACTCGCCGGCATGGGAGACATGGTGCTCACTTGTACCGGGGAATTGTCGCGCAATCGCACCGTGGGCTACGAGCTCGGCCGCGGCAAGGACTTGCAGATGGCACTCGACGAGATCGGACACGTCGCTGAGGGCGTGCGGACGGCGAAAAGTGCCTTCGACCTCGGAAGGAAATACGGGGTGGATCTGCCCATCTGCAACGCGGTCTATGGCGTGCTGTACGAGGATGCATCTCCACACGAAGCGGTGAGCGAACTGCTCGGCCGACGCTTGCGCAAGGAGTGGGGCTGATGATGGGCGCGGGCAGTCGACTCGCCACGGTGACGGCGTCCCTCTTGTCGCTGGCCGCGTTTTGTCAAAGCGCGCGTGCTCAAGCTCAGCCGTCCTATCCTCCGCCCCAAGGATCGCATCCCGGCACAACGTCCCCCGGGGGGCAGTACGCGCCTGCTCCCTATGCGCCGCCAGGGGCCGGTCAGTCCCCTCCGGCTGGTACGCCTCCGGCGCAGTATCCGCCCGCTGAACCGGCTCAGCATCGCCAGTCGCCCCAGGGCTCGGGTCAGGGGACATGGAACGTGCCGCAATATGCGCCACGCGTGGATTCTCAGCGCTACGCCGGAGACTTAGAACTGGGGAGTCTGTATGGCATGAGTGCGGCCTACGGCGTAGCGCTTGGCGTTTGGTTCGATGTGGAGTTGGACCTGAGCGATCCGGGCCTGGCGTTGATCGCACCGGCCGTGTTGGGAGTTGGCGCGCCGGTGGGCGTGTACTTCTGGAATGAGAGTTCACGACTGAAGCGCGGTGTGCCCGCTGCGGTAGCAGCGGGCCTGACACTGGGCGCTGGCGAAGGCCTCGCGATCGCCGGTTATCAATACGTCACCAACGACGAAGACTCGTCGATCGGATTCCGAGGGCTCAGTCGAATCGTTGTGATGAGCAGTACCTTGGGGGGGGCCGCGGGATTTGTCGCGGGCAGCCTCCAAGAACCGTCGCCGTATCTGAGTGCGCTGGTCTCGAGTGGTGCGATCTGGGGGGCGGCCATTGGATCGGCCATCGGTTACGGCCGCTCAGAGGAAGGAGTGGGCTACGGCCGCTCGAACGATACCGGGGCGCTGGGTGGCCTGATAGGTTACAATGTCGGAATCGCTGGCGCCGCGGCCATGGCGACAGCCTTCGTCCCGACCGAAGACCAATTGATTTGGATGTGGTCTGGAGCCGGCATCGGCGCGGCCGTGTCTCTGCCGGTGTTCTTGTTCTACGCCGGAGACGACACTCCACCGGCCAAACGTGGTTTTGTGTTTACCGGCGTGGCGATGAGCCTCGGAATCGTCGCGGGCGGGGTATTCGCGCCCCGACGCGGGTCGGGAGCCGCGAGTTCTGAAGCAAATCGACTTTCCGACAGCCCTTTTGGGGTCCGGCTTTCTCATTTTGGCCTGGCGCCGGTGGGCCCCCGGGGGCTCGGTTTCGGAGTTTCGGGGACCCTGAACTAGTTCCCGCAGGCGTCGGCCCCAGCTAAGGGGGCATCTGCTAGGCTGCGCGCCTATGGCATTGCTTCGATATTTTCCGGCTGGCGATGGGCAGCCGAAAATCTATGCGCTTCATAAGGCGTTGATCACCATCGGGCGCGCTCCAGGCAATGACGTATGTCTCCCTGACGCGAGCGTAGCCGATCAGCATGCGCAAATTGTCTACAACGGTCGGGACTTTCAACTCGAAGAACTGGACCGGGGTGCACCCATTCTCATTAACGAGAAGAAGAAACGCCGAGTTCGTTTAGTCGACGGGGATCGGATTCGATTGGGCGATGTCCAACTCGGATTCTCGATGTTCAGCGAGCTTCAAACGAGCGCTAGCGACTCTACCGGCTCGCGAGCGGCGAGCGAGATCGCCGGGCTGCGGAAGCTCTTTCAGTTCAGCGAACGGCTCATGACCAGCCGGTCTGTCGACGAATTGCTCGAAGCTTTACTTGACGGAGTGATCGAAATTACTGGCGCGGCGCGCGGTGCGGTGCTGTTGGTCGACCCGGCCGACGATGAACGAGACACACCCAGGGTGCGGGCTGCGCGAGACGTGCGGCGTGACGCCATTGAGGACGAAGCCGGCGGCATCAGCGATAGCATTGTTCGTCATGTGGTCGAATCCAAGAAGCCGATCATTGTCAGCGACGCGCTGACGGACACTACTTTCGCTAGCAGCGACAGCGTAGTCGCACTGAAGCTCTCCAGCGTGATGTGCGCACCCTTGCTCAGTCAGGGAGAGGTGATCGGCGCGCTCTATGTCGGTAATGATGCCATCAAGCATTTGTTCACCCGGCAGCAGCTCGACATATTGATCATCTTTGCCAGTCAAGCGTCAATGATCCTGCAGAACGCCATGTTGCTGACTGCCCTGCGCGCGGACAAAGAGAAGTTGTCCGCGGAGCTGTCGGAAACCCGCTTCGGTGAAGTGATCGGTGCCTGCCCGTCCATGGTGGAGGTCTTCCGAAAGCTTCAAAAAGTCGCGGGCACGGACATCGGCGTGTTGATTCAGGGGGAGACCGGCACGGGCAAGGAGTTGATCGCCCACGAAGTGCATCGACGCAGCAATCGTGCGGATGGGCCCTTCGTGATCGTGAACTGCGGGGCTATTCCGGAAAACCTGATCGAGAGTGAACTCTTTGGTCATGTGAAGGGGGCTTTCACTGGCGCTGTTGCCAGTCGACAGGGTAAGTTCCAGGCGGCGAACGGCGGCACGTTATTCTTGGACGAGGTCGGTGAGCTGACCGCGGCCCTCCAGGTCAAGCTGCTGCGGGCGTTGCAAGAGCACGTGGTGTATCGCGTCGGCGACAGCCGACCAGAAAAGTGTGACATTCGTGTCTTGGCGGCGACCAACCGCAACCTTGAGGAAATGATCAAGACCGGGGATTTTCGGGAGGATCTCTTCTATCGCCTCAACATCGTCACCCTCTGGCTGCCTCCCTTGCGTGAGCGAGGGGAAGACATTTTTATCATCGCGAAAGTGCTGCTGAGCAAGTTTGCAGATGAATACTCGAGTGACGTGCGGGGCTTCTCTCCAGCCGCGCTGACGGCCATCCGCAAATACGACTGGCCTGGCAATATTCGTCAGCTGCAAAATCGGATCAAAAAAGCACTAGTTCTGTGCGACGAGACGATCCTCACCCCTGAAGATCTGGATCTAGGCCCGGAGCAGCAGACGGGTATTTTGCCCCTTGAGAAAGCCAAGGAAGATTTTCAGCGCAAGTATGTGTTGGAAGCGTTGGCACGCAACAACGGCAATCGCACACAGACCGCCAGAGATCTTGGCGTCGACCCGCGAACGATTTTTCGATATCTCGAAAAGGAGCCCGGAGCGGTACCGCCCGGCGGCCAAAGCTAGCCGGTAGCGGGCGCCGCTCAGACGCTGACAGCGCCTTGCGAATTTGGCTGGCGCCGATCTTCACGTTCACGCAACAAGGTGCCTCCCAGAACGTGCGGATCGAGATCCACATGCACGACCTGGGCCTCTCGGTTCCAAGCAGGCTCTCGTCCGTAGCCCATTCGGAAATCGAGTTGTGAGCCCACCAGAAAACACGGTTTCTTCGCGTCCTTAAGTCGCTTGATGGCGCGGTCGAGAGCGAGGCCGTCCGCTGAGGGGCGGGGCGTCGTCAGTGGCGCCATTGGAGGAAGGCCTCACCGTGTCCATGTCCTGAAGAGAGCCCCTATCGCTGAGCACGGTCGGTCCCGCTCCGTCGCTGCACACCAGTGGGACCCCGCTCGCAACGTGTTGGCCAGAGCGGTGACAACGCTCGTGGCACCGGGGCCGGCTGTGACGAGTGCCACCCCCGGGCGCCCGGTGATTCGTGCATAAACATCTGCCGCGTGCCCAGCAGTCTGCGCGTGACGGACGTCGATAACACGAATGTTTTCGTCCACGCAGCCGTCGTAGATGGCCTGGATGTGCCCTCCGCAGAGGGTGAATCCGTGGGTAATGGAATGTCGGCGGAGAGCTTGCGCTACCAATCGGCCGCCATGAAACGACTCCATCATTTAGAATACGACCCAAACGGCACACCGCGCTAGGGCAGCGGCCTGGGTTTTGCGCGGCCAAGGTTTTGCGCGGCCAAGGGTTGGGGCTATCTCAGTGCACGCTGTCGATAAGCCACGCACTGGCGGGCACCAGTACTTCGTCGGGGCTGGCGCCTCCCTGTCGGATGGCACTGGTACTATCGGCGCTTTCGTCCATCTCGAAGCCATGATCTCCGAAGATCATGACTAGCGTGCGCGGGGGCAGGGTCTCCACATGGCATCGGATCGACTCGGCGATCTCCGCCGCCAAGCTCTTGACGCGTGGGCCCCAGGCGCCGCCAGGATTGCGCAGCGTGGTTTCGACGAGGTCGAGCTTGAAGACCTCCCGAGTCCCGGTGCGCAGGCGGCGGAAGCGTCCGGCATGTTTGGCATGGCTGAGCAGAGCGTCTTCGTCTACTTCACCGGTGTAGTCTCGGAGTCCCATGGGGCCGCGGCCGAGCAGCTCTACCTGGGTCGCGGTTCGACTCGGGAGTGCTGACCAGAGCAGGGTGCGTTCGGCGCAGGCTGCCTTAGCGCCGAGTGTGTCTCGAAGAGCGGTGTGCAGGGCGTTGCCAAGATCGTAGCGCATGCCGTCGATCATCAGCAGCTGTACCCCCCGGGCATCATGAAGACGTCCAATGCGCATGGCGATGTCGGGTGCGTCGAGCACCATGGTGGGGCGTTTGCTACGCATGCGAAGAGCATCGAAGCCATCGGAGTAGCTGCGTTTGAAACTCTGGCGCCAGTCCTCGAGAACTTCCAGGGCGCGGGGGCTGGCGGCTCCGCGGCGCACGGCCTCGCACAGTGGAATATAGGCCGTAACGAACAGGCGCTCGATGACACTCAGCGGTTTGGGACCGTTGGCAGATTCGAGTTCGCGCGTCCAGCTCTCGGCTTGACGGCGGAGTGGCTCGAGCTCGTCGCTGTCGTCGCTGTTGATGGAGAACGTTGGCTGCGAGCTCTCGAGGAGGTCGCTTTCGGGATCTTCCGGCGTCGGCGAGGCTTCCATCGGGACAGAATCCATCGCCGACAATTCTCGCGGATCGCTCACGACGGGTTCTTCGGTCGATTGTTCCGGGTCAGATTCCGGCAAGGGTCCTTCGATTTCTGCGTTGCACAGCGCGTCCAGCACTGACTGGAAGCTCGGTGAGGGAGTCCATTCACCGGGCGCGTCGGTCGCGCTTTCGGTGGGAGCGAGGCCACGGCTCGGCTCGGCTGACGGGGTGTCCGCCTCAAGGGTGGCGGTGTCCCGGACGTCTGCATCGACGGCAAGCTCGGTGCCTGCGTCGGCTCCGGTATCGTCATTGGCAAGCTCGGTGCCTGCGTCGGCTCCGGTATCGTCGACAAGTTCGGAAGTCGTGTCCACGTGTGCTGCCAAGAGCGATAGAGGCTTCTCGGTGTCGGTATCCTGAAGCGCTGGCGGCGGAGTGGACTCGGCGGCTTCTCGCAGCGGGCTGGGCTCGTAATCGCTCTCGAATAGCTCGGCCATCACTCGGTCCGTCTGGCGAAGAACCCGCTCGGGTTCGTCGGACTGGGTATTCGTCGCGGCTTGGGCCTTGGGAAATTCCAGCTGTAACTGTCGCGTGTTCTTCTTCTTGGGAGGAGTCGATAGCTCGACGTCCGGGAACGGAGTCTGCGCATCAACCGGAGCGGCGATGGCTTCGAAGCCACTCTCTGCGATCCCGAAAGAAGCAAAGAAGCTGTCTGTGGGGTCGAGCCGAAGCATCAAGCCCTCTGGTGGCGAAAGAGTGCTTGCCATGTCGAAGAGCCAGCGAATGGAGACGCGGTCACGCGGATCGAGGCGACCGGAGAAGTCTACGATGGGGTCTAGAGATGAGAACGAGATGGCCACGCCAGTCGCACCTCGAAGCCGAGCTCGGTATAGTTGGTCCCGCAACAAGTCGACGCCACCCTGGGCCGCGTAACGTGTGGGGGCAGGCGAGCCGCGGAGCAGCAGAGCTTGTTCGATGCCATCTTCAATGAACAGACTGAGGCACCCGCTCACGGCTGGGCTCGGAATTTCCAGGTCGACGATGAGCAGTCCGCGCTCTCGGGCGACGGAGAAGAAGTGCATCTTGCTATGGCTAGAACTCAGCTCGTCCTGGGGGCTGAGGTCTCCGGGAACTTGCTCGCTGGCGATCACGTGTGGCATGGGCTGAAAATCGCTTATCCCGCGGTCCTGGCCCAGTTTTCGACGGCTCTGCGAACCGCGAAGCGGCAGATGCGCAGGACGAGCCGGGGAAGACCAAAGATTGCCGTTTTCTTGCCCGGCGGATGGCCGCCGCCGCCAAAGTTCCAGGCCGATTGGCGGCGCTATCGCTGCAGCTTCTGCAGAATCGACGGATGGATGGGCGAATTCAAAAAAAGATGGGCGTTGTCTAGCCCATCGAGGGTTAGTGGTTTTGGCGCCCACAACGTTGCCGACTAGGTGCGCAATTTGTTGGCATGCGGGGATTGGCCCCCATCACAGCGGCGATTGGGTCTTCGTCGACCCCGACGCTGGTGATCGCGGAAGAGCGGACACAGCGAAACGTGTAGGTTCGCCTCGACCTTCGCGGAATGATACCGCATCCGTCAGACGCGGTACCAGCGGCAGGGATTTCTCGGTGCGGTGCGTCAAGGGCGGGGGTAGCTACAACGCGAAAGTTCCGAGTCAATCTTGACTGCAAAAATTGGCCGTGCATCGTTTTGGTGTCGACGCGATGCTGTACTGCGCATTGCGTCGAAGGTGGGCTCCAGTCGAATTCGTTCCCGCGCCCGACGATATTTCTCGCGCCGGTCCGTTGACGCCGCGTCGTCTCGGAAATACCTTATTACTGAGCTCGTGGTGGCGAGTGATGCCGTTAGATGAACTCCTTATGAACGAACCAGGGAGACGAATTTCGAAGTGGAGCGCTAGGCCCGGATACAGTTCACCGGGAAGCCAGAAGCGGCGAAGAGTCACCCACCTAGCGTTAGCTAGGGGTTCATGATCAACAGCATCTCGACACCACAATAAGAGCCCAAAAAACAGAACGGGTCGACCTAGGTCGGCCCGTTCGTCTTTTGTGGGCCTTCAACCCAGCGCTGCATGCGGCCCTGGTTACGCCGCGCCTGGCCCGCACGGGTGACAGCGCCAAGGGCAGATGTTGACTGCAGGGGCGCGCCTATTTAAGTGCCCCTCCGTTGAGTTCTTGCGGTGATCCTTGGACGACAAGGAGAGACGCTCGGCAACTCGCCCGAGCTAGCCCTGGGGGGCTGGCCGGATTCGAGGCGGTAGGCGCCTGATCAATTGGTTGAGCGCTTCGCCGAATGCGAGCGGCTCGGGCACGCCTTCGGGGTGGAAACAGGCTGAGCTCGGCGTTCAGTCTCTGAAGTCGAGTCCTGATGGAAAGTTGCCCTAACCCCCTAAAACTCATGACTTTCACTCGGCCGGGCAGTGCATTAGCCTGTGTGTTGTGATGGGATTTCAACGATCTACGGTCCGGCGCGCAGGGGTTTCCTTGCCACTGAAAATGAGTCTCCTGCTGGCGGTGGTGGCCTTCGCGCCCAGCGCCCACGCGATGAAAATTAAGGGTCGCATCAAGGGCTACATGCACTTGCTCAATCCAGTCTGGACTGAAGCAAAAGACCCCGGCAAACACGGCTACTCGTTTCGCGAACCGGTCACCACGGTCCCCGCACGTTTTCGCAAGCTCTACCCGGATATCTCTAAAGAGATCTGCATCATCGCCACCGGCGTCGAAGCTGCGAAGAAGGACAAGATTCTCATTCGTGTTGGCGGCGGACGGACGACTCCGGTCAGCATCGTTGTGGCCCCGGGTACGGAGCTGCAGTTCAAGAACACGGATGCTTTCACCCATCGTCTGTTTGGGGTCGACGTCAACACGTTCAGTGAATCAGAAACGGTGAAGGGCGGACTGCGAACCTGGGCGGTTCCGGCTGGCGTTGGTTCCTATGAGATTCGCGATGGAGCGGCCCCGAGTCTTCGGATGTGGGTCGTCTCAGAGCCAAACGTGGCTGCCATCTCTTATCCGTCAAAGAAGGGCCTGTTCGTTCTCAGCGTGGCCCAGCCTGGCGATTACAACGTTCAGGCGTACTTCGCCGGAAAGAAGGTCGGCGAAAGCATGGACGTGACAGTCCGACGTCGCGACATCGACATTTCTCGCAAACCCTTCATTGTCGCCACCAAGGCGAAGAAGAAGGCGAAGAAATAAATGCTGCTTTCGCGTTTTTGGTACGTTGTTCTTTCGCTCGCCATCGGCGTGCTTTTGTTCGTGTTGTCGCTAGCCCACGGAATCCACAATCGTTTCGGCACTCGGGTGCTAAACGAACGGCTGAGTTCCGATAGCCAGGTCGTGTCCTGGTACATGAAAAACGACGCGAGGGAGCGCTCAGCTCAGCTCGTGAAATTTGCCTTGAACCCGGACGTGGCGCGCTACCTCGCTAAATCAAGCGCGAATGAGAGCAAGATCCCACGCGAAGCTCGCAGCAAAGTGCGCGCCGCGCTCAATCGAGTAGCGAGCACCATCCCAAAGAACCAAGGTTTCGATGCGGTCTTTGCGGTCGACCAACAGGGGCGCGTGGTGGCTCACCTGGGTTACGAGCAAGCCAGTGGCATGGACGATTTTGAGCTCGGCGGTTATCCCGTTGTGGCCGACGCTCTGCACGGATACATCCGTGACGATACGCTTATGCTCGATCGATTGTATCGAGTGGTTTCTCGCCCGGTCGAACTAGAGGTCGGTCGAATGCCCGCAGGTGCCGTCGTGGGCGCTCGCATCATCGATGACCGTTTCGCCCGGGAGCTTTCGCTCCGGACCGGAGCTGCGGTCGCATTCTACGCTAATGGTCGTCGCCAATCGTCGGGCGCGCCGGCGGGCTTCGATCGCAGTCAGCTGGATCGTGTGATCACAGACCTGGCAGCCGTAGAAAGCGACGTGGATTACAATAAGAAGGGTCGTAGTGCGGTCCGCATCGTCGGAGGGAACTTGGGTTTGGTCTACGCTCGACTCCCCGGAGAGGCGTGGGCGCTCGGTGGTGGCTATGTGGTCGGCCGCGTCACGAACGAGCTGGCGTCCCCCTTCGCGTTCTTGACCGCGGCGGACGACACCGACAAGGGCAAGGTGAATATGCCTTTGGTCGTGTTGTCGACTCTGGCCGCGCTCTTTCTCGGCATGCTCTTTTCCTTCGTGGAACACACCCGCCCATTGAAGGTGTTCGCCTCCCAAGTGAAGCTTTTTGGCAAAGGCGAGGTGGAGCTCCAACCGTCCAACTTCCGGGGGACTTACCGGACTATCACGAGCGATCTCAACGACGGCATCGACAACGCTGTATCCAAGGGCGGCGGGAGCCGTCGAGCGGCCGATCTCAGTCAAGTTTTGGGCGATATGCCTGACCAGCCGCAAATGAGCGCGTTCAGTTTTCCTGGCGAAGAAGAGACGCCGCCTCCCTCGGGACCTTTCGACGCACCGCCGTCGTCGGTGTCGGCGCCATTGCCGTCGGTTCCGGGCGGCGGGCCGCCAGTAAGTTCCAGAGGGCTTCCCGAGCCATCAGCCGGACCCAGCTCTCCCTCCGCTAAGAAAGCGCCCTTACCGATACCGACTCCGACGCCCTCTCCCGCTGCTGTTGCCCCGGCAGCGGCGGCCCCGGCAGCGGCGGCCCCGGCAGCGGCGGCTCCGGCCGACGAGGATCCAGACGAGGAGTGGCAGGTCATTTACAAGGATTTCGTCGCCGCCAAGGAGAAGTGTGGCGAGAAAACGGACGGATTCACCTACGAGAAGTTCAAGCAGACACTACGCAAGAATCGGGACGCCATCGTCAGGCGTCACAAGGTGAAACGAGTCAAGTTCAGCGTTTACGAGAAGCAGGGCAAGGCCGCGTTGAAGGCGAGTCCGATCAAGTCCTGAACTGGGTCGAGCTGGCGTCTGAGGGACAGCTCTCGAGAATTTTAGGAACGAGGCCCGGAGGGCTTTGCAGCCCTCCGGGACTGCACTAGATCCGGGGCATGAGTGAACCCCGACTCCACAACGTTCTGATCATCGGCTCCGGCCCCGCCGGGCATACGGCGGCGATTTACGCGGCCCGCGCGAACCTGAAGCCCTTGTGCGTTGAGGGCTTCAACGCTGGCGGTTTGATCCCTGGCGGACAGCTCATGTTCACCACAGAGGTAGAGAACTACCCGGGCTTTCCCAAAGGCGTGTCCGGTCAGGGCTTGATGAAGGCCTTTCGGGATCAGTCGATCGAACAGGGTGTCGAGATCATCACCGCCGACGTTCAGAAGGTCGATTTCTCTTCTCGTCCCTTCAAGGTGTGGGTCGGCGAGGATGAGGACATTCTGCATCTAGCGAAATCCGTCATCATCGCGACGGGCGCCCGAGCCAACTATCTCGGCGTTACGGGGGAAGAGGATCTCAAGAACAAGGGCGTCAGCGCCTGCGCTGTGTGTGACGGTGCGTTGTTCCGGAACGAAGACGTTATCGTGGTCGGTGGCGGCGACACGGCCATGGAAGAAGCTCAGTACCTGACGGGCCTCTGCAAGAGCGTCACGCTGATTCACCGGCGTGATGAGTTCCGGGCATCTCAGGCCATGCAAAAGCGCGTACAGAACAACGAGAAGATCACCATCCTGTACAGTCACGTCGTCGAAGAGGTGCTCGATCCAACTGCCGACAAAGTGACGGCGGTGCGCATCAAGGATCTGAAGAGCGGCGACACCCGGGAGATCGCTTGTGGTGCTCTGTTCGTGGCTATCGGGCACACTCCGATGACGGATCTGTTTGCCGGCCAGTTAGATGTGCACGATAACGGCTACCTCAAGATCGAGCCCGGTACCGCTCGAACCAGCACGGAGGGTGTATTCGCCAGTGGCGATGTCGCCGACTGGGTATACCGACAGGCGGTTACGGCGGCAGGCACAGGTTGTATGGCCGCGCTTGAGGCCGAGCGCTGGTTGTCCCAGCAAGACGACTGAGTCCAAGAGTCTGAGTGTTGTGGCTCAGTGTCGCGTCTGAGTGTCGCGCTGTTTTCGGTCCGCGCCGGACTCGCCGGTGAGCGGCCGCGAGCGTTCAACAGGGCGTGAGCGCATTTGTGCGCGCTCTTGTGTCGACCGAACGAGTAGCAGCGTGGCGGTGGCGGACACCCAGACACCGGTGAGCAGTCGCAGACTCGCGGACGGCGGGCGCATGGCGAGCGCCTCCGTGGCTACATCGAGCGCCATCACCGCCAGTACCAGGCCAAAGGCGACCGCGGCGATGCGAGCTGGAGGACGGAACACGGCGGCTAGAGCGCCCACTCCAAGTCCGAGATGTATCCCCAGGCAGCGTGCACAAAGAGGGAAAGCCGTGCCCCACGCTGTGAGCGTCCGATCGTCGGAGCGCGGGCACTGCCACGCGTAAAGCTGATCTAGCCAGTGCACACTGCTGGCCCCAAACGACAGGCTCAAGCCCCAATTGGCTATGGGCAGCAGAGAAACCCATAGCAGAGCGAGTTGGATGCGGCGCGAGGTCACAGGAAATGTCGGCGGACTAGCAGGCGCGCCATTGGCACAATGTTCGGGGGCTCAATGTGCGGGAATGGCGCAACGCCAGACATGATGGCTACTGACGGGGCTTCTTGGCCGGCACCGTTCGACCGATATGCTCCAACACCGCTTGCAGATCCTGCCAGACCGCCGCTTTGGCGCTGGGTTGGCGCAAGAGATACGCTGGGTGGAACGTCGGCATGACCGGGATCCTGCCCTGGTAAAGCTTCCAGGTACCGCGCAAACGCGTGATACCGAGCTTGGTATCGAGCAGTCCTTGAACGGCAGTCCCGCCGAGGGCCACGATAACTTGCGGTCGAATCAGCTCGAGTTGTTCATTGAGATAGGGAATGCACGCGGCCATCTCTTCCGGTAGCGGCTTGCGATTCTCTGGCGGGCGGCATTTTACGACGTTGCACACGTAGACGTCGTCCCGGTCGATGCCCATGGCATCGATCATCTTGTCGAGCAGCTGCCCTGCCTTGCCGACAAAGGGAGAGCCTTGAGCATCTTCATCGGCGCCCGGCCCTTCGCCGATAAAACAAATACCGGATTTTCCCGTGCCCCGGGCGAACACGGTCTGCTGACGGTGCTCGTGCAATGCGCAGCGTGTACAGCCCGTGACCTCTTCGGCGAGCACTGGGAGGCGCAGCGCCGCGTCTTCGCTGATGGCTTGCCGCGCGGGGGCGGAGGGGGCCGTGGGCGGGGCCACTGGGTCGTTCTTCTTGGAGCTCTTCGTGTTGTCGTTCTCGTCCCGGGCCGGTGGGGCTGCGTGCGCCGGCCCGCTCGGGCCCTCTGGGTCATGGAGCGCCGAAGCTGCAGAGGCGGCGGGGAGCTCCGCCGCGGGGGCCTGTTTCGCCACCGATGGAGATTCCGACACGACGTCGATAGCGACCCCCACTTCCTGGGGACGCTTGGGAAGTGGACCGTCCCCCAGATTTGGGAGGTATCGTTCGGGATCGGCCGGTAGCTCTTGAACCCCGGTCGCCTGAAGAATGTCCGCGTGCGCAGCGAGTGCCAGACTCAGCGCTTTCAGTTCTGCGCGTACGTCGGGCTCGCTATCGGGCATGTCGCTCGCTTGGCTTTTCCAGGGGTCACGAGACGCGCTGATCAGAACCCGACGCGATAACCGACACTCGGCTGAAGCACCATGCCGGCCGCGGGTAACATGTACTTGCCCTGTACAGTCACCACCGGACCGTGACTGGGAGTGATAGCATACATCAGTCCGGCACCAGCAGTAGCGAAGGCGACTCCCAGCTGTCGGTACGCCACGTACTCGGCGCCTTCGCCCGGCGTGCCTGCGGGAGCGGTGGGGGGCACGGATTTGATGACCGCCACCGTGTAGGCGCCGTCCACCTGTCCTAGGCCTCCGCCGCCCATGACGAAGCCGCGAATGCCTTTGCCGCCGACGGCACCAAACCAGTAGCTAGCGCGCCCTTCGACGTGGATCGGATTGAAGTTACCGGGAGCCCCCCCGAAGGCGAAACCGCCTAGGGCGCCCAACTGAATATTAGGTGTGAGAGCAAAGTCGTAGGACAGCATGGCCCGCATGGTCGCCGCTTGCGCGAAGCCACTAGACTTGATCGTTCCGCCGGATCCGTTGGCTAGCCCAGTTTCATCCACATCAGTGATCAGTACGTTGTCGACGTTGTAGCAGCCAAAATCTGCATTGCTGGAGTGGCAAACGTCGTTTGCCTGGGGCAGAAACACGAGGTCGAATCCGAAGTGCGCGCCGATCCAATGCTGTTTGATCTCACGGCTCTCGCCGCCGTCGTCCATGGAGCAGACGCCGTCTACACAGGCTCCCGACGAACAGTCGGCGCTAGAATCGCAATTGGGGGCGGATTCGCAACTACCGTCGATGCAGTAAAGCTCTGATTCGCACTCTGCATCCTCGTCGCAGGAGGCTCCCCAGGGTTTGTCACCGCGTTCTTCGCCAGGTTTTGAGGTGCCGGGACACGCCGGTGTGCCGAGCATCTCTTCGGGGCAGTCGCTGGCGTCCGCGCAGCGCTGGGGCGGATCTTGATCGGGCAAGTGGGGGGGATCCTCGTCCGTCTCCCCAACGATTTCGACCTCCACCGGTTTTCGGCGTGAGCCGTAGCTGTCGATGGTGTCGCCGGAGTCGTCCTTGGCGCGCACGTACCAACGCAGGGTCCCTTGAAAGCTCGTGGCCTTGCAGGGGATCTCGCCGACCCAGTGGTCTCCCTTTTGACGCATCTTGACGCCCACCCAGAGTTCTCCGCCGAACTCCTTGTACTTGAGCTCCACGAGATCCGCGGGGTCGTCGGCGTCGCAAGCGACGGGAATCGCGCGTCGGCTTTCGATTTCGCTGAGGTCCGGAGAGCAGGACATGTCGCCCGGAAGTTCACCTGTGTCGGCACCACCGGATGGCTGTTGCTTCGGAGCAGGCCCGGTCGGAGGCGGTGCCGAGCCGCCGATGGCCTTCCGTTGGGCATCGAAGGCCGCGCTCACTTGCGGAGTGGCCAGAGACGTATCGAGCTTGATCGAAGGATCGGCACTCAGCGCGGCCCCGAAGGCTTCTTTGGCACCCGCTAAATCCTGGTGTCCACTCCCTCGGATAATGCCGACGTACATCCACGCACGAGCGATGACCGAGGGACTGCATTGATCACCGCAAGCGTTGATCGTTCCCGTTAGTAGCGCTTCGGCTTTGTCGAAGGCGGTCACCAAATAGTGAACGTTGATGGCCTCGTCGATTTTTTCGCTCGCGGCCCGATCCTTCGGTGCCGCCGAGGCGGTGCTTGTGAAGGCTAAGAAAAATACGACTGTAAAATATTGGAAGATGCGTTTGGTGGGCACAGCTCTACTCGTGGGGGTTTTCGGCGCCGTTCCCCGGAGTGGGGAGGATTCTGTGGCCGCATTAAAGGCCCATTGTTAGCCCAAGTGAAGGCTGAATCACGATTCCTGTGGATGGCAGCATAATCATCAGATCCAAGTTGAAAACCACGCCCATTGAGTCCGAGAATAGGTAGATACCGCCGGCCCCTCCGCTCAAGAACCCCCGGCCCATGCGTTTGTAGGCATCGAAGGTGTACAGCGCGGTCGGGTTGTCCCGAGGGTCATCGCCATTTTGGGTCCCGAAGTCGTCTCCAACGAACCTGCCGGAGGCGGGGGAAGTCTTACATTTTTGGACGAGATCCCCGAAATCGTCGTTTGCGTGCCGGGGAATGCCTTCTGAGACGTAGTCGCACTCGATGACCTCAAGTTCAACGGCCATGTCCACCTGGGCAAGCCCAAGGCTGCCAACGACGTAGGGATAGAATCCACGTCCGTTGCCGCCGGCGCTCTTCAGCCAGTATTTAGCGCGGGCGTCCAAGTGTAGCGGCATGAACGGCGAGCCACCTTGTCCGCCTGTGGGCCCGCCCAAGAAGGCCAGCCCCACTCGTCCACCGACGCTGACTTTGTCTGTCAATGGGTGGTCATAGGTCGCCAGGAGTCGTTGGGTCGCCAGCTTGATGCCCGCTTCCACGTTGCCTGCAAAATCGGGATGGGGGTCGCCGCCGTAGGGGACTTCCGAGATGAAGGGGTCTCTTCGGGCTGCTTGGATGAAGCAGTCGTAGCCGGTCGTGGAATCCAGGGAGCAAACGCCCTTTTCGCCAAGCCCCAGGGCGATATCGAATGCGTAGGTCAACGCGACCCACGGCCTGGATGTGCCAGTGCCGGCGTCCTCGAGGAACTCGCACGTGCCGCTGACGCAGACGCCTGCATCGCAGTCCGCGTCTACCTCGCAAGCCGTGCCCGCTTCACTGCCGTCGCACAGCTCAGGGGCCGCTTCGCCGGGAAAGTGCGGGGGCTCTTGTTCGGTTTTTTCTACTGTGAAAATCGAGATGGGCTCTCTCTTGGAGCCGAACTTATCGAGGGGCTCACCGTCTTCGTCGAGGGCGCGTACGAGCCAGTACAGCACCCCTTCGGAGACTGTGGCGCCACAGGGAACCCTGCCCTGCCAACTACCGCCCACCGAATCCATGGCAATGGTTTCCCAGGGACCGGATTCCTCAGCGCGATAGCGGAGCTCTACCGTCGCGGGAGATTCGCCGGTGACACACGAGATTGGGACGGGGCTGTTCAGCTGAACCTCTGTGACCGACGGTGAGCACTCCATACCGTCGGACGGAGCTGGGTTGCGGTTTCGCGCAGCCGGGTTTGCGGCGCCCTTCGCCTCTTGGAAGGCGGCAATGACCTCCGGCGTCGAGAAGGGTTGGTCCAGCTGGACACGAGGGTCCACGGCGAGTGCGTTCACGAACGCTTCGCGAGCGCCTAACAAATCGCCGCGGCCGCTGCCTCGAGCGATGCCCGTGTACATCCACGCCTTCGCGACGACGCTGGCGCTGCATTCGGATCCGCAGTCGGCAATGATCGCTAAAAAGCGTTTTTCCGCCCCGTCGATTTTCGCGGCTAAATAGTACTCGTTGAGCGTTCGTGTAATCGCCGCTTCCGCCGTCTTGTCGAGGGCCCCAGCGTGGGCATGGCTCGCCAGGAGCGACGCGCCAAGCGATATTGTCAGGCTTAGTTTTCGATACACGGGTTGGAAAATCGGCGGGTAGAACGGAGGAATCAGTGCGACGAAGGAAACTCTGGGGGCGGCGTGAACACTCGGGTTCAGCAGCGTAGGAGTCAACTACTGGTGTAGCGCACCGACCTCCTCAGCGCAGCGATCGATTACGCCTCGTACGTCCGACGAGGTAGAATCGTTCACTTCTTGCATCCGGGCTTGGCGCCCTCGGTGCGGAGGAACTGAACGCGACGGTTCAGTGCTCGATTCTGGTCGGAATCGTTCGCTACTAGCGGACGCTCGAAGCCGTAGCCGTTGGATGCCAAGCGGCTCGGCGCGATGCCATGAGACACTAGGTAAATCTTCACCGCGTTGGCGCGACGACCACTGAGCTTCTTGTTGTAGCTCGCCGAGCCACGGTCATCCGTGTGGCCCTGCACCTCGATCTTGATCTCGGGCAGTTGCTCCATGACTTCGACCACAGCGTCGAGCACCGCGAAGCTCTCGGAGCGAATTTTCGCCTTGTTGTACTCGAAGTGGATCTGTTGCTTGATCTTCACTTCGCAGTCGGTGACTTCAACTAGCGCCGGCTTCTTCACAGGGCAGCCGAGGGGCTCGTTGGTGGAGGACCCCACGGTGTTCGGGCACTGATCCTTCAAGTCGGGGACCTGGTCTCTGTCGTTGTCCAGATCGGGACAGCCGTCCTCATCCTCAAAGCCGTCTGGGTCTTCGGGGTCGAGGGGGCACTTGTCGACGGCGTCCAGCACCGTGTCCAGATCGTTGTCCACTTCGGGGCAACCATCCGAGTCGAGATACTGGTCGATGTCCTCGGGCTCAAGAATGCAGGAGTCGACGGAGTCAGTTAGGCCATCGCCGTCTGTATCGGGGTCGTCGGGACAACCGTCCTCGTCTTTGAAGCCGTTGAAGTTCTCTGGCTCGTCGGCACAGGTATCGTTGGGATCGAGATAACCGTCGCCGTCGCGATCGCCGGGTTTGGGCTTGGGCTTGGCCTTCGGTGCTTCGATGAAGGTTCGGGCGGCGCAGTACTCGGGCGGAGACTGGAGTGCCGCGGCGTGTGCGTTGGGTTCCGCGATTGCGAGGTGGGCTTTTGCCTTGGAAACGAAGCCTTGCTCCAGCTCCACGCGGGCGAATTCAAGGTGACTTTTGGCGAGGGCGAGCTCTCGGGGGGCACAGCGAACCGCGCCATTTCGTTCCGCTTGTTTTGCGACTTCGCCGAGGCCGGCGATTTTCCCGCGGACCTTCGGGCCTTCCGCGCAGCCCATTGTCGTCGCCAAGCCGACCATCAGAGAGATCAGGAGGTGCGTTTTTGGCGTGTGCTGCATCGTTTTACTCGGGGATCCTGGCGGCTGGGGTGGGCTCAGCTTCTATCGGGGGGGGAATCGTCTGGGGAAAGGCGTCAACGCGGGGGGGAAGCCTGATGGCGTTATCGACCAGCGCTGCGGTGCGCCTGGCGAGCCAAGCGAGTCGCCTTCTCAGCAAATTCTTCGGAGATTTCGGCGAACTCAATGGCGTCGCTGTAGTCAGCTTCCGCAGCTTCGGAGCGGGCCTTCCGGAGATGAGCTTCGGCGAAGTAAAACTCGTAAGGCGCGAGTTTCTCGGCGCCGATCTCCCGGGCCTCCTCTAGCTTGCTGGAGGCTGAGCCAACTTGGATTGCGAACACCGTGTGCCCGCAACCTGACGAGAAAACACCTAGAGAGATGGCGAGCAGCATCGCGAAGGGAACGCGATGCGATTGCCGACGGGCGTGGGGGTTGTTGAAGCTCATTTCGCTGGTACCTGTCCGACGCTACCAATGCCTACAACATTGCGTCAATAGGGGGAATTTAGCTGACTTGGGGTGCCGGCCGACGATACTGGGGCGGGCTCCGGTTGCCGTCGGAGTCTGGAGAGTCTCAGCGGCGGTTCGAGGGCCTGTGACCCAGCTACAAGTGCACCCGGAGGAATATGGACCCCGCCAAAAGGACCCCGACAAAATGACCACCGCCATCCCAGCAAAGAGATGGCGATGATGACTCGGCCTCGGCTGAGCCGGTGATCTGGGCGCCTCGCGATGAAAGCGCCGGCATGCGAACTAGAGCCGGCGATACACGCCGACCACGACGCCTAGCAGCATGGTCGAGCGGAAGTCCGTCGCACGCACCAGAATCGGCGCCATCTGGGCGTTGGCGGGCTGAAATCGCACGTAGTCTTTCTCCGGGAAGTAGTACTTCACCGTCGCCTCATCACCGATCAGAGCGACAACAATATCCCCGCGATCTGCTGTGGATTGCTTACGGACGAAGATGTAGTCGCCGTTCAGAATGCCGGCTTCGATCATCGAATCGCCGGTTACCTTGAGACCGAATGTCTCCTGGCCGCCTCGGATGAGCATCCGGTCGACCCGAACCGTATCGATGATGTTTTCTTCAGCGAGCAGGGGCAGGCCAGCGGCCACTCGGCCTAGAATCTTGACCTCGGCGATGTGCTCGTCGTCGTTGGTGCCCTCGGTGCCGTCCGGATTGCGGTTCACGAGGCGCAACGCGCGGCTCTTCATGTCTTCACGACGGAGGTAGCCTTTACGCTCGAGGGCGCGGAGGTGGTCGTTCACTCCGTTTGTGGAGCGAATGCCCATAGATTCCCCGATTTCTCGCAGAGTCGGGGGATAACCACGCTCGTTGATAGAGTGGCGGATGAAATCCAGAGTTTGTGCCTGTCGTTTTGTTAGACCTTGCATATATTCACCGTATCCTACTGAACGGGTGTTCGGACGTCAAATTTGTGGGGTTGACCCCGGCCATGTTCGGGAGACTGGAGTGAAAACCGCTGGTTTGTACCAAACACGAACGCGCTGCTTGGCTAAACGTGGGGAGCTGTATCGCTGAAATCGACCAGATACCCTGAACGGAGAAACCTGGCCCATATTCTGCTCGCCGCCGGAACCCCGCCTTGGCCTGCTCGGAAACGCAGCGGGTCGCGCTAGCAGCGCTGTGCAAGGTTGGGCGTAGAGGCGACATCAGAGATGGAGACGAAAGCGTGTCGCTGTCCGCTGGGCGGACTGCGATACGCGGCGGCAGAGGTGAGCGTGCCTCCGGACTGCGAGCGTCGGCAGTGTAGCCCCAGGTCCTTGGTGTTGAACAGCGCCATCCACGAGTTATCCACAGAAAGATCAGGGGTGATCCACAGCAACGGGCGGGTCAGCAATGACCTTGCCCGATGCTTGCGGACATACCGGGGGCGCGGGTGCAGTGCTGATCATGGCTTCCGTGTGCATCGCAGCTGCGCTGCACACATCGTCATGGCTGCGCATCGTAAAGGTCGTACGAGCAATCTGTGACCGCATCTTTGGCGGCCTCCGCAGCTGGCGTTGGGGCGCCAAGTTGCTGGCTAAAAGCGGCCGCTCGCTGACAAGAAGGTCAGCTTGTCGTTGGTCTGCCGGAGTCGCCCGACCAGCATGCGCACAGTGCTCCACAGCACCTCGTATGCTAAGTCCTTATCCATGAAGAGTAGGTCTTCGAAGCCGTCGCGCGGGATTGCCAAAAGTCGACAACGCTCGTGAACCTTGGCGTCGGCGGAGCGCGTCGATTCGTCTAGCAGAGCCATTTCCCCGAAGATCTGTCCGGGCCCCAACACTGCCAACGCTTCTTCGCCAAGTCCCGGGACCTCGCGGCTGATACGAATTTTCCCTTCGAGGATCAGGTAGAGCTTGTCGCCGGCGTCGCCGTGTTCGAACACCTTGCCGCCGACCCGGTGCTCTTCCTCGGTCGCCACTTTGGCGATCTGCTCAAGCGCGCGGGGCTTGAGCCCCTCAAATAGCTTGATGCGCTTGAGTTCTGTAATGATCTCCGACATGCGCCCGGGGCGAGTCTATCCCCTTCCGGGGATTATGGCGAACAACCTGCTGCCAGGGACGAAGGGTGCGCTGGCGATCGCCAACTAGCGGCCCCTATCGGCGCTTGAAAGTTACGAGAAAAGGCGCGGTGCTGGCTGTGATCACTGCGCCGCTGCGGCTTTTCGCTGGGGTGAAGCGTTTCCGCATCGCGCACCGCCGTGCCATCGCTCCGAAGCCATATCCCGGGTCCTTGAGTATGGCCACCGAGCTGGCCGAGCCGCTGGGTGCGACAGTGACCATGATGCGGACACGGGCGAAATCGATTTGCTCGGTCTCAGCAGCTTCAGGAAAACCGCAGTCGTTCCAACTGCGCGAGATGGTCTTCGCTGGCCGGGAGTGATCTACGGACTGGGCCCGGTCGACGGTCGGCGCGTCGGCGACTCCGTCTACGTCGACTTTACGGGAATGCACGGCCTTTTTTGACTTGCCCTGCCGATGGGTGACGCCGCCTGCGTAGTACTCGGCGTCACCCGTAACAAATCCGTCGCCGGTGAGATCGTAGGGCTCGCTGGGATCGGGTTCGGCTGTCAGTACCTTGCTGGCCTGGGCTGGGCTCGGGGGTTGCTGGGGCCGTTCCTGGGGTGCAGGCGCATCCAGGGGTTTCGGCTCGGGCTCGGGTTCTGGCGCGGGCTCGGGCTCGGGCGCGGACATTTCGATGTCGAGCCGAAGGCGTAAATCGTCCCGGACCGAATCTCTCACAGCTCGGGAAAAGTCTGACAGGTGCACCAGCGTGGACGCGCCGCGCGCGGCGGCGGATCCGTGCAGCAGCAGTGCGAGCAGGGCGCCGCCTACGGTTCCGCGCATCAACTGATCTCGTCCGAGGGCGAGAACGGCTGCGAAGGGCGCCGGCTCCCTCGCCGAGGGCGCGGTGTCTGAGGAAGCAGTGGGCGGGTTCACCCTCAGGGCTCCTTCTCGGAGTTCCCCTTTATGGTGGACGATTTAGTCGCGGACGCTTTGGCGCCAGCGGTCCCGGTCGGAGCGACCGCAAACGCGATCTTGGCGATCCCGGCGCGCTTGAGCACATCCAATGTGTGAATCACTCTGCCGTGCTCCACCTTGTTATCCGCGCGAATCACAGCGCGAAGATCGGGATGGTCAGCTATCGCTTTTTTCGCCAGCGCGGCAATCTGCTCGTCGCCGTCGATGAGTTTGGAGTCGACGTGCACGCTCCCGTCCACACTGAGTTCGACGCTGAATACAGTCTGGATCTCCTCACCCGAGGCGGCTTTAGGCAGGTCCATTGCCATGCCCTGGTTGTCGATCATCTTCGAGGTCACCATGAAGATCACCAGCAACACTAGGGTCACGTCCACGAAAGGCGTGACGTTGATCCCACTGATCAGATCGTCGTCGTTGTTGCTAGCGGCGCCCACAGCGTGATTCCTAGGCGTTGTCCGTGCGGGCTTTGGCGCTGGGGACCGCGGTCAAATGCGCCAGCAATACGCGAGAGAGAGCTTCGGTGTTTGCCAGAATCGTCCGGCTTTGGCGCTGGAACACGTTGTACATGGCGACGGCGGGGATCGCGACGACCAGGCCTACTGCGGTAGCGACGAGGGCCTCGGCCAGTGCTGCCATCACCTCTTGGGGGGCAGCGGAGCCTCCGGCGGCGGCGGCGGCGGCGGTCTGCCGACCCAGTGCTTCGAAGGCTTGCACGATGCCGATGACCGTACCGAACAGCCCAATGAACGGGGCGTTGTTTCCCAGGGTGCCGAGGAAGGCCAGACGGCGTTCCAACTTCAGTCTCTGCAGGGCAGCGGCCCCTTGCATCGCCTCGTCGGCGGACTTGGCGCCGTTCTCCGCTTCGAGCAGGCCGGCGACGACGACGGCGGCCTCTGCGCTGGGAGAGTCCTCCATGCGTTTGCGGGCAGCGGCAAGGTCAGATTTCCTGAGCAGCTGACGCAACTCGTTCGCCAAGCTGGCGATGTCGTCCCGGAGGGACCAGAAGAACCATGTACGTTCGAGCATGATCGCGACTGAGACGACGCTCAGCCCGACGAGGAGCCACATGACCCATTCCGCACCGAAGTTCGTCATCAGTCGTTGAAGCCATTCAACCAGTTTCATCTATCGTCCTTCGCCCGCCAGCTGGTGGCTTGGGCCGTGCAATCGCTACCACACTTTGGCGTGGTGCCCCACGACGAGTCCGACTTCTTAGGTGTTTTGCTCGCAAATCTGCGCATTGTCGTCGGCTCAGCACGCGGATGTGCCGATTTGCCCGCATTACTGGAACGTTTGTCACTCCGAAATTCTTCCCGAGAAGTTACAGCTCGTGGGGCATAAAGTCGTAGGGGCAGCGAAAAAATTGCTCCGGGGAGTAGCGCCGCAGGCAGGACACTCGCCGCATGTATATGTCGGCGTAGGTTTCGACCTGATGCCCGAAACTGCTGGTACCCCCCTGATCTTTTAGGAGGGAACCCCAATAGGGATGGAAACTTTTACGGATCCCGTCCTCCAACAGCGCCTGTTCCTCATTGATGCTCCGCAGTTCGGATCGGACTCTGCCGATCGCTAATTTAAACCGATTTTGATCCGCGGTGGGGCGTCGTGATTTAGGCAAGGACTTGAGCCGGCCTTGGTAGAAGCGCAGCTCATCCTCCAGCTTTTCACGGACATCTTGCAGCGCGCGTTGGCGATTGAGATCGCCGGCGGCTCGTTCGTAGGCCGCTACTTCCCCGTCCAGCTCTTGGATGATCATGGCTGTCCGCCAACTGCTTTCCTTCTTGGACTTAAGAATGTCGCCGTAGATGTGGTCTCCCACATACAGCACCTTGGAGCCCACCATGCCCATGCGGGTTTCAAAGTCTTGCAGCCCACCTCCTTCGTAGATCTTGCCACGTTCGAGTGCGCCACTGACCTCGATGCGTCGGGACCCGGAGCATTCTCGAAGGGGCGTACCTTCATTGAACCACAGGGGTTTTTTCGCGCCGACGATGACCGCGTCGAAGTAGTTTTGCCACTTCGAGTATTCCGGCATGGCGCCGTCCAGTAGGTAACTCATCACGCTCTCGGTGTAGTGCGCCGGAGAGTTGGTTAGTACGAACAGCCGCTTCCCAGCTGAGCGGAACTTGTGCAAGGTTCGCGCGAGAGAATCATCGCGGTCGAGAAATCGGTCCATGTCGGCAGTGACGTGTTTGTAGACCACCCCTTCGCGGTGGGCCTTGTCGATAGAGTCGCGAATGTCGTCGAATAACTTGGAAAAGTCGACGTCGACGCCGCGTTTTTCGAGGGCGCTGATGATGGCCGCATAACTCGTTACCTCACTGAGGCCGAAGAGCGTATCGATCCAATGGTAGCGCTCCGTCTGGGGTTGAATTCGGTCCTCCCAATACAGCGTCTCCAACTCGGTTTGGCTGAGGCGACGTAAGCCGTGGTAGCCCTGATAGACAGCTTTGAATCTGTTCATCTTCAGGACGTGGCCGTGCTGCTTGTCAATCAAGAGGCCGCGAATCGGGAAACGGATATCGTACTCAAGGTCCGCGAGCTCGGCTGGGTAACCCCGGCGAATGAGGCGTTCCACCGTTAGCTCCACGCTGAGGGAGTCCATGGCGGGCTGGCGATAGATCGCCAGCGTGTAGTCCATGTCGAAACCCACCCAATCGATCCCCGAGAGGCGCAGGTTGCGATTCACGAACACTCGGCCCGGACGGGGGATTTGCGCGTCGATCACCTGTTCCGTTCCCAAACCTGGAATGGGCAACGCCAACTGAGTCGACATGGGCGGGACGCTATCTAAGGACACAACCAGTTAATTTAGCAGAGCTTGGGCGTTGCGCGAACATACCCGCCGGCCGCATCGGTTTGCAGAATTCCGCGGGCGATGGCAGATTCTGCTGGATCTCCTGAAGGGACGTCGTGGCGTTCGCTGGTGGCGCGGAGGACCGTGCTGACGCCGGGCCAAAAACAAATTTGCGCCCGCCAATGACGCGACGTTTACAGAAGGGCTGATTTGGGTCACACCTATTGTGTGGGATCGGGTGCCACCACACCGCCCAGCAAGGAAGCCCGCGAGGGCTTGCGCTTTTTTACCGGCCGACTACACGCGTCATCGACAGCTTGGACCGCGGGAACTCGAACACATCATGAAGCAGGTAGCAGTGTTGGTAACGGGTTCCCCGGTGGCGCCGGCGGAAGCTGTGCGTGGCGACTTCGTCCGAATGATCGGTGAGAAGGCGGCTCCCAGTTGGCAGGATTGGCTTGCGATAGATCTGGCTGGCGGGGCTGAGCTGCCTGCAGCGGCCGGGCTGTCGGCGCTCATCATCACGGGGTCGCCGGCGAATTTGCCGCAGCGGGAGCCGTGGATGGATCGAGGGTTGGATTATCTCGAACTCGTCACGCGCGCGGACGTGCCGACACTGGGCATCTGTTTTGGGCACCAGATGTTGGGGGAAGCGTTGGGCGGCCGGGTGGGGCACAACCCGAAGGGACGGGAGATCGGTACAGTGGAGTATCGAGCCGCCGAATCGGATCCGGTTGTGGGGGCGTCGGGAACGGTGAACATGAGCCACGTGGATTCCGTCCTCGAGATACCGAGCTCGGCGAGGAGCCTGGGCTCGACGGACACGGAGCCTCACGCAGCTGTTCGTTTCGGGGAACGTTGCTGGGGCGTGCAATTTCACCCGGAATTCGACCGGGAGATCCTGCTCCACTATCTCCGCGAGCGGCGTACCATTTTGCAATCTGAAGGGCTGGATACGGACGCTTTGGAAGCGTCTAGCGCGGACACGCCGTTTGGAGCGGAAGTGCTACCCGCGTTTCTGCGGGCGGCAGGGCTCATTGACTGACAGCGGGAAAAATACCGCTGCAGTGAGGCTCGACGGCGCCGCCGAAGCGCGCTAACTGCGCCCTCGATATGGGATTTTCTTGTGGAATCGTAGGCCTCCCCAACGTGGGCAAGAGCACGCTTTTTAACTCGCTGTCCACCGCCAAGGCGGAAGCGGCGAACTTCCCGTTCTGTACGGTGGAACCCAACGTGGGGATCGTGCCCGTGCCGGATCCCCGGCTCGATGCCATGGCCGCCATCTACTCGCCGCAAAACCTCGTACCGGCAAGCATTCGATTTGTGGACATCGCCGGGCTGGTTCGCGGAGCTTCCAAAGGCGAAGGTCTCGGTAATAAATTCCTGGCGAACATCCGCGAGGTGGACGCCATCGTTCACGTCGTCCGATGTTTCGAAGACGACAACGTCACCCACGTGGACGGCAGGGTCGATCCTCAGAGCGACGTGGATACGATTCAGACCGAACTTTGTTTGCGGGATTTGGATTCCGTCACCAAGCGGTTGGAGCGCGCACGAAAACAAAGCAAGGGCGGCGACGCCGTCGAGAAGGTCGCCCTCGTCGTATGTGAGCGATTGGTCGCGCATCTTGATGGCGGAGCTCCGGCGCGGAGTTTTGAGTACATCGACGAAAAAGAGGAGTCGGTCGCGGCCGATTTGCAGCTGCTCACTGGCAAGCCTTGTTTCTACGTCGCCAACGTTGACGAGGAGTCGTTGGCGAACGTGGACGGCAACGAACATTATTTGACGCTAAAGAAGCTGGCGGAGGCAGAGGGCGTGAAGGTCGTCGCGATCTGTGCCTCGCTGGAGGAGCAAATCTCTGAGTTGGATGCAGAAGATCAGCCAGAGTTCCTCGAGAGTGCCGGCCTCAGTGAACCCGGGCTGAACCACGTGATTCGCTCCGGCTATGAGCTGCTTGGCTTGATCACCTACCTGACTGCCGGCGAAAAAGAATGCCGGGCGTGGACGGTTCAGCGAGGGGCGACCGCGCCTCAGGCTGCTGGTGTGATCCACACAGATTTTGAGCGCGGCTTCATCAAGGCGGAAGTCATTTGGTGGGAAGATCTCGTGGAGCTCGGCAGCGAAGCGAAATGTCGCGACGCCGGTAAGCTGGCTATTGAAGGCAAGACCTACGTGGTGAAGGACGGCGACGTCATTCACTTTCGTTTCAACGTGTAGAGCTGGGTTTGCCGAGAGCACTGGGCTGACTGCGAGCGCTAGCGTCGCTCACCAATAACGTGTGACGGGGACTGGACCACCGAAGGCGCCCGTAAAACGCAGGAGCCAAACGCTCAACAGCATGAGCACGAGCACCGTGCTCAATGTCGCGGTGATCCCAGCGGACGAGCGTGCGCTGGGATTTGTCGGGGGGCCCCGTACATAGTCGTAGGCGCCGCTGCCTAGAAAATAGAAGAGCACTGGAGCGAAGAGTCCGGCCAGGGGGTGTAGCGCGAAGGAGCCGGACCAATCTCGTTGGAGTAGCGCCAGGGTGGCGCGCGTCAGGCCGCACCCGGGGCAGGGCACTCCGATCAAGCCAGCGCTCGGGCAGATCGGAAGTTCAGCGACGAGCACTAGCGCGCCGATGGCACCGAGCACGGCCAGACGCGACGCGCGCATCCGGCGTGAATCCCGACGAGTGGTGGTTCCGCCTTTCAGTGCGGGCGTGGTCATTTGGCGAGGCCCGTGCCCTAGCGTGCCGTGAGGGTGGCTAGCGATCCTTGTTCTTCATCAACAGCACGATGCCGTAGATGCCGCAGGTAGCCAGGATGAGCAGAACCGTTTTCACGTTGCTCTCCTGGACTGGAATGCCCGGAAGTGACTCTGGCGCCATGCCGCCAGGGGGACCCCCCATGGGAGCTACCGGAGCTACCGGAGCTACCGGAGCTACCGCCATGGGCATCGCGGCTTGAGGCATCGCGGCGGTACCCGCAGGCGGTGCCGGAGGCGTAAACGATCCGGCGTCTGCTACCATCGTGCCTCCGAGGGCGTTGACTGGGGAAGCAGCGGCAGCGGGCTGGGTTGCCGGAGGCTGACTGGCGCCAGGTGCGACGGCGCCAGGAACAACAGCAGCAGGAGCAATGGCGCCAGGCTGAATGGCGCCAGGCTGAATGGCGCCAGGCTGAATGGCACCAGGCTGAATGGCACCAGGCTGAACGGCGCCTGGCGGCGGCTGAACGGCGGGAGCGGGTTGCGCCGCTGCGGCAGCGACGGCGGGTTGAACAGCACCAACGGACGGCGGAGCGACTCCGATCATGGTGCCCTTCATGGCCAGTCGCTTCTTGGCGGCGCTAGTATCTACTGGGGGTTGGGCTCCGAAAGCAGGGGCCGCTGCGGGAGGGGTTCCGAAAGCAGGCTGGGCGGCTGCCGGTATCGGAGCGGCAGGGGCTGCAGGGGCGGGCGCAGACTTGCCGGCTTCGGCAGCCTTAGCCGCCTCGGCAAGCCCTGGCGGCGCGTTCATCATGAGCATAGTGCCCTTGAACTTGGGCGCAGCCGTGCTCTTTAATCCGAACCCACATTTTACGCAGCTTTTCGATACGTCAGGGTTCTGTGCACCGCAGTTAGGGCAAAACACTTGATGTCCCTCCAGACCTCAACGGTCGGCTCGAGCCGACCCCCTTTGTCGCCCGCGTAAATCGCGAACAGGCAAATTTAAAACTCGCCTGAAGCCTACCGCGTACTACGCGGATTGCTCAAGCAAAGTCGCTGAACTAGCTGCGTCAACTAAGTGCTTACGCAAACAGCACTGGCTGGGCTGGCCTGGTGGCCGCACAGGGGCGGGGGCTGGGCCTCGATGTGTTCGGGTTCAGTGAGTGAAAATCTCCCTCGTCGCTATCGGACAAATGTCCGGAATCCGAAATAGCCGCAGGATCAGGCGTTCTTGATGGTTGTGAATCCGGCGCTAGCCCGCACTCATTGGATTAGCGCCCGCTCCACGGGCACTGGTCAGTTGGCCGGCTTGGCTCGTCGGTTCGGCTGGCGGGACATGACGCCTAACCTAAGCCACCTCCGAGGGGACTGGACTGCTTGACACCCTGCTTTCAGGGTCACTACCTTGCGCTCGCCCGGAGCAGGTTCACGCCTGTTTCCACCCATTGATGCAGTGCTGCGTACTCCCGGGCCGGCACCGCCCCGAGGTCACAAATCGAATGGCTTTTGCCCTGAGCGATGAGCGCATTAAAGAATTCGCAGAAATTCTATCGCGCTATCCGAACAAGATGGCTGCCTGCATCCCAGTGCTGCACCTTTGCCAAGAAGCGAACGACAACTGGGTCTCCGATGAGGTGACCGAATACGTCGCCGAAAAGCTGGAGCTGAGCGCCGCTCATGTGAAAGGTGTCGCCACCTTTTACTCGCTGTTTAACCGCGAGAAGCCTGGCAAGCATCAGGTCTGGGTGTGTCGGACTCTGTCCTGCGCCCTGCGCGGTAGCGAAGGAATCATTTCCCATTGCGAGAAGCGCTTGGGGATCAAGATGGGGGACACCACCCCGGACGGAAAGATCACGCTGCGCACCGCGGAGTGTTTGGCAGCCTGTGGCACGGCTCCCGCGATGCAGGTCAACAAAGAGTACCACGAGAACCTTACCCCCGAATCGGTGGACGCCGTGCTCGACAAGCTCCTGGCTGACTGAGCCGTCATTGAGACTTGGCGGATAGACTACGATGCTGAAGAGAACAGACTACCTTACGAAGAATTACGGCAAGCCTGACGGCTGGACCCTAGCTGCTTACGAAGCAGGCGGTGGATATCGAGGCGTTCGCAAGGCGCTGATGATGTCGCCGGGCGCTGTGGTCGAAGAGACCAAGAAGGCCCACATCCGCGGACGTGGCGGTGCCGGTTTTGACTGCGGAATGAAGTGGAGCTTCATGCCGAAGCCCAGCGACAAACCACATTATCTCGTGGTGAACGCTGACGAAGGCGAGCCCGGTACCTTCAAGGACCGGACGATCATGGAGCAGAACCCCCATGCTCTGATCGAGGGCTGCATCATCGGCTGCTACGCCATGGGTGCCCACACTTGTTACATTTACGTACGCGACGAGCTTCACCTTTCCAAAGAGCGACTTTGGGCAGCCATTGAAGAGGCAAAGGCCAAGGGCTACCTAGGGCAGCGCCCCTTCGGCAAGACCTACGAAGTGAATATTTTCGTTCACACGGGCGCCGGGGCGTACATCTGCGGAGAAGAAACGGCGCTGCTGAACTCGTTGGAAGGCAAGCGAGGCCAGCCCCGCCTCAAGCCGCCATTTCCCGCCCAGTCCGGCGCGTTTGGCATGCCCACCACCGTTAACAATGTCGAGACATTGGCGATTGTGCCGACGGTGTTTCAACTCGGAGGCGATGCCTTCAGTAAGCTGAGTGCTTTGCATCACCTCAATGACGGCGGCACGCGACTGTTTGGTGTCTCGGGTCATGTGAAAAAGCCTGGCGTCTACGAGTGCGCGGTGGGGCTCACCCTGCGGGAACTCATCTTCGATCTCGGCGGCGGAGTGCTCGATGACCGACCGCTATTGGGCGTCGTACCCGGCGGCTCGTCGTGTCCGGTGCATCTGCCGGACGAGATCGTGAACATCCCCGGAGAACGCTTCGAAGCCTACAACGGCAAGTGCATTCTCGACATTCCTCTGGGTGTGGATACCTTTCGCGGCGCGGGCAGCATGCTCGGGACTTGCTGCGCCATTGTCATGAGCGACGCCGTCGACCCGGTGTTGGCGCTGCAAAACCTCATGCACTTCTACCGGGACGAATCCTGCGGTCAGTGCACGCCCTGTCGAGAGGGTTGCGGCTGGCTCGAGCGGGTCGTCAATAAGATCGTCGCCGGCGAAGGCACCATGGCCGAGCTGGACCAGTTTCACGAAATCGCCACCAACATCACCGGCAGCACGATCTGCGCCTTCGGTGACGGCGCGGCCCAGCCCGCCCTGGCGTTCATCCGGCGCTACCGGAAGAACTTCGAGGATTACATCAACAATGGTGCTGCTACGCAGACCAGGAGCCTCAGCCTATGACCCCCGGGTCCGCACTCTTTATCGTGTCAGCCGTCCTCTGTTTGGCGGGCGCTGTCACCACGGTGGTCTCCCGTAGCCCCGTGCGCGCGGCCATGGGCCTGCTCGGTACCATTCTTGGAATTGCTCTGCTGTTCCTCAAGCTTCGCGCTGAGTTCCTCTCCGCGATTCAGCTGATTGTCTACGCAGGCGCGGTAGTGGTGTTGTTCGTATTCGTCATCATGCTGCTGGGCACAGACGCGGGCAGCGAGCCCGAGTCCGAGGCCCGTTCGAAAATTGCTCCTCCGCTCGCGGGCGGAATGTTCCTCGCCTTTGCTACGGCGCTGTTCGGCTTGCTGGGCGGGGCCATCAAGACCCCGACGGCGTTTACCGTGCCCAGCCCGGACCACGGCACGATTGAAGCCGTCGGCACGGAGATGTTTCAGAACACTCTGGTTCCCTTCGAGCTGACCACGGCGCTGCTTATCGTTGCTGTCGTCGGCGCCATCGCCGTCGGTCGAGGCCGTCAGGGGCAAAAGCCCAATCAGCGAGTCATCAAGAACCCTCAGGACTTCTACGTCGGACCCGTCATGGAGCGCGACAACGTGAGCCAGCCCGAGCCCAAGGAGAGTGTCTGATGCTCCCCGGATCAGTAGTCGAACACTACCTCGCGCTCTCGGGCGCCATCTTTACGCTGGGGGCCATGGGGTTCCTCATGCGTCGCAACGTATTGATTCAGTTGATGAGCATCGAGCTGATGCTCAATGCGGTCAATCTGCTGCTCGTTTCGTACAACCGAGTCCACGCCGGCAACATGACCGGTCAGGTATTTGCCTTCTTTGTTATCGCCGTCGCCGCAGCTGAAGCGGCTGTCGGTTTGGCCATTGTGCTTTCTTACTTCCGCATCCGCGGCACTGTTCAGTCCGATGAGGCGGACTCGCTGCGCCACTGAGCGGCAGTCCTGAATAATCGATATGGATATCTTTCCGACTAACGACTTTACGCTTCTGGCGGTCATCCTGAGCTTCCCGCTCATCGGTGCCTTCGTCAACGGCGTCTTCGGCAAGCGATTAGGCAAAGAAGCCGTCACCTTGATGGCCTTGAGTGCTATCGGCGTGCCGTTTTTGGCATCCGTCGCGACCTTCTCCAAACTGCTCGACATCCGCGCGGTACAGCACGCAGCGGGCGCCGGCAGCGCCGACCATGTTGAACAGGGCGCACGCCTCTATTGGCACGCCTGGGACTGGCTGGACTTGGCCTGGACCGGAGGGGAGACCACCCTGAGTGTCGCTTTTTCTGTGGATGGTTTGAGCGGCATCATGGCCCTCGTGGTGACCGGCGTCGGTTTCTTGATCCACGTCTACTCGACCTCCTACATGGCGGACGACCCCGGCTATCACCGTTTCTTTTCGTACCTGAACCTGTTCATCTTCTCGATGCTCGTACTGATCCTCGGCGACAGCCTGCCGGTCTTGTTTGTCGGTTGGGAAGGCGTGGGCCTCTGCAGCTACTTGCTCATCGGTTTCTGGTTTCAGGACGACGCCAACGCTGCCGCCGGCAAGAAGGCCTTCTTGGTCAACCGCATCGGCGACTTCGGTCTGCTGGTCGCCATGGCGCTGCTGCTCCGTTACACCGGCTCCCTGAGCTGGGAGGGCATCGAAGCCAACAGCGGCAACCTGCCCAACCAGATCCTCAAGGTCTGGCAGATGCCGGAAGTTCTCGCCTTTAGCTTTTTGCCTGATTGGTTGCTGCTCAACGAGCCCACCATCGCTACCCTGATCGGCCTGTGTCTCTTTTTGGGCTGCGCCGGTAAGAGCGCCCAGCTGCCGCTCTACGTTTGGTTGCCAGACGCCATGGCCGGCCCGACTCCGGTTTCCGCCCTCATCCACGCGGCCACCATGGTCACCGCCGGCGTGTACTTGGTCTGTCGCCTCAGCTTCCTGTTCGTGCTCAGCCCGGCCACGATGTTCACCATCGCAATGACCGGAGCGCTTACCGCGGTATTCGCGGCGACCATCGCCTTCGTGCAGAACGACATCAAGAAGGTGCTCGCTTACTCCACCGTGAGTCAGCTGGGTTACATGTTCTTGGGTGTCGGCGTAGGCGCTTTCACTGCCGGCTTCTTCCACGTGCTGACTCATGCCTTCTTCAAGGCCTGCCTCTTCCTCGGCGCCGGTTCGGTGATTCACACGATGCACTCGCGAATTCACGATACGGATTCGTCTCAGGACGGGCGGAATATGGGCGGGCTGCGGGCGTACATGCCGGTGACCTGCGTGACATTCTTTGTGTCGTGCCTGGCCATCGCAGGCGTCTTCCCCCTCAGCGGGTTTTTCTCCAAGGACGCCATTCTCATCGGCGCGCTAACGAACACCGTTAGTTCGTCGGGAGGCGTTCACGACGCCTTCGTATGGCCTGAATGGGCGGGATCCGTGCTGTTTGGCATGGGTCTCATCGGCGCTGTGATGACGGCGTTCTACATGGCCCGTCTGTACATCATGATCTTCGAAGGCGACTTCAAGGGTTGGAGTATCGTCGCCGGTTGGAAAGAGCCTGAGGGGCACGACCACCACGACGATCATGGTGACGGCGACGAGCCTATCGACGGTCCGGCTCCTCACGAGTCACCCAACGCTATGACGGCGCCGTTGCTCGTCCTGGCAGCGTTGGCTGCGGTTAGCGGCTTGCTCAGCGCGCATGATTTGGGCACCCATTGGCTCGATCATTGGTTGGACCCGGTATTCGCCAATGCGCTCGGAAACGTTGTTACGGACGCAGAGGCCGGCAGCATGGTGCCGTATATCGCGAGTGCGGCGACATTCGCCGGGCTTGGCGGCGCTTACTTCGTCTACGTAATGAGGGGTGGCGATCCCGCCCGCGAGCTGGCCGAAAAGGTCCCCGCCCTGCACGAACTCATTTACGACAAGTGGCGTATTGACGAGCTGTACGACGAACTCTTCGTCGCGACCCTCGAAACTCTCGCCGAAGTCAGCATCTTCCTCGACAAATGGGTCGTGGACGGCATCATCGCCCGCGCCAGCGCGGGAGTAGTAGCCGGAGCCGGCTCGGTACTTCGCCTATTCCAGGTCGGCCGGGTCCAAGCCTACGCCGCTGCCATGGTCATCGGCTCCGTGGCATTCGCCGGCTTCTTCCTGCTGCCCCACGCTCGGGTTCAGTTAAATGGCGACCTCTCCAACGGCCAGTACGAATTGGTCGCGTCTCCTGGGCTCGGCTACCAGTACAGCTGGGACCTCGATGGAGACGGCGAATTCGCCGAAGACGACTTCGCCGACAAGAACACCGCGAACATCCGACTGAACACGGGCAAAACCGTCGAGGTCGGGCTCAAGGTGCGAAACGCGTTCGGCTTGATCCGAACAGTGACCATTCCGCTCACGCGGCCAGATCCGTCAGCTGACGAAACCGAGACGGCAGGGGTACAAGGCCGCGCCACCGGACAATTGGCTGACATCGAAGGGAGGCAGCGATGAACGCGCTCCGGGACGCAGGAATCGAAATGATTCCTTACTTGATCGCATTCGTCGTGGGCTACCTAATGCCCTGGCGCAAAGAGTGGTTCGAGCGCTTTGCAGTGGGTTCGGTTGCGGCTTTGAGTGTCGCCTTCGTGCTCGGTCTTTGGCCCGACAAAGCTGTTGAGGTCGCCGAGACACGACCGGAAGAGTGGGGCCACCTGCTTAATCTCATCGTGTTCTTGCCGCTGATTGCGGCCATCGCGGTGGTTTTCCTGCCTCGCCAAAGCCCGAAGCTGCTCAAGCAATTCACGATGGTGGTGCTGGGCGTAGACTTCCTGGCGAGCCTGGCTCTGTTGGGCGTGCCCATGAGCGAAGGCTGGCATTTCCAGTACGTGACCGAGTGGGTCCCGAGCCTGGGCATTCGCTACCACGTCGCCATTGACGGCATCTCGGTCTGGCTCGTTCTGCTCTCGACGTTGAGCACGCCCATCGCGCTGCATGTCAGTTTCGGCTCCATCAAGAAACGCACCAAGGAGCTGTGCTTCGCGTTTTTGATGCTGCACGGAGCTATGATGGGGGCTTTCGTCTCCCTCGATCTGTTCCTCTTCTTCGTCTTCTGGGAGCTGATGCTCGTTCCGATGATCTTGATCATCGGAATCTGGGGCGGCGTCGAGAAGATCAAGGCGTCCTACAAGTTCTTCCTCTACACAATGGCCGGCAGCATGATGATGCTCGCGGCTATCCTGTACATGGCGTGGGTCTTCCACTCTATCGAGGGCTACTGGACCTTCGACTACCTCGCGCTCAAACGCCTAGTCCTGCCCGAGGACGCTGCCTTCTGGTGCTTCGCTGGATTCGCCTTGGCGTTCCTGATCAAAGTGCCCATGTTCCCCTTCCACACGTGGCTGCCGGACGCGCATGTTCAGGCCCCGACGGGAGGCTCCATCATTCTGGCCGCTGTGCTGCTTAAATTGGGCACCTACGGTTACATCCGCTTTTGCATGGGCATGTTCGAGGGCCCGGCCTGGGAAGCGAGCGCCACTTTGGCGGGCGTTGCAGTGGCGGGCGGTATTTTCTACGGCGCGCTGTGTGCGTGGAAACAGAGCGATATTAAACGTCTCGTGGCGTACTCATCGGTCGCCCACCTGGGCTTTGTGATGCTCGGCTTGTTCTCTGGAACCCACGCGGGAGTTTCCGGCGCGATCGTGCAGATGATCAACCACGGCATCTCGACCGGAGCGCTGTTCCTTCTAGTCGGCGTTATCTACGACCGGCGCCACACCCGTCAGATTGCTGACTTCGGTGGTCTCGCCAAGGTGATGCCTGTCTACACGGCATTGTTCGTTCTGGTCACGATGGCCAGCGTCGGCGTGCCCGGTACCAACGGCTTCGTCGGTGAGTTCATGGTCATCATGGGCACGATGGTTTCCGATAGCCTAGGCCGCCACGCGACCCCCGCGGCGGTCGGCGCCTCCTTTGGCGTCATCTTGGCCGCGCTCTACATGCTGTCGATGGTTCAGCGAGTCTTCTTCGGACCGCTGAACAATCCCAAGAACGAGAAGCTCACGGATATCAACAGCCGCGAACTGGTGGCTGTGGCCCCTCTCGTCGCGCTAATCTTCGTCTTCGGTTTATTCCCGAACATCCTGCTCAGCCGGATGAACGATTCGGTCGGCGCCACCGTGCGTCACCTCGCTGAAGGACGTATCGCTTACGAGGCGCACGCCGGCGCGACCACCGCCAAGTTGCGACCCAAGCGGGGCGGACCCTGGGAGGCGGGGCATCCGAGCCCACCACAGGTGGCTGACGTTGCCGTTGCCCTCAACGCAGGAGCCGACAAATGATTGATCTCTTCATCGCTCTGTCCCCGCTGCTGACCGTTGGATTCGGTGGCCTACTTTTGATGTTGGCTGAAGCCCTCGGCAAGCCGGCAAACAACACTGGCATGAGCCCCGACGGCGCAGTTGTCGTTGATGCTGGGGCGGGCCGCTCGGAAGAGCTGGGCCTTTTGGCGACGGTGATCCTGTTTTCAGGTGCCGCATCATCCATGGGCGTTTGGCTCGCGGATCCGGCGACTCTCGGCGTAGAGCTCGTGTCGCCCTGGCTGCAGGTTGACCGCTACTCGCTCTTTTTTAGCTTCATCCTGTGTATTTCGGGCGGCCTCTGCACCCTGTTGGGCGGCGGCTACCTGGAAGAGCACAAGATCGACCGCGGTGAGTTCTTCACGCTGGTGGTGTTTTCGACTGTGGGCGCTATCGCCCTTGGCTTCGCCGGTGACTTGCTCACCGTGTTCGTTGCCCTGGAGACGATGTCTCTCGGCGTCTACTGCATGATCGGCCTTCGACGCTCGAGCCCCCGCGCTGGAGAAGCCGCGCTCAAGTACTTCCTGCTTGGCAGCTTTGCGGCAGCCATCATGATGTTTGGAGCCGCTCTGCTCTACGCCGCCACCGGTCACACGGATTTGGCGGGCATCGGAGCCTTCGTCGGTGGGCTCGGTGGGGAAGCCAGCGGAGAAACTGCCATGGTCATCGTGGGCATGCTGCTCATGCTCATCGGTATGGCCTTCAAAATCAGCGCCGTACCTTTCCACATGTGGGCACCTGACGCCTACGAAGGCGCGCCGACTCCGACCACTAGCTTCATGGCAGCGGCCGTGAAGACTGCGGCCTTCGCGGTGCTGCTTCGGATCCTACTCATCGCCTTCGGCGACCCACGTCTCATGAGCTGGGGCGCTGGTTGGCCGCCGGTGATGGCGTGTTTGTCCGTCCTCTCGATGACCATCGCTAATGTGATCGCCGGCCGTCAGTCGTCGGTGAAGCGCATGCTTGCCTACTCCTCGATCTCTCACGCCGGCTACCTGCTCATGGGTGTCTGCGCGGCCATGCGACTCCCGGAAGAAGCCTCCGCCAGCGTGATGTTCTATCTAGCCGGTTACTGCATCTCGACCATCGGCGCTTTTGGCGCGCTGATCCTCTGCGGCAGTCGCGGCAAAGAAGCCGTCAGCTATGCCGATCTCGCGGGCATCGGACGCCGCCACCCGGCAGCGGCAGCGGCCTTCGCGCTTTTCGTTATCTCGCTGGCGGGCATGCCGCCCACGGCTGGCTTCTTCGGCAAGCTCTATGTCTTCCGAGCGACCATCGACGCGGAGCTCTATTCCTTGGCCATCATCGGTCTGCTCAACAGCATCGTTGGCGCCTACTACTACATGAAAGTATTGGTGTTCATGTACATGCGCGAGCCGATTCCGGGAGCGCCGATCGCGATTCCCATGCGCTCTTCGATGGTGGTCTCCGCGCTGATCATCGCCGCAGCCCTAGTGGTCGCCATCGGCGTACTGCCGGGGGCACTGCTCGAGATGGCGGCGGTAGCGGCCGCAGCGCTGTCTTAGCTGAGGCCCTCCTTGCTCGGGCGCCCCTCCTTCCTAGGTCGAGCGTCACTCCCTGGAGCCGTGAGTCAGGGGCGAGCCGTGCCCCGAGTGGGCCGTCGCGTGTCTTCAGACGAAGCCTGTTTGTTCGTCAGCCGTCTGCTGTGTCTATCGCTTGAGAGCGAACCGCAGGGTTTCGGTTTTTGCTTTTAGGATTGGGGGGCTAAATTTTAGCTGGAGTCGATGCGTGCTCAAGGGCACTTGAAAGCTGAACCACCCTCGAGTTTTTCCGCCCGGTGGCACAAGCTCGCCCTGCAACGCGGGCTGACACCCGGTGAGGAAAGCGGAATAGGAGCGCCCGCCCTCGGCCGTCAACTTGGCGTAGTAAGGGTTGGCGGGAAGTGCTGCGGAGCCCAGATTGCTCAGTTCCACCAGCACCCCGGTGATCACTCGGCCTTTAGGCGGAGCGTGCACTCCGGTGAGGGGACAGTCCTTCACCTCCCGGACACTCATCGAAAAATGGGCGGTACGCGCCAGCTGCCCTAGCTCATGGGGTTGCCCTGTGCCGGAAGTGCCAGACACAGGCTCCGGGCGGCCAGAAAGCGAGGTACCACTAGCGGATAAATCCCCGCCGGGGTCGCGCTTCTCTCGGAACTGGTCGCAACCGAGAAGGGGAAGCACGAGCAGCATTCTCCACCAGGACATGTGTCATCTGTAGCAGGCGCCTCTCGGGCGGGCGAACATTGGGAGGTGGTGGCTGCCCGCGCGGGCGTAGGTTTGCTAAAGCGGTGAGATGAGCTTATCCAGGCCGGACGCGAAAAGTGCCCAGTTGGTGAATACCCGCACCCAGCGAGCGCTGGCAGTGGGCCTGATGGCGGGCAAGCCCTGGCGTTGCATCGCCGCTATAGCCTGGTTGAGCGCCTGTGATAGCGGAGCCCCGGTGGGCGCCGATAAGTTCCCGACACCTGTCGCCTCGGTACAAGCCGTCGCTCCGAAAGAGTCGACGGCGACGGCAACCGCAGCGGCGGCTTTGGCAAAGGCCAAAGCGGCGACCCAAGAACAGGCCCTCAAGGTTTTGAATCCCAAGGGAACGGCGTCCTACTCGGGCCCGACCGGTACTGTATCTGGCGTGGTGACCATGTCCGGGGATGCGCCGCCCACGTTGGATAAGGTATTGGCCAAGATCCCTAAGGGACGCTGCGAAGGCGCGCGCTCGATGTACGGTCGGCTGTTTCGGGAAGGCGAAGGCCGAACGCTGGGTGACGTCCTCGTCGCTGTCACCAAGTTCAAAGGCTACATCCCGGTCAAGAGCGACACTGTTCACCTGCGGCCCGCCGACTGTGCCTATCAGAGTCGAACTATTGGCATGACCTTCGGTCAAGTGTTGTCGGTGCAAAGTGCAGGCAAGGACTCTTATATTCCTCAATTGATCGGCGTCTCCTCGCCAGCACTTCTGGTGGCGCTTCCTCGAGGTAAAGCTATCGAATTGCTCTTGCCCCGCCCGGGTAGCTTCGGCCTAATCGACAACACCCACAGTTACATCTACGCCGACGTTGTGGTGCTTCGTTATGCTACCTTTGACGTGACGGGGCTCGATGGGCGCTTTGACATTGGGGAGCTGCCGCCGGGCGAGCTGACGGTGTCGGCGTATTTGCCGGTGACCGGACAAAGTGTTCAGCAGACCGTGACGGTGAAGGCGGGAGCCAACTCGGAGATCAGTTTCAGTCTTGCCTTCGAAGAATCGAAGTGGAGGGAGCACCAAGACACCGAGGGACGGCGCTTTCGACAGCGCTGAGTTTGACGGCGCTGAGTTTTTTACAGAGCGAAGCCCTAGGGCGCGGCTTCTACCGATGTGGGAGCGGCGTCGAGCCAAGTGTTGGCAGCTGCCGCTGAGTGACGCCGTTCGAGAAGCTCACTCATGAGCTGGCGCGCCAATGGGCTGAGTTCCCCCGATGACTTGGGGAAACTGTTGAGGGCCTGGCGGAAGGCTATGGGATCCATCGTCAAGTCCTGGACGATCAACAACGCGATCCGCGCATCGAGGTCCATGGGTTTTGCGAGCAGTACCCATTGGGCTTGTTCGCGTGCGAGGGCTGTCTTCCCGAGGTCGAGTGCATACAGCGCGAGCTTCCCCGGGGAGAGCTGTTTTTGAGTGGCGAGTTTTCTTGCTCCGGCTAAATCATCGATGAGCAAGAGGGCGTTGAGAGCCCGGGGTTGGGCTCCCGGCGGGACTGAAAAGCTGGGGTTGAGTAGCGATAGATGCCGATAGGCCTCGTCCCGCCAATCAGCATCGTCCTGTTGTTGCGCGAATTCGTAGAGACTGCGCCAGGCGAGCGCGGACAGAGGTTGGCGCAGCGTCAGTGCGCGAAGCCAGCGCCCCGCGGAACATTTTCGCCCTTGTTTCGTCAATATTTTCGCGACTAACACGGTGTAACTCGCGGGGTCCGGATCGAGCCGAACGGCTTGTCTCGCAGCGCGGGATGCCGCGGTGAGGTGGTCGTGATTCAGTTCGCATTTGGCGACCTCGTACCAAAGCGGCGCGTAGCCGCGGTTGACCGCGGCAGCTGCCCGAAAGTTGGTGGTGGCCAAGTCGCGGTCGCTCTGGCAGGTCAGAGCGCCGAGGCGGCTCCACAGCTCGGGACTGCTGGAGTCGTACTGAAGGGCTGCCCGGTATTGGTCGATCGCCCCGGGAACATCCCCAATTGCTTCCAAGTAGGCGCCGCGGGAGTAAGCGCCGTAGGCTCGCGTGTCCACGTAGCGCCCCACCTGGGTGCGCCCCTTGGCCACCCGCGTGACGGGTCCACTGCATGCCCCTGTCCCGAGCAAGAGCAATAGGGGAATCGCGTGGACCGCTCGCATGATCTCCAGCTTAGCTCGACTTCGGGGGCGCACGCGAAAATCCAAAGGGAAGAGATGTGGCCGGGTGCCCGTAGAAAAAGCTGATGCTCCCTATTCGGCCGCCGTTTCTTCAGATGATGGACGATTTTGTCTCGTGCGAAAGCCGGAGGCTCTCCGCACGGGTCCGCCGGGCCGAGCGCCGCGAAGAATCTGCACGCTTCGATAGTTGGGCGGCGGCGGCGGCAACGGATTTGGTGCTCGGACTCCGGCAGACGGCACTGGCCCGTGCCTGTGAGTTTGAAGTAGGCACGGGCCAGTGCGTGTTGGTGGGGGATCAATTACCCAACGCCATGTCGCTGACCGGCCCTTGGATTTCAAGCGTCTGCTTGAGTTTGCGCGCCTCCCGAGTGTTTCTGTACTCCTCGCGTGTGTCCGGCTGTGCGCCCTACGTGCACTTGCTGAGCCTGGTGCCGGGGCCTCCGGGGCGACACGAGCGCCTGCTCAGTTTGCCCGGCGCTCGTATTTTCCGGGGCCCGGACGATGGCCTGCGGCTCGAATTCTTGGACGCTGATCCCGACGGACGGGCGGGGGATGTCATGCCGACGGATCTGCTCGTAGTTCGTGCCTTCGCACGGCTCGTCGCAGACGACGAGAGATCCCAAAACGAGTGTCTGAGGCTGTCCTAGGTTTCAGCCAACCTCGAGGTCTACTTTTCGGAGAGGCTGCGTTTCGCGGCTTCGAGACTGACAGAGCCTGTAGCGGCAATCGCGGCGGCTACACGCTCGACGTCGTTACCCGTAGCGCCGGCCGCGATGGCTACCGATCGGGCATGCAGCGACATATGACCGCGTTGGATTCCTTCCGTGGCTAGTGCGCGGATGGCGGCCAAGTTGCTGGCGAGTCCCGCGCAAGCTGCGGTCATGGCGAGTTCGGCTGCGCTGTCGATTTTAGCAATGCGAAGGGCGAGGCGCGCGCTGGGATGCACTCGCAAAGTTCCTCCCACGACGCCGACGGCCAGCGGCATTTCGAGTTCACCTACCAGGTCGTGCCCTTCGCGTTTCCAGGTAGCGAGTGGTGAATACTGACCGCTGCGAGCGGCGTAGGCGTGGGCACCGGCTTCGACAGCTCGATAGTCGTTACCGGTCGCCATCACGACCGAGTCGACGCCGTTCATGATGCCCTTGTTGTGGGTCGCAGCCCGGTAGGTGTCGAGCTCGGCGAAGCGGGAGGCCTGCGAGATGGCGTCGATGATCGCATTGCCGTCGTCGCCGACCGGGGCCCAGGAGGAGGCGTCGTCGGTTTTCGGGCGTTCGCGGCTCAAGTCGCCGGCTTGGATGCGCGCACGCACCCGGACCCTACGTTGATCGCAGAGATTGGTGAGGATACGAAGGCCGAGCGTCCCCTTTGCCAGCTCGGCGGTGCGAGGCCCGATGGCCTCAGCGATGGTGTTGACGAGGTTTGCTCCCATGGCGTCGAGACAGTGAACGTGCATGTGAACGACGACACAACCCTCGCCCAGGTCACGAACTTCGGCTCGTCGGGGGCCGCCGCCGCGCTTGACCAAGTTGGGCACTGCCTGGCGTCCGAGCTCGAGCAGTTCCGGGAACGCTTCGGTGAGAGCGCTGACTGCTAGTTCGTTGTCAGGCACGTCGAAGAGTTGGATCTGGGTGGTCATCAGATCGTCCAAGAGTTCCGCGCTGAAGCCACCGGCGCTACGGATCATGCGGGCGGCGTTGGATGCCGCCGCGATCACGCTGGGCTCCTCCACCACCATCGGTACGAGGCGATCGGTCCCGTTGATGGTGAAGTTCAGCGCCACACCAAAGGGCAGGCTGTACACTCCTAGTACGTTCTCCACCACCTTGTCGGCAACTTGGGGATCGATGCCACCGGATCGCAATGCAATATCCAGTTCGTCGACTGTGAGATCGGAATGCTCCGCGACTTGCTGTCGACGTTCGTCGAGGCCGAGCTTGTAGAAGCCGGGTATGCGTGAGCCCTTGGACATGGCGTCTTCTACCGCCTCGGCCGAGCTCGCGCTTAGCTTTCTCCCCCGAATCGGTGAAGGCGGCCTAAGTACGCTACTCCTCAGCGCTTTCTGTGATGCTGAGGCCAGGGGCGCCGAGCCTAAGCGCGACAGGGGTTTGTCCCAGAGTTCTCGCTGTGTCGAAGAATTCTTGGCTTGGGGCGACTCGGTCGGCGTGCAACCAGATGTCTCCGCCTCCTGCCCCGGCCGGATATATTGCGCCATGGCTGGTAAACGCCTCCCGCAAGCGTTCTAGTTCTGGCGTGACGATGGGCGCGTTCGCATCTTTTCCGAGGGCCGCGAGCTGGTCGCCCTGTTCTCGAAGAGCTGCAATCAGGGCATCCGCATCCGACTCACGAGTGGCCGTGGCGGCACGCTCGGCTGCGTGCCGTAGCGTACCGATGTGGTTTTCGTATCGATTCGGGTCAGATTGTTTCAGAGCCCTGACGGAAGCCAGCAACTTGGCGGTGGAGGCGCTGAGTCCGGCGCTGAAAAATTGAAAATAAATTTCCCCCGGCAATTGGGTGGCTTCAGGAATGCGCTGCTGGTCGCGATGCCAAGCGATAATGGTTCCGCCGATGGCGCTGCACATGACATCAATGCCACTGCCGCCACCTTGAGCCCTGGCGTGGCCGACGAGGGCGGTACGAATAATTTCTGAGCGCTGTGCCTCGCTGATGGCAATGCCGGGCAGACGAGCCGCCAAGGATGCGACGAGGATCGCCGCGCTCGATCCGAGCCCTAGCTTTTGCGTCCCTCCCCGTAGTTCGTCCGCGTCGAACCAGGGAGCCTCATGGCCATTTAGGGAAGCGGCGACTTCAGGGGTGAGGAAGTCGGCCGGACGTGAACCATCGGCGATGACCCCGCGATCTACGGCACTCACAATGGCGGGCGCGCCTTCTAGTACAGAGTACGCGCCCGAAAGCACGACCTTGCCCGGCGCGCGTACGATCATTTTGCCTCGCTGACTTTTGCGTCGCCAATGAGGTACGCCGCGGGACCCGGCCGGCAGGAAATGACGTCTTGGATCTGGGCTACGCTCCGCAGCTCCCGTTCCACCACTTCTGCGTGTTCCGGCAGAGTGAGCACCTTGACGTGGGGGCCGGCATCCATCGTGTAGTAGGCGGGGATGCCTTGATCTCTCAGGTCCTCGACCCTTTGCATGGCGGCGATGGTGACGTCTCGAAAGTATCGGATCGCCGGCTTGGCAGCGAGCATGCTGGCGTGCATCATCATGGCGCTTTCTTCCACCGCTTCGCCGAGCGCTTCGAATTGTTTTTCGAGCAGAGCCACTCGGATGCGATCGTAGACAGCCGGAGCACGGTCGAGCCAGGCTTGGTAATATGGGCTGGTCTGCGCAGTGCGGGTCATGCCCTCGGTAGAACCGACCTTTTTTGGACCTTTTGCCGTGACTGCCACCAGCATGGCAAGCGGAAATTCATCAGGATTGAGAACCGGTTCGGCGCTGAGGGCCCGCGCATTGAGGGCGACATAGGCGCCGAAGACAGAGCGCGCGGCTGATGCGCTGGATGCCCTCGACAGTGAGCTGATTTCTGCGCTGCTCAGGCGCAGGCCGGCAGCACTGCTGGCGGCCATTGCTAGCGCAGCGAAGCCGGATGCGCTGGAGGCGAGACCGGCTGCGGTGGGGAAGTTATTGCTGGATATCACCCGGGCGCGGCAGACCGTGTCTGCCTTGGCTCGGATGCGGTCGAGAAGCTGAGAGACTCGCAGCTTGGTCCTTCCGCTCTGCTGTTTGCCGTCGAGCTGCAATTCGTCTTCCGAGAGGGCTGGATCGAAATACACTTCGGTACGCGTGGACAGCGCGTCCAGCGTCATCGAGAGGCTGGGAACCGCCGTGAGGTTTTGCTCAACATTCGCCTTGCCCCAGTATTTGGCGAGAGCGATATTGGAGTGGGCGATGGCAATGGCTTGACTCATGCTGAGATCCCTCCGGGGGTGGTGGCGCCGATGGAGGCTGGGACCTTGCTGAGGAAACACTCCAAGCCTTCGTTTTTCCAGCTGTTCATGATGGCGTCGGCTCGGTCCCCGGCTAGAGCTAACACACAGCCGCCACCGCCGGCCCCCGTAAGTTTTGCGCCGAGGGCCCCGGCGTCTCGAGCGAGGGCAACGGCGTGTTCGATTTCCGGAGTCGACAGTAGCCACCCGGCGAGCAACATCTGATTGTAATTCAACAATTGCCCCAGTCCGGACAGATCGCCAGCCTGGAGCGCGAGTTGAGCGTTGTCCACCAGCGCGTGGATCGCTTCGAGGGTTTTCTGGAACTTGTCGGGGGATTGGCTCTTCAACTTGGCGACCTGCTCCACCATGGTTTTGGTTTCTGCTGCCGGCCCCGCCACGGCGACAGCGATCACCAGGGGGACGGCGTTTTTTACCGATTCGGGAGATTCTCCGCGCACATATCGCAGGCAACCGCCGAAGGTCGCGGCGGCGCTGTCCACCCCGGAGGGATCGCCGTGGAATATGCGTTCCCACGCCATGGAAGCTTCGAACACTTGCTGGGAGTCCTGGGCGGTGCGTGGCTCCTCGGGCGGCGAGGCGTCGAGTTCGAGCAAGGCCCGGGCGATGGCGACTGAGATGGCAGCCGAGCCGCCCAGTCCGACACCGAGGGGGAGCTCGGGACTGACTTCGACGGAGATACCTGAACGGCCCATGGAGGTGAGCAGCGAATCGTAGGCTTGTCCGAGATCGGAGCCGTCGCCGCGGTGACAGCTCCGGTCACCGAGTTGTAGGCGTTGTCCCTCGTCGGCGGTGGCAGAGGCTGTGGCCCCACGTTGGAGTCCCGCCACCAGGGCGGGACAGCCGTGCACAACGGCGTGTTCGCCGAGTAGGATCAACTTGCCGAATGCTGAAGCCACCGGTGTCCCGATTTATCGTCGGCGCTCGGTCAACAAGTGAGCTGCGCCGGTGAGCATTTGGCGCGTCGCGGGGGGGAGCTTGGATTGAGAGATTTCCGCGAGAGTCTCGTTGACCAGCGTTTGAATTCGTCGCTCTACCGCGGCGCGTGCGCCGGAACTCTCGAGGATATGCACGGCTCGAACGAGCTGCTTCTTCGTCGCCTTTGCGTTACCGAAGGCGGCACTGAAGGCCTTTTTGTCCGAGGCTTTGGCGCGTCGTAGCGTGTGGGCCACCAGGGCGGTGCGTTTGCCGCTTCGGATGTCATTGGCGAATGGTTTACCGGTATCTTTCGGGTCGCCAAAAGCGCTCAATAGATCGTCCCGCATCTGGAAGGCGACTCCGACGGGCAATGAGTATCGTTCTAGCGCCTCGATGACCGACGGCTTCGCTCCGGCCAACAATGCGCCCAGCACGAGGGGACCTCGTACGGTGTAGCTACCGGTTTTTAGTCGATAGGTCCGTTCTGCGTCGCTGGTACCCAACAGATCTAGTTGTTGCCCGGCGACGGCGTCGGCCTGCATCCGAGCGAAACACGTAAATACCCTGGGCATTCGCGCGGCCGCGATGTCCACGCGGGAGAGCGCTTCCGTCGCGAGGGCGGCGATATAGTCACCCGCCAGAATCGCCGACGAACTGCCGATGTGGACCGACCGGTAGCGCGCGCTCAACGACGTGTGAACAGAGGGTGCCCCTCGCCGGGTGGCGTCTTGATCCATCCAATCGTCGTGGATGAGAAAATAGGCGTGCAGAAGTTCGATGGCGACGCCCGCGTCGAGCGCCGCGTCCCAGTCCGCTCGGGGCTGGGCGGATTGGAACCCGGCGATGACCAGAGCGGGTCTCAGGCGCTTGCCACCTCGAAGGCAAAGGTCACGGGCCTCCCGGAGCATCTCTTGAACGCGGGGGCCATGGGGACGGATCTCGTCCATCTTGGCGTCGAGGAAGCCGGCGAGACGCGCATCGATATCCGGTTTGACACTGGTGAGCAGTGCCGCGAAGGGATCGAGCGCCAGGGCTTTGGCGGCGACTCGTTGAGGCGCTTTGGATCGCTTCTTCGTGAGCTTGGAGCGCGGCTTTCGAGCAGGGGCTTTCGCGCTGAGCTGGCTCGAGCGTGAACTGGATGTGGTGGGGCTGACTTTCCGTTTCTTGGGCCGGCGGGCGGCCTTGGAAGTGCCTATCTTCGTTGGCATTTTCAGCCACGTTAGGGTCCTCGATTGGAACTGTCAAACGACTCTCACGCGGTGTCACCCACCCCGTGGGGCAAAATCTGCTGGAATTTGTGAGAAATCGGCGATTCATCCCTCCAGGCTTGCAATCGGAGGAGAATCAAGGCGGATTGCGGTGGTTATGGGTGATATCCGCTCGAGAAAAGCCGACCACTTGGAGCTGGCGGCTACCGCTGACGTCGGCTTTCGTCGCAAGACGAACCTTTTCGAATGTGTCGAACTCATTCACAACGCGCTGCCGGAACTCGATTTCGATAGCTTGGATACGTCGGTCACGGTGTTGGGAAAGCGGCTGCGAGCGCCGCTTTGCATCGCGGGCATGACTGGGGGCACGGAGCGAGCGGCGAACATCAACGCAGAGCTGTCCGCCTTGGCCGAGGAGTGCGGCTATGCCTTTGGCCTCGGCAGCCAACGGGCGATGATGAAAAAAACCGAACTGGCGAAGACTTTTCAGGTGCGAGCCGGCGCTCCCAACACTCTCATTCTGGGCAATATCGGAGCCGTTCAGGCACGGGACTGCGGAACCCCCGAGCTCGAGGAGCTAGTCGGGCAGATCGGTGCCGATGCTCTTTGCGTTCACCTCAACCCCGCGATGGAGCTGGTGCAGAGCGATGGAGATCGGGATTTTCGAGGTATCGAAGAGACCTTTCGTCGGCTGACGAACGAACTGAGCGTACCGGTGGTGGCGAAGGAGACGGGTTGCGGACTGTCTCGTTCAGTGGCTCAGCGATTGGTGGCAAGCGGCGTGCGCCATGTGGATGTATCCGGGGCGGGCGGCACCTCGTGGGTGGCGGTGGAGACCCATCGCGCGGAGCCGGGACGTCGCCCCTTGGGTGAGCGCTTCTGGGATTGGGGTGTACCGACGGCCGCCAGTGTCGCGGTGACCGCAAAACATTTTCGCACGGTGTTTGCTACCGGCGGCATGAGCGATGGTTTGGAAGCGGCGAAGGCCATCGCCTTGGGCGCGACAGTGGTGGGCATGGCACGCCCCGTTCTCATTGCCTTCGAAGAAGGTGGGCGAAGCGGCGCAAGAACCTTTTTCCAACAAGTGGAGCTGGAGCTGAAGATGGCGATGCTGCTTGTGGGCGCCGCGAATCTTAGCCAGCTCATGAGCGCGCCCCGGGTCATGAGTGATCCACTGAGGCAATGGCTCAGTGCTCAAGGCATCCGCGGCGACGCCTAGGAACGTGGTGGCTTCGTACTGCAGCCAGGGACCGTCGAAACGCTACGGCTTCGCTCTCGGACTGTCGCTGAGCCTTCTGTTCGGCGGCGGCTGTCACTCGAGCTGCGGGCGCACAGAGCCCAACACCGAGGGCGAGAAGGCGGGGCCGGAGGTGAAGAGCGTGCGAGTCGTCGATCGGGGACTCGAGCCCCGGATCAGCCTGCGGGTGGGGCGTTGGGCAGGGCTCAAGTACCGAATTCGCATTGAGGCGAATGGCTCTTTCGGTTTGGCGGGCCAACAGGCCATCCACACGCCCACGACGCACATGACCTTCTTCTACGAGGTGTTACATGGCTTGGCGGATCCTGTCGTCAAGACGCGGCAGCTGGGTCGCGAACAGCTGATCTCTGAGCGAGCCGTATTAGAGGATATGCACGCCGAGAGCGATGTATTGCCGCCGGAGATGCTCAAACGATGGAATGAGGGGCTCCGATTGTTTGAGGGCAGCTCGGTGCAACAACTGGTGGCGGAGGACGGAGAGATCGTTGAGGTGACGACCGAAAGAGTCGCCGGAGTCGATCCGGGGCCTGCGATTAAGAAATTGTTCGACGTGGGTCTTGAGATTCAGCGTCGTTTCCCCCTGCGGCTGCCGCACGGGGAAGTCGGTGTGGGCGCCAAATGGCGATTCTCCGAAAAGGTTGAGGTGGGCGGCGTGCACGCGATGCAGATCGCCGATATGTCTTTGCTACGAATTGACGACGAAGAGGTCGCCATCCGTTTTCGTATCCGCCAGGAGGCTCCTCGTCAGGCGATGGCGTTTCCGCAGTTGCCGCACGAAGACACGATGGTGGAGTCTTTTCATGGCGGGGGTCACGGGGAAATTGTGATGGACCGCTTGACCGGCGTGTTGCTCAGCGCGCAGTTTTCGAGCAACGCTCGCATGACGGCGAGTGGGATCTTGGACGGCAAACGTGAATCGGCGAGCTATTTTATGGGCACCGCTGCAAAAATGACCGGAGTGATCTTGGCGTCGGACAGCGGTGCACAGGCGACCGCGCCGTCGGATGCCGCCGCGGTGTTGGCCGCTCTGCGGACTCGATTGGCGGAAGCGGGGCACGATGTTGCCGCGCGCACGGAGTTGAGCGAGTGATGCCCTCTCGCGCGACGGGCCTGGGGGTGTTTCTCCTCAGCGCCTCGTTGATGAGCACGGAGGTGATCCTGACGAGGGTCTTCTCCGTCGTGGTCTGGTATCACTTCGCATTTTTCGCCATATCCGTCGCTCTGTTTGGCACGGGTGCGGCCGCCTTGTTTGTCCATCTGCGCCAGGACAAGTTGCCGCGCGAAGACACCGGACAGCTACTCGCCCAGAGCAGCGTCGGTCTGTGTTTCAGCATTATCGGAGTGGGCTTGTTACTCATTCATGTAACGCCCAATTGGTTCGGGGACGTCGAGCCCAGCGTGTTTACCCGCCTGACCGTGAAATTGGTGCTGCTGTTTGTCACCACAGCGGCTCCATTTTTTGTGGGTGGCTTCGCGCTAGCCCTGGTGATGACCCGTTATTCGGCTGCGGTTCACCGGCTCTACTCATGGGATTTGTTCGGGGCCGGCTTGGGGTGTCTGGTTGTCGTTCCGGTGATCTCTTGGCTGGGCGGACCCCGGTCGCTTTTATTCTCCGCAGCGTTGGGAGCCACGGCAGCCCTGGCTTTCGCGTCGGGTCCGAAGCGGGCACGCTGGCGACTATTTGCAGGCCTAGCTTTCGCATTTTCGGTGACGTTGGCTGCGGTCGATCCGATGACCCATTGGTTCCGGGTGACGGTGGCCAAGGGTTGGGATCTTCGCAAGATTAAGCCGGAGCTCAACCGTTGGAATTCCTTCTCCATGGTGACTGTCCTGCCGGAGGTCGGCTTTCGGGGCTGGGGGCTCAGTCCTGCCTATGACGGCCGTTTCCCCAAGCAAAAAACAGTGGTCATCGATATGAATGCGATGACACCGCTCACGCAGTTCGACGGGAACTTGGATACTGTGGGTTATGCGCTCTACGACTTGAGTGCCCTGGTTTACCGGCTTCGGCCCGATCCTCCTGAGGTCTGCGTCATTGGTGCAGGAGGAGGGAAGGATGTTCTGGCGGCCTTGGTGGCGGGCGCCGGGCGGGTGACTGCAGTAGAAATCAATCCGCTGATAGTGAACGATGTGGTGCGCGGCGCGTACCGGGAGTTCACGGCCGGCTTGTACGACCGGGATGACGTGGTTGTAGTGGTGGAAGACGGGCGAAGCTTCGCCCGTCGCAGCACGGATCACTACGACGTGCTGATGCTGAGTATGGTCGATACGTCGGCAGCGACGGCAGCTGGCGCCTACGCTCTTACGGAAAACAGCCTTTACACTACGGACGCTTTTGTCGATTTTTTCCGTCGGCTGAAGCCGGGCGGAATTTTGAATGTGTCGACGGCGAGTCTGGAAGGACTGGCGGTCGGTGCGCGACTCACGGCGGTGGCGCGCACAGCTCTGCTGCGTGAAGAACGCGACCCGAGCCGTTCGGTCATGGTGGCTCAGACGGGCTGGATCGATAGCAACGGAGCCGTGCTGCACGACTTGCTGATCAAGCCAGACGGCTTCACTGACGCCGAAGTGAGTTTGTTCGCGGGGGCTGTCGCCGATCTTCGTTTCGTTCCCGCCTATCTGCCGGCACGAAGTCTGGCGCCTCGGGATGTTGAGCAGTCTTGGATGCAGCAGATCTTGACCGCGAGCGATACCGCGGCACTGCGGGTCAAGATGGACAGCTGGCCTATCGACGTGTCCGCGGTGGACGATAACCGTCCGTTCTTCTTTTACCAAAATCGCTTCGCCGACCTAGGCGATATGATGCTGAGTTCGGACGGCGGGCATCTGTTCGGCAATGGCGGCGGGATCCTCGCGAAAGTCGTGGTGGTCTCAACGGGGCTGGTGCTCGTGTTCTTGCTGTTACCGCTGATTGTGGGGCGAGCTCAGATTCGAGCAGGAGCCGGACACCCGGGCTGGGATATGGCCTACGTGGCGTGCCTAGGATTTGGTTTCATGTTTTTGGAGATCCCATGGATACAGAAGTTCAGTCTGTTTCTGGGTAACCCGACTTATACGCTGGCCGTGGTCCTGGCCGTGCTCCTGGTGTTCGGGGGCTTGGGTAGCCGTCTTTTGGCGGGGCGCAATGCCACGGGTTCGCGGCACCTGCTCCCGTTGCAACTCATCGCTCTTGTTACTTACAGCCTGGGGCTCTCCTGGGGGCTCACGCCGCTATTCGAATTGGGGGCCGCCTGGACGCCCGAGACTCGTGCGGTAGTTGTGGCTGTGCTCTTGATGCCGCTGGGGCTTCTGTTGGGTGTGCCGTACCCGTCCGGGCTGGGGCGCGTCGCCACCCGGGCGGAGGCGCGAATCCCGTGGTTGTGGAGCATCAATAGCGCGACGTCGGTTCTGGGTTCTGTGTTGGCTACTGTGTGTTCGCTTCACGCAGGCATCAACGCTAGTTTGGTCGTCGGGGCGCTGCTTTACGCAACCGCGCTGCTGATATGGATCCCCATGAGCCAGCCCTCTTGAGCCGACGAGCCGTCATCGTGTTCGCGGCGATTGTCGGGCTGCACAGCGCGCTGTGCTGGGTGTTTGTACCCGGATATTTTTCGCCGACACCGGTATTGGAGGCGGCCTTCGGCGAGTTCGCTCTGTCGCTGCGAGGCGGTTTGGGGCAATGGCTGCAAGAGGTGTCGGGCGCGCCAATCGGGGCCACAGCTCGCGGGGGGGCCGACTGGCTCGGCGCCTTGGCGTACTTTTGTGGCGATGCGTGGGGAGTCGGCGGCTGGCGGGCCCTGAACGGGCTATCGGCGGCCACGCACCTGGCTGTGCCATGTGTGGGGTTTGTCGCCGCTCGGGGGTTTGGTTTGGGACTCCGAGCGGCGCTCGGGACAGCCGCGGTTTGGAGTCACCTGTGGTTCTTCGACTCCTTGATTCACCATCTGTGGTTCGTCGGTCGCGAGGGGTTTCTACGTGCCTCTCTCGCCGTTGTTCTGTTCATCGGGATGGCGGCCGCGTACTCCCGAAGGCCTCGGCGGTACCTGTTGGTTGCGTTTTCATTGGCAGCGCTGGTGGCCTTGCTGTCTAGCCCGCTCAGTTGTGTGCCCGCGATTCTCGTGTTGGTGCCGCTTCACAACAAAAGCGGAGTCACTCTGAGGCCCGTAGCTAAGGGACTGATGTTGGCTTTCGCGGTTGTAACGGCGATGATGTTGGGGACGGGAGCCGGCGGCCGGGCGGATCTGTGGAGTGTGCGTCTCGCGCCGGTAGATTTCGCGTGGGACAGCTTGGACTTGCTGGGCGCTGATAGAAGCCAAGAGGGTCCCACTCGCGCTTGGCTGAGGACACTGTGTTTCGCGGGGATGCTCGCGAGGAGTTGGGCGCCCGCGACAGTTCCAAAGATATCGGGTTTGGCGTTGCCGGTGTGTGGCTTGCTGCTGTTGGCCTACGGAGGCGAGTTTCTTTGGAGCCCGTCCCCGGGAGTGGGGGCGCTGCTGTTCCCGGCGGTGTTGCTGGCGAGCGTTCCTGCGTGTGAACTGATGGCGAGCGTGTTCAAGCCGGAGCTGTGGACTCGCGGTAGCCCCATGATTCGTGGGCTGCTGCTGGCGGGTGTGTTGGTGATCGTCCCTCGAGTCGTGCGAACGGTCATGACCTTTCTGCCCGGTCTACAGGCGGATCGTGTGATTCGAGCACCGGGGGATGAAAAAATATCGGCGATGGTGGGACTCAACGAGCCGCAGCTTCGGCGGCGCTCTCACGAGTTAGTCTCGCCAACTCTATTGCAAGTACGAGACTGGTTGCGCCGTCACGCTACGGGGCGAGTGGCGCTGGCGAAGGGTCGCCTCGCCCAACTGATCCGGTTGACGACTAATCTGGAAGTGCAGACTGCCGAGCGAGAGCCATCGAGTCGGAGTCTGCCTGACTTTGCGGTCTACCGAGAAGTTTACGGAGCGGCAGCAAAGCTCCCCTCGGAGGTCGCTCGTTTTGGCGAGTACCGAATATTGCGACGAGCTGTTGGGAGCAGCGGAAAGTAGCGACCATTGTGGGCTCCGTGCGTTGAGGGGGGGCGCCATGCTCTATTTACGCGGTGCGGAGTTTAGGCGGAATCGGGGCGGGAGAGCCGGGCGATAGGCAGCAGTAGACCGAGGTAACACCCAGCGGCACAGAGCAGAACGAAGGTGAGCCCGAATTCCAGCGCCAGCAGGATTGCGACGCTACTCGCGAGCACGCTGCCCACGCCATTCATCCCCCAGAGCCAGGGGCGCTCGTCCGGGTGTCGATGGCTGACGAGTCGCATGCCCGTGGGGAAGGCCATACCCATCAGCAGGCCCAACATAGAAATGATACCGGCAGCAAAGGCGATGCGAACCGCAATGGGCAGGCTTGCGATCTGCGGGGCCCAGCTCGGCCATGCTAGGGCCACAACAGCGAGGGCCGCGGCGATTAGCAGAGGATAGACGTAGCACCAGGGTCGTTGGTCGAGGGGCAGCCGATCGCTCAACAGTGAACCGAGACCGGCTGAGGCAACCAGGCTTGAGAGCACGACGATCAGGCTATAGCTCGGGTGCCCGAGGATCAGACTGAGGCGTTGCAGTAGCGCGATTTCGGCGAGCATGAATCCCACGCCGATCATAGAGAAATAGAGCAGGCTCGCCCACAGCCCCGTACGGCTCGCAGATTGGGGCCTTGATCGTCGGTACAAGGGAATCAAGATCGCTCCGACGACGAGTAGGCAGGAGGCCAGGAAGGCCATGCCGAGGGTGCGAGTCGCGAGCAGATTGCCTTCCAGGCTGCCCACAGTTTGCGGTGGGCGCTCGTAGAAAAACGAACGCAAGCGCAGCACGTTGAAGAAGAATGGTCGGTCGTCGGTGCTGGCGCGGAAATCCAGCAAGGGAAGCAGGCTCGCGGCGTTCACTTCCGCCAAAGAGCGGGCGTTGAGGATTCGTTCGATGCGCTCGGACGGGGAGCGCATGCTGGGTAGCGTCGCCACCACAAACCCCTTGTCGGCCGCGATCTGCTGAATTCGGCGTTCGTCGGCGGAACCCAAAGCGGACTTGGAGATCAGCAGCGTAGTGACGGAGCCGGCTGTCACGATGGCGATGTGATCTCTCGGTTGAGCCACGCCGCTTTCCAGCAAGGTGCCTACCGCCAGCACGATGAGTCGCGCGGTTTCCACGGTGGACCAGCGGGAGACGGTGAACACTCCGTTGGGGGTGAGACGATCAAGAAACAGCTGCCAGGCTTCTAGGGTGTAGAGGCCGTTTTCACCGAGCGCATGAGCGCCGGCTCCGGTGGCGGCCCAGGTATCGATCAATGAAGCTTGAAGTAGTGCGAAGCGCTGCTCGCTCTGAGCCAAATAACTCCGGGCTTCGTCGTGTACCAATCGCACGTCGGGATGTTGGGGGACTCCCGTGGGCTGGCCAATGTCGCTCGCCAGGATCTCTAGTAGGCGTCCATTGAACTCGAGCCCGTAGACGGGCGCGCGCTGCGCCAACAGCGCGGCTTGGATATCCCGTGATCCACCGACACCGATGATGGCGGCCGCCCCACCCGGGCGCAGCAAGTTGGCCATATTGGTGACATCACATTCGAGGAAGCGGAGGTTCTGCAGGTCGGCGCTCGCGTGATAAAGCGGTGTGGCGGCGTGACCGTCGATCACCAGAGTGCGTTGCATGATTACCGGAGCTACGCACCGGCTCCCTTTGCCCCAGAACATAGCGGGTAGCGCCGCGGGTTTTGAAACCTGAACTCGAGAGTGGCTATTCCAGAGTTCTAGCTCGACGTGCTCGCGCTGCTCTGCCTGTCCTTTGACCCAGATGGTGACGAGTCCGCGATCGGCGCCGAGGTTCCCGGCGAATAGGGCAGCGCTGAGTGCGAAAGCTATCCAGGGCTTTCGTGTGGGGGCGCGGGCACTTCGGGCAAAGGCGATGGCGGCCAAAGCGGCAACCGTCCCCATCAACAGGATGGCGGAGCCACCGTCGGTGGTTCGGAGTAGCCATGGAATCATGGGGGCGCCCATCGCGGCACCGATGAGATCCACTGCGTAGACCTGACCTACTGGGAGGCGAGTCCGCGTGAGCGCCGCGGCGACGATCACGCCGGCGGGGTAAAACGGCAACGCGAGGGCAAGCGAGAAAATTATGAATAAGGGGAGGGTCGTCGCTACGGCGGCGACCTGAAGAGGAATGACCAGCAGCAATACGTAGCTGATGGGAACGGCCGCCGAAAAATAGATCGCGTGGCGCGACAGCTGGCGACCTAAATTGTGTTCTTCAAAATCTTCCAGTCGGAGGTAAACACTGACGGCTCCTGCAGTGAGCCCGAACAAGCCCATCGCGATCACCAGGAACGCGAGGGAGTACCAGGTGAGTACGGAAAGAAGCCGAGTGTCGAGAACCTCCAGACCGAGCGTGGCTCCCGCAATCAGCGCGAGCGCAAATAGGAACGGGCGGGGGCTCAGCGCGGGTGCGGCGGGAGAAGGGCTCACGGCGCACCTCTTCTAACGGGATGGCGGACACTTGTCACCGGTGTCCCGGCCGTCGAACGCTTATCGTTCTTTGACGCTGGGCGGCGGGTGCGAATGGGAGAGCGAAGAGCTTCCACCGTTATAGGCGTTCGCCGACATCTCTTTGTACAGCTGATTGGCTCCGGGCATGTCCGGGCGCTTGCGCATGAGTTCCACGAGTCGTTGCAGGGCCTGTGCGGGGGGCATGGCGCCGTAGAGCACGGCGAGCTTCACCTGAAGCATCGCGTAGATTTCATCGTCGTCGGCTGCGCTGAGGGCGGCTTTCGCGGCGTCGAGATCGCCGGCATCGAGTTGGCTGTCGATTGCAGCGTAGGGCTCGGGAAGGCCAAGAGATGACATGCCTACAGAATAACAGGGATCTGGAGGCTCGTCCGCCCCAGGCCAGCATCGGTCGATGGGCCGGTCCTGGGCCCGCGCCAGGGACATCCGTATTCGCCGATTGAGACGGTGGGATTCTGCGGCAGTCGGAGGAAATCCGAACGCGCCGCGATGGCGCTGCGGGGTGCTAGCATTCAGCAGGGCTTCTTAGTGATGGTAGACTGCTTCCATTCAGCGCTTCGTGGAACGCGGCTCTGTCCCATGAATTTTAGTAGTCACTTCCGTGAAGTAAGCAAAAAGATGAAGGAGCTATCGTGTTTAGTCGTCGAGGATTCGCCGATGATGAGGCAGCTATTGGTCTACGCATTGGCGCGGGTCAAAGGCCTGGCCGTTGTTGAGGCGGACGATGGCGTGGACGCGTTGCGAAAGCTGGAGAGCAGCTCCTTCGATATCATTATCTCCGACATCAACATGCCGGTCATGGACGGCATGAAACTGATCACTCGGGTTCGCGCTGACGAGCGGCACTGCAAGACTCCGATCGTTGTGATCACGACTGCCGGCGCGGATGCCGATCGACAGCGCGCTTTGGCGCTGGGCGCAACGTCGTTCATTACCAAGCCCATCCAAACTGAAGATGTCGTGAAAACCGTGCGTTCGTTGCTGTCTCTGGACTGACGTGACCGTCGGGATCAAGATCTGTGGACTGTGCGAGGTCGGCGATGCGGTGGCGGCAGTGGAAGCCGGGGCCACCGCGGTCGGGCTCAATCTGATTGCTAGCTCGAAACGTTTCATCGAACTGCCGCTAGCTGCGGCGATCGTTGCCGAAGTGGGGGCGCAGGTCCGTACGGTGGTGGTGGTGGCAGATTTAACGGCGGCTGAAATCGAGTCGATCCGGCAGCGTGTGCGCCCGAACTACGTGCAACTTCACGGCTCGGAAAGCGCGGCGCTCTTAGCCGCGGTGCTGCCCGGTGCCTACAAGGCGATCCGAATCGCCGATCGGGGCGACGTGGCCGCAGCCAGCGAATTCGCCGGCGAAGAACTGCTGGTGGACGCAAAAGTTCCAGGAGCCCTCGGGGGGACCGGCACGTCCTTCGATTGGTCGTTGGTGTCGGAGCTCTCCCGGCAGCGGTCCATGTGGCTGGCTGGCGGCCTGACCCCGGACAATGTGGCAGAGGCCGTTCGGCAGGTGGCACCCTACGGAGTCGACACCGCCAGCGGTGTAGAAGTGTCGGGGCAAGCCCGGCGCAAGGATCCGTCGCGAATGAAGGATTTTGTGCAAGCGGTACGTGATTTGGAAGTTGCGTCCTAAGGTGGGGCGAGTGCGGAGCCTTTCGAGCCCGAAAACTCGATGGCGACAGGCGACTTCCGGCATGGCCGTCGCGTTGCTCTTGGGGGGATGCAGCGGCCCGAGCACCCAGGGCGCCGTGGTCTTGAGTACTTCAGTGAGTGAGAGCGGGGTCTTGCTGGCCCGTTATCGCTCGTCGCGTTGCCGCACGGGGACCGGGGCGGAGGCGCCGCCGCTGCGATCATCATTCGCTCTACGGCGCACCCTCCGGGGCGCTTGGACCTTGCGGGAGTCGCGTTTCGGGTTCAGCGACCTTAAATTCTACCAATCGTTCTTTTCGGACGGCGTCCGGCGCTTTCAGGCGATCATCAAGACGAGTGCGGGCGAGCCGCGCCTTTGGCAATACGACGTGCCCGTGAAACCGACCATCGAGCTACCGGCGAAGCTGGTCGTCGCGTCGGGCTTTGCGTCGTCGGCCACCTCCCAGGATCAATTCGTCGCGGACTCCAAGACTGTCGTTCTTAGATGCGTGTTGATTCCCTCGGCCATCATCGACGGATGGCCTCGCGACCGAGTCAGCTGCCCGGATCGACGAGCGCGCTGCACCAAGCCACCAAGCGATTCCCGGCTCCGCTATCCAAGAGACGGATATTCGTCGCTTTGAGATTGCGGTCGCTAGCGGGTTGCGTGCTGTCGGTCACGAAGGGGCCGACTCGAGCTGGGGCGAGATATCGGAGCATCATGTCAGTGACGCAGGGGGCACTGGCTCCCTGCGCCCGGGCAGCCGACAGCGCGCCGGCTTCCGCGAGAATGGCGGTGCTACCACCCTGCAGTACCTTGGAACTGTTTCGAACGTACGTGCTCAGCTGTAGGCTAACGACCCCTGCCCCTTGGTCGACGAGCCCGATTTGATCGAATAGCAGCTTCGAGTAACGGGAGGGGCCGCCTGTCAGCCACTTGGGCTGCTCCCCCGGACGGAGCTTGTAGGTGGGCGTTCCCCGCCGTCGTTTGAGCACGGCAAAACTCATGGTGGCGGTCGCGACCGGGTGTGTGCCCTCGGAGTCCGTTCCGCTGACTTCGACCGAAAGAATAATTCGCGAGGCTCCGTTCCGCAGCACGGAAGTCCGCGCACTGAGCTCATCGACCGCTCGTCTGCCGAGTCGATGGATGTCGAGGTTTGAGGTGCTGACCCAGTCGGGTTCTGCGATGCCGATGGCGGCAAAGCCTCCCGCGATGTCGATGATGGTACCGAGGATCCCCATGCTCGGTGCCCCACTCGGATCGAGAAGGTAGGAATTGAGCGGATGAGTGACGACGGTGTGCCGCTCGTCCGTGGAGGCGACGGTGGCAGCTAGGTCGTGGAGAAAATGATCATCGGCCAGGGGGGTGTGCGTGGTCATAGAGCTTGGGGGGGGAGAGCGACATCATACTGATGCACGGTGAAACCAAGCGGCGTGCTATCGACAATAGTCGCGCTGGCAAAGCCTTCCGTTACGTGTTCCCCCACGGAGCCGACGCCAACGATGTGCACGCCTTCTAATTGTCTTTCGAACGGGGCGTGACTGCCACCGCAAATGATGATGTCGGCCGGATCACTCGCGACGAGTGCGCTCAGATCCTCGTCGCTCATTTCTGGGCTAAACGAAATCGTGGAGTCCATCGGCGAACCGTGAATGATCAACATCTCCGCTCCTGACTCAAGCGGCAGCCGCGCGGACTCTGGCATTTTGCCCAAGTGCGCCATGATTAACTCGCCTAGATCTTCGACAGTTTGCTCGAGGCGATCGACCCGGAGTTGGTCTTCCGGAGTCTTGGGTTCCAAGGCCTCGGGGTGGAAAGTACGGATCGCGCGGTCCGTTAGCCCCTCCACACACAGTGCTCGATACTTGAGAAGGAGTTTCCATGTGGCGAGCGGCTCGGTCCCCGGAAAGAGGTGGTCTCCGCAAACGACGAGCTGATGGAAATCCCGTAGGGCTTCGTCGGCGAGAACTGCCTCCAAGGCGGAAGCGTTGCCGTGGATGTCCGAAATACAGAGGAAACGCATGAGTTTGGGCTAGACTAGGTGTCCGTATGCCGAAGGACGACACGGTTTTCGCATTGGCGGATAGCATCGACCCGGATCGTGCGAAAGAGCTTCGTCAGGAAACTCCGGAGGGGGAAGCCAAGGCCCTAGCGGTTCTGCTGGGGGTGGCATTTCCGCCGCTCGCTCCCACCCGAGAGTGGCAGCATCAGGCGCTTGCAGAAGTGTCCCGATTGAGAATGCGTGCCCCCTTTGTCCCCGAAGAACTGGACGTTGACGTCCAGAGCTTACTGAGGGATGGCGTCGAATTTGAAGCCGCACTGCGGCACGGAGTTTGGAAGCAGAAAGCCCGTATCGCCCTGCGGGAGCTGATGCCGCGAACAATCGGCGGTCCTGACGTAGACCAAACCGCTAAAGACCTCAGCCTTCTGGCCGAAGTCGGGATTGAGCTCGCCCTGAGTGAAGCGGAGAAGCATGCCGTGAAGGAATTCGGCGAACCCATGCGGACTGACGGCAAGCGTTCAACTTCCGTTGTCTTCGGCATGGGTAAATTGGGCGGACTCGAACTGAACGCCGGCTCCGATATCGATTTAATATTTTGTTACGACACTGACGATGGCGTGGGCGACTTTTCCCTCCATCGTTTTTGGACTGAAGTCGTCCGCAACACGGTGAACAGCCTCGACAATATTACGGAGGACGGCAACGTCTGGCGGGTAGATTTACGGCTCCGTCCGGAGGGTGAGAGCGGCCCTGTCACCAACTCCATGGCGGCCACTGAGCGCTACTACGAAACCTGGGGCCGGCAGTGGGAGCGTGCGGTGCTGTTGCGCTGCCGTGTGGTAGGTGGCGACCGGGAGTTGGGTAAGCTGTTCATGACGGAGGTGTTTCAGCCCTTCGTGTTTCGGCGGAATTCTAGCCGCTCCGTAGGCTCCACCATGATGGATATGGTGAAGCGATCCCGCGCCGAGCTATGCACGGATCCCGATCGAGATCTGAAACTCGGTTACGGCGGCATTCGCGAAGCGGAGTTTTTCGTTCAGGCTCTTCAGCTCGTTTGGGGGGGACGCGAGCCGAGCATTCGGGTGCCCGGCATGTTGGAAGCATTGGGGCATTTGCGCAGTCGCGGTTTTGCCACCGAGAAAGAGCACAAGGAAATTACCGAAGCCTATTTGATGCTGCGCCGGGTTGAGCACCGCATTCAGTGGATGACGGGGGTGCAGACTCATTTATTGCCCGAGGCGCCGGATATGCGCCTACGTCTTGCTCGGAGCCTGTGGTTCGAAGATGTAGAGGGCCTGATGTCGGCGTTAGAGGTGGCGCGTCGTCACGTCAGCGCCCACTTTGCCACTCTGGCCCCGGATAGGCCCGAGGTGGAATCCCCCTACGGCCGCCAATTGGCCAAATTGGAGAACGAAGACCCCGAGGTGACGACCGAGTTGGGCGAGCTGTTTGGGGACGAGGACATTGGCGAGCATCTCCTGGCTCTCGCCCGTTCCATGGATGGCCCTCTGGGATCGCGGGTGCGGGAGCGATATGCCGGATTCGGGGCTTCTTTGCTGGATGCCATCAGTGGCTGTGCAGATCCCGGACAAGCCGCACGGTACCTGCGCTCCTTCTTCGCTCGTTTTGGCTCGAACTCGGGCTACGTCGACGCGCTGGCTCAGAACCCCGCCATTTTGCAACGCTTCGTGAACGTCTTGGGCGCGAGTTGCTTTGTCGGCGACGCGATAGTGAACCGCCCGGATCTTGCGGACGCTTTACTCTTCGGTGGACCGGAGGTGGGTTGGCCAGAGCCTGCGCGTATCGTGTCCGAGCGAATTGCGGCCTTCGAGCAGAAGCGGTCTCCGGATCCGGACGAAGCCCGAGATGAGTTCATCGCGGCGCTTCGCCGGGCGAAAGGCGAGGTGATGGTGGCGGTGGCGGTGGCGGATCTTGCGGGGGACGCCGACACCGCCAAAGTGACTCGCTGCCTGTCCGCCCTAGCAGACGATATTCTCAGGCGAACGGTGCGCTACGAGACTGGGGATGACGCGGAGGGCCTGTGCGTGATTGCAGTCGGCAAACTCGGCGGCGGCGAGCTCGGCTACGGCTCGGATCTGGATGTATTGTTCGTGTACGAACCGTCCCTGGCGCCAGCCGGCAGCTACGCGGCGGAGCACTTCAGTCAGTGTGCCCAGCGCATCATACGTAGTATTTCAGCGATGCACTGGGCCGGGCCGGGCTACGAGCTCGACACACGCCTGCGCCCTTCGGGTTCCCAGGGCATGTTGGTTACCGCTTTAGAATCCTTCGCGCGTTATCACGGCGTACGGCTCCGCCGGAGTAGCGCGCCCGACATCGACGCCCCGCATCGAGTGTCCTCGGGCGCCGCGTGGGAACGGCAGGCCCTACTGAGGGCCCGATACTGCGCGGGGGATCGGGAAGTCGGAACCGAGGTCATACGAATCTGCCATGTGGCGGCGTACGAGCATGGCGCTCCGCCTGTGGAGGAAATGCACCACCTGCGTATGCGCATGGAGCGCGAGCTGGCCCGAGAAACCGCGGGGCGCTATGACTTAAAAATGGGACGGGGCGGACTGCTGGATGTTGAGTTCGCCGCCCAATGGCTTCAAATGAGCCATGGCTCGGACCCGAGAGTGCGAACCACGGACACGGCGGGGGCCCTGAAGAGACTGAGCCGCGTTGGCGCCATTTCTGAGCGGGACGTGCAGGAGCTGACGGAGCATTACGCCTTTCTTCGTGGCTTGGAGCAGCGCATCCGTGTTCTCAACGGCGATGGGGCGACCGTTTTGGACGAGCGTCACTCGGATCTCGACAAGTTGGCGCGTCGAGTGCGGCTCAACCCAGTCGCCGGTGTCACACCGCGAGAATTGCTGCTCAGCACCTACCGCATGGTGACGGACGCTGTCCGGGCTACTTATTTGAGAGTCCTCCGATTGCCGCCTGAATCCCTGCCCCCTGGCGGCGTTAGCGTTCCTCCTCTAGGCTGACCGACATGTTGTCGCGCCCCCGTCGGAATCGCCGCTCTCCCGCCATGCGGAATGCCATCAGAGAGACCCAGCTGAGCTCGGCCAATCTAGTGCTCCCGAGTTTCGTCCAGGAGGGCACCGGTCAGAGGCACCCCATCGACTCCATGCCCGGCTGTGCTCGGCTGAGTATCGATCTCTTGGTGGAACAGGCCAAAGAGGCTCGTGAACTCGGAATTGCCGGCATCGCGATTTTCCCGGCGCTGTCGGACGAGCTCAAAGACGCTGTCGGAACCGAAAGCAAGAACCCGGAGGGGCTCTTTCAGCGAGCTATCCGCGCCCTGAAGAGCGCGGTACCGGAGCTGCTTGTGATTAGCGATGTCGCGCTGGATCCCTATTCTTCGGACGGCCACGACGGTGTGCTTGTGGACGGCTTGGTCGACAACGAACAGACCGTGCCCTTGCTTGTGGACATGGCTCTGGCTCAAGCAGCAGCTGGCGCGGATGTGATCGCACCGTCTGACATGATGGACGGCCGCATCGGTGCCATCCGGGAGGCGCTCGACGACGCCGGCTATTTTGATGTGGCTATCTGTAGCTACTGCGCCAAGTACTGCTCCGCCTTCTACGGGCCGTTTCGCGACGCGCTCGATTCGGCCCCCCGCGGAGGCGACAAGAAGACCTACCAGATGGATCCCGCTAACGCTCGCGAAGCGCTGCGGGAAATGCGGCTGGACGAGGAGGAAGGCGCCGACTGGCTCATGGTCAAGCCGGGCTTGCCCTACGCCGATGTCATCCGAGACTTGCGAGACAGCAGCGAGCTGCCCATTGCGACCTATCATGTGAGTGGTGAGTTCGCGATGTTGAAGGCGGCGGCGGAGCGGGGTTGGCTCGACTACGACGCGGCCTTGTTGGAAAGCCTGGTGTGCTTGCGTCGCGCGGGGGCTGACATCATCTTCACCTATGGCGCACTGGACGCAGCGAAGATTCTTCGACACTAGCTCGGAGTGATTCGGCTCTCACTGCTCCGCCAGATCCGCCTCCTTGTCCGCAGCCAACGCGACCGCGCGCTCCGGACGACGGAGGAAGGTCTCTTGAACCAACGCCGACGTGGACTAAGTGGACGTTGTGCCGGGGTAGGATACGAGACCGTCACAACGCTACGGAATTGACGCTCCGCTCCGAGGTGCGCATGGGGGGGGCCTGCTTGGCCGGACCTTTTGCGATGAATCGCCCGTCCGCGCACTGCCGGCTTGTCGGCCGCCCTCCGGCCCGGAGACGAGATGGCAATCCCCCACTGCGCGCGCAGCTGGGATGTGCGAAAATGAAACGTCGAGCACAAGGGGAATCATGTCGCTCAAGGTCGATCAAGATCATTCCAGGTTTAAAAATATTGTTCGCGGCAAGATTCGTCAGAATCTGAGGCGATACATTTCCCAGGGGGAAATGTTGGGGCGCAAGGGCAAGGATCTCGTATCGATTCCCATCCCTCAGATAGACATTCCTCGCTTCACGTTCGGGAAGAATAACGCCGGAGGAGTCGGGCAAGGGGACGGCGAGCCTGGCGATGCTGTTGGTAGCTCCGAGCAGGAGCAGGAAGGCGCCGGAGAAGCAGGCGAACAAGAAGGCAATCACATCCTGGAAGTGGATGTCACGCTGGATGAGTTAGCAGAAATACTCGGCGAAGAACTCGAGCTTCCGGACATTGAGAACAAGGGCAACAGCCGGATCAAGAGCTCCAAGGATCGCTACACAGGGATTCGTCGCATCGGTCCCGAATCCCTTCGACATTTTCGCCGAACCTATCGAGAAGCGCTGAAACGCCAGGTGGCTACCGGGACTTACGATCCCCGTAAGCCGATCATCATCCCCCAAAAGGAAGATAAGCGCTTTCGTTCTTGGAAAGAAAACAACGAGCCGATTGCGAACGCGGTCATCATTTACATGATGGACGTTTCGGGTTCCATGGGCGACGAACAGAAAGAGATCGTGCGCATCGAATCGTTCTGGATCGACACATGGCTCCGCAAACAATACGAGGGACTGGAGAGTCGCTTTATTATTCACGACGCAGTGGCCCGAGAAGTGGACCGAGACACCTTCTTTCATACGCGGGAATCGGGGGGCACGATGATCTCGAGTGCCTACCGCTTGTGCGAACAATTGATCGACGACCACTACCCGGCGGATGAGTGGAACATTTACCCCTTTCACTTCTCCGATGGGGACAACTGGAGCATGGACGACACCCTCAGCTGCATTGAGATCCTCAAAAAATCGATTCTCCCGCGATCGAATATGTTCGCCTACGGACAGGTGGAAAGCCCCTACGGATCCGGGCAGTTCATCAAGGACTTGCGCGAACATTTTCGCGAGGATGAAAGAGTCGTCACCAGCGAGATTCAGGACAAGGATGGCATCGTGGGCAGCATCAAGGATTTTCTAGGGAAGGGGCGCTAATGCCACAATTTGCGACCAACACTGCCTTGCCGCGTTACTTGCGCAACGAACAGGAGCGTATCCGGGGCATCGCGGAAGACTTCGGTCTCGATTTTTTTTCGACCATCTTCGAGATGCTGTCCTACGATCAGATGAACGAAATCGCCGCATACGGCGGGTTCCCGAACCGCTATCCCCACTGGCGATGGGGCATGGATTACGAACGTTTGAGCAAGAGCAACGAGTACGGGCTCTCAAAAATTTACGAGCTGGTCATCAACAACAACCCGAGCATTGCTTATTTGCTCGAGGGCAATAGCCTGATCGACCAGAAGCTAGTCATGTGCCATGTCTACGGACACGTGGACTTCTTCAAAAATAATTTCGCGTTTCGCGCCACGGATTTGGATCGCGCGGGGCCCGCGGTGCAGCCAGTTGGCGCCGGACCCAGCTACAACCCGAATCGCCGGTGGATTGATAAGCTGGCGAATCACGCGTCTTTCATTCGTCGAATTATCGACAAACAAGGCATCGACGCGGTCGAGTCGCTCATCGATCAGTGCCTGTCTCTGGACAATCTGATTGACCCGTGGTCTCCGTTCATGGCCAGAGACAAAGCTCCCGACGAAGAACCGGAGGACAAGCGAGAAATCGTCGTACCCCGTATTCCGGCGAAGGAGTACATGGATGAGTTCATCAACCCGGAGGAGTACATTCTCGAGCAGAAGAAGCGCCTCGAGAAACTGCGGGATGTAGAAGCCAAACATCCTGTGAAGCCCCAACAGGACGTCTTGCTGTTTCTGTTGGAGAACGCGCCCCTTGAGCGCTGGGAACGGGCCATCTTGGAGATAGTGCGGTCTGAGGCGTATTACTTTTTGCCTCAAATGCAGACCAAGATCATGAACGAGGGCTGGGCCTCATACTGGCACTCCCGGATGATGACGGAAAAAGTCTGCGATGCCAGTGAGATACTGGACTACGCTGACAACAATGCCGGCGTGATGGCGACGAGCGAACAGCAGCTCAACCCTTACAAACTCGGAGTGGAACTCTATCGGAGCATCGAAGAGCGTTGGAACCGAGGGCAGTTCGGTCGCGAGTGGGAGTTGTGCGATAACCTGGACCAAAAAAAGGACTGGGATCGCAAGCTTGGGGCTGGGCGCGACAAGATTTTCGAGGTCAGGTCCCTTTACAATGACGTGACCTTCATCGATGAATTTCTCACCGAGGAGTTCGCGGTCGAGCGAAAACTATTCACTTTTTCATGGTCCAACCGAAACGAACGCTTCGAGGTGCAATCGCGTGGATTCCGCGAAGTGAAGGAGCAATTGCTCTTTCAGCTGACCAATCACGGCAACCCATTTATTTTCGTCGAGAACGCTAATCATGAAAACAGGGGCGAACTGTTGTTGTCACATGAGCATCGAGGCGTGGACTTACGAACGGACTATTGCGAACAAGCGATGATCGCGCTGAATCGACTTTGGAAGCGTCCCGTCTGTTTGATGACGACCACCGACGGCAAACCGGTGATGATGCGTTACGATGGCGAGCTGAAAGTCGAAGAAGTCTCGGGCTGACGCCGGCTGACGGTGAAGGTTCGCGCCTTGTCCCAGCGGGCACCTGCTATGCATCGAAGCATGAATCAACGTGAGGAACGAGGGTGGGCGGGGTTCGTTTTCCTGCTCTGCTTGCCTTTGGCTTGCGGCGGCGCATCCAAGCCGGCAGACCAAGTGCCTGGCCCGGCGGAGTCCCGTGGCGGGAGAGCCTCGGATGCGGTGGAAGTTCCGGGAGTATCGCTGGTGACGCCGGGAGGCGCCGGCGGGGCCGCTTCAGAAACTGCCTCTGGCTCCGCCAGCCGAAGGCAGCGCACTTTGACTCGAGCCAAGGCGGGGGCGGCTGTCACGCCCGCCCCTCCAACGGAGGGACTAGTCCCCTACGGCCTGGCTCGGGGGGCGGAGAGCGAACTGGACAAACGCTTGCTTGGGGCAGATCGTGCGTATGCTGACGGCCGGTATCAAGACGCTGTGAAGGGCTACCGGGCTGCCGCCAAGATGGCGCCAGGGGATCCGGCGCCCATCGTCGGTGTGGTTCGCGCGTCGCTGGCGGGGTCGGATGTACCGACTGATTATGCGGCGCGGCCGAAAAGCTGGCGCGCCAAGGCTTGGCTCAAGGAATTAGCGCGAGCCCTCCAGTTGGATAAGAACTACGGCCCGGCGTGGCTGGAGACCGGTCGGCTCCAGCTCATACTCGGCCTCCCCAATGAGGCACTGGTCGCGCTTGCCATCAGCGCCAAACGTCTGCCTGGGGATGCGGAGGCAGCGTCGGCACTCGGTGTGGCGCTGCTCGCCACGGGAGATTCCGCGGGCGCGTTGGTAAACTTCGAGCGTGCCGCGTCCCTTGAGCCAGACAATGCCGAGCGGCTCTCGAATCTCGGGACCGCGTACATGATGCGTGGGCGTGTCAATCCGGCGATCGCGGCCTACGAACGCGCGGTCGCCCTCACGCCAGACGACTCGCGGGCTCACGGCGATCTGGGCACGGCGTTTCTCGGGGCGAATCGCCCGGACCGCGCCATGCCGCATCTGCTGCGGGCGGTTGCTTTGTCGCCCAAACGCGCCACTTATCGATCGAATCTGGGCTACGCCCATCAACAGAGCGGACAGCTAGAGAAGGCCATCGCTGTGTACCGAGAGGCGCTGCGGCTGGATCCGAAACTGGGCTCCGCGTGGCTCAATCTCGGCACGGCGCTGGCCCGGCAGAAGAAGTATGCCGATGCCGAGAAGGCCTTTTTACGGGCGAAGAAGATCGATCCGACCGATCCCCGGGTGATCGCGAACCTGAAGGATCTGGAAGAGCTCCGTAGACCCACGCCCTGAGAGCGCGGGCTGTTGACTACTGTGGGGCCGAAGTCGAGGTGGTCGCCGGAGTCGAGGCCGAGGCCGCGGGTGAGCCTGGTGGAGGGAGCGCTGGGGGAACGACGGGGATAGGGAAGGTCGGAGAACCGTCGAAGGTTTCGGCCCCCGTTCGGATCCGAATGGAAACGTAGTTCTTGCTGCTCACGTGGCTGCTGGGTTTCGCCGGGTATCCCTTTTTGTCTCGAGGCTCAAACGTCGCCCGTACGAGATACAGCCCGGGACGGTCCAGGGAGCCCGGATGGCAGACTTCTACCAGCCGTGTCACCAGATTCGTGCTGCCGCCCTGTTTCAGCCCTGTCCAGCTGACTCGTGTAGGAACGCGGTCGTCAGGTCCGCTGGCACATGTAAATTGTCCTCGAGGTCCGAGCACGTCGTATCGGATGAACTCTCGTCTGAAGAATACACTTTGCTTCGTAGGACCTTGGTTGCTGAGGCGCAGACGGATGGTGGCGTCTCGCGGTGTCGCCGCGTCGGAGCCTTTGAGCATGGTGAGGCGGAAGGTCGGTTTCTCGATTTCGGGCTGCTCGTCATCGGCCGCGGGAGAGTCCTTGGCATCGTCGCCTGACCACCGGCTGTAGCGGTCGTCTAGATTGATGGGCGCCCCTTCGAGGAATTTGGCGCCGTCTTGGGGGCTGGATTTCCACGCAACGAAGGGCGCGTACTGCGGCAAATCCAGTTTGACCTTCTTGCCGCCCTTCCACTTCGTTTTCGTGGAGCGCTCCCAACCAAAACGGGGGAGCACGCTCGCTCCCGGGACCAGGACATCCTGATCAGAGGAAGAGAAACACAGAAGTCGAGGATCGAAGTGCCAGCCAAATTGTTCGCCGGGGGCGACGGATCGAGCGGAGCCTTCCGGAACGGACGAGAGCCGCATGGCTTTGGGGACTCGGCAGCTGCTCGTTTTTTTCTTCCCCGGTACGGCGACTTCAAATGACAAGAGGCGCAGATCCGCGGCGACGGTGACCTCCGTGTTGCCGACGTTCTGGATGCTCGCACGCCAGAGTTGGGAGGGGCCCTCCTCGCTGATGGTCAGGATCAATTGGTGTTTGACCGGGATGTGCATCGTCCCCATTTCGGGCTCGGCCCGGCCAGAGCGGGCGAAGAGGCAGCCCATAGCGCAAGCAAGCGAGACGATGGCGAATTGGCGGGGGTGGGACGCGGCGGGGTGGGGGACAGCGGTACGGTGGATGGCAGTGCGGGTCACCCGAGAGGGGTACCATGGGTGCCGAGGCGTGCCCACAGCAGCGAGCGGGCGTGGCATGGCTATAGTCTGCGGGGAGGCTGGGCGATTTGTCACTTAGTCGCGACCCCGGCAGAAAAAGACTCTAGGCTTTCAGAGTGTTGCGCCGCGGTCTCTACGTCATCTTGGACCAAGAAGTCTTGAGGGCAGAGGCACTGGAGCCGGTGGAACTGGCGACGGCCCTCTGCGAGCTGCCGCTAGCCGCCCTTCAGTGGCGTGCCAAAGAGTCGGGCTCGCGAGACATCTTGGCAATGCTGCGCGTACTCGTGCCACTTTGCCAAAACCGTGGGGTGCCGTTTTTTGCGAACGACCGCGCAGATCTCGCAGCCCTTGCGGGTTGTGACGGAGTGCACGTCGGCCAGCACGATATGCGCGTAGGCGAAGTGCGGAAGGCGTTCCCGCGTCTGCAGATTGGGGTCTCCACACACGACTTGGAACAGCTACAGTCGGCGTTGCCAGAGCGCCCTGACTACGTGGCGTTTGGTCCGGTGTTCCCCACGGCGTCGAAGCGTGACCCTGAGGCGACGACAGGCTTGGCTGCGCTCGAGCAAGCCAGCGCTCAGGTAGGCGCGACACCGTTGGTCGCTATCGGTGGCATTGAGATGGATTCGGCGCGGCAGGTAGCGCGGCTGGCGACGGCCGGTGCTGTTATTGGTGGCATCGTGCGCGGTGCGGGCAGCGTGCCGGAAGCTGTGCTGCGTGCGCGAGCGCTGCACGATGCCTTGTCATACGGTACCTTGTGACGGCTCAGCGGGAGTGAGCGTCAGTCCTAGACGACCGGCGACGGTCGGCAGCGAAGGAGAAGTTGTGCCCCGTGACTCCGGACCGTGTGTGGACAGAGCAGCGGTGGGTCGGCACGGCGGCCCTAGGAACGGCGCAGTTCGCGCACCATGCCCTCGATAACGAGGGCGGGTTGGGCGTTCCGTTCGAGATGGTTCATGGACTGAGTTACGATTTCGTATCGCCGCGCTAGAGTCGCGGCACCCTGCGGATCCGTCGCGACGGCGGCGCGAGTGCGCTCAGACAAATGTTGTGCAAAGGCGTCGAGCTTCTCGCGGAGGTTCGTGCGGTCTTTCGCCTTGCCGTCATTCAGCGCGATGGCAGGGGCCAGAGTTGGCGCATCGATGGCCGCGTTGAGTGCGTCGATGTAGTCGTCGCGTTCGCGGGAGACATCGTCCTGGCTCAGCGCGATGGCAACGGACGCGCTTCCGTCAGCGATGTCTACTGCTGTCGTGTCGATGTTTTGGGCTTCCAGGATTTTCCGAAGGATTGGCTCCGGCAGCGGGGAGAAGCGGACCGCTTGCGTCCGAGAACGCACGGTGTCCAGCAGCCGGCCGGGACTATTTGTGATCAAGATAAAGTGAACCCGGGCGATGGGTTCTTCGAGAGTCTTGAGTAGTGCGTTGGCCGCTGAGGTCGTGAGCTCATGGGCCCCACGAATGATGACCACCAGCGCTTTTCCTTCGTGGGGTGCGTAGCCCACGCGACTCAGGACCAGTCGGCGAATTTGCTCGACGCTGATCCCCATCGCTTCGCTCTTGCCGCCGATCATGCCGGGGGGGTAGAGCGCCCGTCCGATCAAGATCACGTCGGGGTGGAGCGGGACGTTCGGCTCTTCCTCAGAAAACTGCAGCACGCGCTTGCAACTACGGCAGACGCCGCAGCCGTCCGGCTGCTCTTCACAAAGTAACGCGCAGCCTAAGGCTAAGGCTGCGCGTTCTCGTCCGACGCCATCCGGACCCTCGAAGCGGTAGGCGTGGTGTACACGTCCGCTGCTGATTGCCCGACGAAGCGTCGATATGGCGGGCTCTTGGCCTCGTACCTTGTCGAAGACCGAAACCAAGAGTGCCTCGTTTTGGTTACGCTTCGGCTGCTGTGACGACGCCGCCCAGCAAACGCAAGAAGCTTTCGTAGGCTGCGTCCGCTTGGACCTCGGGGCCTTCGATGTAGTCGGCAACGCTGAGGCCGTTGAGCACGGCGAGAATCAACGTGCAGGCGGGCTCGAGACCACCCAAGTGAGCGACGCCTTTTTCTCCGAGAGCGCCGACGACGGCCTCGGCGACTAGCTTGCGCTTCTCTTGGTTGAGGACCGACGCGCGGCGACGGAGCTCGGTGTCGTTCTGGGAAGCGCTCCACACCTCGATGTTGAGTCCAACATCGCTGGTGGTGCGGGCGGCCCACATGGCACGCATAGTTTGCAGGGTGCGGCTTTGCCCGTTATCCAGCGCAGAGCGCACGCGCTCCAGGTACTGGTTGTAGGTGAAGCTCTGCACTTCGTGGATGAGCGCGGCCTTACTAGCGAAGTAGTAGTGCACGATGCTTTTGCGCAGACCCAACTCCTTACCGATCTCGGCGAGGGTCGTGGCGCTGAAGCCACGACGGGAAAAGCACTTGGCGGCGGCAGTCAGAATCGCTGCTACTCGCGGGTTGTGCCAGTCGACGCTGCGGGGTGCGGCCTCGGTGGTTTCCGGCACTGCGGGTGCCGCAGTGTTGGGGGCGGTGGTTTCGGGAACTGGGCTAACAATGTTGGTCGTCATCATTCTATTCTTTGCTTGCTGGAGCGGCCGGCCGGTCTAGCGTACCGGGTTTTACCCGTCACGCCGGGTGGTCGATCAACCAGGGAGGCCGCGTGGGGAAGAGCGAAGATTCAGTTTGTGGGGGATCCAAAAAGCGGTTGAAGTTGGGGCGTTGCGACTAAAGCAAGAGTTGCTCGGTCAGCCGGGCGGGGTATCTACCACCGCTTGGTATCAGATGTCTCCCCCGAAGTGACCAGATCGCGTCGGATCTTTGTCTCGCTGGAAAACACCCGGTCCCAGGGGGTGTCGGGCCGCCGAAGCGCCTACTTCTTTTCGTTTGTGCCCGGAGTTTTCTCGGTTGCCGCTTTTTCGTCGGTTGCCGCTTTTTCGTCGGCTGCCGCTTTTTCGTCGGCTGCAGGAGCCTCGGCTGCGGGAGTTTTCTCGGCTGCGGGCTCGTCGCCCATTAGGTCCCCGAGGAGATCATCTTCGGGCTCGGGCTGCACTACGGCATCCACTGGGGGGATGGCATAGGCGGCGCCGCCGCAGGCGGAAGTGAACGCTAGCGATGCCAACGCAACGCCGAACAACGAATCGCTGATTTTCATGGGGCGCACCCTAATCCCCCCCAAAGGTCAGACACAAGAGCCGAATTAAGGAAGCCGAAATCGCTTAAAAATAGGGGCTTACGCGCACGGTGAGGCGCATTGGGGACCTCGATCTTCGAGACTAGGCTTTTGTGGCTACGCAGGCCCCCAGATATCGGGCTGATCTTGACTCGCGGGAGCGTCGAGTGACCGGGTTCAGTGCCGTGTCCAGCTTGGCATGCCTTCCCGTGCGGTCCAGCCTTTTTCGCCGAAGCGTCCGGTCTCCCTCGTGATGCGTAACTTCTCCCCCGGCTTCAGCTGAGTCATCACCAAGAGTTCGTCCGCCACGTATTCTGGGTGAGGGTCGTCGACGAAATCGCGACTGGAATCGGGGTCTCCGGTACCAATACGAACGATTTGCGCGGTCGGCGGATACACGTCGTTCCATTTCTCACGCACCGCGTGGGGCCCATGGCGAAGCACGCGGTATCGCTTCAAGCGAAATCCAGGCACCCCTCGTTGCTGAAGCGAGCGCTTGCCCCGGGCGAGACGCGGGTCCGCTCGTTCCAACTCCTGGTAGGGAAGCGCAGAAGCGATGCGGCGAATCAACGTTACCGCCTGGTCGTGTTGGGGACCCAGAATTTCTGCTTTCACTTTGCCGTCTTGAACGGACTGGTGAATCACGATGGGGAACTTGAAATCGTTGCGCAGCTTGAAATTGATCGTCGGATACACCACGGCGGCATCGAGTCCCATCTTGATGTAGGAGCTGGGCCGCGTGTGGGGATGGCGTTCCGCGATACCGAGCCCGGCGAAGAAGGCGGCTCCGTGCAGGGTGCCGGATATTTGGCAGGTGCCTCCGCCGATGCCGTCGACCAGTTCGCCCTGGGCAATCACAGTGGCGACCTCGTAGCCGTGGGCTTCATCCCGAGGTCCGACCACTCCGTTAAAATCGAAGATTTCGCCTGGAAACACGACGTAACCATCGAGGCGCGAGGCCGCGAGGCGTAAATTATGAGTGCGCGCCGCCGACCGCTTCGCGCGATCGTAGCCGGTTTCGAAGGAACCGATCACATGACTGTGGACTACGTTTTTTAGTTGTTCTGTGCGGCGTCCGGGGACGAGCTTTTCGAACACTAATTTGGCGTGGGTTTCTCCGGCACTCAGCGCTTTGCCGATGGCGCTCAGGCTGGAGTCGACATCTAGTAACAAGCCGACCTGGGAGGGCACCAGCTTCTTGTTGATGACGTCGATTCGCGCGTCCACAGTCGGGCGGTCTAGCTCGTCCTTGTATCGCAGTAGTATTCGCTCGGCGACAATCGGGTCAATGTTGAGCGGAATCGGCAGCGTAATTCCGCCATCCCCGCCCCGGCGGCGATGGCTACGCAGCATCGGGCTGGTGCGATCTCGACTGTGACGCAAGAGATCGCTGAGGCGTGGAGCGTCGAGGGTGACCCCGAGCTCTGCGTAGGAAAGCAATCGCTGTTTTCCGCTATCGAGCACGAGCCCAAAAGGCGTGTTGATTCGTTGTCGCAGGCGCGAACGTAAGTCCGCGTCAGTGATATCTGGGCTCAGCTGTTGCCCGAGGAAGCTCACGGCGGGCAATGGGCTGTCGTCGTCGTCGGACGCTGCCCGAGGGACCGACAGAAATCCGATGCCGAGTCCCAACAACAGACCCGACAGAACGAAGCCGTAGCCCCTTTTCGAGGTGCGAGGAGCGGGGGGAGGGGGGGAAGACATCGGCCGGGGACAGAGGCCGTGCGGCCTGCGCCGGATGTAGTATGAATCGCTCTCCGGCTCCAGACCCCGCAAAAACAATGACCTCCGAGCTCCCCCCGAAGCTAAACGACAAGCTTTCGGCTCTCACCCGTGAGCCGGGTTGCTACTTGTTCCGCAACCGGCAAGGCGTCGTGGTCTATGTGGGAAAGGCGTCGTGTTTGCGATCTCGCGTCCGCAGCTACTTTCAGCCGTCCAGCGGAGATGACCGCATCCTATTTCCCATGCTGGTCGCGTCTGTCTTCGACCTGGAGACGATCGTTACCGCCAGTGAAAAAGAAGCGGCGATCCTCGAAAACGGACTGATCAAGGAGCACAAACCGCGCTTTAACATCAAGCTCCGGGATGACAAGGAGTACCTCACCCTGCGTGTGCGTACGGACGTGGATTTTCCGCGACTGGAGTTCGTTCGGCGCCCGACCGTGGATGGTGCGCGCTACTTCGGGCCGTATCACTCGGCTTCGGCGGCTCGTAAGACCACCCACTTGGTGGAAAAGCACTTTCAGCTCCGCACTTGCACGGACCGCGAGATGAAGAGCCGCAAGCGAGTGTGCCTGCAATACCAGATCAAGCGCTGTCCCGGCCCCTGCGTGCACGACATCGACCGGGCTGAATATGCCGCCAGGGTAAATTCGGTGATGCTCTTCTTGGACGGTCGCCACGATGAGCTGACCAAAGACCTGAACCAGAAGATGACGGCGGCGAGCACGGAGCTCAACTTCGAGCTGGCGGCGATCTATCGGGACCAACTGACGGCTGTGGACAGCGTTCGCCAGACTCAACGCATCGTCGAGAATTCGGACAAGGACCAAGACATCGTGGGTCTGTATCGCGAGGGGGATCTCGTTGAGCTCGCGGTGATGTCTCTCAAGCGGGGGCGCATCATAGACGCTGTGAGCATCTCTCAGCCCCGGGTAGAGATCCCGGACGACGAGGTGATCGCGAGTTTCGTTCGGGAATATTACGGAGAGGCCGGGCCTGCCTGCCAACGGATCCCCGATGAAGTCCTCGTGCCGAATTTGCCGGAAGGGGCCGCGGGGGTGATGGAATGGCTGAGCTGTGCCCGAGCCGAGCGCGCTGGCGGCAAGGCCCGCCGCTGCCAGTTGCTGGCGCCTTCTCGCGGGGCCCGGCGCCGGCTCTTGGACATGGCGATGGAAAACGCAAAACACGCCTTCGAGGAAAAGCGTCGTGTGGCTGAAGCCGTGGATGAGCGACTCGCGCGAATTCAACAGAAGCTGCGGCTACCCGTGGTTCCTCGGCGCATCGAGTGCATCGACATCTCCCACTCGGCGGGCCAGGACACCGTGGGCGCCATCGTGCGACTCAAGGACGGCGTTCCGGACAAGTCGGGCTACAAGAGTTTCAACGTAAAGACGGTGGACGACGGGGATGACTATGCCGCCATGTTTGAAGTGCTGAGTCGCCGCTTCCAAAGGGCCCGCCAGGCCGCCGAAGATGACACCTCCTGGGAGCTTCCGGATCTCTTGGTGGTGGACGGGGGGCGCGGGCAGCTCGGGGTTGCCCTCGCTGCAGCCGGCGATCTTGGGCTACACGGCCTGAGCATCGCGGGGCTCGCCAAGGAGCGCGAAACAGTGACCGGCGATAAGCTGGTGGATCGCGTGTACCTGCCAGGTCAAAAAAATCCGGTGTCGCTCAAGGCAAACTCGCCGGAGCTGTTTCTTTTAGCTATGGCGCGGGATGAGGCTCACCGATTCGCCAATCGGGGCCGAAAGAAGAGGGGCAAAGCCCGAACTCTCCGGTCGGCGCTGGACGATGTACCGGGTATTGGGCCGAAATCCTGCCAGAGCCTGCTAAAAACCCTGGGCTCAGTGGACGGAGTACGAGCTGCTAGCGATTCCGCCATTCTTGCGGTCCCGGGCATATCGAAGAAGCAGTTGGCGGCGATTCGCGAACACTTGAAGCCTTCCTCGTAGGCTCGTCAGGGCCCCCAGGGCCGGTAGGGCCGGCAGTCCGAGTCACAGATTGCGTATCTAGCTGCCAACGCAGTTGGCGTGTACGCGCGCCAGACAGCTGGGCACCGCGGAATTGGGAGCGGCACATGCCTTGCTTTAGTAAGCACGGGGAGCTTGTCGTGGGCGCCTAGACGCGTCCTCAGAAGCCACCCAAAAACCACTGACTCTAGAACCTTATGCTCGTGCGTTAATCTGCGAATTCCCCGACTTTATTCGTGATTTCTGGCAGTAGCTGCCATTGACAAAGCCGACCCCAAAAACTTACGCTCGCGGCCGACTCGGATTGTCGAGAGTCGTAGTCATTTCACAACCCCCTGACTTCTTCTGCTGACCTTTTCGGCAGATCTTCTCTTCGGACACCCGAAACTTAAGGAGCATCGAACTCATGAAGCGCAACCAGTTGCCCACCTCTCCTTCTACCCGCCGTCGCGCCAGCAGTGCTGTTGTTGCCGGGCTGGGCGCCGCCAGCGTGGCCGTTGCGCTGATGTCTGGCTGCCTCGAACGTCCGGTGGCAGGTATCGAACCCAGAACCACTAACGTCTTCGTTGACCGGATCCAGCAGAACGCTGTCGACAAGATCGACCTGTTGTTCATGCTCGATAACTCTCGATCCATGGCGGACAAGCAGACGCTGCTCGCCGCGGCCGTTCCCGACTTGGTGAACCGCCTGACCAACCCCCGCTGTCAGCAGCAGGACCCTGACGACGCTAATGGCATGCTGCAGCAGGACCCCCAGCCGGCGAATGCTGACGCAGATTGTGACGCTGGCTTCAAGCGGGAGTTCCCGCCCATCGCCGACATCCACATCGGGGTGTTGACATCGAGCCTGGGTGGTCACGGCGCTGACGCCTGTAGCGCAGCCATGGGCACGCAATTCAACCCGCAGATGGTCGACATGGCCCACCTGATCGGACCCGGCGTGGGGACTGGCCGAAACTGGGCTGCCACTCCCGCCTTCCTCGACTGGGGCGCTGACCCGAACATTAGTTCCTTCACCGCGATGGTGCAGGGCGCTGGCGAGAACGGCTGTGGATTCGAAGCTTCCTTGGAGGCTTGGTACCGCTTCTTGATGGATCCGGAGCCCTACGCCAGCATCGCTCTTGAGCCTTGTGGCAATGCTGGTGGCCAGTGCGCGGTGCCGTCGGAAGCCGTGGACGAAACGGTACTCGCCCAGCGCGCCGCCTTCCTTCGTCCTGACAGCCTGGTGGCCATCATCATGCTGACCGATGAAAACGATTGTTCGATCATCGATGGCAGCCAGAACTACTTGGCCGCCAAGACGAACTTCAACCTGCCCAAGTCCACATCGGCGTGCGACACGAATCCGAATGACCCCTGCTGCCACTCCTGTGGCATGAAGCCCGTCAGCGGATGCACAGCTCCGGTTGACGATCCCAAGTGTACGGGGCCGAACGGTCCGGGTACCGCCACCCACTCCCAGGACAGCGATGCGGACAACGTGCGCTGCTGGCAGCAGAAGCGCCGCTTTGGCGTCGACTTTCTGTACCCCGTTCAGCGCTACGTAAACGCTCTGAGCCAGTCTCAGCTGTGCGTTGCCAACAACGATCTGTCTGGTGTGGCGGACTGCGCCGATGCCGATCTGTTTGCGAACCCGCTCTACAGCGATCTGACCGGTGAGGGCACCGGTAGCCGGACTCCCGATGGCGGGCTGGTCTTCTTCGCTGGCATCGTCGGCGTTCCCTGGGACCTCATCTCCGAGGACTCGGATCCGGACGACCCCGAAAAGTTGGTTTACAAGAATGCGCAGTCCATCGACTGGGGAGTCATTCTCGGCACTCCGGAAACCAGCCCCCCGATTGCGCCGAGCAATCCGATCATGCTGGAGAGCCGCGATGCTCGTCAGGGATTGCTCGGAGTCGGCACCGGATCTGTGGATCTTGACATACAGGCCAACGGTCACGAATGGATCCCGTCGACGAGTCCTGGCGATCTGCAGTACGCATGTATCTTCGAGCTCACCGAGGCGCGGGATTGTTCGCAGCCCGACGCTGTGGCGTGTGATTGCGAGCCTCAGGAATTGGACCGCGGGTCGAACAACCCCTTGTGCCAGGCGGACGACGGTAGCTACTCGACCACCCAACGATTCGGCAAGGCCTTCCCGGGCACTCGCCACCTCGAGGTGTTGAGAGGCTACGGCGCCAACTCCATCGTCGCTTCGATTTGTCCCCGTAATGCGACAGACCAAAGCCGTCCTGACTACGGCTACCGCCCGGCGGTCGACACCATCATCACTCGTTTAGCTGACGCCCTTCAGGTGCGTTGTCTGGACCGTGAAGTAGCGGTGACCGGCTCCGAGGAGAATGGCGACATCGACATCGCGTGCACCCTGGTGGAAGCCCGACCCGGTCTGGGTTCAGCCTGCAACTGCGCCAGCCCCGGCCGCGACTTCTCTGCCCCTGAAGTTCTCCCGGTAGTGAAAGAGCAACTGGCAGAGCAGGGCCGCTGTGAGGGCGACCCAGGCTGCGAAAACTTCTGTCTCTGTGACATCACGCCGGCGGGCGGCGACTTCAACAACTCGGGTTACACCGAGTGCTTGAACGTTGATGAGTCAACGGCGCCGGGCTGGTGTTACGTCGATCCGTACAACGGTCGAGGCAATATCGACTTGATCCCCGAAGACTGTCGACTGGCGGAACCCCGCTTGCTGAAGTTCTCGGATCCCAATAATGACCTGCCGGCCAATGGCTCGACGGTCTTCATCGCCTGCTTGGGAGCCAACACCGAGTAGCCCGCTGGCCCTCCTGGGGGCTGGTCAGATAACTAACGAACGGCGTGGTTTTCTGCGCCGTTTCGTTATTTAGCGGCTGTCAAAGAGAAGAACGTCGGATTATTTGTTAGCGCTGGCCCGGCGCGGGTCATGATGGCCTTTCTTGCCAACGACATCACCCATGAGCACGCAGACTACTGTTGTTGTTATCGAAGACGAGCCCCACATCGCGCTGGGCCTCAAGGACGCCCTGGAGTTCGAGGGCTTCCGCGTCGTGACGGCGGACACGGGGGTCGCCGGCGTTCGGTTGGTCAGCGAGGAGCGGCCGGGGGTGATTCTGTTGGATCTGATGTTGCCGGACATGAACGGCTATCAGGTCTGTGAAGAGATCCGCCGCCACGACGGTTACGTTCCGATCATCATGCTGACCGCGCGGAGTCAGGAGGCGGATAAGATCCGCGGCCTGGACGCTGGTGCCGACGACTACGTCACCAAGCCGTTTGCCATCGGGGAGCTGGTGGCCCGGATCCGGGCGATCATTCGGCGCGTCAATCGTCCGCCAGGCATCGAAAGCTTCCAGATCGGTGAGGTTGTGGTGAATGTCACCGCACACACGGTGCAAAAGGGTGGGAATGCGTCGGAACCGCTCTCCTACTACGAGGTCGAGTTGTTGCGCTTCCTCTACGAGCGGGTCGGCCAACCCGTGGCTCGAGACGAGATCCTAGATAGAGTCTGGGGATTGGACGCCTGTCCCAGCAATCGGACCATCGACAATTTTATCGTGAAGCTCCGGCGCAAGGTCGAGCTGACCCCGCGGGAGCCCGCTCACATATTGACCGTGTACGGTTACGGCTACAAACTAGTCGTGTAGCGCGCCCCAGCTGGGACTGCCGCCCACCAGGTGGAGACTCAGCCGGTGGTTAGGGGGCGCTGCCGGCGACCGCCTTCAGCATGTTTCGGGGATCGATGCGCACGGATCGGGCCAGATCCAGCGGGTCCTGGGGGGCCCGAGATGACGGCGCGGACTGGGAGCCGGTGGGAGCGGCCCGGAGCCGGCGGGTCTCAAAACCTACCGAGTCGGCGATGGCTTTACCAACGACCTCGTCGGTCTTCACGCTGCTGCCGATTTTCAGCCCCGCCTTGGGTCGAATGCCCGTCAGCCGTGTGAGGCGGGCCTGTGGGGCGCCGGGGTGGGAGAGCAGCAGTGTGTGTTTGGCGAGCCGCAGGACTTGGCTGTCCCCTTTCTGTCCATCGAGGGATACGGCTCGAATCGGCGTGCCCGGAGTTGTCGGCAGCTGAACAATGCCGTCTCCGAGAGCCGATTGCGGGGGCGCGTCAGCGGGCCAACGGTAAGCCGCACTTTGGCGGTTCTTGTCGGGACGCAGTCGGATCATTGGCTCAGTTGGGGGAGCCGAGCGGGGGCTGAGCTCTGCTGTCGGGACCGGAATACAAGTGCCGTCGTCCGGAAGGCTCCCTGCAGGGCAGGGAGCCTTCGCCACCGGGTCAGCTGACGAGACGCCCGGAGCACCCACGTCCGCCATGGGGCCGTGCTGAGGACGCACCCACCAACCAGCAGCGGCTAAGACAGCGAGCAGGGAAGCGATGCGGGTGAGGGGGGCCATGGCTCAGCAGACTGTAGTACCGAAACGCCCTGGGCTGCCCCGGAGAAATGGGCTGGATGGCTGCAGCGGGCGGTAGCCATCCAGCCCGCTGCAACTATCAACGCGGGTGCTCGACGGGCTATTCCCGGGACCCGGCTCTTGAATCGCCCAGACCGTGAATCGCTCCGCCCGTGAATCGTAGGGGTTTCGGGTCGCGGTTGCTTCCCCCGGGGGTGATTGATACGCCAAGAGTGATGGCGCGCCTGACTGCTGGGGATATCGCGATCCTGGAAACCTTTGTGGTTCCACGATATTTGCATCACTATGGGGACCTCGCTCTCGAGTTGTTGAGCGAAAGCGCCCCGGCGAGCGTTGTGCATTTGGGTTGCCGTACCGGCTACTTGGATCGGCAGCTGGTGCAACGCTTGGACGACTGCGCTTTGACTGGCCTCGACGGCTCTTTGCCGGCTATCGAGCTCGCGCGGAACAAGGCGGGCACGGGCGTTGGAACGAACTCGGAATATCTGATCGCCAAGGACTATCCCACTCAGTTGGAGGGCGGATGCTTTTCGCACGTCGTCAGCCTTCATCCCATGGCGGGAGAGAGCGACCGCCTCGCGCTGTTTGGTGAAGCCCACAGACTTCTGTGCCCGGGCGGACAAGCCTTGATCGCTCTGCCTCTACGCGGCTCGTTTCAAGAACTCGCGGATCTATGCCGGGAGTTCGCGTTGAAGAGCGAAGACAAGAACCTATCCGGAGCCATCGACCATGCGATGCAAGCCCGGCCGAACCTAGAGATGGTGTCTGACGAGCTGGAGTCTGCCGGTTTCGACGATGTGGATGTGGAGATCCGGCGAGTCTCGCTGAACTTCGATACGGGTCGTGAATTCGTGGACGATCCGATGACCCGCTTGATGATTCTTCCAGATTTCCGATCGATGCTGCAGATGGAAGACATCGATGATGCCGTGGCCTATGTGCGAGAGGCGATTGACAAATATTGGGCTAGCTCGGATTTCGAGTTGAGCGTCAATGTGGGTTGCGCCAGCGCGCGCAAGTTCTAGCCAAGCATTCTGTCGCGGCCGGCGTCAGTAGCGATACTGATACATTAGATCGACCGTGCCGCCACTGGCGCCGAGTTCTGTGGATAGAGACCAGTTTTTTCGGAAGCGGTAGTCGATGGTTCCGGTGAACTCGTTGGCGCTCGCTCCGCTGGCGGAGTCTTCCTCATCAGCCGAGGCATAGTTGCCTTTGAACCACAGGTTGTCGTCCAGTCGGAAGGCCGCTGTGTAGACAGGGCGTTCTTTGGACGGATCGACCTGGAGGGCGATATTGTTTCCGAGCAGTTGGTTGAGCCCCATGGCCTCTGCGCTGGCTCCGATGGCGGCGGATAGTCCGGCCCCGTTTCCGGACCCGTTGCCATCGCCAGAATCGGTGGCTCCGAAGAGCATGGCGAAGATCTCTTGTTCCGAACGTGGGGGATCGCTGCGCGCATTGATGAGCGGATTGTTGAGTCGGCCGCTGACGTCGATGAATACCGTTGTGCCGCTGCCGGTTTGCCAGGAACAGGCGATCTCGATGTGGGGATTTTCGGGCTGCTCGGGATCGAGACGGATTTTGCCGCGGCCGATGCTGAACTCGTGGTTGAACGGGGGCATCACTAGACGACCGCCGGGACGAAGTTCAATGACGCCTGTAGTGGTGGCGGGCGGGTCGAGATTCAACCGGGCCTCGCCCCCCAGCTCTAGCTCCAAGTGTTGACGTTTGAGCTGGGTCCCTTCACGCAGGTCCAAAATGATCAGCCAGGGCAGACCGTAGCTGTCCCTCGGGGGCGGAGCGGCGAGCTGGACGACCCGAAAGGCGCGGTGGGGGCTCAGATCCACCAAATCCCGACTGGTGGCTTTGGGCAACCTGACCTCGACGTGTTGAGGCGTCAGGCGAAGTATCCGGTTCTTTGGGGAGCGGGAGATAGCGAGAGCGACCTTGCCTGTCGCCCGTCCTCGGGAGACGCCGTCGACCAACAGCGGCAGCTCGTCGAGTCGCATCAAAGTGCTGCCCGATTGCAGTTCGGTGCCGTCGAATTGTAACAAGAAGGGGCTGAGCCAGGCGTTGGGTCGGCGACTCTTGATTCGCGCTTGGGCGCCGGTGATTCGCAACAGCGTGCGCCCATCATGTCGGGTCGCGATCAGGGACAAGCTGACCCCCTGGGGTTCGATGGCGAGTGAGCTGACCCGGAATGCGCCATTCGTTAGCTTGAGACTGCCCTCCAAGTCGGCGCTACCTTCGGAACCGTCAGGGCGATATTCGCCGGTGAGCTTTCCGTCCAATTGCCCGTGCAGTCGGGTGAGGGTCGGCGACACCAGGGGAGCGAAAATTTGCGCGCCCAGTTTGTGAGCAAACGCAGTGGCAGTCCAGTGACTGATTTGTCCGTCGTCGGCGTTCGTGCGGAGTTCGACGTCGAGCGCTCCGCGGGGACCGTCGAGCTGTAGCGATCCGCGGAGTTCCGAGTTCTGTCCGCTCAAATCGAACTGGGCGCTTCCGAAGTCGGCCCCGTGAATCATCAGTCCGTCGATTCGGAGATGGGACTCGGTACCGAAACCGTCACGAGAGTGAGTGATCGCGAACTTGCCGCTGGCGGAACCGCGACTTTGGTAGGTGGCAAAACCTGGCAGAAACAGCAACGGAAAATCATTGAGCACCCAGCTGCTGTGGGCTTGTTCATAGGGCAACGCGCCTTCGGCCGGTGTGGCCCCGAGCAGCTTCACATCGGCGGAGCCCGCCAGGATGCGCCCCCGGGAACTGGTCACTTCTGTGGTGAGCCGCAGTGTGAGATCCGTAGGGGAGTAGCGGAAGCGGGCGTCAACATCCACGGCCTCGTTGACATGAGAATTGGCTAGACGGGCCGCGGCCAATCGGAATTGGCCGTCTGTTACCGGTCGGGAGGCGGAGCCACTCCAGGTGAGCTGCCCGCTCAGTTGTCCGTTGCTGACTCCCGGTAGTTGCATAAAATCGGGCAAATGTTCGACTGGCCGGGGTGCGATCATCGCCCGCAGGGTAAACGGCAGCTCCGAGAGCCAATTCGGGGCAACGCTGCGGTCGAGGATTTTTGAAAGGGGCAAGGTGGCGTTGCCCGTGAAACTGGCCAGGGCTCCACGGAAGTCCGAGAGCTGCCCGGCTCCGCTGGCGGCTCCACTGCTGCCGTCGATGCCTCCGCTAAAATGGGCACGAATATCGTCGTGGGGGAACTGTCTGCCGTCCCGTTCGAAAGCGAAGTGCAGCTCGCTGGTCCCCACTTCAAAAAATAGATTGGGAAGGGCATTGGCAGACTCCCGATGCAGGCGCAGGGCTAGGTAGCCGTCCCCGCTGAGTTCGCGCAGGGGAGTCTTCGAAAGGGCAGGCGCCAGGGTGTCGAGGGGAATGCCCTGAGCTCTCAGCTCGCCGCTGCCCGTTGCGTTTTTCCAGCTGCTCAATTTTAACGCTGTGCCGGGAAGATCGAGAGAAGCTTGACCGGCGAAGTTGCCCATCCAAGGTTCGAGCCCGGAGAGCTGGGTAGCGATCTTGTGATCGCTCAGCGAGACGCGCAGCTGAGCTGTGAGATCGCCGGTGTCGTTGTAGGAGGCACGGCGCAGACCCAGATCGATGTCGGCGCGTTCGTGATGACCGTTCACTTCGATGTCGGCGCGCAGCCGGAGTTTGCCGCGCCAGCGCCCGGGCCAGCCGACAGTTCGCGCCAAATCGCTGAGTTCTAGGTCGTCGGCGTCTATCTTGGCGTGCACCTGACCCGGACGGAGCCGTAGGCTGCCGTTGAGGCTTCCTTTTCCGTCCGTCAGTTTCAGGGAGTTCACGTCGAGTGTTCCGAGCTCAGGATCGAAGTGCGACACCCTTCCTGTGATCTGATAGGGCCCGTGACGCAAATGGATTTGAGCATTCTGTATAGAAAAGTGGGGCGCGAAGTGTCCCTGGCCCGAAGCTTCAGCTCGTCCTGTGCGCTCGTTGCCCGAGCGCAGCGTCAGCTGGGGATGCAGCAGCGGGCCCACGGCCGTCACCGTCAACGGGCCCAGAGGGGAGCCGTGCCACGTGGCGGATTGGGAGCTGAGTTTGAGATTGGCGGTGGCGTCCTCCAGCTGCCGTATGGATCCTGAAGCACTGCCGCTGATATAGGCGTGCCCCAAGGTGAGTCCGGAGAGCGTGATTTGGTCCAAGGACAGTTTCCCCTTTGCCGAAAATCGCTCGCCAATCACACTCGCGTGAACGTGGAAACTAGCTTGGCCGCCGAGGGTCTGCGGCAGTCTTTGCTGTTCGCTCCAGGCGAAGTTTTTCGCAGTAAAATTCAGGGAGAGTTCGCCACTGCGGTCCCGTTGATATTTGAGAGTCAGCGGAAGGCCGGGTTCGAGCAGGCTGGCCTCCCCGTTCAACTCGCCATCCGCCAAGCTGCCCTGCACATTGAGCTGCGGGATGCTGAGCTCCCCCAGGGTGGTCGGCTCAACATCGAGGCGGTAGTCGAATGCCCACTGGCCACTGTCTCGATCGAAGTCGAGGCTGCCGTCGAACTGCAGCGCGGTGGGTGAGATAGACTCCGAGAAAATCGCGAGATCGAATTCGCTGCCTGAGAAATTGAGGCGACCCTTCGGTGTCGCTGTGAAATCCAGTTGGCCGTCGGCTTCCAGCGAGCTGTGTGCCGCACGAAATTCAGCTTCGGCGTTGAGCTTCGGCCATCTACCGCGCAGGCTGACACGGGCCGCCAGAGGCACGACCAGGGGGTAGCCGTCCCACAATGCCCGAAGTCGGGCGGCAGACGCGCTTTGGGTGACGGCCTCGAGTTCGATTTCGGTCGCGTATTTGTGCAAATGCGCGCGGATCGGTATTCCGGCGAATTGGCCATTGAAGGTTCCATCGCTCTCACCAGGAAAGCGGAGGGTCGCATTGAGCTCTCCGGCGGTGCGATGGGCGCCGAGCGTGCCGTGCAAATTCAAGTGCGTCAGCTCGACTACCGTTCCGTGCTCTTCAGACAGGACGGTGCCGTGGGCATTTTCTAGCTCGACTCGCGCGGGGGGCAGGCCGGGCTTTTCTAGAGTGTGTAGCCAGCGGTCGACGGATATTTGAGGGAGCCAGACGCGGACGGGGGTTTCTCCACCGGCGGGGCGTCGCCAACGAAAGGCTTCAATGACGCTGATCTTGTTGTCGACTTGCACCCGCCAGTGAGTGGTCGCGCGGGCAACATGTAGCCTGTCTATGACGATGTTGAGCGGTCGCTCTGCTGTGATCAGCTGCCAGGCGAGATCGATCACTCGGGCCTCGGCGTGTACTTCTTCGAGCACGATGAGAGCGACTGTGTCGGGAACACGCAGACGAACGTACTCTGCGTTGATGTCGCCGGTACTCAGTTGTGTCAAGGGCCCGACTTCGATGGTGCCCTGAAACACCCCGGCCAGAGCGTCGTTCAGAAGCTGACGCACGGCGTTTCGTGCCGCTGGCGTATTTGCATGCAGCGCCAGGCCGAGCATGGCAGTGGCCAGCCACAGCACGAGCACCGCGAGCGAACGCGCGACGATGGCGAGCCCCTTCTTGACGGCCATCAGAACGCTTGCCCCAAACCGAAATGCAACGCGACGGGAAGACCGAAGATATCGCCAGGATCGCCTTCTCGCGGATCAGTGGCTTGCAGCTCATTGAGCCAAGGTAGCCGGTAGCCGACGTCCAGTCGGAGGGGGCCTACGGGGGTTGGATAACGGAGTCCACCGCCGAAGGAGAGATGCAAGGCGTTGTCTCGGAAGTGAAATTCGGAGCGTGTGACGTCGCTGGCGTCCAAAAAAGTCACGCCACGGATTTGCCCATAGACCGGGTGGCGGACTTCGAGGCTTGCCTCCCAGAGCGTCAGGCCTCCCAATGGTTGCAGACACTCGGCTCTTTGGCAGGACCCCGAGGAGGGCGAGAGGAAGGTGAGCACGCCGTGGGGCCCGACGCTCCGGAACGGGTAGCCACGATTGGAGTTGGGTCCGCCGGAGTAGAAGGCGCGGAACACCAGCTTCTGTTGGTCCTGGGCAATCGCTCCGTCGGACAGAGTCCCCGAGTTGACGAGGGTGTGCCCGTAGTCGCTAGGAAAGAGTAGCCCGAGGGTAGTGCGTGTTGCGAAAGTGACTGTCTTTGAGATTTTTACGTAGGTACGGATCTCGGGCTGGATCCGCCAGTCTCGAAGATCCCCCAAGAGGTGGGTGGCGCGTTCGACGCTGGCCCTTGCCAGCACTCCGCTTTTCGGATCGAGGGCGTCATCTCGAAAATCGAGGGAGGCATTTACGCGCGGATAGGAAATGCGCAGGGGGTTGAGCTCTTCGCTTTGGGAGTCCGGGCTATCGCCGAGAGTGAGCGCTGCGTAGTCGAAGGGGTAGTTAGTACTCTGGTGGTAGCTAGCACCCAGTTGAATGTGGTGATGATAGAAGGGTCGCACCAGGCCGGCGGAGCCTGCGACTTCGACGAAACCAACCACCGGGTCGTCGGCGGTGCTGTTGGGGTACAACAACGGGAATACGTTGACGGTTCCGGAAATATTGCCGGTGGTCCGCCCTTCGAGAAAGGAGGGTTGGTGGAGTTCGGCGCGGATCTTATTCTGAAGCAGAATTCGAGACGGCGAGTTGAACTCATCCGCGATGCGTGTCGGGTACAAGACTGCCCGAGGGCTCATCTCCGCTGTGAAGTAGCGCAGCCCGCCGAATAGGTTCCGGTGCTCCCAGCCTGTCTTGAGTCCCCCCGAGAGCTCGAGAACGTCGAGACGCGCGCCTCCACCTAGCCGTAGGGTCCGCAGCGCGCTTTCTTCGACGCGGACAGTGATCGGAACTGCTCGGGAGGCCGGGCCCGAGGTGTCCTGCTGGAGTTCGACGCTGCGAAATACCCCGAGGTTCACCAAGGCGGTGCGGGCGTCTTCGAGATCTGATTGGGAGTAGGTTTCTCCCTCACGAATCGCTAAGGTGTCGAGAACCGGGTCAGCGGGTATCTGGGAGAGCCCGACGATGCGAACCTTGCCAAATCGAGCTACCTTGCCCGGCACGACCTCGAATTTCACCGCCGCGGAGTGACGGGCAATGTCCACTTCCGCTGTGCCGCGGACCTGCGCGAAGGCATAACCGTGATCGCCGAGCACGGTGAGGATGGTGCCCTTGGTTTGGTCGTAGTCTTTTTCGCTGAGCACACGGCCGACACGAAGCTCGGCTTGGCGGAGGATGTCCGCGGACACTTCGAGGGGGACGCGATCGAGCCCCTGAAAGTTGAGTGAACGGAGCTTGACCGGCGCGCCCTCCTGGACGTCGATTTCCACGCGCACTCGATGTCCGGTTCGTACGATCCGCGCGGCGCTGACCTTCGCTTCGTAGTAACCGGCAGCTCGATAGGCCCGTTCGATGCGCTCCAGGTCTTTGCGCAACAACTCTTCGTCGTAGAGTTCGTATTCGAAGGCGACGCCGTCCCAAATCCCGAGAAATTTCGGAGACTCGGCGGTGGCGATGCCGTCTCGGAGCACGCGCTCGTCGACGGACTCGACTCCGGAGAACTCCACGCTGGATACGATGGGGGTGGCGGGCGCGGCGCGAGAACATGCAACGCACAGAAGCGAGGCTAGCCAGAGCTTCCGCATGGCGGGCAGTATCTCATGCATGGCTCAGAGTCCGACCACTCTGCGGGTCAGGAAGCTCAACAAACGCAAAAAACGCCGGTCCCGTCAGGTTCCAGCGTTATTGCAGCGCCCCGTAGAGGGCCCGGAGGGATTCAGCGCATGCCTGGCAAGGAGGCTAGCTCGGTCGGGGCCTCGTCGTACTCTAGCTCCTCGTAGGTGAGCAGGCCCATGATGGGATCTGCCACAGCACCCGAGGTCGCTTTGGTGAAGGTGTTGGAATACTGGCCCATGACCGTGACCTTGGCGCCCTTCACGGGCAGCGGACGGGGGATTTTTACGCCCCAGAAGCCGTCCGTGATGGGATCCGGATCCTTCTTCTTCTTCTTGTACTCCTTGATGGCATCGTAGAGCTGAGCGAAGTTGGAGGCCCAACCCATGACGCGGATGGAATCTTTGATGTCCGCATCCGCGGAATCAGCAATCCAAAAGGTCGGAATGGGCGGCTTGCAGTCGTCGCCGTCGTCTTTGCCAGTCTCGTGAACCGCGCACTCGGGGGCATCCTCGAGGTTGGTCTTGACGATATAACCGGTAATTTTCAGCTCTTTGCCTGCTACTTCTTTGTGGTGGACCCGGCTGCGGAGATAGTAGCTGGCGCCCCAAACGGTGTATGCGTCGCCGGCCTTTACGGGCTTTTGCGTAACGTTGGGGACTGGCGGCATGGATGCGGCCTGGCCGCTGTACGCGCCCTTGGGCTCGTATTTGGGCAATTCGTCCTTGCAGCCAGTGCTGGCAAACAGCGCAGTGGCGCAGACGATAGTGAGATGCGAAATCAGTGCGGAACGCGGCATGGTGGCCTCCCTCAGGGTACGCAAACACGGCTACCATGCGGGCCTGCGGCACTCAAGCAGAGTTTCCAGTGCGATTGGATTCGGCGCTCAGGCCGGTTGCCTGATTAGTCGTTGTGTATCATATGGTTGTAAGGATGTTCGGCCCATTGGCCTGCCCGGCTGCATATGTTCATCCTCGGTTCTTTGACTCTGGCTCACCGGACACTACGGTAAATTCTCAGTGAAGCGCACCATCTTCATAGGCGACGTACACGGCTGTGTGGACGAGCTGGACGAGCTGCTGGAGCGGACGGCCTACGGCGCGGACGACCGACTTTGCTTCGTAGGAGATCTCGTCGCTCGAGGCCCGGACACCCAGGGGGTGCTCGATCGAGTTCGAGAGTTGGACGGCATCGTCGTTCGGGGCAATCACGAGGAGCGGCTTCTAGCGGCCCACCGCGCCAAGGCCCAAGGAAAGCGGGGACCGCGATTGGGTCCCGCGCATCACCGCCTCCTACGAGAGTTGGGTGAGGTGGAGTTTGAATACATGGCGGGTCTACCGCTCAGCTATGAGCTCCCCGACCACAACATTCGTTTGGTGCATGGGGGCGTCTTGCCCGGTCTGCCCTTCGAGCGTCAGTCATCGTGGACACTCATGCACATCCGCTCCATCAATGACGACGGTTCGCCCTCGGACAAGCTGGGCGAAGAAACGTGGGCCGCGAGCTATCAAGAGGGGCCACATATCGTATTCGGACACGATTCTCGACGTCGCTTGCAATTGCACGAGAACGCTACGGGCATCGACACCGGCTGTGTCTATGGCGGCAAGCTGACGGCCATCGTGCTCGAAGCGAATCAGCAGATGCCGCCAGTGGCGGAACGGGAACAGCTGATGGTTGTCGTGGACGCCCACGCCCAATACTATTCCGGCGTTAAAAAGAAGGCAGTCTAAGGTCATGCTGACCTAGTGGCCTCCCAGCCTTCTCGGATAGGGAAAAAAACCTGTTCAAGTAGCGAATCGAGCCGCACCCGGCTATGCAGTGCCGGATGAAACGTGGCGTTGTTTGGAGTTGGATCCCCATTGCCGTCATGGTGGCAGTGGATGTGTTGCTGCGGCTTCTGACCACCACCACGGAGCATCCACGGGCGTGGTTCGGCAAAGAGTGGCTGGTCTACAGCGTTGGTGTCTTGTGGGCGGGTTGGAGCTGGTTGCGCGTGGGTCGGTGGCTCCAGTTGTATCGGTTGCGTCAGCCAGACCGGATTCGGCTAAAAGTGGTCGTCGGGCTGACGACTTTGTTCTTCTCGACGCTCATCACGACCAGCTGGATCTACCGCGGTTTCATGGGGCAGTCCCCGAGCTGGCAAGCTATCCAGTTTTTAGTTCGCGAGCCTCGCCACACCGTGGAGCTGGCCAAAGCGTTTGGCGGCCTTCCGCAGCTGCTGGCTCTCACCGCGGTCGCTAGTTTTGTCGGATTTGTATTGTGGAAACGCGCCTTGAGCGGTCCGCCCCAGTCGCGCCCTGGTTGGCGACGCGGGCTCGATTGCACAGGCTTGCTGATTGTTACTTCTCTGGTGGCCTTGGTCCCGGGCATGCAGTCCCCCTTGCCGGTGGAAGCGAATACCTGGGCGGCCGCGGCGCAGTTTGGCCTCGCGAAGATCACTACCGAACGGCATTTGGTGTCCCCGATCCGGCCTCCGATGCAGGCCCAGTCGACCGAGCGCCGCCCCAATGTGCTCTTGCTGCTTGGCGAGTCATTGAGCGCGGATGCCGTGTTTCCCCAAGTAGATCTGGCGCGCAATATCGACGCCAAAACGTGGGCGCCGTTTCAGTCGCAGCTCCCGCAACGCCGGGCCGAGGGGTACTTCCCGATGTTCCGGGGACGGGCCAACTCAACGGCCACTGAATCCAGCGTCCCGACAATTCTTTCGGGGGTCGACTTGAGTGGGGCCTCCGAGGCCTACGGCACGGTGGAGTCCATCTGGTCCCTGGGCAAGTCCGTCGGGGCCAGCACGTTCCTGTTCGCAGCGCCGGGCTACAACTGGAGTCACTTTGACGAATATTTTCTAGACAAGAATGTAGACGTCGCGAAGACGGGTCTGGATTTCGCAGAGAGTTATAGCAATGACACTGGCGTCGACGATGGCGTAGTGGTGCAGGTGGCGATTGAGCATCTGCGCCAGTTGGCTAAACAGGACAAGCCTTTCGTCGGCGTGATTCACTTCAACGCGACACATATTCCGGGCTTTGCTGGACCGGGCGTAAAATTGCCCAAGTCCGGCAGCAGCCGCGAACGAGCCACCGCCGCGTCTCGCTACGTCGACCGCTTGCACGAAAAGCTGGTCAAGGAGCTGCAAAGCTTGGGGGTGCTCGAGAACACACTACTGCTTGCGACGGCGGATCACGGAGAGTATATATTTCCGCAAGAGTCCCAGAGTCGCCTCGGAAATTTTCATGACTACATTCTGCGTGTTCCGTATTGGTTGCGGGTGCCGGTGACGGCACTTGATGCTCACCCTGGCTGGAGTGCTGCCTTGGATGGCTGGCGCGATCGCAACGTGCAGAATATGGATATCCTGCCGACGGTAGTGCAATGGCTGCGCATCGAGGGCGGACCCGCTTTCGCCGGACGAAGCTTATTCGGGGCGCCCCCGTCGCGTCCTGTGGCGCTGCGGGGGCAGAGTACCTGCGCCTTCCGTCAGTGGGGAGAAGACGGTTTCTACGTCGTAGACGACCAGCTGAAGTTCATCGCGGAAACCAGGAGCGGGCAGCCGCTATTGTTCGACTTGGCGACGGATCCGGGAGAGCAGAAAAACATCTGGTCAGACGCCAAGCGACGGGTACCGATGGTCGCGCATATTCGACGACTCGTGAACGAGGGCGAGGAGCTGGGGCGGCTCTGTGAACGCCTCGGTGAGCTCTGTCCGGTCGTTGGTAGCCCAGCTGCTCCGTGATTGAGCGCTTAGCGGGCGCTCAGCAAGCGCAGGCCGCGGAGGGCGCGGCAGCGGGCCTCAAGTAAATCGAGGTACGGCGCTTTCTTTTGGCGCTCGTCGTAAACGATGTCGAAGGCGCGCCCGGCTCGTAGGGCTACTAGGTTGGCGAGCAGACTGTGGGCGAGCAGATCGGCCGCGTGAGTCAGACGAGAGGTGCCATCCTTTTGTTCCTTGGGTCGGCTCAGCAGGCGTTGCCCGAGAGTGATGGTTTCGAGAGCACCCGCCTGGAGCACCAGCGCAGCGATTCGGTCGGGTAAGGTTTCGCTTTCGGCCTTGGCAATTTGGCTGTGATGTAGATCCCGTTCGGCTTCGATACGAAACATCAACACACCCAGCTGCCGGCGCGCTTGTTTGATGAGCGCTTTGTCTCGGGAGTCTGCTACGGCGTGAAAGACTGCCTGGAGCAGTGGGTAGCCGCCCTCCGAGTGGGCGTAGATCCCCTTGTGGTTCTTTTGGGCGGCCTCCAAGGTGTCGGCGTCTCCCGAGCTTCCGCCGGTGAAACGTGTCAGCACGGCCGCGGCGCTTTCTAACGAGCTGAGGGCTTGGCTCGCGAGAGCATCTAGGCTGCGACGGAGATTCTGGTCGGCTGCAACCGCCGGATCGTGAGCGCGGAAGGCTTGGGCCTTAAAGGTCCAGGCGCTGCTCGTCCACGGGTGTTTCTTGGTGCCGATTCGTCGCAATAGGGCCGGCGCCCAGATATCCCCCATCACCGCGGGACCGTCGGCGGTTTCGATCTTCATATGTCCCGGCACCCGGGCTTCGAGCAGCATCGCCACCAATGCGTCGGGGTATCGCTGCACGAAACGTGTGCCTTCCTTCACGGGGAAGACCCACTCTTTGGTCTTTATCGTCTGGCTGGCAAAGGTGAGAAGCGATTGCACAGGCCGCTGCTGATTGACGATGTCGCTGCCCGGCGCGAATACCGTGATTGATAGCGCGACCGCCCAGGGATCATCACTTCGGGCGAACTCCGCGCGCAATTCCGCATCGAGCGTGCCGATTTCGTTTTTTACCTCGATCGGAGCCGCGGGCCGAGTCTTGGGGGCGGTATGGCCCGAGCTCGAGGCGGCGGGGCCAGTGGCGTTCTTGCCGGAGCCGCTCGGGGCCGGAACCGGCTTGCCCGAGAAACTCCCGCTATGATCCATCTCTGCGTAGACACCGACAACGGCGGCGAGCAGAAAGATCCCGTACATGACGCGGTTTCGTTCGTTCATCTTGTTGGACGTTCTATTATCACGTTCGACCCCGATGACTGAAAGACTGCGTATTGCTGTGACCGAAATGCCTGCTGGCGAGCATTGGCTGGATTCGGACGCCTGTCACTACGTCTGTCGGGTTTTGCGACTCAAGCGGGGGACTCAGCTTTTGTTGTTTGACCCCGGCAGTCAGCTAGAAGCGGACGCAGAAATCCTAAATGTCGATAAGGCTCGGGCTCGTTGCCAAATCGGTGAGGCCCGGCCCACGAGCACCGCCGCTCCCTGGGATCTCACGTTGATTCAAGCGGTGGGCAAGGGCGACAAGATGGATCGCGTCGTGCGGGATGCCACCGCCCTCGGCATTCGGCGGCTGTTGATCGTGAGCGGAGAGCGCAGCGTGGTGCAGCTGGTGGACAAGAAAGCGCAAAAGCTCGGGCGCTTTCACGAGGTGGCGCTGGCAGCAGCCCGCCAGTGTGGTCGCGGAGACCTTCCGGAAATTATCATCGAGGCCGATGTCAACGCGGCGCTGAAACTGCTGGCAGAATCGACCCGGGGTTTCGTTCTATCGCCCACAGCTGAGCTGTCCTTGGGGGTTCAAACGGAGCGGGCTCTGTCGGGCGGGGTTGACGACCCAGCGTGTTGGGCGCTGCTCATCGGCCCCGAGGGGGGCCTGTCGCCGAACGAGATGGCGGCAGCCGATGAGGCAGATTTTCTCTCAGCGTCGTTGGGCCCCTTCGTATTGCGTACAGAGACCGCGGCGGTCACCGCTATGGGCATCGTGTTGGACCGATTGTCGGGCCAGGGCTGAGCCATGAGCCCGCATAGGGGCTCAAAGAGTCACCACGTTTTCTAGCGGAGCGAGCTCGGACTGAGAGGTCTCCACCCGGAAGCTCTGGCCGTCCCACGTGATGTCGCAGCGTTGGACGGTGAGCGGGACGCTGCGGTGAGCGGACGCTAGAGTCGCGTTCAGGGTAGCCGACTTCATATGTTCCGGTGACAGCATGGCAGCGGCTAGGCCGACTGGGGAGCTCGAGAGCAGATCGCCTGTCCGGAGCGCTTGTTTCTCGAACTCGGTGCTGAGGGCAAAGCGGCTCTGCAGATCCGCCCAGGTCACGACTACCAGAGCCCCTGGCCCGTCGAAGAGTTGCAGCTCCTTGAGTCGTCGCGTGATCTGTTCGCGTTTGTCTTGGTTCTTCTCGCTCACTAATAGCCGTCCGAGACGAGCCGCTGATGAGAGGCGAGCCCAATGACGAGGATCCTCCGGGCCCGGGTTGCCCTGGGCGTTGGCCACGCGTCGCTCCAGCCGCAGGGCTTCGTCGATTCTGCCGGTCCCCGCAGCCGCGGCTGCCAGTCGCAGCCAAGCGTTGGCGCTCGGATTCGAAGCCGAGGTGAGCGTCTTGTACTGGGAGTAGGCCTGGTCGAACCAGCCGTGACCCAGATAGATATCCCCCAGTAGCTCCCGGGACTTGGCATTGTGGGGATCAAATTCCACAATCTCGGAGTAGATGCGGAGGGCCTCGTCGCTCTTGCCCGCCACGGCGAGCACATCGCCGAGCCGTTTGGCGAGCTGAGGGGTAAGCAGTCCGCGCTCACGCAGTCGACGAGCCTGGCTCACAGCTTCGGTGGAGCGTCCTGCTTGGGATAACAAGTAGACTAAGCGGATTTGCCCGTTGGAATCGTCGCCGGTGCCGACCAAGATCTCTTGGAGTCGTGAGAGCCGCGCCTCGATACTCCCGAGTTCACTCAGTTCGAGATCCACGCGGTTCCAGTCCACATCCGTGTTGAAGATCCGGGCTTCGATGACCGCGATGACACGCTCGTTGACGGTTCGTCGCAATACGAGCTGGGCCAAGAACTTCTGTACGTTCGGGCGGGTGGCGAAGTAGTGAAGCAACAGCCCCACCGCGACGTGCTCCTCGCCGGAAACGGTTCGGGTGTAAGCCTGGAGCAGGCGCAAGAAGCTGCGCTCGGCTCGCCAGTCGCCGAGTTCGCAGGTTTTTTTTGCGGCCTGGTAGTGCCAGATCAGTTCTGCACCGGTCTGGGCTTTGGAGAGTCGTTTCTTCCACAACAGGGAGCGCTGCCAGAGGGGACGCCGCGCCCCATCGCTGCAGGTCGTGGGGGCGAGATTCTGTCGGTGTAGCCGCGCCCGCAATGCCGCGTTGTGCGCGACTTTACGTTTGCTCGGGGCCGCATGTTTGCGAGAGGACAGGTCCTTTCTCGGTAAGATCGGACCGGTTCCGTCTTTCTGTCGCCTGAATCCGCCGGCGGTACCGAGATTATTCAGAGATTTATCGTCGCTGAGCGACGTCTTGTCGATGTTGCCCCAGGAGCCCATGGCACCTTCCTCGGTGGCATCTTCCTCTTTACCCATGCTGGCCGCGGCCTGGTCGAGGAGCGATGTGTCGAGTTTCGCCTTGCTCGCGAGACGCCCGGCTATGGACGGTGATTTTTTGGTGACCTTCGCCGCTCGGCCAGAGCTCGGGGCCTGTTCCGCGATTGTGGATTTGCCTTCCGTATCCCGAACGGACTGGAGGCGCTGTTGTTTCGCCTCTTTCTCGGCGCTGGCGGTCATGGCGGTAGGCTCCGGGGACTGTTCGCTGCTCGGCATGGCGTGGTCACAGCCCAGCGCTAGAAATCCCGCAGTCGCGAGCAATGGCCGTGATTGCGACACACCGTGTAGGGACGCGAGCTGGACACCGCGAAGGGGCGAGTGTTCCCGCGAAATTCCCATGGCGGCGTAGGCGGCTTCGCTATTGAGCGCAAGAATGCTCGTAAACGGCGTGAGCAGTCCGTACTTTTTGCCGAGGTTGACGATGCGGCCTCGGGGTACATCTCCGTCGGCGCCTTCACCGAGCAGTTTGCGCACGTAGGCGGCCGCCCATAGGCGCGGGACGTAGGCGCTGAGCACGCTGTCCTGTTGTTCAACAGCGTAGGTTTCCCGGAACTCCTTGTTGCCGAGACGACCGCTCACTTTGATTTCCGAGGGCAGCTGGTGGTGGCTCCGGGCGAGCACCACCAGTTCGCTCCCGCGACTCACCTTGCCCAGCGAGCTCTGGAAGACGGAGTCGAGGCCGGCACCGAGATCGATCTTGATCTCGCTGAGCGTGGGCTGCTTGAGCGCGGAGGCCAGGTGCAGGGCCGTGGGGGTGCTCTCTTCGGCCGTGCTTAGACGGAAATGTTTGCCGCCGGCTGCATGGGCTAGGGCACCGAGAGTGGAGTGATTGGCCTCGCTGCCGACGCCGACGGTGAAGAGCCGCGCTTTGGACGTGCTCAGGGAGCGCCGCAGGCGATCGGTCAGTTGCTCGGCAGACAGCGCGCCGGAAGTGGGGTTGCCATCGCCGATGTAAACGAGGGCGGGTTGTTCGGCGCCGTGCAAGCGCTGAAGTCCTGTATCAAACAGCGCCGAGAGATCTGTCGCCCCGCCATTGGGGTGATCGGCCAACTGTTGCAAGGCTGCCGAAATTTGTTTGTCGTCCGCTGGGGAGAGCCCGGCGCTGGGATGCAAGATCTTCGGTGTTACGTCCAGCGCGACCAAGGCGAATCGGTCGTCGGGGCTGAGCGCTCGTAACACCGCCTCGGCTGTGCGCACCTGAAGCTGTCGTTGGGATTCGTCTCCGCCAGCAGAGGTGTCGACCACCACCACCACGTCGGCCCGTTGTTTGCCGAGACTGCCCCAGTCCAGCTGCGGGGTGTAACGTACCATCAGATAGTCGGCGCTGTCGTTGCCGGCCCGAAACCGTGCGATGCGAATGGCCGGGGACTTTTCCGCCGTGGTAGCTTCGATCTGGAAGTCGGCTCGGGGCGTGAAGCCGGAGCGCCGCATGCTCACCACTTTTCCGCCCGCCTCGACTCGCGCGTCCGCTCCGGTACTGATAGTCATTTCCTTGCCGGCGTCACCCAGATCCACCGTGAGGGAAAACTCGCCGATGCGCACGGCTTTGCCGCGACTCATCGGATAGGAGTATCGGAGCTTGCCTGCCGTCACGGGATAGAGCTCAAGATAACGCACTACTACTCGGCGCTGGCCCATGCCGGGCACAGGGAAGATGCGGGCACGGTAGCTATGACCGTCCACCCACTCGAAGATCGCGGGGGCGTGACCTTCTGACTTGGCGGAGCTGTATTGTTTACTGGCTTCCCGCTTCTCGATGAACTCGCCTTCCACCAGCTGGCCGTCAGTCTCCACCGCAAAACTGGTAACGCTGGCGTTTTCGGGGACGGTGAACCAGTACCAACCTTCCACGGCGTGTTCGCCAGGATTAAAAAACGTCTGGTCGACTTCGGTTTCGCTGATGCCGTCGCGCAGCACCGCGCGCACGCTCTGTTGGAGTACCTCAAGAGTCCGGGCGGGGGAGCCGGGGGCGGCGTGGGCATCCACTCCGTAAATCGTGCCGCTGCCGGCTCCGTAATTCGCGGCAGACGAGTAGTCCGCCATGCCACCGGTCCAGTCGCTCCATAGCGTGACGGGTTTTACTTGGGGCGCCGACTGGTTCTTGACGACTGCTGACTCCCCCGCGCTCAGTTCGACTCGTGCCTTCGACGCGGTGACGATGGCACGGCCCCGGGCCACGTACACGGTCTGGCTATTGTCCATGTGGCGGATGCTGAGGCCAGCGTCCAGGCTGGTGATGGTCGTCTCGCCGGCGTGGTGCTGGAGACCGGGCTTCTCGGTTGCCGGCATTTCGAGCCAGTATTCTCCTTGGCGGAGCGTGACGGCCTCGGCTGATAGTTTGATATCGGTGTTGCCGCGCAAAAATATCGTGGAGCCATCCAGCAGGCGCACGAGGGCGCGTGCGCCGCTGTCCGTCCGCAGTCGGCTGCCCGCTACGATGGCGGCACCCGACTGAGCCGGTGTCGTTTTTGTTTCCCCGATCCAGACGCCGCCCGCGGCGAGTTCCAAGCGGGCCTGGAGGAGCTGGGCTTTCACCGGTACCGGTGGCTGACGAAAATAGAGTATCGCCGTGAGCAGCATTACGCTGGCCACCAACAGACCGGGTCGGAGGAGATCTCGAACTGGAATTGCGGGAAGAAACATTTGGGTCCTGGGGGCGCTAGAGCTGTCGGATGGCTGATGCTAGGAACGCGGCCGCCCGCCCGACTATTCGCGCGGGCGACTCTTTTTGCGTTGGGTGCGCTGATAGGACCCCCGAGCTCTGTCCCCATTGGGTGTCAGCTGCAGGAATCGACTGAAGTTCTGCTGGAATAGCCGTGAATATCCGTGGAGGGGTGAACGTGGGGCGGCGTTTGCCCGGCCTCAGATCCAGAGGAGTCCTTAAGAACGGTGGAGCCAGCCTGATCGGGGGCAGCACACACCGATTGCTACCGGGCGAGCTTTGATTGGGGATCGGTGAAGTGGTCCCGTCATAGCGGACACCCTGGGAGGGGGTTACTCTCCCGCGTGGAGTCCAAAGTTGACCAAGCCCAAGAAGAAAAGAACGAAGAAATCGAGGAGCCGGTATACGGCCCAATTCAAAGCTGAGGCGGTGCGAGCTGTGGAATCTCGTGGCAATCGAACGATCGGCGAGGTCGCATCAAGCCTCGGGGTTGCCGAAGCGCTGCTTCACAGCTGGAAGAGCCGAATGACAG
>JABSRN010000042.1 GCA_013214025.1 Polyangiaceae bacterium
AGGAGTGGCATCGATGCCGGCAGCATCCCACTCGATGGGTGCAATTTCAGCGTCCGGGTCCGCGTCCCGCTCGACGAACGCACCATCAGCAGCGGTGGGCGGACCGCTATCGATAGCTGCATCTTCTTCCACCACGGTGGCATCCAGCGCGCCAGCCTCCGCCGGAGTGCCGCCTGTGTTATTGTTCCCCGCACCTGGCGTAAGAGTCCCCTCTGGCGCCCCCAGAGTGTTGTCGTCAACTGCGCGACAGGAATAAACCAGCAGCGTGCTGCAGATGCACAATAAGGGCACTAGATTTCGCATAACAGAATCGCCTACTGGTCGAGCAGGCAGCTGTAGGTCGTTTCCCAATCGAAGACTACGGGAACCTCTCCGGAAGTACCAGGCGTCAGCTCAATCTCAATTTCAATGAACTGGAACCGTTCCGCCGGGGCACCGAGCAACGCGGCAAGGTCGATGAGACAGGCCGCCGCGTCAGCACTACCGGGGCTGCAGACTTCGTTGGCACTGGAAGCTTGAACGACCACCATTTCTTGATAGCTAACCGCTGCCAAATCCGCGCTGGTGAGTGCCGCCCGGAGCCGGAAGGTGATCATGGAATCTCCGGGTGTCTCGGAGTTGTAGCTCAAGAAGCCCCAGGTAACCGAACGGTTGGGATCGGTACAAATTCCTTCGTACTCCTCCGAGGTGGTGGTTTGGGTCGGCGTTCCGCCACCGCCCTCGATGACACCGCCACCGCCACCGTCAGCTTCTATCACCACACCCGGGATGACCTCCGTCGGGTAACAACCGATCTCGATAGAAATACGCGCGCGACGGTCGAGTTTGACGTCGTCACAGGTGCGCGGACACATCTCGATTTCCGTGTCGTTCAGGTAGTACCACTCGTTAGCAGCACCGGTACACGACCCAAGTGCTACCTGAGTCAGCAGAATCAAAGCGTTGTTGGCAGGAGGCGGCTGGGGGCCGACACACACAGCATCGAAGGTCGCGATGCCGCAGTTGACGGCAGACCAGGTGCCATCGGAGCCAATGGTCGCACAATCACCCGCTGTGCCGGGAACGCCTCCGCTCCAGTTGTTGTACTGGCCGGCGTAGGGACTACCACCGGTTAAGCCGGACTCACACATGCCCTGCCGCGGGGTATCGCAGTCTTCGTCCGACCACTTTCCGTCGACCTGCATCACTGCGCAGTCCGCTTGATCACCGGGCGGCTTCGGGATTTCGCACAAGCCGATCTTAGACTCTGTGCAGATTTCGTCCGTCCAGGTGGTGCCGCCGCCGCCGGCCATCATGGCGCAGTCTTGGGTCGGGCCCGGGGGTCGCGGCAGACTACAGATACCGAAGTTGAGGTCGGCGCATTTCTGGTCTGACCAGGTGCCGTCCACCAGCATCGTCACGCAGTCGGCGCCGCCGCTGTCCGGAAGATCTACTTCGCATAGGCCTCGTTTGGACTCGCTGCACAGCACATCCTGCCAGGTGCCCGAAGAGTCCATCATCGCGCAGTCTTGAGTGGCGCCTGCCGGCATCGCTACTTCGCACAGACCTACCTTTAGGTTGTCGCACTGTTCGTCGGTCCAATCGCCGGCGCCGTCCAACATGACGCAGTCTTCCGAGGCCGGAGCGACCGGGAGTTCGCACAGCGCTACCTTTTGCTCGCTGCACTGTTCGTCGGTCCAATCGCCGTTGGCCGCTAACATCACGCAGTCCTGGGTGGCGCCGGTCGCCTGAGGTACTTCGCAGAGTCCGACCTTCGCGTTGCCGCAGACTTCGTCCGTCCAGATCCCCGTGGCATCCATCATGACGCAGTCTTCCGTGCCGGTGGCCGGCTTCGGCACTTCGCACAGCGCCACCTTTTGGTCGCTGCACTGCTCGTCAGTCCAAAAACCCGAAGCGTCCATCATGGCGCAGTCCTGGGTGGCGCCGATACCGAGAGGTACCTCACACATCGCGTACTTCAGGTCGCCGCACACTTCGTCCGTCCAGGTGCCGTCAGCGGCCATCATGACGCAATCTTGGCTGGCGCCCGGGGGGCTGGGGATTTCACAGACGACGGCTTTGGTCAGGGCGCAGTCCACGACCGACCAAGTCTTGTCCGCCAACATGATGGCGCAGTCTTCGCCGCCGGAATCATCGGGGGCGACCGCCCAGTTGTTGTACTCGGTGCCCACAATCGCGCCATTGGCGGGAGAGCCCTCACAGGCGCCGTACTTGTCGCTGTTGCAGTTGCTCGAGTCCTTCCAATCGCCGCTTGAGTCCTCGAAGTACGCGCAGTTGCTCCCGCTACCGGGCTCGCTACCGCCCCAATTGTCGTAGGTCAGCGCACCGCCCAAGCCATTCACCCAGGTGCCCGGGGACGCGGCATCGTTGACGCCGAACCACAACAACTCACCGCCGATGTCAGCCAGTCCCTGCAGGACGGCCTGCTCGTCGTCATTCTCGACAACGATCCAGTTCCAGTCGCCGCCGAAAGCCACACAGTCTGCGCCGGCAACCGACCAGTATTCGGTACTGCCAGTCAGTTTGTAGCAATGACCATCGTTCCGGACCTCACCGCCGGCACAGGGATTGCTCCAAATATTGCTGCCATCCGTCCGGTACCAGTACCCCTCGCCTTCAGTAGACAGCGTGTCGTCGCTCAGGCCGATCCAGAAGTCCCCGCCGGTCAGCATACTGTGCACATCGTCGTTCTTGGACGTCGAATGGATGTTCGCCAAGTCGCCACCCAAGCCCACGCAGGCGGCTCGCGCGTCAACGAAGTTATTCGGCCCTGTAACCACCTGATAGCAAACGCCGTTGATGTCGGTCGTGCCACCTGGACAGGCCTGAGTGAGATCGTCGTTAGGCTCGGCAGCGCTGACCCAGTTGTTGTACTCGCTGTTGTACTGCGAGCCAGTGCCGCTCGGCGGGCCTTCGCAGATGGCGCGCTCATCATCGCTACAACCGGCGTCCCACCAGGTGGCGCCGTTCATGTATAGGCAATCATCGCTCCCGCCGTTGGGCTGTCCGCCCTCCCAGTTTTCGTACGTCGAAGGTTCTGCGGTCGATCCGATTGAAAACTTGCTGCCATCGGGCCAGTACCAATTGTCGTTGGAGGTGGTGTCGAAGCCGCCGATCCAGGTCCACTCCGTGGTGAGTCCGTCGACAATGGTGTTTTCTCCGAGGCTGTCGATCTGAACCAGATCCCAATCGGTACCGATTGCCTGACAGGTTGCCTGCGCCGCGCTCCAGCTGGTCTGAACGGTGCTGATGTACTGGTAACAACTGCCCTCGAAGAACGTCTGCCCGGCGTCGCAACTCGGCGTCCAAATCAGCGTGCTATCGGCAGTTCGAACGAAGCCACCCTCGTAGGACTCGGTGTCCTGGTCGCTGATACCGATCCAAATATCGGTCTCGCCGGAATTACCCGCCATCCAGGTGATCGCATCCGCATTCACACTCGGGGAATCCATTCCGATGAGGTCTCCGCCCAGGGCCATACATTCGTCTCGGGCATCATCGAAACTCTTCGCTGAGCCGGTGACGGAGAAACAGCGACCGCTATTCGAGTCGTAATCCGTGCCGGCCGGGCAGGCCACTGTCGCCGAGTCGTTGGGCTCGGTAGCGTTGATCCAGTTGGTGTACTCGCCGGGGATCGTCGCCGGAGCGCCGACTCCCGGACCTTCACACACGGCAGCCCTGTCGTCGCCGCACTTGTAGGCCGACCACTCGCCGTCCGTCTGCAATCCCATACAGTCGTAATCGCTACAGCACGGGTCGTCGGGCTCGCCGCTCTCCCAGTTCTGCCAGTAACCAGGACGCGCGACATTGTCGTCCGAGTACCACGAGCCGTCGCCCCAGACCCAATCGCTCTCGGTCGGGCTGTCCTTGCCATCGACCCAGACGGTGGAGCCCGCGATAAGCGTGAGAACGAAGTTATTTTCGTCTTCGTCCAAGATTCGGACCAGGTTCCAATCCGTCCCAATCGCCTCGCAGTTAGCCTGCTGCTCGCTCTGATTTTGGTTAGTTGCCGACAAGAACTGGTAACAGTTGCCGTTGTACAGAGTCTGACCGGCAGCACAGGTCGGCGCCCAGATCAGCGTGCCGTCAACGCGCTCGAAGCTACCCTCGTAAGACACGGAGTCCTGATCGGTAACGCCGATCCAGAGGTCGGTCGTGCTGGTGTTAGTCGCCATCCAAGTAACGACATCCGCGTTCACACTCGCCGAATCGACATTCACAATGTCGCCGCCGAGGGTCATGCACGCGGTTCGGGCCTCGTCGAAGGTCATCGGATCGCCCTCGTCGGTGATGGCGAAACAGCGACCGCTGTTCGGGTCCTCGGTGGTGCCACCCGGGCAGGCGATGGGGGCCGAGTCGTCGGGCTCACCGTTGCCGGTATCCCAGTTCGTGTATTCGCTATTGATGGGGCCGACTACGCCGAGACCAGGGCCTTCGCAGACGGTGCGTCGGTCGTCGCTGCAACTTCCGTCCCACCAGGTCGCACCGTTTGTGTAAAGGCAGTCGTCGCTGCCATCATTGGGCTGGCCACTTTCCCAGAGGGTGTAGCTCGTTCCTTGCGCAGTCGAACCTATCGAGAACAGCGTGCCGTCAGGCCACGTCCAATTGTCGTTGGATGACGCGTCATTACCGCCAACCCATAGCTCTTCCGTACTGAGGCCATCGACCAGAGTGTTCTCCTCCAGGCTGTCGATCTGCACCAGATTCCATCCGGTGCCGATCGCCTTGCAGGTTGTCTCCGCTGCCGACCAGCTAGTCTGAACGGTGGAAATATATTCGTAACAACTCCCGTTGAGCTCCGACTGACCAGCGGTGCATGCCGGGCCATAGATGAGCGTGCCGTCGACACGCGTGAATCCGCCCTCATAGGACTCCGTGTCCTGATCGGTCACACCGATCCAAATTTCCCCGGGAGTCTCGTTAGCCGCGATCCAAGTAAGGGCGTCCGCGTTGACGCTTCCCGAATCCATATTGATGAGGTCGCCGCCCAGCGCCATGCACTCGGAGCGAGCCGCATCGAAACCCATCGCTCCCGTCGTAACGGCGAAACATCGGCCGCTATTGGGATCTTTAGTCGTGTTCGCGGGGCACGACACGACAGCTGAATCATTGGGCTCGCTCGTGGCCCAGTTGCTGTATTCCGAATTCACTGGAGCGGGGCTGCCGTCACCCGGGCCCTCGCATACGGCGGCCTTGTCATCACCGCAGTCATAGGCCGCCCATTTTCCGGCATCCTTGACACCGACGCAGTCTTTTTCGCCGATGATGGGATCATCCGGCTCGCCGCCGTCCCAATCCGCGAAGAAGCCGGGCTGGACAGTAGTGCCGTCAGTGAATTTCTCACCGTTGTCCCAAATCCAATCATCTTCGTTCCCGAAATCGCCGCCGCTGATCCAGACCGTGCTGCTTCCGGTATTGACGGCCACCACGATGGCGTTCTCTGCCGCGCTATCAATCCGAACCAGATTCCAGTCCGTACCGAGGGCAACACAGTTGGCTTGCTGCTCGTTTCGGTTCTGGTTTGTCGCCGATAGATACGCGTAACAGCTACCGTTGTAGTAGGTCTGGCCAGCAGCACAGGTGGGTGCCCAGATCAGCGTACCGTCGACACGTTCGAAGCTGCCCTCGGTGGACACCGAATCTTGATCCGTGACCCCAATCCAAATGTCGCTCGATGAAGTATTAGCCACCAGCCAAGTGAGCACGTCGTCGTTCAGACTCTGTGAGTCAACGCCCACGATGTCTCCGCCGAGCGCCTGGCAAGCTACCCGAGCGTTGTCGAAATTCAGCGGCGTACTCTCATCGGTGATCTCGAAACAGCGACCGCTATTTGGATCGAGCAAACTGCTGCCCGGGCAGGTCACCGGCGCAGAATCGTCAGGTTCACCGGCAGGCCAATTGCTGTACTCGCTGTTGACCGGGCCGACGCCGCCCAATCCGGGGCCTTCGCACATCGTGTAGAAATCGTCGGTACAGGTCGTGTCGTACCAGCCGCTTCCGTTCATAGAAACGCAGTCGTCAGACCCTGTGCCCGGCTGACTCGCCGCCCAGGCAGTAAAGTAGCCCGGCTCAGCGCTATCGCCGATGGAGAACAGATTGCCGTCGGGCCAGCGCCAGTTGTCGTTCGACGCACCGTCGACGGCGCCAATCCAGATTTCCGCGCTGGCGAGACCATCGACGAATGCATTTTCTTCAGCAGTATCGATCTGGACGAGGTGCCAATCCGTATCCGTGCCGTCAATAGCTTCGCATGTCGTCTCCGCAGCACTCCAGCTGCCTTGCGTAACTTCCACGTATTGGTAGCAGCTACCTTCAAAGGCGCTCTGCCCCGCCGTGCAAGCCGGACCGTAAATTTGAGTACCGTCGACTCGCTCGAACATGCCTTCGAAGGTCTCGGTGTCCTGATCTGTCACGCCGATCCAGACATCCGACGTTGCCGTGTTGGCGCCCAGCCAGGTGACGACGTCAGCGTTGACACTACTGGAGTCGATATTGACCAGATCGCCACCGAGCACTCCGCAGGCCGTGCGCGCGTCGTCAAAGCTCACGGGAGCGCCCTCATTGGTGATGGCAAAACAACGCCCGCTGTTCGGATCCAGACTCGTGCCGCCAGGACAACCAGTCGGCTCCTGGTCGTTGGGCTCGTTCGTCGCCCAGTTTATGTGCTCCCCACTAATGGCCCCTACGGCGCCAAGGCCAGGGCCTTCGCACACAGTGCGCCGGTCGTCGCCGCAAGCACCGTCCCACCATGTTGGGCCGTTCGTGTAGACGCAGTCGTCGGAACCGTCGTTCGGCTGGGCACCTTCCCAGTTGGTGTACACGCCGGTTTCGGCAGTGGAGCCCACTGAGAACTTCGAACCATCTGGCCAGAACCAGTTGTCGTTGGATGCGTTATCAACGCCGCCAATCCAAAGCTCTTCGGTCGAAAGGCCGTCAACCAGAATATTTTCCTCTTCGCTGTCAATCTGAACAAGATTCCAACCGGTACCGATATTCTTGCAGGTTGTCTCAGCTGCAGACCAGCTCGTCTGAACCGTTGAAATGTATTCGTAACAACTAGCTCCCAACGCTGACTGGCCGCCGGTACAGGCCGGACCGTAGTTCGCAATACCATCCGTGCGCACGAACGTGCCTTCACTCGACAGGTCATCCAGGCCGATCCAGAACTCGCCACCACCCATTGCGATCACCGCGTTAGTGTCTTTGGTGGCGCTATCGATGCTGACCAAGCCGGCGCCCGCCGCCAGGGTGCCGCACTCCGTCTGCGCCGCAGAGTAAGTCGAAGAGCCCGAAGTAAGGGCCCAACATTTACCGCTGTCGGCATCTAGAGTGAACCCACCTGGGCAAGCCGTCGGCACGCTGTCGTCGGGTTGGATACCGTTCCAATTGTTGTATTCGCTACCGACTTGAGCGCCCGAGCCGATGCCAGGCCCTTCGCATACTGCCGCTCGGTCATCGCCGCAGTCGCCGGAGCTCCAGTCGCCCAGCGAGCTGACCCTTACGCAGTCTTTCTCACCGATGATGGGATCGTCTGGTTCGCCGCCATCCCAGTTCTCCCAGTACGGCGCCTGAACGCTGCCTCCATCGGAAAACATCGAACCGTCCGACCAGCGCCACTTGTCCTCGTTTGTCCGATCGTTGCCCGCTACCCAGACGGTGCCGGTGGAGATCGTGAGAATAAACGCGTTCTCGACGCTAGTTTCGATGTCAACGAGATCCCAGTTGGCTCCGATTGCCTGGCAGTTCGCCTTCTGTTCGGTCCAGTTTTGATTGGTCGCGCTCAAGAATTCGTAACACGAGCCGTCGTGATAGAACTGGCCGGCACCGCAGGGTGGCGCCCAGGTCGTCGTGCCATCCACGCGTACGAAGGCCCCTTCGGACCCTTGATCGCTCAGACCGATCCAGAAGTCATCAGCGCCGGCGCCGCGTTCGGTGTCAGCCAGAGCATTCGCTCCGACCGTGTCAATGTTCGCCAGATCGGCGTCCGGGCCGAGCGCCTGGCATTCTAACCTAGCGTCGTCGAAGCTCTTGGCGCTCGAAGTCACGCCCCAACAGCTATCTGTCCCAGCGTCGTAAGTAGTGCCGCCTGGGCACGTTGACGGACCGGAGTCGTTAGGCTCGCTTCCGTTGACCCAGTTGGTGTACGCGCCGTTGACGGGCGCGCTGCTGCCAGTTCCCGGGCCCTCACATACTGACGGGTTGTCGTCACTACACTCGTAGTCTCGCCACTCGCCGACGCTGTTGATTCCCTGGCAATCGGGGTCGTCCAAAAAGCCGCCGCCGTCTGGCTGCCCGGACACCCAACTGGTGTATTCCGCAGGACTGCCCTGGGGATCGCCGCCGCCCTCGCCCTTCCAGAAAAACGTGCCGTCTGGGTAGTGCCAAGAGCCCTCATTCCCGGTGTCCGTGCCCCCGAGCCAAGTGGTCTCTGATACGAGTCCAGCAATGAACGCGTTTTCTGCGCCATCGTTGGGTCGAGCCAAGTCCCAGCCTGTGCCGATATTCGTACACTGCGTCTGTCCACTGTTACGGCTCGGCTGCTGCGCCACAACGATGTAGCACTTGCCCATATACGCGGTCTGTCCTGCCGCGCAGGTCTGGGCATAGATGAGCGTGCCGTCCGTGCGGACCCAGGTTCCCTCAGAGGAATCCGTATCCGTATCGTTCACGCCAATCCAAAACTCGTCGCCACCGCTAATCTCACCGCGGGCGAAGGTATTGACGGCATCACTGTCGACACTGATCAAATCGCCGTTGGCTCCGAGCGCGGCACAAGCGAGTCGAACGTTCGCGTAGGTATCCGCGGCCGCGGTCGCAAAACAACGACCCGTACTGCCGTATTCCGTCGTGCCCACAGGGCAGTCGATGGGTACCGAGTTGTCCGGCTCGTTCGTCTGCCAGTTATTAAATTCTCCCGTCACTGGCTGAACGCCGAGGATGGGTCCGCGACAGACGGCGGGGTTATCGTCGCCGCAGTCCACGTCGCGCCACTCGCCGTCGGACGCCAGCATGATCATACAGTCGTCGTTGCCGAAGGAGCCGCCGTTATCCGGGTAGTCAGGATCCCAGTTCTCGTACTCGGGCGGGCTACCTTGGGCATCACCCCGTTCATCGCCCTCCCAGAAGTAGGTTCCGTCCGGCCAGTACCAATCTTCCTCGCTACCGCGGTCGTTACCGCCCAAGTAAGTCGATTCGCTGATCAAGCCGAAGACAACCGAGTCTTCTACTTCGCTCTCGATGCGCGCTAAATCCCAGTCGGATCCTATTGCGCGGCAGCCCGTCTGAGCGTTAACCCAACTGCTGTACTCTCCAGTCAGCACGTAGCAATGGTCGCCGTAGGCGGTCTGGCCAGCAGCGCAGACAGGCTCGTAGATGACCGTTTCGTCGGAACGCCACCACTTACTCTCGTAGGACTCCGCGTCACTGTCGGTAATTCCGATCCAGCTGGGGGTGGCTCCAATGAGACTCGACATCTCGTCGTTCTTGGCTTGGCTATCAACCGGTACTAAGTCCCCGCCGAGCGCCCAACAGGCAGCTCGCGCGTCGTCGAAATCCAAGGGGTCAGTGATCGCCGTACACAGGCCGGTCACCGCATTCAGGTCGGTCCCAACAGGGCAACCGAACACAGCAGAGAAGATGGGAGTGGAGCCATTCCGCTCCCAGATGTCGTCGGGCTCTTGGTCTGTGATGTACATCCAAGCGGGATCATCCCCCAGCTTAGCGGTGACGAACTCGTTCACTGCCTGGGAAGAGACGCCGGCCAAGTCCCACCCGGTGCCGTGCGCCTGACAAGCAGCCTGGGCTGTAGCCCAATCTGCGCCGACGCTGTCGACGTAGTAACAAAGCCCATCAGGGCCCGTGGATTCACCTAAGCCACAAGTTTCGATTGAGGCGCCCGCGAGCGGCCCCTCACAAAGCGCCGGGTTGTCGTCGGTGCATTTGTAGTCCGACCAGAATCCGCTGGTATTGAGAGCTAAGCAGTCCTGGCCGGAGCCTGCCGGCTGCCCGTCGGCCCACATGACATTGTTGGTGAAGAATTCTGTCCCGTCCTGCCAGTGCCAAGTGCCTTCCAGCGCGATGTCGTCGCCACCAATCCAAGTGGCCTCGCTGACCATCGTGGTCAAGAAATCGTTCTCGCCGCTGGTCTCGACCTTGGCGATATCCCAGCCGGCACCGATGGCGGAGCAACCACCCCCCGAAAAGAAATCCCAGTCGGTGTCCAGGTCGTTTAACAAGCGGTAACACTTGCCGCTGTACTCGGATTCTCCCTCCCGGCAGCTCGGAGTGAAAGACGCGGGCAAGGGACCCGGGATGTAAGCCACGCTGGACTTGTCTGGATCAAACTCGCCTTCGTTGACTAAGGGGAAGCTGCAATCTACGGCGCTAGCTAGAATCTCGTCGAGGGCTGTTTTCAGTTGTGCCGCTACATCGCCGCCGGCGCTGGATACAAAGAAGCCTTCGGTAGTTCCGCCCTTGCCCGCGATGGAGTCGATATCGCTTCGTTGAACCCCCTCAACGCCGATGACGAAGGTGCGGATGCCGGATTCTTGGTAGGCCTGCCCGGCGAGGTCGCCGATGTCGTCGTTGTCCGTGTTGCACTTGTAAGCATCACCGTCCGTGACCAGAACCGCCACGTACTCTTCAGTGGGGTTGAGTGCCTTGCCGGCGCCCGCTGCGAGCAACGCCCCTTGGAGAGCCGGATAGATGGGGGTGCTGCAACCTTTCGGCGACGTATTATCGATAGCCTGAAAAAGCTGCTGCTCGACGCTGTCAACAGGCGCGATATCGTAGCCCAACACGCCACCGTACAGCATCTGGGAGCACGCCTCTTCGCTACAGGAATCGCCGTTACAACCCGATACCGGACTGTCATCGGGGAAGAACCGCAGTTCCACGTTGATGCCCGCCATTTCCGGCGCAGAGAAAAAGCTCTTGAGCGACTCCGTGAGCGGATGCCATCGGGAGAAGTAACGGTCATTGTCGAAGGAGTCGCTGCAGCTGTCCGGGTCGGTAGCCATGGAGCCCGAGCGGTCGACCATGAAAATCATGTTGACGCCCTTGATGCTTGCCCGGCTGGCGTTACCGCTACAGATGGGCTCACCACATTCAGCGTCTTGGAATACGGTCCAGTTATCGCGAGCATCACACTCGTTGCCGTCTTCGCTCCCGTCTTGGGGATTGATCATCACTTCGCGGTCGTTGGCGAGCCCCGAGCAATTGTCGACATTGATGCACCAGCCGGGCTCGATCTCCTCGGTGGTGGCACATGTAATTCCTCCCGTGGGGTCCGGGTTTATCTCCCCAAATTCGCCAGCCGGCAGGTTAATGATCTTCAGGCCGGCAGGCGCTATGCCCGTGCCATGGTTACAGGCGGTCAGGATCTGATTGGTGCCGTCGTCACAGGTGGGGATGAGCGTGACGTCGTAGGTCAAACAACTGGGATCCGTATCGCCGGGATACCACGGGCGACAAATACCGTTGGACGGAGGCGGATCGCCCTCACCACACTCGGCGGAGCAAATGGTATCGACCATGTCGACACAATCGTCGCGCCAAGCCGGGGGCGACGAGCCTGCTGTGTTGGCCAGGGTTCGCGGGCCTTTGCAGAGGTAATCGTAGGTACTGCTACAGCTCGAATCCTCCCAGTGCAGAATTGAGTCCGCAGCGTTGTAGTGAAAACGCCCACAGTCCCGACTGCTGAAGAGACCGTCATCGTCGGGCTCGTCACCCGGGTTCCAGTCGTCCCAGAAGCCGCTCTGAACCGAACCGTTTTCGTCACCCGACCAGAAAGTGAGATCCCCTTCGCTGAGCTCCCACCGCCAGCTGTTCTCGCTGGAACGGTCATTGGCGCCCATCCAGGTGTATTCAGCCTGAACGATCGTCCTGACGAACTCGTTCTCAGCGTCGCTATTGATGTCGACCAGGTCCCAGCCAGCTCCGATGTCGCGGCAGGCGTCTCGGGACCCCGTCCAGCTGGTGTTCGTGGTTCGCAGTTCGTAGCAGGCGGAATCGTACAGCTCCTGGCCACCGGCGCAGCCGCAGCTCACGTTGATCGAGTCGCACTCCTCGTCTACGAGATCAACGCACTCTTGACTCCACGTATCGTCACAGCAATCTTCTTCCTCGTCGCAAACTCGCTGCGCGCAAGTGTCACAGCCGGCGTTCAGGGCCACGCCGATTTCACAGATGTCATGGGAACAGGTGCCCGCAGCGATCCAGACCGGGTCGTTACAGGTATTGTTCGCGACCGGCGTATCTGTCGGCGCAAGGCCGGCGTCCCAGCCCTTCGACTCACAGAAGAAGTTCTGGACGAGGTCTCCGATAGACGTTCCGTAGGTCGCGGTAGCGCCACCGATCAGGTACGCAAAATCTTCATCAACATCTACCCCACCGTCAACCGGGGGGAACTGCTCTGTGACCGTTCCCCAATCAAACCCTGATGCCAGCGTGTTCGGCGCCGGTTTGCCGAACCACAACCACTCCTCCGCGTTGAACGGCTCATCGACGGCTTGGGTGGCACCCAGCCACATCACCGACTCGCCCTGGATGGGCTTAAACGTCAGAGAACCAGGACTGACCGCAACATAACCCGCCGTAAGATCGGCGCCCGCTAGAAAGTCCGCCTCTGCGACCAGGGCGGATTCGTCGCCGTTGCCATCGACGGCGGCCAGGTACATGCCCAAGCTGGTACACACGGCAGCTGCGTCTTCAAAGTTTGCCGCACCGTCATCGCACGCGGGGTTGACCCCCGTCCCTGCAGCACCGCAGTGAAGATAACAGTGAGATTCATCGCTGGCGCTGGCGCAGGATCCCGCCGTGCCCGAGGGGTACATCCATTCGTACTCCGCGCACTCGACGCTGGTATCGCAGTCTTCACTTTCGCCCCGGCTGGGATCTCCCAGCCAAGGAGCGGTGGCACAATCGCAGCTCTCTTCAATGACATCACACTCCGTGGCCACCAGCGCCACACAAGCGTCGTCCCATTCATCTGAGCAGCAGCTCGGGTCGGCCGCGCAAATCAAGCCAATGCATGAACCACAGGTAGACGCCAGCTTCGCCCCCGCTGTGCAGGGTGTATGCGAGCAGGGCGAGGTCGGTAGCGAGTCGATATTGCAGCAGGTGTAGTCGAAGTCGCAAATCGCGGACACGCAGTCGTTGCAGCCGTAGTCTAAGGCACCACCCGCCGAACAAGCATGGTGGGAACACGCCCCCATCACCGGGTTCGTGCAGTACGTGCCCATCTGGCAATCCCCGGCGATACTGCAGGGCTCGTTCTGGGCGCCTTCGATAGTATCCGGGGGGTATTCGTTGAATGAACCTTGGGTCCAGTCGTAGTCAACGTAGGTCGCATCTCCTGTCGCGCCGTCAACGATGCCGCCGCCGTCAACGACCACGATCACGCTACCGTCGCCGACCATGATGGGGCGCAGTCCACCATCGGGAATTTCGATGTAGGTTTGGCAGTCTGGGTTACAGGGGTTGGTGAGACAGTTTTGTGGCGTGCTCAGGGCTGTGAGGCGCTGGGACGCACCCGCGCTGAGATCGTGCTGGACGACTTTACCGTTACTGCACTCGCTCCACTTTCCGTGGTCGCAGGAGCGCGTGCCTTCGTAGCAAGTCAACGTGCGGCCCGTGTTGCTCCAGGTCTCCCCACAGGCCTGCACGGCGCCGTGCACTCGGCAGCTGGTGGACTCCAAATCGTCCGGAGCCGAGACACACCCGGAGGCGGCGGCGAGGACGACTAGAGCGAGCACAACTCGCCAGCGTTTATTCAACGCCCGCATTCTTGCCCGAAATGGGCTGGCCGCCTTAACTATTGGAGGCACACCGGAATGCGACGACGCAAAAAGCGGTTCATTAGAGGACTGGCGGTATCGCGACATAAGGATGATCCAGTGGGGTCTGATGCATCGACCCCAGCAAATCGACATCGCGATTCGAGGGAGCCAACCACCAGTCCGGAAGACTGATGGCCCAAGCTCAGTAAGACTGACTGCTCAGCGGTATACACCTCTGAGCAGCGCATAAAATATCAGAGCCGGAATGCCGCAACAAGGCGATTCACCGACGTATCGGATAGGTCTGCCGGGAGTGTGCACTGGCGTCCGTGTCGTATGTTTCGGGACAGGCCCCCGAGTCACCCCAAAGCATGCTGGATGACGCACTGCACTCTACGCACTCCATAACCGACCAGCTAGCCTAGACGGCCCGGCTCTGGCTCGGGTCGGAAGTGCATAAGACCGGGATATATGTCAGCTCAGGGATCGAACATTAATTCTGGACCCATCCGTTCGAAGCGAGGCGCTCCCAAGCTGAAGTTCGCTGCCCTTCAACCAAACCTTCGCTCGCGGCCGAACGCCTGGGGTCGAACAATCGTTCCCATGAACACGGACGGAGATTCTCAGTACAAATCCCGCGCCAGTTTTTTCTCAACTGCCCTCCAAAACACCTCCACAAAATACGACCGCGCCGTCACATTCAGCGTCGAGTGGCATTTGGTAACGGTTCTGCGCCTGCGTCGTCCATGCAGCTCGGCTCCCAATCAGAGCGGTCCTAGCCGAATCGAAGCCGGCGGCTACGGGCCATCGCACTGGCGAGGGCCTGTTTACGAACGGGCTTCGTTAAAAAGTCATCCATGCCGGCATCCGCGCAACATTTCTTATCCTCTGCCTGAGCGTTGGCCGCCAGAGGGACGATGGGCAATCGCGGCAGTGCTGTGATCTGGCATCTAGGCCGTGTAAACTCGCCGCATGTCCAACGATGACGCCCCGCTAAGCCAACCGCCGATGAGCCTGCAGCGAAATGAATTTCCGATGGAAATCGTGAAGTTGCTGCTCCAAATCGCCTGGGCGGATCTGGAGATCGAAGATTCCGAGCGCGAAAAACTCCTCGCCTTCGGCTCCCGCATCGGACTTCATCCGGAACACGTCGAGGAAATCAAAACCTACCTCTCCGGCGATGTTGCCCTACCACCTCCGAACCTGGGCCTGCTCCGGGAACGCAAATACGGCGTACTCAAATCCATCGAGGATTTTCTCGGCGCCGATGGCGATATCTCGGAAGAGGACGCGGAAGTCCTCGACGAAATCCGCATGTTCCTGGGCTAAGCGGCCCACCTCATTGGGCTGGCTCGATGGGCCTAAGCACTGCACGGGGCTCGATGGGCCTGCCAGTTGCGTCGCGCGGCCTCAATCGCTCGATGCCAACCGTCGACAAACCGGCTCACCGAAAACTCGTCTAAGGCCGTTTCTCTAGCCCGCGCGCCCAGTTCTCTAGCCAGCGATTGATTGCTCAACAATTGCTTCAGTCGGGCGTGCAAGACCGCCGGGTCGTCGGAACAGTAGCCGTTTACCCCATCTTCAATCGGTGAACCGTCGCTCTCCGTGCTGACGACGGGCATGCCAGAGGCCATGGCTTCCACGACAGCCATATTGTAGCCATCATCCAGTAGCGGTCCCGCCGTGTGCAACAGCACGCGATAGTCTCGGTAAGTTTGTTTGACCTCCTCCCAGTCCCGAGAGGTGCGAGCTCCGGGCACCTCCGGGTTGTACCCCATCAGCCAACAGGGCAGTTCGCCAACGGCGGCCACATGCACAGGCCACGCGAATCGGTCCGGACGGGCGATGACGCTATTGGCAACACGAAGCACGCTCGACGTGTGCCCTGTGTAGCCGCCGTATTCGCTTGCGTCTGCGGTTGGTCGGATCACATCGCAATCGAGCCCCCAGCTGCGCCGTTTCATCTCGCTCACCGCCACAGCTGAAGCGCCTATCATGTCGAGATAGCTGCCCAGTTGCGCTCGGAGGCGACTGGGTGGCGGAGCATTTTTTTCCTCTTTGATGCGAGCGTGCAAGCTGACGTGCAGGACGAGGATCTTCGGAATGTCCACGGACTTTAGCTCGACCAAGTCCGTAATGTTGTGACAGATCGCGACGTCGTAGCGGCTGTCTGCCTGGATCTCGTCACGACGAATCAGTCTCGCCTTGTCAGGCACCGGGCGCATGCGCGTGTCCCAGTTGGGCGTCGCTCGATTGGGCAAACCGTCGATGACGTCCATCTCGAAGCCCAACTTCCCCAATAGGTGCACGTACCCCTCATGGCAATTGTATGTCAGCAGTCGACTCATGACTTCGATGTGTAGGAACGGCACAATCAACCGGTCCTAAAGCGCATAGTGAGGCTGCCCGGCTCGATCCTCCGGCGAAGCCAACCGTTGACGCGCCGAGACACAGGTAAAGCCCGTAACCGTGCGTTTCTGTCGCCCCCTGGCGACTATGCCAGCGTCAATTTCCTGACGCCGAGTGGCTCTAGCTAGAGCACACCTTGGGGCGGCAAGATCCTCAGCTCGTCGATACGAATGCCGAGGCCCTTGCTCGCGACATCCGCGACAGTGTCGGCCACATCCGCAGGCGATAACATGTCGCTGGCGTCAAACTCTTCCCGCCCTTCCCAGATGTGCGTGTAGGTCGCCCCCACGCTGATCAGCGTGCTACGTACGCCGTGCTCTTTACCATCCTCATTGATCACTCCGCTCAGACCCCGCAAGCCGAATTTGGAAGCGCCATAGGCAGCGCAGCCGCTCAAGTTGACGTGGTCCGCGATGGATCCGATATGAATGATGCGGCCGCCCGCGGCTTTCATTTGGCGGAAGGCCGCCCGAGCACATAGAAACGCGCCGGTGAGATTCGTTCCGATTACCTGATTCCACTCGTCCAGGCTCAGCTCGATAGTCGGCTTGAACACTCCCACACCGGCATTGTTGACCAGCACGTCCAGCGGGCCCAACTTGGATTGCACCTCGGCGAATAGCGCATCGACGGCGGATTCCGAACAGACATCGAGGGTAACGGGGATCACACCTGGCACTCGGCGGTCCGCGAGCACACGGCCCTCTAGACTGCGCGCCGCGGCAATAACCGTCGCGCCCCGGGCCGCAAGCTGTTCGGCGATGGCTTGCCCGATGCCCTTAGAAGCGCCGGTGACCAGCGCTAATTTTCCGTCGAGGGGGGCCGCCATATCGTTTTCAGTGAAAGGCGGGAGCCGCGTTCACCTGCTGGCCAGTGCGCTCATGCTCGTCGATAAGAGCCTGGGAGCCTGCCATGCAAGACGTGCAGGACGGGAAGCGCGAGCCGTGATCGCAAGTGATGTACTGAGCCTTGGGGATTGGCGCGCTGAACTCTGGCGCGTCGATGTGGCGCCCGCAGGAGATACAGTGGATGTGCTGGTGATCGTGACCAGCCGGCGGCTTGGGGCCAGGTTTGAGCGCCTTGCGCTCCCGCTTGGTGAGTTTCTTTTCGCGCTTCATGCGGCGCATGAAAGCTCAAAATCCGCGTCCCACCAAGCACAATCGGCATCTCGGCCCGCGAGATTTGTAGCCCTCGCCGTCTGCCAGCGCGAGGGAGCCACGGGCTGGGCGCCTCGGAAGCTAGGAGAGAATTTCCTTGGTTTTCTTGAAGCGCACGTTCGGAAAATCCTTTTGGGCGCGCTCCAAATGCCAATCGTTGCGCGCCAGAAACACCGGCGCCCCCGTGTGATCGTCCGCCAGCGCCCCCATATTCTCGGCCTGCATCGCGTCGATATCTTTGGCGTTGTCCGCCTCCAGCCAACGAGCGGTTATCAACGAGGTGCCTTCGAAAATAACCGGTACGCTGTATTCCGTACGGATGCGGTCCGCCAGCACGTCAAACTGCAGGGAGCCGACGACGCCCACAATGAAGTCCGAACCGATGCGGGGCCGAAACACGCTCGCTGCCCCCTCCTCTGCCAACTGCTCGAGGGCCTTGCTCAAATGTTTGGCACGCATCGGATCCTCCGGCCTCACTCGCTGCAAGAGCTCAGGAGCGAAACTGGGGATGCCCGTAAAATGCAGAATCTCCCCCTCCGTCAGAGTGTCGCCCACGCGCAATTTTCCGTGGTTGGGCAGACCCATGATGTCCCCTGGCCACGCTTCTTCTGCGAGCTCACGGTCTTGGGCCAAAAACATCACGGGGCTGGCCACCTTGACCATGCCGCCGCTCGGCACATGCTTGAGCTTCATCCCGCGCTTGAAGTGACCCGAGCAAAGCCGCACAAAGGCGATTCGGTCCCGGTGTTTGGGATCCATATTCGCTTGGATCTTGAATACGAAGGCGCTGACCTTCTTTTCCTCTGGGAAGACTTCGCGTTCCACCGCCTGATGGGGCAACGGTGATGGCGCCGTGCTGGCGAGCCCATCGATCAATTCGCGAACCCCGAAATTATTGATCGCACTGCCGAAGAACACCGGCGACAAGTGGCCATCCAGGTAGCTCTGGCGGTCGAAGGGCTTGCACAGCTCCTTCGCCATCTCGACTTCTTCGCGCAAGGTTTCCAGCTCCATCTCCGGCACCAGTTCATCGAGCTTAGGGTCGTCCAAGCCGTCTACCGTGATGCCATCACTCAGCACGTCGCGCTGGGAGCGGTCCATCAGTACCAGCCGATCGTTCCAGATATCGTAGCACCCGGCAAAGCGCTGCCCCATACCGATCGGCCAGGTCGCAGGAGTGGCGTCCAGGGCCAGCTTTTGTTCGATCTCATCCAACAATTCGAAGGGGTCCATGCCCTCCCGGTCGAGCTTGTTGATGAAGGTCATCACCGGCATGTCTCGCAGTCGACACACCTCAAACAATTTTCTCGTCTGCCCCTCGATGCCGCGCGCCACATCGAGAACCATGACGGCCGAATCCACCGCCGTCAGCGTCCGGTAGGTGTCTTCGCTGAAGTCCTGATGGCCTGGAGTGTCCAACAGATTGAAGGTACAATCCTTGTACTCGAAATTCATCGCCGCGGAACTGACCGAGATGCCCCGCTCGCGCTCCACTTTCATCCAGTCCGATGTGGCCCGACGCTGGTTACCGCGAGCCTTGACCGCCCCCGCCATTTGGATCGCGCCGCCGAAAAGCAGAAGCTTCTCCGTCAGCGTGGTTTTGCCGGCGTCCGGGTGAGAGATGATGGCGAAAGTTCGCCGGGAAGTGATGGGATCAGTCATGGGGTCGGGGGCTCGGGCCTGTGCCCACCGGCGGTGTAGTCCCTACATCGCCCTAGGGAAAGCGCCATCGGGGGCCAAATTACGGCTCGCCGAGGATGTGTGGCGCGCGCGCCGGTCCACAAGCTAGATTTGGCCCCCCGCGCCCGCGTTAAAGTTCGCGTCAGCCGAGCTGTACGGTCATGGATTCCCGCGCAACAAAGACATTGGGCCAGATCGCCTGGGCGTCCTTTTCCAGCTGCTCCATGAAGGGGTCTTCATGATCGGGATCGTGATGAAAGATAGCCAGTCGCTTCACATTGGCTGCCTGGCACAGGCGCACGCCTTCTTGCCAGGTAGAGTGACCCCAGCCGATTTTCGCGGGGAATTCATCGTCCGTGTAGGTGCTATCGTAAATCACCAAATCAGCACCCTCGATCAACTTCAACACCGTCTCATCGGGCTTGCCGATGACGTGTTCGGTGTCCGTCACGTAGCAAAGGGACTTCCCTTGGTACTCGATGCGGTAACCGGTGGCTCCACTCGGGTGGTTGAGGGGGGCAGTCACAACTTTCACGCCGGGATTTAGTTCAAATTCTTCCCCTGCACGAAAATCTTCGAATTCCAAGTTGCCACTCATCGCTTCGAGAGGAACAGGGAAAGTGGGTTGCGCCATTTGTCCGGCGAACACCGCCTCGACCCCGCCGTTGTCGCTTAGATGGCCCGCCATGATCTTGAAGGTGCGGTCCTTGACGAAGGCGGGAGCGAAAAAAGGAAAGCCGTTGATGTGGTCCCAGTGCGTGTGCGTGAGGAGCAAATGCGCAAAGTGAACGCCGTTCTTTTCGAACTCGTTGCCCAATCCGCGAATTCCCGTTCCGGCGTCGAGCACGATGTGCTGATCACCGACCACCACCTCGATGCAGCTGGTGTTGCCACCGAATCCAACGTGACGCGCAGACGGGCAAGCAATGCTTCCCCTAACACCCCAAAATTTCACGTCGAATCTCATGCTTACCTTGACTACTCAGCGCTTCGTCGATGCCGTTTGGCTCCGCATCGCTCCCGGCGATGCAGCACCCCTCAGCGCGTGACGCAGATATCACCTAGCTAATCGGATTCCGAATCTCGACGCAACCCGGATAGCCACCGTCCAGACGGCAATTCTGCCCGGCCCCCGAGCCTATCCTGGACTGCTATCGAATTTGGTCCCTGTTCTCGATGGCTAATGTGGCTTCTTCGAAGAAGCCAACCACGGCCGAATCAGTGAGGTACAAACCGCGGAGGGCCTGGCCTGCCAGGGTGCTGTTCCCTTCGCCACCAGCTGACGCCCTCGCTTGGCTCGCTAAATCGTCGGCCGAACAGACCACAGCCGCCAAGGGATGCGCTCGTCCGTTGATAACGAAATGGTGGTGATGCTCCAAAACCAGGGAGACATCCGGAGGGGAGGGGAGTCGAAACGGCGCGGGCGCCGAGCAGGATAAAGCCTGCACGAAGCCCCGCAGTCCCGGCTAGGCGAAACGCGGGTCGCCCCAAGTCGGGCGTCACTCCAATTGAGAACTGCCGTCAGGGTTTGAGGCTTCCGGTACAGTCCAATGCACCAAGAAAACTAACCAGATTCTGCACTTCTTCATCAGACAACTTCTTGTCGTCTAGCTTCGAGTCCAGATTCTTGTTCTTGAAGCCGCCGCCGGCCATGAAGCGCACTGCCGCCTCCAGCGTGACGACCGAACCATCGTGAAAATACGGGGCAGTCTTCGACACATTTCGCAGGCTCGGGGTCTTGAATGCTGCCCACTCGGATGGGTTCTCGCTGACCTTCTCGCGGCCCGGATCGATATCGGCTGCTGCCAAGCCTTCGATGCCGATGCCTACATTGTGATACGCCCCGGCAGCCGCGCGAACCGCGTCAGAGAAAAAAGGCGGAGTGTGGCAATTCTTGCAGGCCGCCTTGTTTTGGAACAGATCCCAACCCCGTTTCTGAGATTCATTCAGGGCCGACTCGTCGCCAGCGTCAAAGCGATCGAAGGCAGTGTCGCCACACAATAGCGTGCGCTCAAATGCCGCGATGGCCTGGGTGATCGTCTCTGGGGTGGCACCATCACCAGGGAACACGGCGTCGAATTCCGCCTTGTATTCCGGCAGCGCTCCTATCTCGTCAGCCTTGGCCAGTAGGTTGTCTTTGCCTACCCCCATATTGCCGCCAGCCCAGGCTCCCTTAGCCTGCGCCTCCAGAGAGTCGGCTCGACCGTCCCAATAAAGGCGAGGCAGGTAAGCCACGTTCCACATGGACGGAGCGTGACGGCTCAGCTGTTTTTCTTTGGCACCGATGGCTTTCGGTAAGGCCCCACCGCTGCCACTTTTGTCTTCGTGGCAGCTGTAACAGGCGCGACTTCCATCGGCACTCAGCCGCTTGTCGAAGAACAGCTTCCGGCCCAATACTACTTTCGCCGGCGTCGTCGGATTGTTCTTCGGCGTGCTGAACCCTCCCAGACTCTTGGGCGGAGCCGGCAGCGACGCCGCTTCGGCTGGAGCCGTCGACGCCCCCGACCCGCTCGACGGCGCCGATGATGGCGCCGCTGCGGTCTTGGTTTCGGAATGGGCGGGCTTGTCTTTGGAACATGCCAAGGGGCCCAACAGGAGCGTCACGCTGAGAGCGGAAATGATTCGCGAGCCCGAGCCGGGAATCATTAATGAGTTGTTGAAGTACGACATCGGAATTCCCTGTTCGCTATCAGGCCGGAATGGGCGGGCTGCGGATCCACCTGGAGCCGCGCACTAGGCATATACTGATTCGCGCGCGATACAACTCGACTAGGCGTCCGGACTGACGGCCCAACCGCGAAGGCGTAGGGCGTCCCGGCCAAAAATATCGTCCCAGTCCCCGCATCGTCTGCAGGATGGCCGCGTGCCGAAAAGTCGTCGCGAGGCGTCATTGCTTCCGTAAAGCTCACCTCGTCCGTTCTAGTTCGTTCCGACCGCCGTCCGCTCAAACCGTCCGCTCAATAGGTGTCGCACCTTTCCGCATCGGTCCGGCGTGCACACACAGCGGAAGATCCCTTGGCGAGGTGCCAAAAAAATCCCCAGTCAGCTGCGAGAAATCCCTGGCCTGGGGCCCCCTGGGATGGTGACCTAAGGGGTCAATGAGTACTCTCGGGAAATCCGCGCCCGTTCCACCAGCGGATCGATTGTTCGGGCAGATTGCCGTGCGCATGGGGCTCATGACCGTTGCTCAGCTGAACGAGTGCGTCGCCCTGCAGCGGCGCGAGGAGACCCCTGCTCGCATTGGGGAAGTCGCTCAAGAACTTGGTTTCCTTGATGAAGAGCAGCTCACGAGCATTCTTGATCAACAGAAACGTGTGCACAACCAACGGCAAGCAACTGCCGTTCCCGGCCAAGATGCCGCGCCCCCCTCAAGCCTGGAAGCCCCCGCTGCCTTCGCTCGCATCGCGACGCAAAAACAAGTCGCCGCGGGCGGCTTGGTGGAGGAGGTAAATCTCAAGAGCGGTGGCCGCCAGATCCCCGATCGACAGATCCGCCAAAGCGAGCACCGTGCTCACGCCGTTCCCCCACCGAGCAACGGTCTGCCGCCGGTGGCCGAGGCACTCGAACTTGAACCACCGACTTCAGGAGTCGCCAGCGCGCCCCATCCCGGCATCCAATTGCAGCCACCGACTGTGGGTGACCCCGACCCCTTTGCGCCGATTTCAGAAACCGGCGGCGGTGCACCGCCGGTCGCCAGGAGCCCCCGTGCGGGGGCCGCCACCCGCGTCGCCCCGGCAGAATTGGATACCATCGACCTCGTCGACGGTCCGCCCAGTGCCGGACTGCTAGAGCCAATACAGGAATCACCCAATCCGCCGACGTCTAGCGCCTTCACCAGTAACCAGGTAGCCGCCCCCGCGGCGGTCGCTCCAGCCGTGCCCGAAGCCCCGGACTTCGGCAATGTGAACTTGGAGTCCCCTCCAGCCCCGAGCGTTTCGGTGAACGCTCGCACCATTGCGGGCATGCCAGCTCCTCTCGTCGCGCAAATTCCGGCGGACGCACCGACCCGCACGTCGGCACCGCCGCCGGCACCCGCCCCGAAAAAGAATGAAGCGGCAGGTCACTCCGTCACGCTGCCCAATCGGGCGCAGACCGCCCGACTAGCTCTCGGTGACAAGCCCCTACTCGCCCGAGCGCTCGCCTTCTCCATGAAACACGGCGCCAGCGACGTTCACGTGCACTGTGGCGTTCCGATCATGGCTCGAATTCATGGCCGTCTCTTCCCCATGAAGGGAGGAAAGGTCGTGCATGCAAAAGATGCCATGCGCATGGTTGCGCAAATTTTAACGGACGAACAATGGGAAGTGCTGGGAACCAACGGGCAGCTCGACTTCGCCTACGCCCTCGATGGCTTGGGGCGCTTTCGAGTGAACGCCTTCCGCCAACTGCGGGGCATGGACATTGTGTTCCGCATCATTCCGCCGGGCACCCCCACCCTGGCGCGGCTCAATCTGCCCGCGTCACTCGAACAGCTAACCGAGCACCGCACCGGGCTCGTACTGTGCACCGGCCCCGCCGGCTGCGGAAAGTCCGCCACTATGTCCGCGTTGATCAACGCGCTTCATGCCAGCCGCGCCGAACACATCCTCACGGTGGAGAACCCCATCGAAAACGTGTTCGGCAAGGGTCGTTGCATGATCAATCAGCGCGAAGTGGGCATGCATACCACGAGTTTTTCCCGAGCTCTGCGGGCAGCTCTACGCGAAGACCCCGACGTCATCGTCATCACCGAATTGAGAGATCGCGAGACCATTCAACTCGCGTTGACCGCAGCGGAAACCGGCCACCTGGTGCTCGGTACTCTCCACACTGGAAGTGCCGCCTCCACCATCAGTCGCCTGGTAAACACCTTCCCCGCCGAAGAGCAAGGACACATTCGAACCATGGTGTCCGACTCACTACGCGCAGTGGTCAGTCAAGTACTGGTGCCCAAAGCGGACGGCAAGGGGCGCATTCCCGCCATCGAGCTACTTATCGTGACCAACGCAGTCTCCAACTTGATTCGGGATGACAAGCCTCACCAACTGCCAAGTCTGATGGTGACGGGTCGTTCCCTCGGCATGGTGACCTTGGACGATTCCCTAGAGCGTCTCGTATCCGAGGGAGAGATCAGCAACGAAGATGCTCTGAAGGTTTGTACTCAAAAAGACCGATTCGGCGGAAAAGGCTAGTCGGCAATGATTGCGATGGAGCGCTACTTTCGGATGTTGGCGAAGCTCAATGCCTCGGACTTGCACCTAGCCGCAGGACGAGTCGCGTCCTATCGAGCGAGTGGCAAAGTCCAAGAAGTCGAGGGGGAAGCCCCGTTGGAAGATGCGACACTCAGAGAAATGCTCGCCGAGGTGGTGGACAAAAAAGACTGGAACGCCTTCTCTCACGAGCATGACTTGGACTTTGCCTACCAACTCGAAGGGGTGGGTCGTTTTCGAGGTAACTACTACGAGCAAGGAAACGGCGTCGGGTGCGTGTTCCGACTGATCCCCGAAGAAATCATTCCTTACGAAAAATTGGGGCTGCCCGATATCGTCAGCACCCTCTCGGATTTGGACTCTGGACTGGTGCTCGTCACAGGCCCCACGGGTAGTGGCAAGTCGACGACGCTCGCCTCCATCGTCGATCTGATCAACCGCAAACATGCGCGGCATATCGTCACCATCGAAGATCCAGTCGAGTTCGTTCACCAAAACAAGAAGAGCGTGCTGTCCCACCGCGAAGTCGGCAAACACACGGACTCATTCGCATCGGCGCTCAAGGCGGCTATCCGCGAGGACGCCGATGTGGTTCTGGTCGGCGAGATGCGCGACCACGAAACCATTTCGCTAGCGATCGAAGCCGCGGGTATGGGCATCCTGGTCTTTGGCACCCTGCACACCAGCAGCGCGGCCAAAACCATCGATCGCATCATCGATGCCTTCCCTGCGGATCAACAGGACCAAGTGCGCGGCACCTTGAGTGAAAGCTTGTATGCAGTCGTCGCCCAGGTCCTCTGCCGGAGAATTGGCGGCGGAAGAATCGGCATTCACGAGATATTGATTCGAGAAAAGGGGCTCGCCGGGGCGATCCGAGAAGCGGCACCCGGCTCCATCGCCTCCATTATCGGTGCCGGCCGCGGCCGGGGAATGCAGACCCTGGATGACGCCCTGGGCGACGCCCTGAAGGCCGGCCACATCGAAGGCCGCGAGGCCTATATGAAAGCCAACGACAAAAAGCGCTTCCAGGAGTTCGCTGAGGCTGATTCCGACTAATTTTCGAACCGGATTTATCAGCCCCCACTCGACTTTCCCCTCGGTTCTCAGCATCATGCGGTGGCTCCCGCCTGGGGGGCCGGGATAAGCGCGTGAGCAATCAGGACGGTCCTTGGCGCTACGCCGCAGAAGACGGCGTTGAATACGCAGTGGAAGAGTACGTGCTGCTCTCTTTGCTCGCTGAAGCCCAACTCCCCCCCTACACCCTGGTGTGGACCGTCGGCTGGGGAGAATGGCTGCCGGCGATGCAGGTCGCGGAGCTTGAGGGAGCCCTCGCGCCTCAGCAGCGAGACAGACCCGTCACACCACGGCCCGGCAGCGGTGGTAACCCGCCCTCTCCTCCCCTGTACCGCTACCCCGTGTTCAAGCGTCGGGCTTCGATGATCGAACGCGGGCTCAAGCCGACTGACGACAGCGATCCGCTCTCGAGCGCACAGATCCCCCGGTCAGACCCTACCGCTTCCGGGCAAACGTTCTCCAGAGATGCGACTCCCGCCACCGACACGGGCCCGCCAGCAGATGCCTATGAGTCGGGCGCATTTGACCGGCTCGCCTACAACGATGGCGACGACGACCAGACCATCGTCGACCCGCCCAGCCTCGACCCATCCACGTCGGACGATCCCGAAGCCGGCTACACAACTGACGGCTCGGGCAACGGCCGACCGCCGACGCCCTCTGTGCCGCCACCGATGGACCGCCGCACATCAGACAAGCTCGTGGCAGCCCGCCAGTCCGTGTCGCCGGGTCTCCCCCATATCCCTGCGCCTCCGCCACCTCCGCCAGAAGATCTCACTCGCCTGCTCAAACCCGGCGAGCGTAGCTCCGACCGAAAATACTGGCTGATAGCTGCCGCTCTGGTCGCTCTCATCAGCGTCATGCTCATCGCCATCACTTGGAGTCAGCCGAGTGGCGGAGAATTAGCCGCGCCCGCCGTCGACGAAAATTTGAGCGCGACCGCAGTACCCGTCCCGGCATCCAACGGGGTGCCCCAGTGCCGGGTTTCACAATCCGCGAAACGCATCGGGGAGTGGGCCCATCAGCGCGTCGCACCCGTGGCCGTGCAAATCCCGAGCTCCAATCGAATCGCCCTCGGCTTCGCTCAAACTCCTGAATACGCCATCGGGCTCGCCGTCGACGTCCCGCGACTGACGGTCGACAGCGTGTTTCAGGCCTACAAGAAATCTCACGTCACCAGCGTGGTTCCCACAGCGGCCTCGGGTTCTCTAAGGTTCGCGGTGGCGCGCGGCGCCACCCTGAAGAACGAGCGCTACATTGATGCGACCCCGAAATACTCCATCGGACTCGGGGAGGCGGGGTACATCACATCGGTCGCGGCCGCAGGGACTCGACGGCAGTTGTGGAAGGCTGACGCGCCAATCACCACGCCTCGTGTCGTGACGTTGGCCGACGGACGCTCCGCGGTCACCTATCGTCAGGGGGGAAAGACCGGAAAGATCGTCGCCGCCTGGCTCAATGCTGACGGCTCACCCGCCGGCAATCCTCAAAATATCGGCGACGGCAGTCTCCACCTCGGAACCCCGAGCATTGCCGGCAGCGACACCCACGTGCTTGTCGGCTTTGCCGCCAAGTCTAGTTCGAGCGACGGTTGGGGGGTCCGACTCGCCACGGCACCGCACGGCACCCTCCCGGTCACCAGCCGAGCCTTCCAGACACCACCCGGGGGTCCCGGGGAGCGCTCCATGTCTCCGGTAGCGACCCCCTTGAGCATTGGCTACTGGTTGCTGCAATGGACCGAAGGCCGCGGCACTCACGTAGTTCGCGCCCAGGTGCTCTCCCCCGATCTTCAAGCCAGCGGGCCCCCGTTACAACTATCGGCAGGCGACAGCAACGCGGGACAGGGCTCGATCTGGTCCAGCGGCTCGACCGTGCTCTCCGTGTTTTTCGTGAAGCTAGAAGACCACAGCGAACTGTGGGCTACCTCCGTCAGCTGCCAACCCTGATTTCTCAGCGCATCCGACGGACGACCTCAGCCAGCTTCTAGACTCACGTCGAGGTTTTCGTCGTCGCAGTAGTCCTGCAAAGCCCGCCTCAGAGTGCCGAGGGCGATCTGCGAGGGCAGCTGCAACTCGGCTTTCAAACTGAACATCGGAGTGCCACTGTGCGGGGCGCAGACCACTCGCGATTCGAGGGCAGCAACGTTGATCTCCCGGGCCGCCAGGACCGCGGTGACCCCAGAAACGATGCCGGGTCGGTCCACACCGTCCACCCGTAACTGGTACGGCAAGAATTCCTTCGATACCGCGCTCTGGGTGGGACGAAGAGTCATCGTCAGCCCGAGGGGGTCTCCGCTGCCTTCCACTTCCTTTTGGACTGCTGCAATCGCCGTGTCATCACCGGAGAAAAGCAGGATCAGCGCAAACTCGCCGCCGAGGATCGCCATCCGGCTGTCCTCAAGATTGCCTCCCCCTTGTTGGATCAGCGCGCTGATCTTCTGGACTAGCCCGGGCCGGTCCGCGCCCACCGCACTCAACACCATATATTTTCGAGCAGTCATCGCTCCCCAGCCTAGCAAACCCTTCCGCTCTCGGCGTCCGAGCTTGTCGTGCTGGCGCCGCCCCAAGCCATCCCGAGCTCAAATCGGTCCCTGGATAGCCCCCACACGCAAGCAGCTGACCGAATTGGCTTCGGTCAGCTGGTCAAAATCGATGATTTGACCCAATAATTCATCCCAGCGCACGCTGGCGGGCCAGTTGGCGCCACGCCCCCCTAGATTGCGGGCTAATATTGCAGCATGTCATTTGGCGGGAACCAACCGGACTGGCCGGACTCCCTGCCCTACCCCGAGTCCTGTGGATAAGCCCAACACCAATAGCCACCTCGATGCGCTCAACGCAGCCCTCCGCCGTGCCTTGGACGGCGATCTCAGCTGTCGCATTGGCGTACCCGACTCAAGACATCAAGCCGCAATCACGATCGACTTGTTCAATGATCTGATCAGCAAGCTGTCAACAAGCGTTGACGAGGTGGGAGCCCAGCAGCGCAAGTTCAAGGACTTGCACATCCGGCTGCAAAATTCTGAGATCCGCTACCGCGCGCTGGTCGAGGCATCGACGGATGCGATCTTAATTTCCGACCACGATACGGGCGCCTTCCTGGACGCCAACCGCACCGCCTGCCAGCTCTTCGGCTACCGCCCGTCCGACCTGCGGCGGATGAGCTTCGACGATCTATTTACAGATCCAGCGAGTCCCGAAATTCAAAATCTCAAAGGCGAACTAAAACGCGACGGCCTGGGCGTCGGCCAAGTGTCCTTGAACCGACAAGGCGGACAGCCCTTTCTTGGAGAAATCCGCGTGATGATTTACGGCCCGCCCGGGCGGGAGCTGCGCGCCGCAACCGTGCGGGATTTAACCGAACGGGTCGAACGCGAGCAGGAGATTCAAAACTCCTACGACGCGGTCCAGGAAACTCAAACCGAGCTCGAACGCTCCGAAGAAAAGTACCGCACTCTGGTCGAAGCGGCCGGCGATGCCATCGTGATCCTGGACAAGTCCACGGCACGCATCGCAGAGGCGAACGGTGCCGCCTGTCAGCTGCTCGGGCACAATGTGCAGGAGCTGCGGAAGCTCACCATTGAAGACTTTTACCTAGAGCCAGACCTCGGGGAGCCGGACGAATTTCTAACGGAGGCTGTCGGGGCCGGAAGAGCTTGGAAGCCGAATGTGCAGATGCGCAGAGCTAACGGCTCCTCCTTCTGGGCTGAAGTGAGAACCGGCGATTTTATCACCAACGAGGGGACCCGATCGATCGGCGTGATTCGCGACGTGACGTGGCGCATAGAACGCGAACAGGAGGTGGCGGACTCCTACCGTCAGCTCGAAGAGACCCAAGCCAAGCTGGTGCAAGCCAGTAAATTGAGCGCCATGGGCGAACTCGGAGCGGGCATCGCCCATGAACTGAATCAGCCCATCACGATCATTCAAGGCTTCGCCCAGAGGGTGAGGCGGGACGAATCGGGGCGAGTCGAGGAACATATCGACGAGCTGGACATCATCGTCGACGAGACCGTTCGCATGGCGCGAATCGTCGACAACATCCGCACCTTCGCGCGGCAGAGCGACTATCGGCCGGAGCCCACGAACCCCATCACACCTGTCGAAAACGCACTATTGCTGCTGCACGCCCAGCTCCGGGTCCGCGGAATTCAGATCATTCGTGATGTCAGCGAAAACTTGCCCCAGATTAATGCCGACACCGCGCGTATGCAGCAGGTGTTTCTCAACCTGATCGTCAATGCGCGGGATGCCCTGAGCGAGCTGCCGGCAGGCACCGCCCGACAGATTCGCGTCGCCATCAGAGCCGAGGACGACCACGTTCTGTACGAAATCGAGGACAACGGGCCGGGCATCTCTCCCGCCCTTGAGCAACGCATCTTTGAACCTTTCTTCACGAGCAAACCGCCAGGCGAAGGCACCGGCCTGGGTCTCTCCATCGCCTACGGCATCATCCAAGATCACGGCGGCGACATTCGATTGGAACGACCCCAGACCACTGGGGCCCGATTTGTCGTCTCTCTGCCCGTGCTTCAGGGCAACCCGGAGCCGCTGTTCGAGGGGACCCCCTTATGAGCGGAGACGGCATCGCTCGGAAGGTACTCGTCATTGACGACGAACCCAGCGTCCGTCTGTTGCTCGAGCGAGAGCTAACAGAACGAGGATACATCGTCACCGCCAGCGGTGATCCGGAGAAAGCGACGGAGATTGCAGCCCGCGAAGGCTTCGACGTGGTGATCACGGACATTCGAATGCCCGGCATTGATGGCCTCGAAGTCACGCGCCGCATCAAAGCGTCGAATCCGCGCACAGAGATCATCCTGATGACCGGCTACGCATCTCTCGAAACTGCGGCGGAGGGCATGCACCTCGGAGCCTACGACTATATTGCCAAGCCCTTTGGCAACCTCGACCTAGTCGTGGCGAGCCTGGAACGAGCCTTGGAGCGCAGTCAGCTCTCTAGCCTGGCGACCGAACTGCAGCGACAACTCGCCCACTCCGACCGGCTCGCCGCCATCGGGCAGCTGGCTGCGGGCGTCGCCCACGAGATCAACAATCCCGCCGGTTTCGTGATGGCGAACCTGACAGTCATGAAACAGAGCATCAAAGAGCTCGGCGCGTTGATGACCCAACTGCGAAGCGCTGGCGAGGCGCCCCCCACGCCCGAGAAGGTCGCCGCCTTACAGCGTTGGCTGGAGGAGAACGACGCCGAGAACCTCACACGCGACTTCGAGGAGATGATCGAAGACAATCTCGAAGGTGTGCGTCGCGTCAGTTCCATAGTCAAAGACCTGCGAACTTTTGCTCGGATTGACCGCGAAGAGGTTGAGCTCGTTCGCCTCGGCGACATTGCCGATGTGGCGGTGCGCATCGTGCGGAATGAGGTACGCCATCGAGCGCGATTGATTCGGGAAATCGGTGACGTCCGGCCCATTCCCGTCCACCGCGGCAAGCTGGCACAGGTGGTGGTCAACCTATTGGTCAATGCCTCCCACGCGATGCCGGACCAACATGAAACCGAAAACATCATCACGCTGACCGTCGCCCAAGAGGCTAAGGGGGTAGCGCTGACGGTTCGCGACACCGGCTGCGGTATGCCAGACGACGTGAAGGCACGTATCTTTGAGCCCTTCTTCACCACGAAGCCCCGAGGCACCGGAACGGGCCTCGGTCTCTCCTTGTCAGCTGAAATCGTGCGCCAACATCGAGGCGAGATCAGCGTCGAGAGCGAAATCGGCGTCGGCACCTCTTTTCACATCCGAATTCCATTCGATACCGGTCTCAGTCCAGGCTCGGCGACTCAACCGCCCCCCAAGCGCGCCCCGCGAAAACGGGGGCGAATTCTCATTGTCGACGACGAACCGCTGTTGCTCTCGGCATGTCGGCGGATGCTAGAGCCTCACCACGACGTTCATCTCGCCCACGACGGCAAAGAAGCCCTCGCACTGCTGCAGCGAGACCAAAATTTCGACGTGATTATCTGCGACCTCATGATGCCAGGCGTCGATGGCGCCCGCGTGCACAACGAGCTAAAGTCCACTGCCCCCAAACTAGCCGAACGCCTGCTTTTCACGAGTGGGGGCGCGGTCACCCCTAGAATCACCGCCTTTGCGGCATCCCTCGGACAAGCACTGCTCGAAAAACCCTTCACCGCCGAACAGCTCATGGCCGCTGTAGACCGCACCCTCGCTTACGCCGCCTAGATCTACTCCGACCTCCCGTCTGGCCTCGACGAAGCCGGCCCCCCTCGCGGAGCCCCCAGGCCCCCTCGACGCGCGTGGCGTGCGCTGAACAGGCCATCCCCCCTGTCCTTCAGGTCTACAAGTACTAGAGTCACCCCATGCTCAACAGCAACGCTCGTCGGATCTACGAATTTTTCGCCCTGGCTGCTGTTTGTTGCAGCTGCCGGACAGCCGGGGACGCCGCGGGAATGGACGTACGTTCTCAAAGCCCGGTCACCACCGCGACTCCACCGCCCGCGCCGCCACCCGTGCCACCACCGCTCATCGCGCCTTTGACGACCCAGGGGCTTCTGGAGAACGAGAGCAACACCATCTCCATCTTCCAGAGCGCCGCTGCCTCAACCGCCTTCGTGACTCAAAAACGCGTGGTCGTCGACTACCTCCGTGGGCGGGTGCTCGAGGTGCCCGCAGGATCTGGCTCCGGATTCGTGTGGGATCAGCAAGGACACATCGTGACGAACTATCACGTGATCCAGGGAGCTCAGTCGCTGACCGTGACCCTGCTCGGACAGGAGAGTTTCGACGCCGCAATCGTCGGAGTCGATCCCCGCAAAGACATTGCCGTTCTGAAGATCCAGCCGAAGGGCAATGCGCTCGTGCCGATCCGAGTTCGGCAACCCTCGGCCCGCTTGGAGGTCGGGAGGAAGACGGTCGCCATCGGCAATCCCTTCGGTCTCGATCATACGTTGACCACAGGCGTGGTCAGCGCCCTGGGACGCCAAGTAAAGGGCATTGGTGGCGTCACTATCCGCGACATGGTTCAGACGGACGCCGCCATCAATCCGGGCAACTCCGGCGGCCCATTGCTGGACTCGGAGGGATTCCTCATCGGCATGAACACCATGATATTCAGCCGGAGCGGTGCCTCGGCGGGCATTGGTTTCGCAGTACCGGTGAAAACGATTTCCCGAATCGTCCCGCAGATTATTCGTAACGGACACGCCGAACAGGTCGGTCTGGGGATCCAAATCGATCCAGAACAACGACTCGAACGACAAGCGCGTATCCTCGGCGTTGCAGTGCTGGAAGTTGTTCCTGACAGCCCCGCAGCCACCGCAGGCTTGCGCGGTATCCGACAGACTCGACGGAGCATCACGCTCGGCGACATCATCGTGAAACTCGATAACGAATCAGTCGAGAACTACGACGATTTGTACAACGCCTTGGACGGAAAACGCCCCGGTCACAACGCGCAAGTGACCGTGCTCCGCGGCGACAAGCGGCTCCAGCTCACGATCCCACTCGTTGTGGTCCACTAGGGCTTCCACCAGAGCTAGCGGCGGGTCACTGCCGTCCCGCGCTCCGTGCCACAGCGGGGCAATCGCGGCACTCCTCGCAGTTGAATAGTCGATATACGTCGCCGATCTTCCCCGTTGATCTCGCCGATCGACTTGAAAGGCTCGGCTTTGACCCGGGCCTTTCGCTTATGTGACGCAGGCGAGATCGTGCGCTCCAACTCTCGGCTTGGCCCAGTAATCCGCGATCGCCACGATATCGAGCGGTAGCCCAGATCCCCGGATAGACGCGCTTTTAGACGATCGCCGACACGAGCTGTTGGTCGACGTAGCGAAGCGCGTTGTCGTAACGGTTTTTGGCTACCAGCGAGTTGCGATCATCATAGGAAAAATAGTTGTACTCACCCTGAAGCGGGCCGGTGGGTTGATAGGGCCGCTCGACTCCCGGGGGCACCTTGTACGGGAAATGCGTCGCCTGCAGATTGACATACAATCCCCAAGCGTCATCCCCCTGCTGGTCGATCCACTGCGTCGCCAGTGCCGCTGTATGAGCGTCAGGCACGACATATTCGGCGCCGGTGTCGACATGTTCCCCCTCGTAGTCCAGAGCATGAAAGTAGTGGGTCGGAGTGCCCGTTTGCTGGAAGCGCAGCATACCTTGCCAGGTTTCATCCTGGCTTGAAATCGTGGCGGTTCGATAGCCGATGGTGGACAACATGTCGTGCCACAGAAAGCGCGGGTAGCTCAGACCGGTGTACATATCTGTCCCCGTGCCACGGTACGGAAACAGAGAGGACAGCAAGGCCATCTGCGAGTAGTTCGAATGCGCCGCGGTGGTCCACACTCGCCGAAATCTTACGGACCGAGCGGCGATGCTGTCAAGCTCTGGGGTAGCCCCGGTGGTTCCGCCCTCGTATCCCAATCGGTCGCGGCGTATCGACACCAAGGTGACCAACAGCACGTTCGGCATCTCGCTCGCCACAGCACCCATGCGCCACAATCGTTCGGCGACGAACTTCGGCCCCGCCTCGATCAATTTCGTCTTCGGTTCCGGCCCCAGCCATACATCATCCGGCAGCATCGACGCCGCCATGGCGAGCTCCGGAGTGGTGGGCCACAGGTGACGCCAACCGTTCACGAAAAACTCGACGCTGCCGCGATTCACATAGCTGCCCGCGCTCACTCGTAACCAGAGGCTCTCCCCATGGCATGCCAACAGCACACCCGCGGCCACGGAAGGCAAGGCGCTCGCCCGGCCGGTGCGCTCGGCGTTGCCTCGACTTCGGGCCGCGGGCAGCGCGGCGATGCCGAGCAGTAGGCCATAGACACTGGCGGTCATCACCGAGCCCACCAGACTGTCACGGAGGCTGGGGGGGGGGGCTCAGAACACTCGCTCGAAACACCAGTTGATCGACGGAACTTGCGAGCGCTCCCAACAACAGTCCCGCCCGAGCGTGAGCGCCCACCACAGCTGTGGCTGTGGTGGGCGCCATCACGACGGAGACGCCGTCTCGGGACCCAACATGTGTTCGAGCAACTCATCGGGGATACGGCACGGCCGGTGCTCCGCATTCACACACGCCAGCAGCGTGTGGCCTTCAACGAGCGTGGTGATGCCTTCAACGTCAGCCCGACAAACCTCGTAATCGAAGCGAGTCGTCACGCGGGTCAGCTTGGCGATCCGAACCGTAATATTGAGATCGTCATTGAAGCGAGCGGGTTTCTTGAAGCGACTGGTCGCCTCAATCACCGGCATATGGAATCCCTTCGCATTGAGTTCCCGGTAGTTCAGCCCTCGCCGCATCAGGTACTCGATGCGGGCCGCCTCGACGTACTGGAGGTAGCGCGAGTGGTGCACAATCCCCATGGCGTCCGTCTCACAAAAACGCACACGTAACCTGAGCGTGGTGTGGCAAGGCTCAAGGTCGGCTTCGGAAGTCACAGGTGCTCAGGAGGGGTACGGGCAAAAGCGCGGATTGCCCTTAGATTCGACCGAGCGCAAGACCCAAGGCGAGGCATGCGAAGCCCAAGCCGTTCTGCAGCATCAAGCCGCCAAAGGCCGCCAACGTACGGCCGTCGTTAAAGAGCTCTGTGGATTCAAAGACGTAGGTCGAAAATGTCGTAAATGACCCGAGAAACCCGGTAAAAACTGCCAACCGGAGCTCTGGGCCCAGCCGGACCTTCTGTTCCCCCAGCGCCCAGATGAGTCCGAACAGAAAACATCCCAGAATGTTTACGCTGGCCGTGCCTAGGGGCCACGCCGACGCCAACTGGGAACGAGACACCCAGCTACTCAGCAGAAAGCGCCCGCTCGCCCCACACATGCCCCCAAGGGCCACACAGAGTAGTTTGAGTAACACAGCGAGCCACCGTACTGGATCCGCTCGCCCCGGGACAATTCTCGAGCTCTCCGGCACGCTCTCCGGAGCTATCCAGGGGAGAATATTCACCGAAGTCCGGCGTAGCCGCAGCCCCGGTCCGTGAACCTGGGGAGCCGCCAGATTGCGGTGGTGTGCCCGCGGCGTTACGCTGCTCGCGGGTCAGCGCGAACAATGAATCCCTTTTGCCCCCGGGCCGTCGCACTCAGCATGGTCAGCCGCCGATCTTGCGCCTGGTCTCTAGCGGGAGCCCTCCATCTGTTGCTTAGCCCGATCCCTGCGGCGGTCGCTCAGCCCGAGCCGCCAGAAAGCGCGCCACCTGAGCCGGCTGCGACCTCCAGCCCGACGCCGCCGTCTCCGTCGCCTCCCGATCCAGCTGCCCCCCCAACGGCTCCGGTCCCTGCGCCCCCTCCTGTGCAAGGCCCCAGCTCGTCCTCCGCGCCCACCTCCCCAGGAGCGTCAGCAGCGGTCGAGGCGTCTCCCGCAGACCGGGCACTTCCGAAACCTCCCGGCCAGAGCCGTAGCGCAGCCAACCAGAGCCCCCTGAGATACACACTGGAGAGTATCGAGGTCCGAGGCAATGCCAAGACACGTTCTCGAGTTGTGCTTCGCTACGTTCCCTTTCACCCCGGCGACATCATCGACGTCGATGAGCCCGCGATCGCGCTGACCCGTTATCGCCTACTCGGCACGGGCTTCTTCCGTGATGTGCAATTCAATCTGCGGAAAGGAAGTAGCCGAGGACGGGTCGTGCTCGTGATCGAAGTGGTCGAGAGAAATACCCTGGTGGTCAGTGATGTACTGATGGGAATCGCCGAGGGGGCCTCCATCCATAGCGACAGCCGCGACCTCACTCCCTACGCCGGTTTCGACATCGCCGAAACGAACTTAGGGGGCACCGGAATCACGCTCGGAGCCGCACTGGCATTGGACCGCTCGCAGCTCGCCCTGCGCCTGCGGTTCCTTGACCCCGCCTTCCTCGGTGGGGATTTCATGACCCATGGCGAATTGATCTACAGCGATGCTGTCGACTTCGCCGGCAACACCGACGTCGTGTGGGACGACCCCAGTCAAGTGTCCGGGGTGCCGCGGCTCGCCCCCATCACATACAATCGCTTCGGCGGATCGCTCGGAGCCGGAACCGATCTATCGGTTTCCACTCAGCTCTGGTTCAACTACCGACTCGAAACGATCGAAACTCATCTCCCGCGATTCGCCTCCCACCGGCGAGGGCTGGATCGCGAGCCAGTCCCTTTCGACATACTGCCTGACCACAGCGTACTGTCCACCGTCCGGGCGAGCCTCCAACAGGACACTCGAGACAAACCCTTTCTTCCGACCACTGGCTGGCTGACCACCCTCACCGGGGAGGTCAGCCTTTCGCCAACCGGCAGCGACTACGCCTATCAACGGCTAGATCTGAGCATCTCACGCTGGTGGAAGCTACCTTCGGATCATGTGATTCGTTTAGACGCCTTTGCAGGCGCGATCACGGGCACGGCGCCGTTCTTCGAGCAGTATTACGTCGGCGACTTCAGCGATTTCCTGCCCGCCCGTTTCCTCGGCTTGAGCTTCGATACTCGACCGTCGCCGAACTTCCTTGGCACAGACATCATCGAAATCCGCTACGCGCGGTACGCGGGAAAACTCAGCGGGGAATATCGCATCCCCCTCTACCGCGGCACCCGCTCCGTATACGGCATCGACTTTTTCTCGAACCTCGGCGTCTTCGGTATCGCCAACCCTCGGGACATCGAGCGCCCGCCCTCCGGCTACAGCGGGGCGAGCCGATTGCCTGTGGATCTCACCGCGAATCTGGGCTTCCGAATGGACACCAGCGCAGGCGGTTTCTCCTTCGCCTTCGCCAACGTACTGGGCTTTCTGCCCCTAGAGCGAGATAGCCGACCGGAGCCAGTACAGTGATGCTCTCGGGGAAGACACGGCGGGCGGGCAGCGCCCATGTCATCGCCTTACTGCTGATCGGCGTTTTCGTTCAACTGATGCGACCCTCCCCCGCCCGCGCCCAAGAATCGGCGCACATCATCAAGGGGGCCCCGCGGAAGGCGCGCTTTGCGTGGAACTCAGACCGAAGCCGCTTGCTCGTGAACGTCGGCTTCTACGACGTCGTGAGTGGCAAAGTGCGGCGCAAGCTCACCCGTGGGCTGCCGACAACCATCGTTTTGACGGCCATGCTCTACGCCGATAAAAACCCGAAACCCATTTCCACAACAGTCCAGAGCTGCCGAGTCACGTGGCACGTCTGGGACGAATTGTATCGAATCGTTCTTCATCGTCTCGGGCAGAAACGTACGCGCTGGACGCCCACAATCGACGGCGTGCTCCGCACCTGCGCACGCGCACATAAACTCGAGGTAGCGACGGCTCGTCAGGCGGCCAGCGCCAAATCGCTCTATCTGCGTGCCCGTGTTCAAGTCAACCCGATCGACCCGGCCGTGCTGCAGAAAATCAAACGTTGGGTCAGCCGACCGCTGCGGACGGGTGTCCCCGCTCCCGGCGATGCTTTGTTCAGCACATTTACGGGCCTGTTCATGAAACGCTTCGACGCGGCGGAACGGACCCTTGAGTTTCGTACAACCCCCGCTGCCCCTCACAGCCGAGCGGAATCCTAGAGACCAGCTCTCCCTATTCGAAAACGGGAAAACCGTCGCCCAGCTCCGGCGCCGGGTAGCTCGCCATGCGTGCGATCAAGTAATACCGATACTGATGCGGCGTTGACGACCAACGTATCGGGCCGACGCTGCGAGCAACGCATGCAGCAGCGCGTTTGGCCTGCGGTCCTTTCCAGTCGCCACTCCGGCCGGGAAACACCTTGTAGCGCTGCCGCGAAAAATCGAGTTCTAGGACGTAATTTAACGTCCCCGCCTTGCCGGTATTGGGAGCGCACTCGGTGGTGGCAGCGATGGCCTTTGCCAAGCCCTCTTCAAGGCTAGCTAAGGCGTCGCACAGGCCGCCCTCGTTGCCCCGCGACTTTTTAGACGCGCTGCATTTGACTCGCTGCACCGGCCCGATCTTCACACGACTCTTGCCGCTCAAGCCTGCGTCGACTTTGGAGCGAAGCAAGCCACCGTGATCCATCGCACCGCTAGCTCGCTCGCCATCCCCGGAAGGCGGAGCGGGGGAGGGTCGGCGCAGGAGATACAGCGGAATCGCCAACATCGCCAATACCACGCTCACAGTGACAATCACCTGAGCGCGCAACGGTCGGTCGTTGCCGGCTCCTCCCAAGCCCAGGCGCCGACGCGACATCTCCTTGAGAGGTCCTGAGGGGCGGCGTCCGGAGTTCATGGGAGCAGAGCTAAGACTAGACGGGGCAACGAGTCGGCGTCATCGCGCGCTTGGGGGCTAAGTCTGCCGGGGCCAAGCGCCAGGCTCTCAGACGGGCAGGGCAAGAGCGCTAGGGGTCGATCAGGGAATCGACAGCCTGGTTGGGCTCGGCCTGTTCCAGAGTCGCCTCAAGCTCAAGGGTTTCGGGCATAAGGCCTTTCACCTGAGACACAACCTGCTCCACGATGTTCTGCGCTTCCTCGATACGCGGCCCCGTCATCACCAAAGCGAACTTCAGCGGCGCCGTGCGGCCGGCAATCACCGGAACCATCGATAGTACGAGAATCTCAGTGAGCTCGATAACTCGTTGAGCGGCGCGACGCAGAGCCAGCATTTCCAAAATGGTCGGACGATCGCTAACCAAGCGGTTGGGACTCTTGATGTGATAGTGGGCAACGGACAGCGGGACACCATCCCACTCGGAGAATTTCAGTTCGTCCTGTAGATTGGCGCGGAACTGGTCGCGGTGCAGTAGCCCGGTCAACCCGTCACACTGCTCCAAGTAGGTGCGCGCACGTTTTAGATTGGGTGACTCGTTGTTGAAGCTCACCAACTTGACGCGGCACTCGCCGAACTGAGCCTCGCCGCCGTGCAGCAAGGTCATGTTCTGCTTTCGGTCGTAGCTGTGATCGGCATAGGTACCGTTGGTACTGCCCAAATCCTCGATGACCCAGCTCCCCGCCTGCCAACGAAGCTGAGCATGACTGCCACTCACCGTAGCTTCGGGAATGCAAATGTCCTGGCTACTTCGACGACCGATCTTCATCGTGACCTTGTCGAGCGGGAACAATTTGCCCGCGACTTTTTTTGCGTTCGTCGCGAAGGTCACCAATAGCGACTGGGCGCCTGGCGTAAACGACTGAGCCACGTTCCGCCCAAGGGGGGGGCCCGGTGAAATACGCTCCCTGGGAATTTGCGCCTGACTGGTCGTGTAAGAAGCCGGGTTAAAAAAACGCAACCGTTTCGCCTGCGGACGAAGCTCGGGGTTCTCCCCCAAACAACGGAAGATCTGTTTGACCTCATCGATCGATAGCCCCGCCGGCACGTCAAACATGATTTGCGATCGCATGGGTTTGGAGCGAGGACGCGCCCCGGGCTCGGGGACGCGGCAAGTCCACATCTCCCAGAGCGTCAGGCCCAATGCGTAAATGTCATCCTCCGGGCTGGCTCCCCCCGAACGCAAACGTTCCGGCGCCATGTAGTTAGGCGTGCCACCGTCCGGCGGCGCTCCGGGTCGACGTTTACTGAGTCGGGCTCTTTCTTGAGCGAAGCCAAAGTCCAAGATGACCGCGCGATCCGCGGTGACCATGACATTGCCCGGTTTTAGATCGCCATGAACCAAACCCTGCTCGTGGATCGCCGCGAGCCCTGCGGAGGCTTCGCTCGCGATCTTGCGAAACTCATCTGCCGTGTAGCCACCCTTGGCTTTTCTTCGACGTATGTGGCTATGAAGGGTCTTGCCCGCTATGTGTTCCATTACGAGCACCGGACCGAAAGAGCTCGGCGCCAAGTCGTGCACCCGACACACATTCGGATGACTAATGGAACGCGCTAGCAGTAGCTCCTGCCGCAGCGCCTCATCGTCGCCGGGCATCCGCGACTCCTCGCGAACAATCTTGACGGCGATAGCCTCCAGCGTGCTCCGATCGTAAGCACTGAATACCTCGCCCATCCCGCCCTTGCCGAGGCTCTCGCGGATCTCGTACCGGTCATTGAGTACGTCCCCTGTCTTGAGCGGGGTTTTGGCGGCTCTACGAGGCTCGGACATAGCGGTGGTCGCGACGGATCGCGGATAGCTAGGTTCCCCGATTTAGCGCCGCGTTGCAATCTCGACCCCGGTTGTGGAGCACAAGATAGCGCTCAGGCCTGCACTTCCAGGCCAGCTGGCCCACCCGAGGCTTCAAAGTCGTCTTTTGACTCTTGGTCGACTCGGGGACCAAAGGGCTCCGGCTGACCCGCCGCGCCCCATACGAGTAGCTCCCCAGAGGGTTCCCCATCGACATTTTCCAGTACAAAATGGGTTCGGGTGGCAGGAAACTGCTGAATTTTGTCAGGTACCGTCTCTTCTTCCGCCCAGGCGCCGAGATTCACATATGTAATTCCATCGTGATCCGACAGTTCAGGCAGGTGAGTGTGACCCATCACCACGAACGCGGCTGGAAATAGGCTCCCGATGGCGCGGGTTTGGCGCCGTAATTGATCACTCGGATCGATCGCGACGCGGGAACTATTCCAGGCCGCAGCCAGAGCGACGAGCACGACGCACAGACCCCCACCCGCAATCAGCTGATAGTGCCACTGATCGAATACCACGAAAAACGTGAGCAACAGCAGTGCGCCTAGTGCCCCCAGAACAACCCGCTCCAAGAAAAAACAGGAGAGGATGTGAGAAACGCTACGAGTCGCAGGCGGCACCTGAAGTCTCTCAAGACGACGCAAGCGATTGATTCCCAAACGTCGTCGACGGCCAAGGAGCGACATGCGCCGCTCTTGCTCAAGCCGAATCTTCGCTGTGGCGTCCGAAAAATGCGCTCGCCAAACGGTCAGCAAACGATGTACGGCCAACATAAATCGTACAATAAGTTTCCAAGCCCCAGAAAGACCGAGGCGCTTGGCAAAGCGGATGTAGTGCAGCGGCCCGGCACCGTCATGACCCGACTCCGACATGCCCAGCGGGCGCACCACATAGCGGAGCATGATGTCCGCGACTGACCGCGAAGAGCGACGCGGATCCAGCGGAGATACAGGATTGAGTACATGATCGACGGAGCACCAGCCATCGTACTGGTGCCCGTGCTCAATGTAGACTCGATCCTTTTCATAATAGAACCAAGGCCGAAATTCGATCTTATCCCGGGAGAAGTCCGCAAATTGGTGGAGCTGGGACCGAAATTCGTCCTTCACCGATTCCCAATGAAAGTCCACGTCATGATTGCCGCGGACCACCACGAGGCTGTTGCCCGCGGCTAGGAACTCCGCCAATGCACGAAACACATCGGCGTGATGCTCGACAACACATCGTAGCTTGATCAATGTGTGTTCTTCAGCACTGCCAAGCCCGTTCTGTACCTCTTCTTTGCTGAGACTCAGGCGAAGCTCATTCTCGTCAGCTTCTATGCTCATGCCGGCAAAGTCGACGAAGTCTCCTGCAATCACAAGACGCCAGCACTTGCCACCTCGTCGGTGCGTTGCGTACCAACGGAGTAAGTTGGCGAGCTCACGGTCTCGACGCAGACTGTGCTCTGGATAGAGAGGGGCGTCGGGTTGGGCGAACTGAATGAGGTCGCTACCGAGATGAACGTCAGAGAAGATCAGGAGGTTGTGAGAGTGCACGGCTGAGGGGGGAGACGAGTGAGAAAGTTCACCTTTCAACATAGCTCACGGGGACAGGTCGCGCACGCGCGCCCCCAAAGGAAACCTCCCAGACGTTGGCGACGCAGCGCGTCCGAAACGCCGCTTGCTGCCGATGGTGGAACTGAGGTCCCCGGCCGGACTCAATCCACGCATCACGCCCTGCGTCATCGAAAGCTGCCCGATGACTGCTTCCTGCAGCTGGGAATAACGCCCGGCCGTAGTGCAGCGCCAACATCGACTATTTCAGGGCTGCTTCTAGTCGCGTCAATCCGATCGTTACCAAAATGTCACCGCTGCTAACGGGTGTGTCTTTCGGGGGATTGAGCTCGGTCTTTCCAGCCCGCTGAAGACCGATCAGGTGATGGCCTTCGTTCTGGCAACTAGTGCACATGGCGGCGTAATCGCGTGTCTCTCCTTGGTGAGCCGCGAGAAACACCTGCTGCCCGCCTTGATTGCTCGTGAGAGCTTCAATCACCTCCTGGACGCCGGGATTGATCAGCTCATGGGTGATGAAGTGCGCGTCAAAACGTGACGTACAGACGATGCGATCACAACCCGCCTTCCTCACCAGTTCCTCGGTCGCGTAATCAACACACTCGACTACGGTGAACACCTGTCTCGACCGTGCCTCCACTGCCAATGTCACGGCTACATTGCGATCGTCGGAACTCGGATCGCCCGGGCGCTTCGACAAGATAACGGCGTGGGTCGCGTAATCGATGCTCGCTCGGGTCAGCGTTTCATCCCGCGTCGGGTTGCCGCGCACAAAGTGGAGGTTTCGTTGCACCAACTCCGGGGGGAGTTCTTCGAGATCCTCGTCGACAATTACTATTTCTTTGTGGGCACCGAAGGCCGGGTCGCCACTGAGTTCGTTGAGCACCCGCCGGACTTTCGCCAGGTTTGGAAAATTGACGATTACGAGGTGATCTTTGAGGTTGAACGAGCTCATACCGTGGGCTTCTTTCGTTTGGGCTGCGACGAGGGCACTCGCCGCGAGGCTCAATACATATCCGAGTAGGCCGATGCCTAGGAACATCAATGGCAGCGCCACTAACATCCGGCCGCCAGCCGATATCGGGTAAAAGTCTCCGTACCCAACCGTGGTTATAGTGACGACCGCATACCAAAAACCATCAATCCATCTCAGCTGCGGGTTCGCCGGAAGCTCGAAGTACATGAAACCCGAGGTCCCGTAGAGCAGCACAGACAGGCTCAGCGCAATCGCCCGCACCCAGGCAGAAGGACGCCGCAAAATTCGTCGATACCAAAACCGGAGAAAGAGGCTCACTTCGCGTCTTGCTCCCACCGCTCAAAACGCAATCCAGCGATCTTCGAGACTTCTTCGTCTCTCCAGAGCCCCAGTCGCTCGGCGCGAGCTGACGCCTGGGCCGCCAAATACGCCGGACGTCCTTCAAAGGGGTGCACGGGGTAAGCTATCAGGAGCCCACGAGCCACCAAGTTCAGAGCCACGTCGTTTTCGCCCACGAACAGCTTCGCTAGGATCCGGCGGTGGCGATCGAGCGGTGGGTCGTTCAGCCGAACCTCAATCGGGACATCAGTCAGGCGATGCTTCAGTTCGGCCGCTGCGGCGGCACCAAAACTCGCCCCCATCCCCCGCTCGGCGCTCGCCGCCAGTGCCTTGACGCCGATAAGCCGAATCGAAACGCGTTGGCCGCTCCGATTGCGGACCATGACGCTATCGCCGTCCACAACGTGTAGGAGAGAAACCACTTCTCGGTCGGTGAGCGTACCCTGGCTCTGCTGAGCTTGGCGGCGCCGAGATTCCGCTCCGATTCCAAAGTAGACCGACGCCGCCAACAGCGTCGTGATGAGCATCCAAAACAGCCGCGTCCCCGATTCCACAACCGACACCCTATCTTTGGAGGCAGGTGCTTGCCCAGATCGAAAGAAGCTGAGTTCGCACGTCGATAAGCGACCCTGATGTGGACGCTTCCTGACGCGTCGCGACGTGCACAATCGAGAATTCGCTCTACATTATAGATATGCAACGTATCGCCAAAATAGTCATGGCCATGGGTGTTGCGTCTCTCCTCCTCGCCTGCGGATCTCCCGCGAAAACTATGGTCCCGAAGCTTGCGCCCCAACCCAAGGCGCAGCGAACCCCCACGGACCAACAAGTTGGACCCCGCATGCCCGAGCCGTTGATGGCGCCGCCGCCCGCTTATGGAAATAAAATAGTTACGGCGCAGACCGATTCACCAGCGCAGGGCTGACCCCCCGCCGAATCACCTAGCGTACGTAAACTCGTATCCGCGCCCAGTCGGTCCCCCCGCGACTGTCGTGACTGATCGCCCAAATGTTGACCCAGCCGGGCTCCGCGGGAGCGGTGAATTGGTCACCATGGTCTTCGTTCCACCCGCGCTGGGCGTCGCTAAGAAGTCGCGTCCCGGATTCGAACTCGCCTCCGTCAGCGTAATAATTCACCCACATCTGTTCGCTCAGCTGCTGCCCGAGTTGCGCTGCGAGCACCGAATCGGTTTGTGCCTGCGAACTATCCACCAACGCGAGTACCGGGATCTGTTCACAATCGTCAGACTCACATCGATCGATACAAACCACGCCCGGGTCACTGCACGGATCCTCCGGCAGCGCCGGTGCGTTTTGTTCCGCATCGGGCACGCAACTGGCCCCCAAACAAAGCGTCCCCTGGCCCCATTCGGCGGGCAGGTACGAGATGTCTCCAAACTCAACGCCATCCACCCGCGGGTTCGTGTTCAGCACGATGGGTTCGTCGTAAGAATAAACGGCAGAGTAGCCGGCGACAAAATCGTCTGAACCCAAGAGCTTCCCAGATGAGGCATCTCGGCAGCGCAGAGGAAATGATTCTCCGCTTGTATCGAGCTCAAGCTCGCCGGCACAGATCGCGAAGAACACGTAGGACAAGCCCCACGGGGGCAGGGTGGGATCATTCGGCGGCGGTCGGACTGCGATAATCTCAGCGGGGATCTGAAAATCAAAGGAGGACGGACCTGCCGGTGCCGGCGCGAAGAAACCTAGACTCGGACATCCCCCACCTGAGGTTGACGAACATTGTAGCTTCGGAAAACCTAGCGGTGTCGGAAAGCCCAGCGGTGCACCCGAGGGCGGTGCGGTTCCTGCGTCTGCCCCGGTCGCGGTCTGAGCCAACATCGCCAGCTGAGCGAAACAAAGCGCGTACAACTCCGAAGCTGGGTTGTGGCAACCAGAAACCCACGCGATCTGCACATCCCGAGCTGGAGCCTCATTGTTGCGACGCCCATCGTTCCACAAGATCTGCAGTGAGACGGAATCGCCCGGCCGTGCATAGGGGCGATCCTTTTGGACCGCCATCACGCGCAGAGAATCCAGCAAGCTCGCGACCTCTCGCTCCGGCTCACAACTGAGCGCCGAGCAGAGGAGACCGCCCCACAGCCAGAACGGGGAACGCAGTATGCGGCTCATCAAAACTCTCCTCTTAGGCCGAAACTCGGGATGAGCGGCAGACCCGTCTGGTAGCGCTCTTTGGTGAAGTTGTAGTTGTAGAGCAGCTGTTCGGTCGCCGGATTGTTGTAGGCGTTCTGCACGTCCATATAGGCCGAGAGACGCCAAGACTTGTACTGCCATGCCTTGTCGATTCTGACGTCGACCGCGTGAAAATTCGGCAGGCGCCGACTGAAGGGGTCGCCTCTCAACGGGGTATAGGCAGCGGCATCAGCCGCATAGAGGGCGGGAAGACTGCTCTGTACCGGGGAGGTGAGCGGACCAGATACGTAACGCCATCGCGCGCCCACCTCCCAGCCATGGCCGAGGCGATAGTTCCCGAGAATCGTGAACACGTGGGTCTGGTCGAACTGCATGAGGTACTCGTCGTCGTCCGGACCGTTCTGACGAATGCTTCGCGACAGCGTGTAGGCGAGCCAACCAAAGAAGCGCTTGTCGGGCTTGTACTTGAACAGCGTCTCCAGGCCGATCACGTAGCCGCTGCCTTCGTTGTTGTACTCGTAGTCCCCGGTCGCTGACACTCCTCGGGAAACGAGATTTTGCATGTCTTTGTAGTAACCCTCGACCCCCAGTTCGAGGTGCTCCGTGATCTCTTGTTCGACGCCGACCGAATAATGAATGGAGCGATTCGAATCCACTCCGGGAGTCCCGAATACAGGATCAGTTTCTTGGTACTCCGGCGGCTGACGAAACACGCCGGCACCGCCCTTGAGCGTGGTGCGACGTGTGCCCGCATCGGAAGCTTCCGCGTTGCCGCCCTGAGTGGTCCAGGTCCCGCGGTCGCCGCTTCCCCCGAAAAGATCGTAGCGAGACATCAAACGGGGACTGAACTCTCCTTGCCCGGAATCGCGGGCGTAGTCAGCGCGCAACCCCGGAACCAAAAGCCACTTGGGTACGGGCCGAACTTCGGCCTCCGCGTACCAACTGGGTCGAAAGCCAAGCCCGCTCTCGTGACTTTCGGACACGGGTCGCAGGGTGAATGGCCCCGGCGCGGGTTCTCCTGGACGCGGCGGCGGCGGGGCCCGGACGTACACGTCATAGGGCGCGATCTGAAAGTCCAGCCCCGTGTTCAGACGGATGCCGTCCGCGATCTTAAACCCGAACTCACTCCGAGCATGAACCGGCATCGCTTCGACCTGGAATTGCACCGACGCAATCGAGAAGTCGATGATATCGGAGCCGACGGATACCATCGTGTCTAAATCTACCGATTTGGACAAAGCGTTCCGGTACAAGATCTGGGCGCGCGTGAACGACGTCGCGAAGCGGAGGTTTCCGCCGAAACCGGGTTCCTGATCCGGCGGGTTCTTGATCAAGAGCTCCAGCTCGTCGTCGGACGCGATAAAGCGCAGGCTCAGCCGAGAACGGGGCGTCGGCTTCGTCTCCGCGATGATCTGATAGTCGTGATAAACCGGCGCGCTCGTGACCCCTGCATCCGCCGCTTCCAGCGCAGGCGTCAACCAGACGTCAATCCAGCTGCGTCGCGCAGCAGCCGCGAAGGTCCAGTCCCCCGCGATGGGACCTTGCAACATGACTCGCATGTCGATGAGATCGAACTGCGCCATGCCATGGAAGCAGCCGTAAGTGTCGAGGGGGTCACCAAAGTCCCCATGGCACTGGGTGTCGGGCTCCCGTAGCTCGACGTCGATGATCCCGCCCATCAGTCGTCCGTACTTGGCGCTGAAGTTGCCCGGATAGAAATCTATTCTGTCCAGCAGCTCCGTAGGAATCACGCTGCTGAGGCCACCAAAGTGATAGACGAGCGGAAACTCAGCACCGGAGATGAAGGCGCGTGTATCTTGAGGCGCCGAGCCGCGAACCACCAGAAAGCCGATCAGGCCTGGTGGGCGTGCGACCCCCGGCAAGCTCTGTAGCGACCGCAGCGCGTCTCCCGACGTTCCTGGAATTCGGGACATCTGGCGACGGTCGATGGTCCGACGAGTCACCTCCCGCGGAGGCCGATCGGCGACCACGGTCACCTCAAGCTCCTCGGTCGTCGCCGCAACGCGGTATGTCACGTCGGTTTCTTCGCCGGCGACGACTGTCTCAGTCAAATCTACCGGCTCAAATCCCGCCGCCTGAACCTGTAACTGATAGGCGCCTGCCAGGACCGCGCTGAAGACGAACTTGCCGTCAGCCCCGGTGAGGGTCGTCTGCGTCGTCCCACCCGACTTAACGAGAATGACTTCAGCCCCGGCGAGGGGTTGCTCAGCCCCTGCCACCAAGATAGTACCGATCAAGTTGCCGACCGTAGGAGGAGGCTCCGGCTCCGCCGCTTCGGGCTCGGCAAGGGTGAAGCGGTACGGGAAGAGAATCTTCACCGGTACCGGTTTTCCGCCCACCGTGGCCGGCGACCATTGGAACTTGAGCGCCGCATCTCGGGCCGCCTCGTCCAGACCATAGCCAAGACCCTGGTGGATCTTTGCCTCCGTGACCGCACCCGTAGGATCGATGGCGAGGGAGAGCACCACCACACCAGATACCGCCGCATCGATCGCGGCCTGGGGATAATCCGCGTTCTCAAAGTGGACGATCTTCGGCTTCACGAGAGGAGCTTTTTCTGGCTCGACGTCCTTCTTCTTAGGTCGCAGGATGCCCCCGCCCTGACCCGAAGGCACGGCGCCCCGACGTGGGGACGAGTTGGGCGCTTCCCCACGCTGGCCGTCGTCATCGTCAGACGCGTCCGAAGGCGGAGCCGTCTGAGCCAACGCTATGGCGGGAGCCAGTGCAAAAGAAAGCGCGATTGCGCTGAGAAAGCCTCGATTCTTGAGCGCGTCCATTGTCATTTCGGTACTCCACCCCCCCGGCGAGGACAAGCTGCCCGGCTCCCGGTGTCGGCTGCAGCTCTAGGCGCGGCGGCCGAATTGTCGACCTGCCCGAACGGCCTTGAGGCAGCCCGGCGGGCCAGCTACGCGTGAAGCGTGAAAATCGCGACCTGGAACGTGAACTCTCTGCGGGCCCGTGAAGGCCTCGTGCTTGACTGGCTCAAACGGGTCGAGCCCGACGTGCTGCTGATGCAAGAAACAAAAGTCGTTGATGACGACTTCCCCAGCGATGGTTTCCAGCGCCTCGGCTACTCCGTCGTGATGGCCGGTCAGAAAACGTACAACGGTGTCGCCATCGCTTCGCGCGGCTACATGCGCGACATCAAGATCGGGCTGGACGGAGATCCACCGGACGCGGACAAGCGCCTGATCTCAGCGGTGGTGAAGGGAATTCGCGTATTTAGCGCGTACATTCCCAACGGCAAAGCCATCGACAACCCGTCCTTTCCCGAAAAACTCGACTGGCTCAAGCGCTTACGAAGCACCATCGAAAAATACGGCGACGAACGACCCATCGCACTGGGCGGCGACTTCAACGTAGCGATGGACTCACGAGACGTCGTTAACGTAGAAGCCATGGAAGGCCTGACCCATTTTCATCCGGACGAGCACGCCCGAATGAAAGAGCTACTGGAGCTCGGTTTAACGGATGCCTTTCGCCTCAAGGAAGAAGCCGGCGGGCTGTTCAGCTGGTGGGACTACCGCGGTGGTGGCTTCGAACGCAATCAGGGCATGCGAATCGACTACATGTTCCTGACCCGAAGCCTGACCGACGCCTGTGACAAGGCCTGGATGGACGTGGAGGAACGCCGCCATGACAAGCCCTCGGATCACATTCCTGTCGTCGTTGAACTGAAACTCTGATTCAAGCAGCCGGGCTCATGGGGCGGCGACAGCAACACATCTTACTTCAGCCGAACGTCGTAATCGGCCAACAGCGTAGCCATTTGTCTGGCCGGATCTCCGTGGGGATCGATGGTTTCAGCCTGCCAACCCGCGATTTTCGCAGCTTCGATATTGGCGGGCAGGTCGTCAAAAAAAAGCAACTCGCTCCCGGTCGCTTCGACGCCCTGCCTGAAGGCTCGATAAATCGAGGCGTCCGGCTTGGCGCAGCCGAACAAGTGGGATGCACAAGGATGATCCGCCTGCGCCGGCGCCTCAAAATCTCTCAGGAGTCTTGCCCAATGAGGCGCGTTCGTATTGGACAACAGTCCCGTCAACATTCCAGCTGCGCGCAGCTGCCGTAGCAGTTCCCCTGTTCCCGGATAAGCTTCGATTAGATAGGCCGCGTGGATCCGCTCCACCTCCGCTGGCGAATATCGGGCCTCGAAGAGATCTGACATTTGCGCATAGTACTTAGCTGAGTCGATCTCGTTGACTTCAAATCGTTTGACTAGTGCGTACCAATCAGTCCGGCGCGCCTCGAAATCTTCGGCGCTATGCCGGAGGCCGACCCCCGACCGCTCACAAGCTTCTCCGAAGCTCCGGCAAATTCGCACCAGTACTCCGCCGAGATCAAACACCACCATTCGAATCGGCAAGACCCGCTCACCGTAGATCTCAAAGATGGTTCACGCAAGCACGAGGGCGTCGCGCCGAAGCTCAATCGCCCGAACAACTGCCACCCCGACACCAATCCAACACTTGCTGCCAGCTGACACCGGGGGCATCCGGAGGCAGAGGCGAGCCATTCTCGAAAGTGTTCAACTGCCTGGCACCCTCGATACTCACACGACCCGCCTCGAACCAGCGCTCCAGCTCGGGCGCGAGGGCGAAGGCATCGCGCACCTCCAAGAATCCCCGAAGGTAGATCACCTCGCGGGCCAGGCCACCGCCACGAAAGCAGCGCGTGGCGATGCCGACCCCTTCGGTGACAGTCGCGCCGCTCTCTATGAGGTCCCGAACGACAGCGACGAAATCGGCTCCCTTCAATACGGAAGTCGCCGCTTGGTGGCGCACGGCCAGCTCCCAGCGTCGATCGGCGTCGAGCCAGGAGGCACGTTCCTCAATGAATACCGCTCGACCTTCTTCCCCCTGAGAAGCGCCGGCGGTGCCCACTCGCAGGATACCCAATGGGGCGCTCTCAGCCGCGATCCGGGGCAGGATATGCGCCGCGATTTCATGTAAAATTAGCCGATCCCGATGGCGATTCGTCAATTGATGCCCTTCACGAATCATCACCACGCCATCGCCGATGGCCGCGATCGACGGCAGGCCGCGGCGAATCTCCACCCGAAGAGGCAATTTAAACTGGTGGCAGGCCGCACGAAATCGGCTCAGCAAGCTCCTCGGATCGAGCCCGTCGTCACAATCGATCAGAGGACTCGACGGACTGAATCGGTCTGCGCTCCAAAGCTTTGCCAATTGGTTGGCTGGGGCGGCGTCCGACGCGGGCAGCCGGTATCGCGATTGCGCCAGTGAGAGAAACGAAGACCCTCCGACGGCAGCTGCGAGCTCCGCCTCCAACATGAGCTCGCGAACACGGGCACGGTACAGCCCCGCCAAGGTTCCCGGTCCCTCGAGTTCACAAGCGATCGCTCCCAGCGCCTCCCGCAGCGATTCCCCATCCGGGAGGGCGGCGTAGCTCCAAATCGGAACGCGTGGCTGCCCTCGGCTCCAGTGGGCGACCGTCTGCCGTAGCTCTTCTTGGGCGTTTTTCGGCTGCGAGCGGTCCAAAAGCGCGATCCGCCGTTCCGCTTCAATAATCGCGCGGTCGAATCGATCCCATTGCGTAGCCATCTAACAATCCAAAAGGAGCAGATCGGCGGCGATTTCGCTACTGTGATCGTGACATGCCGCAAGGTTCACGTTCATTTTGGCTCGCCACCCTGGTGATCCTCTACGTGTGCTTCGCTTCGCTGCAGAGTCGCGGAGTCGGAACGGCCCGCTTGCTGTGCGTTGCGCTCACACCCCTGCTGCTATTCGAGCTGTGGCGCAGAACCAGCGACTACGATCCTAAGAAGCAACGACAAGCCCAGCTGCACTCCCGGGCGATCCGTGCCCTCGCCTGGGGCTCGTTGCTTTGGTTGGCCGCCCGCACCGGCCCCCCCGGTCGCGCCGCCTTTGATGCCGCAGCCAATCTGGGAGTCGGAGTCGCCTGCGTCGCCGCCTTGATCTGCCTGGCCCGCATCCCGTCGAGCACCGGCATCATGAAGGCACACCCCCGGACGCAGTCCCTCGACGCTGCGTTTTTCGTGAGTTTCTTGTGGGGCGTGGCCGTGGCGCTGCCGGCAACCCGGGCGCTATTCGGCTCCCAGCGCTTGCTGATGGATCCGCTCGCCGTAGACTACGCAACGACCGCGGCAGCTCTCGGCACTTTGCTCGTACTGATCGCAACCTCGTGGAGACTGCGTGCTCAGCGTCGGCTTGAACTCGGCATCGGGGACCGTGCTGCGGCCGCGCTCGCGCTCACGACCAGTTTCCTGCTGATCGCCATACCGGGCGTAATGGCGAAGGTAGCGCCCCCGGACCGTCTGCTTCCCCTAGCTGCGCTCTGTGCCTCGACGGCCTGCATGTGGTGCGCTCTCACTCCGGAGCCAACTCGGGTCAGTAGCGCGCTCCGCGGAAGCCTCGCACTCATGATATTGGGCACACCGGTTGTGCTCACAACCGGTGTGCTCGCCCGAAACATGCCCGATCGGGCCGGACCCATTGCGCTGGCCGGCGGAGTGCTCGCCATCTTGGTCGGACTCGCCGGTCGCGCCGCCGCCAAACCCTTGGGGCCGGAACAATCACGCTGGCTCGACGCCTTTCAGCGAGCCTCCAACTGCGCGTTGGAGCCAGAACCTGAAGCCGCTATCCGTGCTGCGCTCGAAGCGCTCGGACGTGCCACTACCACTCCGGACAATCGCCCCCAGCTTTGGCGAAACGACCCTCCCGAGGTGATGAGTGTCGACGTGGCGGGCTACCTTCATACGGAACGAGCTGCCGCTCCGGCGAGCCTCTACGAGTTGGCAATGGCCGAGCCTGAGCGCACGCTGCGTGTAGACGCCCTGGCTGCTCAACAAGTTCGACGACCCGACGTGCGACCCCTGCTCGACTGGTTCGAAACGCGGGATGCCTTCTCCGCCACCCTCGTACTGGACGCCGACGGCATATCCGGATTCATCCTACTGCCTCGGGGACTTCGTAAGAGTGCGATGACCCTCGAGGAAGCCCGAGCTATCCGCTCGCTCGCTGACCGGTTGAGCGCGCTGCTCAGCGTTTCATCGGCACTAGCGGGCGCCCGCGACCGAGTGCTTCAAGCCACCGGTCTCGCCGAAGAACTCGGCGCAGATCGGGACCGACTGGCCCGTATCGTGGATTCAGGGGCCGACCGAAATCGGGCAGTGGCCGAGCATCTCGCCTCCCCCGTGCGGCGTTCGGCCTACTCCGCAGCCGCCAGTCTTGTGGTCGCCGAACTGGAGCGCTGCGGACGCCTCAATGCGCCGACGGCCTTGCTCACGCCCCCCGGCGTCGACGCTACCGGCTGGGCCGCAATCTGTCATCTGGCCAGCCCCCGAGCGGACGGTCCCTTCGTCGTCGCGCAAGGAGCGAGCAGCCGAACCCGGGCGCTCAGCTATTGGGAAGACGATTCCACATCGCCGATCGTTCTGGCTGATGGCGGTACCCTCTTGGTGTTGGATGCCGCGGCCCTGCCTCAGGAGGTACAGAGCTTCGTTACGAGAACCATCGCGCGATTGGACGCCGAACGCAGCGACTCCACCGTCCCGGCCGCGCGCGTGCTCATCAGCCTGCGGCGCCCAACCAGCATGCTGGTAAACGACGGGCAGTTAGATCCCGGCCTCGCCAGCCAAATGCTGGAGAACGAATCCAGTTTGCCTCAGTTGTCTGACCGCCCCGAAGACATGCGAGCTCTGATCCTAGACGCTATCGCGCAAACGGGCGCCCGACACCGCGGCGAACCGATCGGTATCGAAGCCGAAGCACTCAAGCTGTTGATGGACCACCCGTGGCCTGGCAACGACTTGGAACTGTCGAGTGTGGTCAGCCGCACGGTGGCATTGAACGATGGCCCGCTCCTACAGGCCCATCAGCTGACGACCATCGGTTTCCATCCGATCTCCATAACGCCGCCGATTGTGACGCCGCTACCAGACGCGCCACTTAGACGGCGCCGCCGTGCACGCCGCCCTCCCAGACGCTGAGCCGGCCACGAGGCCCTGTCGGGGGCGCTGCCATCGGCGGAAAAGCCCTGGCGATTGCGCGCCCGAAGCTCGAGGCAGCGCGCTCCGCGCTAGACGTTTGTCACACCTCCCCCCGCGGGCTACTCTGAATTCGGAGGGATAGGGCGCTGTTCGAACGAGGGGAAATAATCGCTGGTCGCTTCACCATCGAGGCCGAGGTGGGGCGCGGCGCGGTCGGCATCGTGTACCGTGCCGTCGACTCGGAAACAGGCGAGTTGGTGGCGCTCAAGATCGTGGGAGGCGAAGCCGGTTGCTCGCTCGACGACGAGAGGCGCTTAGAATCGGAAGGTCGCATCCTCAGTGAGTTGGCGCACCCGGGCATCGTTCGGCTGATCGCCACTGGCCAGTTGGAGTCGTCCGCCCGCCCCTACGTCGCCATCGAATGGCTCGACGGCGAAGACTTAGAACGTCACCAGCTGCGGGCGCCGTTGGACGTGCAGACCAGCTTGAGGCTGATTTCTCAGCTTTGTGAGGCCCTGGCCGCGGCACACCGGTCGGGCATCATCCATCGAGACATCAAGCCCAGCAATATCTTCATTTGCCCCTCCGACGACGAACACGTGCTCAACGTCAAACTGATCGATTTTGGAGTAGCGGGAAATCTCCAGCTACCGAACGTCGGAGAGGTAGTCGGTACTCCAGATTACATGTCGCCCGAACAAGCGCAGGGGCACCAAACCATCGCCCCACAGTCGGATATCTATTCCGTGGGAGCCACCTTGTTCGAATTGCTCACCGGTAGGCCCCCTCATGTGGGCCCGACCCCCATCGCTACGCTAGCGCGACTGGTCGCCACCCCCGCCCCTCGCCTGCGAGAGCTGCACCCGCACCTCCCGGCATCGCTGGACGAACTGGTGTTCGCCATGTTGTCTACCGACGCCAAGGACCGCCCAAGCAACGCCCAGCAAGTGGCCGATACGCTGAACGCCATCGCACGGGCCTCCACGAATCTACCGGCGGCGATCAGTGATTCTCCTCCCTCGGGGCGCCTCGGCTCCAGCGCCTCGCGACTCATCACCTCCATCGTCGCGCTCCACCTGGAAAGCAGCTCGGCGAGAGAAAGAGCGCTTGAGCACCTACGACAACGCGGAGCCGACGCCGTCCCCCTCGGGCCCGATGCCCTCGTCGCTCACTTGGGAGCGCGCCGTGCCGTAGGAACAGAAGCGGTGGTCGCCCTAGAGCTCGGTCGTCGCCTAACGCGATCCGGGGCAGCTGTGGGCATAGCCACGGGACGCAGCAGAATCAGCTTGAACCGTAGCGATGGGGCGGTTCGTGCCGTCGGTGAAGTGGTCGACCGAGCCTCGGCCCTCGCTCGAGACATGTCAGAGCCAGGCGTCCTGGCGGATGCCACGACGGCCGAGCTCGGTCGGGGCCGCTACGAATTTCGAACCCGCGGAGACGGCTCCGCCATCGTCGGCGAGCCAGTACGAGGGGCCCCTTCGCGAACCGCGGGCGGCGCCCCCTTTGTTGGCCGCGAAAGCGAACTTCAACACGTTCTCAGTGCGGCCGAGCGCTCCGTCCTCAACCGCGAAGGCGTCTTGGTCACCCTCACCGGGTCCCCGGGTATCGGCAAGAGCCGGCTGATTCGGGAAGCTCTGGCGCGCATCACCGCCGGAGCCGACGCGCCAGTGGTCATCGTGACCCGAAGCGAAGCCTACGGAAGAAGCCAGGCCCTGGGCGCAGCCGCCGACATCTTGCGCGGCATCTTAGGATTGCCGAAGGGTGTCTCCGTAACGGAGTCGAAGGCGGCGTTGGTCGAGTGCTTGGGCGCCGAGACCACAATTGATGAAACCACCGCCAGCCACGAATTGATCGCGCGCCTCTTGTCCAACGTGCCGCTGCCGGACGGCATCGACCCCCGCGGTGCTCGCGACGTGCTCTGGCTGGGCATGACGGATCTTGTACTTCAAGTCTCGAGTGAAGGAGCCCTCGCGATTATCACGGAAGATCTGCAATGGGCCGACGAAGAGAGCATCGACTGGCTCGACCACTTGGTAGGCCGTTCACAGAACCAGGCGCTGCTCATCGTCGCCGCGATGCGCCCGGGATTCTGGTCGGGCACATCCAGGCGATTCTCCAGTCGTGAACACGTTCGCCTCGATCTGCGGCCCGTTACCAAACGCGCCATTCGAATGATCGCTCGATCCCTGCTAGGCGATTCCAGCACTCCTGAAACCCTTGAGCAGATCGTACAGCAAGCCGGTGGGCTGCCGCTTTTTGCTGAAGAACTGTCTCGCCTGAGCGCCGCCGGCGGCGATACCTCCAACGCGCCAACAATCGAAACGGCCATCCAGGCCAGCCTCGACGGCCTCGACGAAGAATGCCGTGATGCTGTGGGGCGACTCAGCGTTTTCGGTCTGACCTGCTGGGACGGCGGCCTGGAGGCGTTGGGCATGGTCGAGGCCGAGGGCCTATTGCGGGAGCTCGCCCGACGCGAATTACTGCTGGAACTGCAGGCTTCTCGATTCTCCGGGTCCAGCGAATGGGTGTTCAAGCATGCCTTGGTTCGTGAGGTGGCCTACAGCAGCCTGGGCAAAAAAGAATCGGTTGAACTGCACGCCCTCGCCGGCAAGTGGCTTGCCGGCGTAGGCGAGGACTCCGCCATCGTTGCAGGACACTTCGACCTCGGCGACTGCGAAGAGCAGGCAGCGGACCACTGGGCCCAAGCTGCCCAGCGAGCCCTGGCAACGAACGCACTGAGCGACGCGCTGCGGATGGCCGAGCGAGCCCTCGCGTTCGCGGACGACAAACAAACGGGGTTTCTGCGGGCCGGTTATCTCGACGAGGCCTGGAGCCGTCTTGACCCCCGAGCCAGCGACCGCGAGAACGCCATCTGGGCCCTCGAAGAGAACGTATACGACGACCTGAGTTCGGTGCGGGCTCGCGGCGCCCGCGCGCGATACGAAGTGGCTCGAGGCGGAGGGGCGAATCTCAGCGATAGCCTCGCCGACATTCGAAACGAGGCCTCGAAGCTCGAACTCTATGACGAGGAATCTCGCTGCTCTGCCGCCCTGGCGACCCAACTGGCATTTGCCGGCGATTTTCCGGAAGCCGAAAGCGAAGCGCACCGCCTATTGGGTCTAGCCCAGATCCATGGCGTGCGGACCGCAGCCGTAGACGGTTGGCAGACCCTCGCTATCATTCATCAAACCCACGGCGCTCTCAGCTCAGCGTTGGACGCCCGCAGGAACGCCGTCGGGGCCGCCCACAATGCCGGTCTTAGGGAGCGAGAGAGCATCCTCACCACCAACCTCGGCTTCGCGCTCACGACCATCGGCGCCCGTCAGGAGTCACTCCGTTTGCTTGAAGCGGGTTACCTGCTCGCCGATGCCATCGGCAGCCAGGGAGCCCTGCGCCACGCCAGGATGATCCTCATGGGCTGGGCCGGTGCCTTCGGTAATGACAAACGAATCGATCAGATGGTCGGTGATTCCCGCTTGGATGCGGACGCCTCAGTGACTGGTACCTGGACATCACCTGACCGCGAGAACCTCGGTATGCTGTACTACCGGGGCTGCGAACTGTTACGCAGCAGCTCGGATACCGCCAGAAAACGCGCCCTGTCTTTGTTGCGGACGGCGGCCAACGCCTATCGGAACACCAATAATCACGATGTTTTACCCGTAGCGCTGGGGATGTGGGCGACCGCCGAGCTCCAACACGGAGACAGCGAGCGCGCTCTTGAGATCGCCCTGGAAGCAGCCGAGTTACTCGAAGCGGACTCCGCCAGTTTGCTCAATGAGTCCCCGGTGTATCTCGCCTTGCATGATGCCCTGGTGCACGCCGACCGGGAAGACGAGGCGCGAGAAGCCGTCGCCACAGCCATCCCGCCCTTGCTACGCCGGGTGCACGGCCTCGCGAGCACGCCCTACGCACGATTGTTTCTCACGGAACTGCAGCCCAACGCGCGGCTAGTTAGCGCCGCAGACGACTACGGTATCTTGCCAGCAAAAATCCGAGACCTCATCGAGAGCGGCAGCGCGTGAACTCGGCACCGACCCTCCGAGGGCGCTCGTATTAACTACCAGCGCTTTTCTGTTCTAGACCGTGTCTCGGCTACGGTGCTCTGATCTTGCTCTTTCTTGAGCAAGACACCTGCGAACGGCAGCTCCGTACGAATCCGCTCCGTCGCGACCCCGGCGTGAGTGATGACCGTGATCCAATCCACTAGCTCGCTAGTGCTGGGCCGTTTGCGGACGCGCGGCACGCCCCGCAAATCGTAAAAGGCCGCAATCGCCTGGTCAACGACCGCATCGTCGACATCCGGATGATGAACGCGAACAATTTTCTTCATCAATGACGGCTCCGGAAAATCGATGAAGTGAAAAACGCAGCGACGCAAGAATGCATCCGGAAGCTCTTTCTCGTTGTTGCTAGTTATGATGATGATAGGGCGATGCTTAGCGGTGAACTCATCGCCGGTCTCGTCCACTCGGAAGCTCATGCGGTCCAGCTCATGCAGCAGATCGTTGGGAAACTCGAGATCGGCTTTGTCCACTTCATCGATCAGAAGCACAACGCGCTTCTCCGACTTGAACGCCAAGCCCATCGGGCCAAACTTGATGTACTTGCGAATATCGTTCGTTCCGCTGTCTTCGTCGAACCGGGCGTCGTAAAGGCGCTGAACAGTGTCGTAGACGTAGAGGCCGTTGGCCGCACGTGTCGTCGATTTCACTGGCCAGTGAATGAGCTCCAGATCCAAAGCTTTGGCGATGGCTTCTGCCAATAAGGTCTTGCCGGTACCCGGCTCGCCCTTCACAAGCAGCGGTCGCTCCAAGGCCAGTGCGGCATTAACAGCCGACTCTAATGCGGGGTCCGTTAGATAGGATTCAGTACCGGTGAATCGAATAAAGTCAGTCACGGCGCCGACCTAGCACGATCTCCGGTCGCGGGCCCGTCAAAGCGTTCGGAGCTCGATCCCCCAGGAAAACGCCGTCCACGGCCCCGAGGCTCAGAGCGCGCTACACTTGGAGAACCGCCCCCATTTGATGTCTGCCCCCCCCACCTTCACCATTCGCGCCGCACGCCCCAAGGATTTGGCATCTCTGCACCAGCTGTCTACACACCTCAACAGTGTGAACTTGCCGAACAACCGCGACTACCTGGCAAGGCTATTGGATGTTTCGAATCAGAGCTTCGGGGGGCTCTTGCCCGCCGAAGAGCGGCGCTACATATTCGTCGCCGTCGAGGGGTCCTCCGGAGAAATCGTCGGCTCGTCGAGCATCATAGGCAAGCTCGGCACCAGCGACTCGCCGTACATATTCCTGGACGTGATCGAGGAAGAAAAATACTCCAGTAGTTTGGATCAGCACTTTCGTCACCTGGCCTTGCGAATCGGCTTCTCATTCGATGGCCCCAGCGAACTTGGCGGACTGGTACTGGATCCCAAATATCGTCGCCATCCGGCCCGGCTGGGGCGCATCCTCTCGTGGGTCCGGTTCTTGTTCATTGCCTGTCGGCGCGAGCTCTTCCAAGCGAAGCTGCTCGCTGAACTGCTGCCCCCATTGGAGCCCGACGGTACCAGTCACATGTGGGAGGCCTACGGTCGGCGTTTCTGCAATATGAGTTACGCCGAGGCGGATTCTCGCTCCGCCCAGGACAAGTCGTTCATTCGAGACCTGTTCCCCAGCGGGCTCGTTTACGCCAGCTTGATGAACGAACAAGCACAAGCTGTCATCGGTCAGGTCGGTCCCCAGACCATAGGCGTGGAGCGAATGCTCCGGGAGCTAGGTTTCCGTTACGCCAAACGCATCGACCCCTTCGACGGCGGGCCCCACTATGTCGCGAATACGGACGACGTACCCGCCGTCGCAGACACCCGCGCCCTACGAGCGCGCATAGCCACGCCAGCCGGAACTGGCAGCTATGGGCTCGTCGGTCGAATCCGTGCGGACGATTCCGACTTCACCGCACATCCCGCTTGCTTGTCGGCTGAAGGAAACAGCCTCGCAATTCCTCCAGCTCTCGCCGAACGGCTAGACATCGACGAGGGCGACGAGCTTTGGTGGTTACCGCGGCTGCAATATCCGGATGCCTCCCTGCGACCTTCCAAATAGCCTTGCGAGCCCGAATAGAGACGAGCTTCGCCTAATCCGTCGCCTCGGCGTTCGCGGGGGCCCTGAAAGCGTCGTTGTCGCTTCGGTCATCCTGAATCACCCGGCCGTCACGCATGGTCACTACCCGAGGCATGCTCTTCGCGAAAGCGATATTATGAGTGACGACCACAATCGTGGTGCCATGCTCTCGGTTGATGTCGAAGAACAGCTGATGGATGGCTTCGCTCGTGGCGGTGTCCAAGTTGCCGGTGGGTTCGTCCGCTAACAACAACTTGGGCCCGAGTACCACTGAGCGGGCAATCGCGACGCGCTGTTGCTCGCCGCCGGAGAGTTCGCCCGGGCGGTGAGAGCCTCGATGAGACATACCGACTTCGTCCAGAAGCGCTTTGGCCCGCTTTTCCATCTCCGCTTTGGGGCGTCCTTGGATCAGTCCCGGCATCATGACGTTTTCGACAGCCGTGAACTCAGGCAACAGATGATGGAACTGGAATACAAATCCGATGTGTCGATTGCGCACCTTCGCGAGCCGGGCATTTCCCATGCTGGTCAGATCTTCGCCAGCCAGGCGGATCTTGCCGGTAGTGGGCAAATCTAAGGTACCCAAGCAATGCATGAGCGTGCTCTTGCCCGCGCCGGACGCGCCGACGATGCTCAGCACTTCACCGCCATAGATATTGAGATCGATGCCACGCAAGACCTCAAGGGTCTCTCCCATATGCTGGAAGGATTTAGTCAGACCCTCCACCAGGACGAGAGCTTCGCCAGTGCGATCAATAACCGAGCGATCGATAGCGGTGCGTTCGACAGCCGTGCCGCCGGCTGAATCAGTCGTAGTCGTTGCAACGTCGGACATTACTCGTGACGAATCCCATCTACCGGGCGTAGCCGGCTCGCTGCAAGCGCCGGATATACGGTCGCTAGAACGGTAATTCCCAATGCGGCAACTGCCACCATGGCGTAGTCCCACTTGTTGACCTCAATGGGCAATCGATCGACGTAGTACACCTCCGGATCGAGGCGCACGCCAAACTGCTCCAAGCCTTTGCAGAGTACCAGCGCGGTGATCACGCCAAAGAAGGTCCCGATGGCCCCGATCATGGTCCCCTCGACCATAAATATCTCGAGCACATTTCGGTTCGACGCACCGAGGCTCTTGAGCACGGCGATCTCTTTGCTTTTCTCAGTGACCATCAAGAGAAGGGTACAGATGATGCAAAAGCTCGCGACCGCGATCGCCACGGATAAGATCAGGAAGGTAACAATCTTCTCTAGCTTGAGAGCCGCGAAGAGGCTCTTGTTCAGCTCTTTCCAGTCCCGAACTCGCAATGGTTTCGCGACGGCGGCGCTCAATCCAACACGCGCCTCCTCCAAATCCGCATCCGATACGATCTTCACGTCGATCTTGCTGACGTAGCCTTCCATATCGAGGAACTTCTGGGCCTCATCCAGCAACATATAGGCGTGGCTGGCATCGTATTCGTACATGCCGCTGTAGAAGATGCCCGCCACGCGATAGCGGCTGGTACGCGGCAACACCCCTATGGGGCTCAGTTCGCCAAGGGGCGATACGAGCTTCACATCGTCGCCAACATAGACATGCAGCGATTTCGCAAGCTCGCGACCCAACACCACTCCAGGCAAAACGTCCTCGGGCATCATCGCGGCGCTCACGGCGTCATCGATGGGATCATGGCCGAACCAGCGCTTCGATGACGGCCCTTTGAGATAGCGCTCGCCGCCGGGGCCCAGGCCGATCACGTCGTCTTCCTTGAGCTGCGTGAGCTTAATCGGATCCGTGAGGTATTCGAACTTGCCCACCTCGATGTTGGACACCAACTCGATGACCGATCCGATGGAGGTGGTCTCGATGCCCCGCACAAGTACACCGGCGGTATTGGAGTGACTCGAAGCCATCGCTTCGCCTCCGACTACCGGCGTCGCAGCGAACACCTCGGGACGAGCTCGCAGCTTGATGAGCAGATCTTCCCAGTCCAAAAAGCCTAGCACTTCCGGAGTATCGATGGTGATGTGCGCGCTGTTACCTAGAATCTTGCGCTTCAGGTCGGCACCGAAGCCGCCCATGATCGAAACCACTGCGCACAGGGCGAAAGCGCTGACGCCCACCCCAGAGATGCTCAACAAGGAAATCACCGTCAGAAAGCCGCTCTTGGAGGCTCTCACGTGACGTCCAGCAACAAATCCGACGAAGCCCCAACGCTCCACCAGATTGAGAATCCGAGGTAGCAGGAGCGCCATGGATCCGAGAACGAGAACCGTGGCAGAAGCCGCCGCTCCGACTCGAACCACCTGATGCCAAAGCACGAAATAAGTGCCCTGGGGTTCGGGAAGGATCTTGGACCAATAGCCAAGGCCTAGCAGCCCAGCGAAGGACAACGAGGTAAAGGCGACAAGCAAGGTGTGTCGCCCCGCTTTCCCGAGCCGTCGCAGCCCACGATACACGCCGTAACCAAGCAACAGCACCACCGAGGCGATGACGCCAAGGCGGCCGCCAACGCCTAGGTCAGTCCACATGACCGCCCAGCGAGACACGTCTTCTGTCCCGAGCTTTTTCGCGGCCTGAAACGCCAGTAACGTCCCAGGTGACGCACCGACACCCAACCAATTCGGCGAGTCGAGTAGGTTCACTTTTCACTTTCGGGGCGAAGCAGCGGAAAGGCTATCACATCGCGAATCGACGGCTGCCCCGTGAGAGTCATCGCCAAACGATCGATGCCCATGCCGAATCCTGCGGCCGGAGGCATACCGTGCTGGAGCGCGCGAACGTAGTCTTCGTCGTAGTCCATAGTTTCATCCGCGCCCTGGGCCTTGCGAGCGACCTGATCCTGGAATCGAGCGGCCTGGTCGTCGGGGTCGTTGAGTTCGCTGAAGGCGTTGCACAGCTCCCGCGTCTCGACAAATAGCTCGAAGCGATCCGTTAGGCTGGGATCGGAGTCTTTACGACGGGCCAGAGGAGAAACCTCAGCCGGGTAGTCGATGACAAAGACCGGCACGCTCTTGGACCCATCCGCCGAACGATAGTCTTCCGCCAAGAAGGGCTCCGCTAGGTACTCGTAGGCAGCGAACACTCGATCGCCATCCCGGCCGCAGCCCGCTAGGCCCCGCCGGAAGTTGGTCCAGTCGATGGCACCGGAGCGCTCGTTGTGCTTCGCCCACTGCTTCACCAGAGCGTCCCCCGCTTCACGGTTTGGCGTCTCCCCGGCGGAAGCCGGCGATATTTTTATGGTGTCGAGCTGCGCCAACACGTCTTCGGGCAAGCCGGCTTTGACCGCTGCCCGAGCGATCGCCTCGTGCATGGGCACCCGCGCGAAGGGCTCGTCGATAGTGAACTCTCTGGCCGCGACCCAGCCATCGTAGACATGTGCGAGGCCATCTTCTGTGAACCGAGCCTTCAAGAACTGGTCCGCGTGGCGGAACAGCTCTTCGGTCATCGGCATCAACGTCTCGTAGGTCGCGTAGGCTTGATAGAACTCAAGCATCGTAAACTCGGGATTGTGCCGAGTACTGATGCCTTCGTTGCGATAGCAACGGCCCACCTCGTACACCCGCTCGAAGCCGCCCACTAATAGACGCTTGAGATACAGCTCGGGCGCGATGCGCAAGAACAGATTCAAGTCGAGGGCGTTGTGGTGCGTGTTGAACGGCTTGGCCGATGCTCCGCCTACCACCGAATGCAAAGTGGGGGTTTCGACCTCGAGGAACTGCCGGCGGTCTAAGTAATCGCGAACGCCCTGAATCAAGATCGAACGGGCGCGCAGGGCGAAAGCAACCTCAGGGTTGGCGACCAAATCGACGTAGCGACGCCGGTAGCGTAGTTCGACATCCGTTAGACCGTGCCATTTGTCAGGCAAGGGACGGATCGCCTTGCTCAACAAACGCAGCTGAGTCACCTGCACACTCAACTCGCCGGTGCGTGTCACCATCACCGTGCCGCGGGCCTCGATGTGGTCCGCCATGTCGAGGGTCTCCAATACGGGGAAGTCATCGGCCAAGATGTCCTTCTTGGCGAATAGCTGGATTTCCCCGCTGCCGTCCCGCAACTTCAGGAACGCCGCCTTGCCGAAACCGCGACGAGACATCATGCGCCCCAGTACGTGTACCGAATCGTCGCCAGCGAGACTCTGTACCTTGTCAGCGTCGTAACGCTCGCCCTCTTCTTCAGTCGCTTCGAGCTTGGCGCCCGCGAAACGCCTCCGCAGATCGATGATCCAAGAACGGTCAGCGGTGTCGACGTCGTTGGCAAAGGGGTTGTTGCCAGCGTCTAGAGACTTCTTCGCCTTCGCCCTTCGCGCGTCCATCAACCCCGCCTCGGTGGATTGGCTGTCTGAGTTGGCCTCGACGCCGCCCTGCTTGTTCTTTTTTGCGCTCATGACACTCTTGTTGCGCGGTGTAACCTACGGGCCCAGGGCCGTCTACGCGGGGGCGAGACGGTGGAGCTGAAGCCTAGGGCCGCGGCTAATCTTGCTGCGTTTTCTCGCTATTCTTCATCAAAAAGGCTTCGATGAAGGCGTCCAAATCCCCGTCCAAAACAGCGTCGACCGCTCCGGTTTCATGCTCGGTTCGTAGGTCCTTGACGAGCTGGTAGGGGGCCAACACATAACTCCGGATCTGGTTACCCCAGGCAATGGCGCCCTTGGTCGCCTCGTATCGAGCTTTATCTTCCTCGCGACGCGCCAGCTCTTGCTCATAGAGCCGAGCCTTGAGCATCTTGAGTGCCATCTTGCGGTTCTGAAGCTGGCTGCGTTCCGCCCGGCAAACCACGGCGATACCTGACGGCAGATGTTTCATGCGAACGGCTGTCTCGACCTTGTTCACATTCTGCCCGCCCTTACCGCCAGCCCGCATGGTCGATACCTCTAGGTCTCGCTCGTCGACTTCGATGTCAATCTCGTCTTCTACGTCAGGGGTCACTTCGAGTGCAGCAAACGAGGTTTGGCGACGGGCGTTGGCGTCAAAGGGACTGATTCGAACCAATCGATGCACGCCGACCTCGGCGCGCAGGTAGCCGTACACATCCTCGCCGCTAACCGTGAAGGATGCGCCATCGATGCCGGCTTCGTCGTTGGCTTGATAATCGATGATTTCTGTCTTGAAGCCTCGGCGTTCGCACCAACGAAGGTACATGCGCAGCATCATTTCCGCCCAGTCCTTGGCGTCCGTCCCGCCGGTGCCGGGGTGAATGCTGACGATAGCGTCCGCGTGATCTGCGGGTCCGTTGAGCATTCGGCTGAGTTCAGCCTTGCGTAGGACGGCGTCGATGCCAGCGGCTTGTTCGACAAGTTCGGTGAGGGTGTCTTGGTCGCCCTCCTCCTCAGCCATTTCGAATAGCTCGGCCGTATCGCTCACGTCGCCGCTCACCGAATTGACCAATGTGAGCTTCGCAGTGGTTACGGCTCGCTTGCGCAACAGCGCCTGGGCTTTGTTCTGGTCATCCCAGAAGCCCTCGGCTTGACTCAGTCGGTCGAGCTCGTCGACCGTACGTTCCAATTTCGGGACGTCAAAGATGCCCCCTTAGCGCATCAACGCGCCTCTTAAGGTCGGCAAGCAAGGCTCGCATCTCGGCAGACATGAGTTTGGGATGTACTCCCTGGAATGGGCGCGCGCCAGGGACTTCCTCCAACAGGGCGGGACTAGGGTTTTTTCGGGGTTTCCGGCCGGGTTGAGGGCAGTATTTGCCCCCCATGCGACATCTTGTGGGCGCGAATGACCGCGGCGGGCCCTCCCGGGGCCTTTTCGGCGTCAAACCACCCCGCGCTGAGCACCTCGAGGGTGGCCTGGGCTTCGGCCAGCGTCAGGCTGGGACCCCAGCGCTCCTCAGGCAGTAAGTCCTCGCGGGCGAGTTGCAGGCGCGCGCCATACCATTCGAACAGTACTTTTAGCACCTCGCGCGTCAGTCGAAGTTCACTCTGACGACGGGACTCCCGGAGTCGCTCGATGGCCAATTCCGGTCGAGCAAACACGAGGCGATCGAGCCGCCAGTTGAGTCGCCCTTCCAACCAGTAGTCAGCGCCGCCCGAACGCGTGTAGCGATCCGGATCGGCCACGGTGGGGGCCACCCGCACGGACTCATCGGTCGAACGCCCAGCGCGTAGCCTCAGTTCGGGGAACGCCGCGGAGTAGCGCGAACGCGAAGCCATACTCCGGAGGCGCGGCCCGGCCCGATTAAAACCCGCAGCTCGAAGGCAGGCGCGAACCAGTCGGCGAGCAAAACCTGAGCGCAACGCCTCTAGCCTCAACCCCGAGTCCGATGGCCCAGACCCGCCCGCGGTCGCCACACGCGCCTGGGGAACTTCCCCTTCAGTGAGCAGCTCCGAATCCCCCCTGCCCGTCAGCGGGACGGACCTATCTGCGGTGGGCTTTGGGGAGGCGCTCGAGTCCAACGGGACGGTCAGCTCAACGGATCCTGACGCTGATTGGCCGCCATGCGAGTCCCCAGCCACCGCCGCCCGTACGCCGATGGTCCAGCCGCGTTCCACAGGCGACAGCCCGTCCGATTCGGCGTTGGCCGGCAGCGTCCAGCACATTCCCAATAACAAATAAAAAAGAGCCCAACAGGGAGAGCTCAGGGAGGAGTGAGTCATGTTTCGGCTTCGGAGCCCAGCCCTCCTCAGTTGTCAGAAATCGCCCTGACAAATTCTGTCCATCGGTCGCGCCCGAGCGGTTCCCGGGACGGTCAGTATCCGTCGGAGCTCGCCCACTGGATCTGAGCTCGCTCCACCAGTTCTGCACTGACCTGCACGCCAATGGGCAGCTCTAACTCGGCTTCTGGCTCTGTGTTCAATCGAGCAGCTACCGCCAGGGGCGCAAAACCAGAGCCGTATCGCCAGCCAACACAGCATCGCGCGACCGCACCGGGGACTATTTCTGCCACGTCCAACATCGAAACAGATGCTACCAAGGGCAGATCGCACAGGCTTTGCGTTGCGCCCTCCCAAGACGGCGAGGTCAGACTGAGGCGCAGCACGAGCTGGCCCTCGGGGTGGCAGCTCTGTGCGCCTTGCAGACTGCGCCGACTCACTTCCCAATATGCCAAGAGGCGATCGCCGGCGATCGCCGTCACCATGCCACTCACCTCAATCGAGGCATCGATGTCGACAGGAGATCCGACAGCCGCGTCGCCGACAGCGCGCATCGTCAATGCTCCGCGACTGGACTCGACGGCAGACAATTCTTCCGCTTGAGAGCTTTGCTTTGCTGGTGCGCCGTTCACACGAGCTGCAGCGGACGGGTCTGGCGTTACCACCTCCTGCAGGGACCGCGCGGAATCCGGCGTCGCCTCAACGGGACTCCCCCGCATCTCCGGCGAGGGATCAACAGGAGGAGCTGTTGTTACGGCGGCGGCGCGCGCCGCGATGCTCACGCTGTTTTCCCGAGCGCGCCCCGTGGTCGATGTCTTTTTCGAGGGGGCGTCGCCACTCGACTTGCGTTTTCGAGATTCAGCGCGTTTCGTCTTGATACGTTCTTTTAGCGCGCTGGCCGCTGCGTGCTCCGGCTCGGCGGCGAGGATCTCATCGAGAGTGCGCAGCGCCTTGCCTGTGTGTCCTTGAGCTGCGTAAATATCCGCAAGAGTCACCGTCGGCACTGCGCACGGTGGTTCCGGGGGGGCGTTCAAGCGAGTCTCACCACGAATCAACTTCGCGGCATCGGGCAAGTTGAGACCTTGCTCCACGACGCTGGCTAGGAGCGAACGAGCCGTGCCAAACCAGCCCGACTGGGGCTGGGGAGGTGCCGGCGGGGGGGCGTTCAACCGGACCAGCTCCGCCACGAGTTCTTCCCGGGTCATGACGCCCGGTCGGGAGACACCCATGGCGCGCGCCTCCGCCATCAGCTCGTCGCGCGAAAGCTCGCGAAACGCGTCGGCGTCACTGCGGGGCGACATAACTCCTAATACCACGCCCCGGAGGCGGACGGGTCCGGCTCTCGGTCCCGTAGAAGTTCACGGGCTTGCTCGATATCTTTCGCGATTTGCGACTTCAGCTCCGGCAAACCTGAGAATTTTTGTTCAGCACGAAGGCGCGCCACCAGATGCACCCGTAGCTTCTTGTCGTAGAGATCGCCGGCGAAATCGAGCAAGTGCACTTCTGTGCTCTGTCCTGCGCCCACTGTGGGACGCACCCCGATGTTCATCACGCCGACCGCTAACCGAGTTCCTGCTCCGGTCATGTCGTCACAGCGATCCACCGCCACCGCGTACACTCCGTCGGGAGGGATGGCCTCGATGACGTCACTCAGATTCGCTGTGGGAACGCCGATCGTTCTGCCTCGTTGGTCGCCTTGGACGACAACGCCCGACACAGAATGGGGACGCCCCAACAATTGCTCGACCAATTCCACGTCGCCCTTCAGGAGCCTCGCTCGGATGCGGCTGCTAGAGTACTCGCCCTCGGAGTCGCCCTCGAGTTGATGAGTTTTGGCAGTAAATCCGCACCGCTCGCCCAGGCCAGCCAGAGTTTCAAAATCACCGCTGCGCCGGTTCCCGAAGCGGAAATTTTCGCCCACCATCACGAGCCCCGCTCCCAAGGCGTCAACCAACAGGGACTGCACAAATTCGGCCGGCGACTTGCGAGCCAAATCCAACGTAAACGGGTGCACTACGATGCACAGCTCGTCGTCCAGGCGGCACAGCAGTTCCACCTTCCGCTCGAGCGCCGTTAGACAGGATACGGAACCGCGACCGAGCACTTCTGCTGGATGTGGGGCGAATGTGAGCACCAATGGCTTGAGATTCCGTTCACGGCCCTCAGCTATCGCCTGCCGAATGACGGCTGCGTGACCCCGGTGCACGCCGTCAAAATTGCCAATGGTCACCACAGAGCTCCCAGCGGGGGCACGGAGCGCACTAGCGTCTGAGATGCAGCGGGAGGACACGGGACGCCGTGTTTACTACACGACGGGTGCCCAGGCCACACCTCAGAGGAGGTGAAATCCGGTGATCCGGGGCTGAACGCGGCGAATTGGCCCAGCGGGGCTGGCATCGCCCCGGAACGGTTCGCCACCCCGCCCCCCGGTAGCTCGAATCGCCCGGCGTCCCGCGGTACTGCTTGCCGCACCCCGGGACGGCGCGTATTCGTCGTAGTCGATGACTCCGGATATCGCGCTCCAGCAACTTCGGGACGGTGAACTCCGGGGCCTGTACCTTGTGGTCGGCGAGGAACATCAACTCCGCGAACAGGTCGTCGCTACCATCAAGGCTTCTTGTCTGGAAGGGGGCATCGCCGGGCTGAACGAGGACCAATTCGACGCGGCGGAGTCCGGCGTCGAGGACGTGCTAGCGGCCGCTCGCACCACACCCATGATGGCGTCCCGCCGATACGTGTCTGTCCGTTCCTTAGATCGCTGGGAGGGCAAGACCGACGGGAACTCGAAAAATAAAGTGAGCACAGCGCCACTCGATCAAGTGCTCGACTACGCGAACGATCCTGTCCCATCCACCGTATTGGTGCTGACCGCGAGCAAGCTGGATCCCCGACGGCGCCTGTTCAAGGCTGCGAAAAAACAAGGCTGGCTCGTCAGCTGCGAGCCGTTGAGCGACCAGGCGCTGCGGAATTGGTTGGAGGGCGCGGTCAAACAACGGGGAGTCAGCCTCGGCCCCGGAGTAGCGCACCTGCTCGCGGAAACGACGGGCCCTAGCTTGTCCAACGTGGAAGACGCGTTGGAACGGCTGTCACTCTACGTCGGCGATGGTGGTGTCATCACCGAAGATGTGACAGCGGAGTGCCTGTCATTGATTCGCCCCGCCACCGTCTGGGAGCTGCTCTCGGCCATCGGCGATCGCGACGTCGGACGAACGCTGTCCATCTTGCCCAAGGTCTACGAGGCGCAGGATCGCGGGCTGCGATTGCTCGGAGTTCTCGCGTGGTCGACCCGCCAACTCATCCGCTTTGAAGCAGCGCTTGCCGAGGGCATGAGCCCCCCGGACGCCGCCAAGGCCGCTAAGGCGCCGCCTTTTAAGGCTCGGGATCTTGCGGCCCAAGTGAAACGCATCTCCCGGCTGGAACTCGAAAGCTGGCTGGCGACCCTGGCCCGCGTCGATCTCGAGCTCAAAGGTGGCTCCAAACGGCCCCCCCTGGCTATTCTCGAATACGCGCTTATCGATATGTGCCGCGCTGGGACGAGACGCCGCCAAGCCGCCCCCAACCGTCCTGGACGCCGGGCATGACACAAAAAACTGCCCCGGGATGGGAAAACATGCCTTTTTCCATGGCTTTAGCTGACGTCCCCTTGATCTAGCTGACCGAAGACGCAATATGCCCCCGCGCGTCCCTGTGCTCGACCATGACCGAAAAACCAAAATCCTCCGAGTCCACCGCAGGCGGTCTGGAAGAACTGGCGTCCGCACCGTTGCCAACGGCGTTTGGTGAATTTCAGCTTCGGGTGTTTCGTTGGAACGATCCCGACGCCCACCCCGGCTTGAGCGACGAACACATCGCCCTCGTGCGTGGCGACGTTGCGGGAAAAACAGGCATCGCGGTCCGCGTCCATTCCGAGTGTTTGACCTCGGAGGTCTTTAGCTCTCTGCGCTGCGACTGCCGAGAGCAATTACTATTCGCCCAAGACACCATCGCCGATCGCGGAGAAGGGGTGATCCTCTACCTTCGTCAAGAGGGTCGCGGCATCGGACTCGCCAACAAGATCCGCGCCTACGCCCTGCAGGATGCCGGCGCCGATACCATCGAGGCCAACCGCCTACTTCACTTACCGGATGACGCTCGCCAATATGACGTCGCAGCAGCGATGCTCCAGGAGCTCGGTGTCAAATCCATCCGCTTGATGACGAACAACCCTTCGAAGATATCCGAGCTGGAAGAGTTGGGAATTGACGTCATCGAACGGCTGCCCATCCACATCCCGGCGAACCCCCACTCCGCCGCCTACTTGGAAACCAAGCGACGTCGCTTTCAACATGAGCTACCCAGTCACACGCTCAACCCAAAAGTCAGCGACCCCGAAAAAAACTGAGCCCCCAGACGGCAGTCACGGTTCGGGTGCAACTCCACGAAAGCCAGCTCAGCTATCAGACTTAGCTGCTTCTGCTTTTTTCTTGTCGGCTGCCCCTTTGAGACGAGACTTGAGTCTTGAGGCATAGCCCAATTTGTTGTCCTGCTTAACACGACTGATCGCCAGTGCGTCCGCTGGGACGTCTGTGGTGACGGTGGCTCCGGTCGCCACATAGGCACCGTCCCCAATCGTCAGGGGCGCTACCAATTGTGAGTCGCTCCCAATGAAAGCGTCCTTTCCGATGATGGTCTTCGACTTGCTGAAGCCGTCGTAGTTGCAAAAAATCGTACCGGCACCGATGTTGGCACGCTCTCCCACATCGCCGTCCCCGAGATAGGCGAGGTGATTCGCTTTCGCGCCCTTGTGCAGTTTCGTTTTCTTGGTCTCAACGAAGTTGCCAACGTGGGCGTCCTCCCCGATGTCACTGCCGGGGCGCAAATGTGCGAAGGGGCCGATTTGTGCCCCGAGTCCAACCGAACTCTCGGTAATGACCGAGTACGGTTTAACATAGGCGTTCTCCGCGATGGTCGAGTCCGTCACCACGGTGCCCACGTCCAGCACGGCACCGCTCGCGATATGGGTCCTGCCTCGCAGGCACACACCCGGCCCCAAGGTGGCCCCGGTTTCGACCGTCACGGTGTCGTCCACCCGGGCTGAGCTGGCGACCCGAGCCCCAGCCAGCGCCAATTCTCGAGCAGACCGGGCGTAGAGCTGCTCTTCACAAGCCACCAATTGGAATTGGTCGTTCACGCCCTGCATCGCCGTGATCGCCCCGGAGACCGCCACGACGTGGCGCCCGGAGACCCGGGTGAGGGAGACAATGTCCGTCAGGTAATACTCCGACTGAGCGTTCGATGAATCGATCTTGCTGAGACTCTCACGGAAGGCGGCAGCTTCCACTAGGTACACGCCCGCGTTGATCTCAGTCGTCGCGCGCTGGGCTTCGCTCTTCAAATCTCGGTCTTCACGGATCTCAGTGACGTGGCCGTCGGCATCCCGCAACACGCGACCGTAGCCGGAGGGATCGTCGAGATCGCAGCTCATGAACGCTACGCGCACGTCGTCCGCGTTGGCGGCCTCCACCAGCGGAGTCAAGTCCGTCGCCCGAAGCAGAGGCGTGTCCCCACAGAGCGTCAACACGCCGCCTTCGATATCGCCAAGCGCTTCGAGCCCGACGCGCGCCGCGTCTCCGGTGCCTCGCGGTGGATCTTGAATGGTCGTCGTCACTATTCCCGCCGCAAATGTTTCCGTGAGGTAGGCACTGACGAGCTCTTCGTTTCCGGGGCTCAAGACAACCACGACCTTTTTCGCCCCAGCATCAATGGCGGCCTGAACCGAATAGTGAAGCAAAGGGCGCCCAGCGATAGGATGCATCACCTTGCTCAGCGAACTCTTCATTCGCTTGCCTTGACCCGCCGCTAATACAATCGCAGTTAACATCGTGTTCCTTCGTTCCCGCGGATTCGGCTTCGCGCCAGCCGAGTCACTCTCTGACCGCGGCCCTTATAACGCCATTTCCCTAGGGGTCGAGAGAATCTACAACGAACGCCTACCCAGCGCGCGCTAGCCCAGAACCTCCATCAGCCAGCACCCACAGCGGAGGCCGGCTGTGATTCTACTGAGCTGGGGAAGCCGTGGCGACGGAAGGTCGAGGCAAGGCGGACGCGTCGGGAACGCGCACCGGGGGAAGAGGACGCGCGGGCACGGGCACGCGCCTGGCGCTCTTGACTCGCCCCTTTTTAGTATACACCACGACCGGCTCCCCTTCGCTGAGCTGACGGCGCCTGGAATGGCGATTAATGCGCTCCATCATACCGGAGCTCATGCCATAGCGACGCCCAATTTTCGTCAGCGTGTCTTTTGCCCGAGCGGAAACAGTGAGTCGCTCACGACCCCGCAGGCCTTCGAAGTGGTCAAAAAACGTTTTGGTGCCAGCTATCAACACCCGGGAGTCGGCTGGAGTGGAGTATCGGACACCGGAAAGGTCACGCCCTTTCGGCACGAAAATTTGTAGGACCATCTTCGCTTGCAGCCCGGCCGTCTTGTCCAGGGAGTTGTAGGTCAACACCTCCGCCTCAGACACACCAAACGCCCCCGCGATCTGCGGTAGGCTATCGCCCGATAGCACCTGATAAAATACCCGATCGCGGCCGGGATACTGAAAACGCTGGGCAGGCACCACAATGGGAGCCGAAGGCGCGGGTGCAACGGATCCCGACTTCGGCACCATCAGTATTGTACCCTTAGCCATTCGCTCCGAACTCCCCAGGCGGTTCAGCCGCCTCAGAGCTTTCGCGCTAGTGCGAGCTCGTCCTGCGATGCTCGCGATCGTGTCTCCAAAGCGCGCCGTGAGCACGTTGAACTTCTTGCGCTTCGAACGTTTCGCCAGTGCCCGGGTCGCTTGCTGACCGCTACCGCGAGGGACGTGTACACGCCAGCGCTTCTTACCCCGACTCCCCGACGACGGCGGCGTGCGTCCCGCTAGGTACTGAGGGTTCAGCGCGGCGATGGCTTCCGGCGCCACGCCCGACGCCCGAGCGACGTCAGCCAACGGCACACCTGGGTTTGCGTACACCACGTCGAAACTCACCGCTGCGTCTGGCTTGATCTTGTGCAAGCCAAACGCCTTTTTGTTGTTCATCACGACGGCGATGGCGAGAATCTTGGGAACATAGAGCGTGGTTTCCCAAGGGATCCCCGCTTCGAACCTACCCAATCGCCAGAAGTCGTTCGTGTTGAACTTGCGTACGGAGCGAGTGAGCCCGTTGTGACCCATATTGTACGCTGCCATCGCGAGGTCCCAGTTGCCGAAGCGCCGATGCAAATCGCTGAGGTAGCGAGCCGCAGCAACCGTCGCGCGTTGGGGATTGAGACGTTCGTCCACCCAGCGGTCCACTGTCAGTCCGTACATCCGCCCTGAGTCCGGCATGAACTGCCATAAACCTGCGGCGCCGGCCGGCGATCGGATATTCGGATTATGCCCGCTCTCGATCAAGCTCAGCCACACCAAATCCGATGGCAGTCCGTGCCTCGCGAACTCCGCCTTCAGCGCCGCCGTGTAGCGCCCGATTTTGCGTGCCCAAATACTCCCGATAGCGCGCCCACGCTTGGTGTCGCGATAGAAGCGCAGATACTTGATGACCCGTTCGTCCATCCGGACGGGGATGTTCGGCATGCTCAAGCTGCGCAGCCATTCCTCTTCCAACGCACGAGGCTCCGCCGCCTGATTTCCAGCCTGGGGAACCGCCTTAGGACCGCCGGGGAAATCCCACGACCAACCCGGACGCACGCCTTCGATGGCCTTGGGAAACAGTACCCGCTCAGCGTCTTCCAGCGCCTGGAGTTCAGGATCTGAAACTTTTCCGGCCAGCTCCTCGTCCGTAGCGCCTTGGGCGACTAGCCGGCGAGCTGCCCCATCTGGAGATCCGGCTGTCATGCCCTCCGGGAGAGTCGACTTCGGAGCGTTGGGCGCTCGCCCCACGCGGTGCGACTTTGCGGCTGTTGAGCTCCCCGCCGGGGCCGGCGATGCGGGCAGTAGGCGACGCTCTGCTGAAACAGCCCGCGAGCCAGAACCCGGTCCTGGCCCGACCTCGGCAGTCGCCAATTGGGGAACCAGCCCGACGATCAATGCGGTCAACCCCGCACAAAAAACACGACTTCTGCGTGAGCGCATCGGTTCACACGTAGCGACAGAACCCGATCCGGTCAAATTACCGGCGGCACTCAGGCTTCAGAGCCTATAATTTGCTAACTAACTGCGCGATTCGCTCGGCAATCTTCGGCAGCGGCACGCTCTCACTCACGACCCCGGCACGCACCGCCGCCCTCGGCATCCCATAGACGACGGCCGTTTCTTCGCTTTCAGCGATTACGCTGCCCCCCGCCGCGAGTATGGCCCTCGCGCCCTCAACTCCGTCATCCCCCATTCCGGTCAGAATGATCCCGATAGCCCGAGCGCCGAAAACCTCCGCCGCGCTCGTCAACAGGCGGTCCCCGCTGGGGATGTATCGGTCCGTACGCAGCGGTGCCGACAAGCGCAGGCGGTGCGGTGGACTGGAGTGGTACGCCAGTTCCATGCACTGACGACCGGGGCAAATGAACACTCGGTGGGCCTGAACGTGGTCGGCACCCGCAGCTTCAGTGACGTGAAGCTCGCAGTAGCGGTTCAGCCGCTCCGCGAAGGTAGCCGTAAACTTTTCTGGCATGTGCTGGGCAACGACCACCGAGTAAGAGGCGTTCGGCTTGAGCTCCGCCAAGATCTCTGTGAGCGCTGTGGGACCACCGGTCGATGAGGCGATTGCCACGATAACGCGAGGTGCGCTCGCGGGTTTCTCGTAAGGCCTCGGCGCCAAGCTCCGGTGGGGCGCCGAGCGGGAAAGCAGCGCTGTACTGCGCATACTCCGAACCAACATCACCTTCTGGATCAGCAAGTCCTTGATTTTGAACAAGGATTCGGTGGAGCTATCTGGCTTGGCGACGAAATCGATGGCACCGAGCTCCAAGGCGCGAAACACGTTCTCTTTCTGCGAATAGCTGGAGACGATGATGACCGGTGTAGGCCGGGCCGCCATCAGCATGCGCAGAAAGCTAAAGCCGTCCACCTTCGGCATTTCGAGATCAGCGGTCACTGCATCGGGGCGGAGCTGCGCGACCAACTTCAATGCCTCACTGCCGTCAGAAGCCGTGCCCACTACTTCGATTTCCGGATGCCCCCGGAGCAACTGGCTGATGGCGTGCTGATTCTGACGGGAATCATCCACCACAAGTACCCGTAATTTAGGCTGCCCGCCGGCGCTCATTCGAGCCCCCTATCTGTGATTCCGACTCGTGCCACGACGGTCCGCTCGTTCCCCACCCTCATAGGGTTTGCCGGGCTTCCGTGCGCATTGGCTTCATATACACCAAGTCTTCTTTCAAATGCAGCAGTTCGAAGGCCGTGGACACGTTCAATAGAGACTCGGAGTGACCGAGAAGTAATATGCCGCCGGACACCAGGCGGCGATAGAGGTTATCGATCACCCGGCGGCGCGAATTTTCGTCGAAGTAGATCAGAACATTTCGACAAAACACAACGTCCACAGGACCGACGATCGCTAGGTTGGCGCGATCCATCAGGTTGAGGTGGCCGAACTGACAGTATTGCCGAAGAAACTCCGCTACCTGAAAACCCTCTGGGTGAGGAGCGAAATATTTGTCGCGCACGGTCGGCTCGATCGTCCGAAACGACCCGCCCGCCCTGTATACGCCACGACGCGCTGCCGCGATTCGACTCTTGGTGATGTCGCTCCCGATGATTCGAACATCCCAGTCGTCGAACAAGCCGCTCCGATGCACCATCATTGCAATGGTGTAGGCTTCCTCGCCCGTGGAGCAACCCGCGCTCCACAACACGAGATTTTTGGTGCTGGCATTTTTCTCCGCAAGCGCCGGAAGCAGTTCCTTCTCAAAACTTCGGAGCTGATATTCTTGACGGAAAAAATAAGTCTCGCTGGTGGTCAGGACTTCGATGGCCTCATCAAATTCCCTGGCCGCGTCGCTACTGAACCGAAGATGTTTGTAGTACTCCGCAAAGCTGTCGAGCTCAAGTGCCGCCAATCGCTCACCGAGCCGTCTATCGAAGAGGTACATCGACGAGTTGTCGAAGTGCAGACCACAGCGGTCGTAAACAAAATCTCGCAGTAGGCGAAACTCGATGGGCTGTAGCGGCGGGTAGCGTTCAAATACGCTCACGAGCCCTCTCCAGGGTTGCTCGGCGGCATGCTCGGATGGTTGCGCCCTTCTATCTCCGCTAGCGCCGAGGACAGCGCCTCCCGGACTAAGGCCTCCTTTTCGGTGGACAAATGCCCGCGCAGCAAACGCTTCGCATCGTCGCCTCCATGCCGGGCGAGCAGATCTGCGGCGAGCCGCCGCACGTCCCATGCCGCGTGGTCAAGACACGCACCGAGGTGCGTCGGCACCCGCGGGTCCTCGTAGGCAACCAGTACTTGGAGTGTCGCCTTCACCACCTCGGGCTCTTGGTGGCTCAATCCGATGATCACGCCGGCCAGCTTCCCGTCCAGCGCCATGGCTTCGACTGCCGCCACCGCGCGTGCGGGCCTGGCTTCTCGTGCCAGCCCTTCTAGAAGCTCACGCGCCCGTAGAGCCTTCACCGTACCCAATGCGTGAATGGCTGACGTAACGAGAGCCTCGTCAGTGCCTGAGGAGACCAGGTCGAACAGGTATTCTAGGCCCAACGACTCCCCGCCAGCTCCCTTCATCTGGCCGAGGGTTCGGATCGCCGCCAACTGGACCTCGCGAGCCTCATCTGTCAAAGCGAAAGCAACCGCCCGAGTGGCCGCAGCTCCGGGCATGGTTCGGAGGGCCTTCAGCGCGGCCCGCCGACAATGAGTTCGCTCATTGGACACCGTGGCGGTCAGAAACTCTACATCTCGAGGGGCCACCCCATGGCCAGACACGGTCAATGCCGCAATCACGACCGCTGCGAAGGCCGCATCGGGGCCATCGCAGCTAGCTTGGTTCGCCATCTTCCGAGCCGCCACTGGATAGCGAGTCGCGCAAGCCGACACCGCCACCTCCGCGGAATGCCTCACCTGTGCCGCCACGTCTCCACGGAGCCACGGCACGCTCTGTTCCAAGCTTTCCTCGTCTCCCACCAACGCCACGGCAGCCAACCAAGATCGCGCCATGCCGGGTTCGCGGTCTGCAATCGCTTCGTTGATAGCAATCAGAGCTTCCGCGCGGTTGCTATCATCGGCGATCGCACCCAGCAATCGAACACAGGCCGAGCGGATCTCCACGCCCCCTTCTCTAGCGTTGGCCACAAGCGTCCCCACTGCCATAGCTCCAATCTGGTGAAGCGCCGCCTCTGCGTCTTCCGCCAACTCGACGGAGCCGAGCGCTTCCACTGCGACTTTTGCGTCTTCCCCCCCTCCGAGTACGCCGAGAGCGCGGAGCGCGGCTCTTCGTTCCTCGAGCGGCGCGTCAGAGTCTTGACTGAGGCCGCGTAGGAGCTCACGGCACTCTTCGGCAACGGATACAAACGCCGCCTTCGCGCTGTCGGCGCACTGCTCGCCGACGGCTAGGTAGTCACCCAGCGCGCTCAGTGCGCTTGCCCTCTTGGACCGGTGCCAAAACTCCACAGCGTGCGCAAGGTGTTTGCCCACGGCGAGGTCGCCGCCCCGAGCCGCCGCCACCATGGCCGCCGTATCGAGCATGGGATCTGAGAGGAACGACTCCAATCGGCTGTCCCAAGGGATACGAAGCCCCAACAGGTTGATCGAATTGAGCGTCACCAAGCGCAAAAACGCGTCTTCATTGCCCAACGCCTTAACGAGGATACTCGCTGCTTCGCCGGTGCTGACCACCCCCACCGTGGAGAGAGATTCAAGAGCGGCCGCGACCACGTTCTGGTCGTCGTCCTGTGCCATGTCGCCGAGAATGCGCACAGCGGCGCGTTCGCCCGTGCGAGCGAGCGCTTCCGCGGCGAGCTTGCGCCCGTCGGAATCTAGTTGATCGCGAACTTTATCAATCGCCTTGACCGCATCGATGCCGTAGCTGCCCAGTGACTCGACCGCGGCGTTCCTCAACCCTACGTTGGACCCTGAGACCAACGTGTCCACCAGGGCAACGAGCAACTCGGTATTCGGCGCCAGCTGGCTGGCTACCTGAGACGCCTCTTTTCGTACGCGCCAATCTTCGTCAGCGAGGGCCTTCATCACCCGCTCAACCAAGTCGACAGCACCGGTAGTGCGAAAGTCCGCAACCTCCCGCCGGCGAAGCTCAGGGTCTGTCTCTATCCCGTCTTCTTGCCTGCCGTCCGTCAATATTCCCCCTTCCAGTTCGGCTTCTGGCCACCGTCGACAGCGGACACGACACCATCAAAAGCAGATGTGTCCAGCACAAACACCATCGAATCTTCGTAGCTGGTAACCCCAAGAACCACGCCTTCCATCGCTCCGTCAACGTTGGGCGCAGAGCGAATCGGTTGGCCAGCGGTGCCAAACACATCAGTGATGGAATCAACCGCCAAACCAAGGTCGCCACCCGGAGTACGAATCAGTATCCACTTGGTTCGAGATGAGGGCTCGCCTTCCGGCGCCCCGAAACGCTTTCGTAAATCGATCACGGGGATCACATCGCCGCGGTGGTCGGCCACCCCTGCCACAGCAGCAGGGAGGTGCGGAAGCTGGGCTAACGGCACGGGAACAATTATTTCGCGGACGGTCTCGATGCGCACCGCGTAGTGCACATCCGCCACAATAAATCCCACGAGGCTACGATCGGGGTCATGCCGTAAACGGCTCCGTCGTTTGGGGGTGCCAATGGCCCGTGTCATGACGTGATGCTCCTCATGTCCAGCAGCACGATGAGTTCGCCGTCCGGACGACCGATGCCCGCAACGTGATCCGATAGATCGGCGCCAAGCACGGCGTTGGCCCCCTCAATTTCTGACTCGAGCAGCCGGGAAACTTGAAATACCTCGTCGACATAGAGACCCATGAGTTCCGCGCCCTCAGTGCGGGTGAGCAGAATACGTGAGTTGCGAGACGCAGGCGCTTCTGCCAAGCGCAACACCCGACGAAGATCCACAACCGTCACCAACATCCCTCGTACGCTACAAATGCCAATGGTCGTCGCATTGGCGCGCGGCACTTCAGTCAACGCCGGCGGGTTCACAATCTCTTGAACGCGGATCAACTCCACCCCGTAGGTATCCTCTGCCAGGCGAAATACCAGATACTCGCGTACCGGTTCTTCGTTGCGTTCCCGCAACGACATGGGGCCTCCTTCGCAGCCTTCGGTCACGACGGCCTCGCGCGCATGGTTGTCACCGCATCATGGCCCGCTAGAGCCTCCTCGATGATCGCTCCCGCATCCAGAACCAGGGCGACCCGCTGATCTCCCAGCTCGCTGGCGCCCGCAAATCCGCGAACGTGTCGCAGGGTAGGGCCCAAACCTTTCACTACGATATCTTGCTGTCCCAACAGGTCGTCGACAACCAGACCCAAGCGCCGCGCACCCATCGTCGCCACGACGACCGACTTGTATCGAGGCCCCTCGTGCGGCAGCGCCGGCTCTTTGAGCTCAAAAAACCGGTCCAAACGGCACAGCACCAATGTCGACCCACGCAGAGTCATCACCTCTCTCCCATCCACCGTGCGCACTAGTTTCTCGTCGAACATCAGCGCTTCGGCCACGCTGCTCAGGGGCAGAGCGAAAGTGCGCCCCAGCAAGCGAATCAATAGGGCGTTCACAATCGCCAGGGTGATCGGCAGCGTGATCACCAATTGGGTACCAATGCTGTACTCACTTTGGATATCGATAATGCCGCCCAGCTTGTTGATATTCGTTTTCACGATATCCATGCCGACACCGCGCCCGCTATATTCGCCAGCCTGTTCTCTCGTGCTGAGGCCGGGCAAAAAAATCAATCCCAGAGCTTCCGCGCGACTCAACATTTCGACTTCGTTTGCCGCCAGGTGTCCGGCGCGAACCGCTCGCTCAACAACGGCCGCCTCGTTGACCCCCTGCCCGTCATCCTCAATCTGGATGACTACATGGTTTCCCTTTTGGTAAGCGTTCAACGCGATGGTGCCAGCTACCGGCTTGCCAATCGCCTTGCGTTGCTCCGCACTCTCGATGCCGTGATCGATAGAGTTGCGGATAATGTGCATCAGTGGGTCGCCCAGTTCTTCGACGAGCAACTTGTCTATCTCCGTCTGGGCGCCCGTGACCACCAGACGAATTTCCTTACCCATGTCCCGACTGATTTGCCGAACCACCCTTGAAAGACGATCGAAGAGCTGGCCGAGCGTGACCATGCGAACCTCGAGAATTCCGTCCTGAAGCTCCGAGAGTCGTCGCTCAAAACTTCGTTGGATACGGGACACCTCTCGCCGTAGCTCCCGATCCTGAGTGTTCCGAAGCCGGTCTCCGAGGCGATTGAGAGCGCTCTTCACAATGGCGAGCTCGCCCACGACATTCATCAGTCCATCCAGCTTCCGGATGTCCACTCGCACCGTGTCGGCCACCGAACGCAACATGGGCACGGCGGGCACGTTGAGCTCCGCATTCACCGGCGGCTCGGTCCGAGGGTTGTCCCCCACGGCCACGGTGCTGCCGGCCGTCTCCTCTCCCACCGCAGCGAAAGAGGACGTCCCAAGCGCATGTGTCGACAGCGACGATATCCCTGTGCTCGCAGAAGCCTGGGAAATTCGTGGAATGGCTGTAATCGTAAGATCCGTTCCTCCCAGCGCTGCCTCTAGTTGCTCAAGACTCGAAGAAGAGGCCATGAGCAGATCGAGTTCAATAGCATCCGCGCTGGGGGCATCGCCCGTGGGCAAGTACGTGATGATCTCCCCATGGGGTTTAGCCTTCGCCTTTACGTCCTCCAGTGCCTTATCGATGGTCGCCAAGTCGAAGCGGACCCGAATGCGAAACAGCGCCTGACCGGCATCCATATTCGTCTTGAGCCGGTGCTCTTCGTACTCCGTGAGCACCGCTAGTAGCCCCGGCTCCAAATCGAAGGCCATCTGATCGGGCGCTTCCTCAACGGCTGACTCGCCGAGGGTACCCAAAACCCCCATCAGCTTTTCGATTTGGGGTTGGTTCAGGCCTTCTTCGCCACGCTCAGCCGCTAGCATCGCGCCGTAGCAGTCGACCGCCGCAAACAACACATCGAGAACGTCTGGAGACGCCTTCAATCGGCCCAGTCTGAGCCGGTCGAGAACGTCTTCAAGGGTGTGGGACACTCGGCCCATTTCGGTCGCGTTGAAGAGACCCGCCAAGCTTTTTAGCGTGTGCACTGCCCGGAAAGCTTCGTTGATAATCGAAGGGTCCGCTGCTCCGATTCCCTGCTCATCCAGCGCGAGCAAGTTTCGAGAGAACATCTCGATGAGCTCTTGCGCCTCCGAAAAGAATTCTTCCCGCGCTTTATCGATACCGTCAGTCACCCGTCGCGTCCCAGCTGGCGAATGGCTTCGGCGCACAAGGCATCGGCAGTAAACGGCTTTTCGATGTAAACGTTCGCACCCAAACGGAGGCCACGGTCCTTGTCGCGTTGGGCCTTCTGCGTCGAGATCAGGATGATGGGAGTGTTCTTGTGCTGGTCGCTCTTTCGCATGAACTGCACCAGCTCGAGACCGTTCACGTCCGGCATGTTGATGTCCGTGATGACGAGCTCGTATGGGCCGCGGGGCAGAAGCCTGAGCGCTTCAAAACCGCCCGCTGCTTCAACGACTTCGCCGTCGTCACCCAGCACCGCCGGATTGGCCACCAAGGCGCTCCGCACGAAGGCGCGCATGCTCATAGAATCATCGACCAGAAGGATTTTAGCCATGAACGAAAACCCCACCGCGGACAGACGTGAGTGGCGCAGCTAGTTCTGCGATGCCGTTCCCACGTGCAGTGCCCAAGCACACCGATAGTCCCCCCGATTTACACCGATTCACGGTCGCCATCGTAGCAGCGCCCAGGGCCCGCATAGTTCGCAAAAGTCCCGCGTATATAAGGAGTGGCATCAACTCAATCATTGTCCCCTCCGATACGGTCGGGACGGCCAGTCCCGCGAAGTCCAAAACGGGGCATCGTTCGCCAACGCAACCCACTGCCCACCAATAGTTCGCTCTATCGACACACCGGATTTTGCCACTTTTTCGCGACGTTCGCCTTCCCAGACGAGCCCATTTGGGCCCGCCCGGCGACCGGGCCGGATTTCGTGCTAGTGCGGACGAACATGAAACCACTGACGTTGCGAAAAAAGGTGATGCGGCGCGTAAAAAAAGCGGCCGTACGGCGCTACGAGAACGCGAAGCAAAACAGTGCCGTTATCTCCGCGGCCTTAGCCAGCCGCCAGAACGCGGGTCCGTTGGTACCCGACGACGATCTGCCGGTCGTTGCCCGGATGGTGATTGAGATTCGCTCGGACGGTACTCGCACCATCGCCCGCGGGGCACTGGAGGACACCGTCGGGGGAGAACACGTCTCCATCGACGCGCGGGGCTCCTCTCCCGTCGAGCTCGCCGCCACTCTCGCCAAGACGATATTTTCCATACCCAAGATCGCCCGCCAAGCGGCACTGGACCGGCAGAGCGGTGTGGCGCCTCCAGAAGCTGTGGCCACCGCGATCCCCCACAAGAGCAGCATCGACGTCCCCGAGGACTGAGCGAGACGAACCTTCAGCGCCAGTTCACCCATCAGGGCGAATCGGGCAAACACGACGCGATAGAACTATGGACAGCGAGTACAAGAGCGAGATCAATCGAGACGTGCCGCTCGCGCATCCGGGTGAATTTGGCCCCATCGCCTTGGGCAATCTCAAGGTGTGGCCCCCCGTGGTCCTGGCGCCGATGGCCGGCGTGACCAACTATCCATTTCGCAGCCTGTGTCGCGAGTTCGGCGCCGGACTGTACGTGAGCGAGATGATCACGGCACGCCCGCTGGCCGAGGGGCGAGAACAGACGCTCCGTCTCGCAGACTTCGGCGACGACGAAACCCTACGCAGCCTCCAGCTCTACGGCGTCGATCCCTACTACGTGGGTGAGGCCGTAAAACGCCTCGTGGACGAGGGTCGAGTGCACCACATCGACATGAATTTTGGCTGTCCCGTACGCAAAGTGACACGCAAAGGAGGAGGCTCCGCCATCCCGCTCAAGCCGCGCTTGCTGCAAAACATCGTTCGCGCCGCCGTTAGCAATGCGGGAAGCGTCCCCGTGACGATCAAGTTTCGCATGGGTATCAACGACAAGTACCGCACCGATCTGAACGCAGGCCGAATCGCTCAAGAAGAAGGCTGCGCGGCGGTGGGCTTGCACGCTCGCACCACAGAACAGCTCTACGACGGAGAAGCACGATGGGAAGCCATCGCCGCCCTCAAGGATGCGCTATCCATCCCTGTGTTCGGCAACGGTGACATCTGGGAAGCGCCGGATGCGTTGCGCATGATGCGCACGACGGGCTGCGACGGGGTGATCGTCGGGCGAGGTTGCCTCGGCAGACCGTGGCTGTTTCGCGACTTAGTAGACGTCTTCGACAACCGAGAGCCCCGCAATCCGCCGGCCCTGGGCGAAGTGGCCGACATCATGCTCGATCACGCTCGTCGGCTCTCCGACTGGATGGGGGAACGCCACGCCATGCGCGCGTTCCGCCGCCACTCCACCTGGTACACGAAGGGGTTTAGGGGGAGCGCTCAACTGCGCCACAGGCTGATGCGAATCACCACACTCGACGGACTGGTCGAGGCACTCGGAGACATTGACCGAGAGCAACCCTTCCCGCCGTCCGCCATGCGCGTGCCGCGAGGCAAGAGCTCGGGCACCCAAACCGTTACGCTCCCCCAGGGCTACCTAGACGAGCTCGACGATGCAACACCGCCGGATGCGAGCGCAGAAGACGCGAACGACGGCGGTTAGGGGCTCACTCGCGACGAAAACGCAACAGAGCTCGGCGCTCGGCCTTGGTCGGTCTCCCTGTCCCTCGCTCCCGCGCCGGGAAGCGATCTTCCTTGGGCGGCGGCGGTGGAGACCGGTCGACGTAAAGTTCGCTAGCGAGCTTGGCCGACAAGCGTTTCTCCGCGAGACCTACGACATCCAATATCACGAAGCCCCGAGGACAGTGGGCCGTCACCTCCACTCCAATAGTTACGGGGTGGCTCGAACGCACAATCAGGCCATCCACTTGCACGTTGCCCCGGGCGCAAGCCTGTTGGGCCAGCGTCCGAGACTTAAAAATGCGGACGGCACACAACCACCGATCCACGCGAACTTTCACCACTCATTGGCGATAGCTCATTCCGAATCGGAACGCTCCAACAGAAACTGCTCAACTTTGGTGCCCCGCAGCCGGTCTGATCACCGTGATCAGAAACATAGACGGCGAAGCTGCGTCCCAAAGCGGTTTGTTCTTTCATCCAAGCATTCCAGACGTCAATTTTCTGGGGAACTGGGCCCGTGAGCAATCTCAGCTCAAACTCGCCATTGTGACGGTGGGGGAGTTCTGCGAATTACCGCCGCGGGGACTGTTCTTTAATTCCAGCGGATCGACAGACTTGCTCGAGCCCGAGCTTCTGTATTGGTTGAGCGAGGTAGAGGAAACGGGACCGCTTCGAGTGCCACGCGTGTTTCTACCAGTGTTTCGCTGCAACCATGTGCTCGCCGTGCCCCTGCACACGCCCATCTGGCAAGCAGGCGTCATTGCGATTCCGCTGCCGACCCCGTGGCAGAAGCTAGCTCGGGAGATGGAGGCCGTAGGCTGTGAGTTCGCGTTGAACGCAGAATGTGCCGACCGGAAGACCGCCCTCGCACAGCTGGCGATTCGCCCTGTCAGCGCCCGGCCGCCTCCCATTCTCCACCGGACCGCGTCCATGCCCCCCCCGAGCATCGCACTTCGGCAACCCGCCTAGGGCACCGACTCCTGCGACGCGGCCTTGCGCGTTTGGCTCGGAGCCAGCTTCGGCTATGCTCAGGCCCCTGTGAATTTTATCGCCCACGCTATCGCCGCGGTGCGCTCCGGCCGCTCCAGCTTGCACGGCTTCGGAGCCATGATGCCAGACTTGGCGAACATGCTCCGGCTCCCTTCCCCCGCAGTTAGCGGAGAATTAGAGATGGGCATCCGCGTCCATGTGGCAACGGACAAATCATTCCACGAACTACCACGCTTTCTGCAAGCACAACACAGCGCACGACAGCATCTGCGTCAGCAAGGCGTTCGTCGAGGCAGCGCCTTGGCGCTGGGGCACATCGGCGTCGAAATGATGTTGGAGACGGGTTTTTATCAAGACGCGCCCACATGGAGTCACTACCAAGACAGTCTACGCTCAGGACTCGAATGGCTGAATTCGTCTCCTGTTCTCTGGCGTCATCAAGACGCGACTGAGCGAATGCATTCCCTCGTCGGTCGCTTGCTCGAACACTCCGGCGATGCCCCGACGCCGGAGCGCATCGCCTACGGACTGGAGAGATGCGTGCAAGGGCGGTCCCGGCTAGAAATCACCGACGCGGACCGCCCGGCAGTCCAAGCCTGGGTCCAGACCGAGATGAACGGACTCGCGAATATGGCCGAAGCGTTTATGGAAGAAACCTTGATGACCCTCGACAAGTCCCTCGCTTCGTCGAATTCGGCAAAAAACGCTGACTAACCGGCGGTTATTTCGCTACCGCCCCTGGTTGCGGCCATTCACCAAGACGGGATCCGGCAGGAGGGATAGTATGCACCCGATGAGTCCGCGAGCCCCCAACATAGCCGACAAGATCTTCGACGATCTGAAGCACCAAATTCTCGCGGGGGCGCTGCCGGCGGGTTCTCGCCTCCCGGGTGAGCGTGATCTAGCAAAACGCTACAATACGAATCGCAACACCCTCCGGGAAGCCGTTCGCATGCTTGAACAGAGCGATTTGGTTACGGTGCGACACGGGCAGGGCGTGACCATCGCGGACTTTCGCCACACCGGAACGTTGGATCTGCTGGCTCCCTTCCTGCAAGCAGCGCCGGATCCCACCGAGGTCGCTAACATCGTCAAGGACGTGTTGGAACCACGCACGCTATTTCTTGAGTACGCCACCGCCTTGGCGGCGCGACGTGCCACTGACGCCGATATTCAAAAAATCCGCGACCTGACCGAATTGTTGATTGCTGCCTTCGAAGCCGGAGATCCTCAAGTAGTGGCTCATGGATTCCAGCGGTGGCTTGACGCTTTAGTCGATGCCGGTCACTCCGTGGCGATCCGTTGGATCGCCAACCCGTTTTTCAAGGCCACGCGTGAAATATTCGATCGCTTTCCGATGCTTTGGGTTCTCGAAGAAACCTACCCGGACCATCTGCGGGAGCTGGTGGACGCTCTCGAAGCCGGCGATGAAAAGCGCGCCAGCTTGGCCACCCGAACCTACTACGACAGAGTGGACGACAAGATCCGTGAACTCCTGGGAGCGGCCGAAAGCGGTCTGCTCGAAGAGCTAGCTGGGATGGCTGCGCTGGGCGGAGCCCCCCCGGAGCGCCCCAACGCTGTCGACGCACCGCGAACTCCACCCACACACAAGGCTTGAGCGCCGGCCGCTCGTGTCTACAGTAGGTCTGTCATGTCTAAGGTACTGATCGCCGGGTGTGGGTTCGTGGGGTGCGCATTGGGCGCCGAGCTCAAACGACTGGGGCACGAACCCATCGGTCTGAGACGGAGCCCGGGGGACATTGGCTTTCCCCTTGTGGTCGCTGATCTATCAAAGCCGGAGACGCTTCGGGTCATCTCCGACGTCGACGCGATCGCCTTCACTTCAGCCGCAGACAACTTTTCCGAAGCCGGATATCGCTCTGCCTATGTGACCGCTCTTGAGTCTCTGCTCAGCATATTCGCCAGCCGCTCGAAGCCCCCTAAAAGGATTGTGTTTACGTCGAGCACGAGCGTGTACGCTCAAAACGATGGCGCCTGGATAGATGAGCGTTCGCCAGCCCAACCGAAGGCGTTCTCTGGCAGCATCATGCTGGAAGCCGAAGGCGCGCTCCACGCGACCCCAATCGAGTCCGTCACCCTCCGGTGTTCCGGCATTTACGGACCCGGGCGCACGCGACTGATTGATCAGGTGCGGACCGGTGAAGCAAAGCTGGCTGCGGCAGAGTCTCCCTTCACCAATCGTATCCACCGCGATGACGTCGCCCGAGCAGTGGCCCACTTGCTCTTCTTGCCCAACCCCGACTCGCTTTACGTCGGTTCCGACGACGACCCAGCGCCTCGCAACCGAGTCTTTGAATGGTTGCGGGAGCAACTCGATGCCCCTCCGCTCGGGAGCAGCGAAATATTGGGCAAACGGGGCGGCAACAAGCGCTGCCGCAACGCCCGCCTCAAGGCCTCCGGCTTTGAATTCAAATACAAAAGCTTCCGCGACGGCTACAGCGAAATGCTGAGCCGAAGCGGCCCGTAGCCCCCAGCGGTCTAGCCGTTGAGACGTTCGATAACGGCCTGAGCGAAACCTTCCGTGCCCAGCTCTCCGCCAAGATCCCCCGTGGTCTTGCCATCATGCAACGCCGAATTGTAGGCGTTCTTGATTTTCAGAGCGGCCTTGGCACAGGCCTCGTCCGCTTCAGAGGTGTGGATGTGATTCAGCATCATCGTGGCACTCATCAGCAGCGCCAAGGGATTCGCTTTATCCTGACCAGCAATGTCCGGCGCCGAGCCGTGCACGGCCTCGAATACGGCTTCGGTGTCACCGAAGTTCGCCCCCGGGGTAGCGCCCAACCCACCGACCATGCCCGCGCACAGGTCTGACACAATATCTCCGTAGAGGTTCTCACAGAGCAGAATGTCGAATTGCGTGGGGTCCTGAACGAGCCGCATACAGGCAGCATCAATGATCATCTCATTGTACTTGATGTTCGGATAGTCCCGCTCGTGCACCTTCCGGGACTCCTCGATGAACATCCCGTCGCTCATCTTCATGATGTTCGCCTTGTGGAAGGCGGTGATCTTCGTGCGCTGGCGGTGAGTCGCGTAACGGAACGCCCACATGGCGATTCTGTGACACGCCGGGCGTGTCGCCACCTTCATCGAACACACGACGCCATCGGTGATGTCGTTCTCTACGCCGCTGTAGAGACCCTCGGTGTTTTCGCGGACGATCACCAAGTCGACGTTCTCGTAACGGGTCTTGACCCCGGGCAAACTGCGCACCGGGCGCACTGCCGCATACAATTTCAACGTCTTGCGCAACGCCACGTTAACCGAACGAAAACCGCCGCCGACCGGCGTCGTGCACGGCCCCTTGAGCGCGTACTTGTACTGACGAATCGCTTCGACAGTTTCCTTAGGCAGAAGCTCATTGTGACCGGCGGCCAGAGCGGCTTCCCCAGCGTGATGCTCGACGAACTCGAGTGGAGCATCTGCAGCAGCAAGAATGAGGCGCACTGCGCGGGACACCTCGGGACCGATTCCGTCGCCGGGAATCATCACAACCGTATGAGACATAAAAACCTATTTCAGAGAGGGGGAGAGGGTCGGTTTAGCCCAGCGCGTACCCCTGGCGAGGCACAATTTCATATCGGGCAGACTGAGTTTCACGGAAGCCGCATTGTTTCTGAATTGTTCAATATTAGAACAATTCAATTTGACCTTTTTTCCAATCAATTACAGGTACTTATTGTCAACCGAGGTCAATCGAGGTCAATCTTTAGCCAAACGCAACGAAGCGGAAACATTTGAGTCTATGATTGCGTAAGCCAAGAGATTCGGAGAATCTTCAATTCATGAGTGCTTCTAGCTTAGAAGACGAGGACTTCGACCCCTCTTTTACCCCATTTTCCCCAACCCTTCTAGACCAGGATCGCGGCACCCGTGCCCGACGAGAATTTTACGCGGCGGTATGGGGCGAACTCAGAGACAAGGGATACGCGGGCCTCAACGTCTCCGGCGTTGTTAATCGCGCCGGCGCGTCCCGGGGGCGATTTTACCACCACTTCAAGAACCTCGAAGAAGCGCTACTGAAAGCCTACCGCCATCACAGCGACCTCAGCTTTCGGCGGGCACAAGAAGCCGCTGAAAATGGGCTGCCCGTGGAAGAGGCGCTGGTGACGGAGCTACTCGAAACTCTGCCCACCTCTCCAGGCCGATATCTGGCCGATATCGAGCTGATGCTCGTGAGCATGCGGAACGAACGCATTCACAAGCTGTTCATGGATGATTTTGAGCTGCGACTCCAACAGGCAAGCGACTTGGTTCAGCTGGGCGTCGAAAGAGGGGAGCTCACCGATGAGCGGAGCGCTCGCTCTGTAGCCGAGCAGCTCTTTACCGGAGCCTATGGGATATATTTGCTCTACTTCGCCAGAAGAAACAGTGGAGAGCTCGTGGCTCAGCTTCAATCCCACTTGCGCTCAGTCTTCGCGAGTGTACGAGCTCCAATCAAGTAGAAGGCTCCTTCGCCGCGGGGCACCCGGTGTCGGCTAACTCACTAGGATCCCGAAATTCGTTCGCCCATCTGCGCGACCTTCGCGGACGCGCCCCAAGCTGCGTAGGCTGTGCGAGCCGCCCGCGGGCTGCGCTTTCTGGACTCATCGTCGGAGTGACAGGGCGCCGAGAGTTCGTTGGCAACGAGCTACATCACTCACCCAGTTGCCCTCCCCCGCTTGGCTAATCGCCACCTGGAACTTGGCAAGGGCTCCCAGCTCTTCGCCATCGACGGAGAGAAGCACGGCCTCCAATAGGCTCAATCGATGCGCGAAATTAACCAGCGCAATCTCTGCCAGACATCGTAACGATTCGATGCTCCGCTGGATGAGCTCGCGGTACGCTTTTCGTTCATCTAAATCCTCCGTCTGACGCCAGGCTGCGCCCAAATCTGGTTAGTTGCCAACCTCACCGCCACGAATGATTCTGGACTGTTTCGTCAGCCGACAGCCGTGGGTATGGGCGACGGCATCATTCGGCGCTCAGCCGGGCGCTTTTTTCGCAGGCCCAGTCCTCTCCCTCAGAACACGCGGCCTGGAACAGGCTGAGCACCTCATCACGATCTTGGTCTACTCCGCTTCCGTCAAGATACATGAACGCCAACTTAGAACAACTGTGCGCGTGGTGTCCTTCGCAGGCTTTCCGGAACAGAAACGCTGCATGGCTCAGATCTCTCCGAACCCCGAGCCCTTCACGGTACTTGAGCGCAAGGTTGGCGCAAGCATGGACATCGCCCGCGTCACAGGCCTGCTCGTAGAGCTCGGCGGCGGCCTCGTCATCCTGAGAGAAAAACAGCCCGATTTCGTGCATGACTCCGAGGTGCGCACAGCCTTGCGCGAGCCCTTGCCGGCAGGAGAGCTCGTAGTACTGCGCCGCACGGCGGTAATCCGTTTCCCCGGCTTCCCCCGTCTCGTACATCACCCCGATCGCACCGCACGCATGTTTGTCACCGGCGTCGCATTCCGACAGGCAAGTACCAAGCGATGTGCAGTGCACATCCGGGTCCGACAGACTGTGTTCGTAGTCCCAATGCGCCGACGAACAAGCCAAGCCCAACAGCCCGACCACGCCAAATAGCCAGTTTTCGTAGCTCCTGCGCCCCTCCATGACGCCAGGACGCTAGATGAGTCACGAGGGAATGAACAGCAGGAAACGCCGCTCGCTGAGGCCGAACAAGTTTCGCTGAATGAACCGAAAGTCAGCGAATCACTGGACACCAAATTACTGGGCAGCAAGTTACTAGGAGGTGGCGCCCACCCACCTCCTACCGGTCACCGCCACAACCGCGCGGCAAGAAAGCGCGTCGTTATCGCCACCTTTCTAACGGCACACTCCCTGCAATGTCCCGTGCATGGTCGCTACCTCCACCGTCAACGGCGCAATTCTCGGAAAGCCTCTCGGTCTCGGCACCGCACACACGAGCGCCCTTCTCGGGCTCGACGCCCACACTATCCGTGTCGAAGTGTGCTGCTCCCGGGGGCCTTCGTTCTTCACTCTCGTTGGCCTAGCGGAGGCCGCCGTCCGTGAAGCTCGCGTGCGGGTCGCCAGTGCCTTAGCGCGCCTCGGCGTACTGCTCGACGAACACGCCATCACAGTCAACCTCGCACCTGCCGGTTTCCGCAAGAATGACGCGTCCTTAGACGTACCCATCGCGCTCGCGGTACTGGCCGCACTGGAGCACATCCCCGACCAAAGCCTCGATTCAGTACTCGTACTGGGCGAGCTCTCTCTCAACGGCGAGCTCCGGCCCATCCGCGGCGCGTTGCCACAACTGTGCGGGGGCAAAGATCGCGGCATGAGTTACGCTATCGTTCCAAAGGGAAACGAAGACGAAGCGGGCATGGTGCGGGGCATGCCCGTCTATGTCGCGACCACTTTGGGCGACGTGATCGAACACCTGGCCCAGCGTCGCCGGCTGCCACTCGCTACGAAATACTCCTTCGCGCCGACGCCAAACGATGCCTTCGCGCCAGACATGAGCGAGATCCGCGGTCAAGCCACCGCGCGGCGAGCCTTGGAAATCGCCGCGGCTGGCGGGCACAACTTGCTACTCGTCGGGCCGCCCGGCGGCGGCAAGACACTGTTGGCGCGAACCATGCCCGCCTTGCTTCCGCCGCTCGACTTCGACGAAGCCGTCACCGTCACGTCGATTCATAGCGTCGCTGGATTGATCACCGGAGAAGGGGCGATCACGTCCCGACCCTTTCGCGCTCCACACCACTCCGTCAGCGAGGCGGGACTGGTCGGCGGCGGCGAATTGCCTCGGCCGGGTGAGATCAGCCTGGCCCATCATGGAGTGCTCTTCCTCGACGAGTTCGCTGAGTTCCGACGGAGCGCTCTGGAGGCCTTGCGTCAACCGCTCGAAGACGGCCGGGTGTGCATCTCGCGGGCTCGCGGACAAGCGTCGTTTCCAGCGAGCCCCATCGTGGTGGCGGCGGTCAACCCCTGCCCGTGCGGGTACTTCGGCCACCCCGTGCGCAAGTGTCGTTGCACCGATCTGCGTCGTTCATCCTATTTACAAAAGCTGTCTGGGCCCCTGCTGGACAGGCTAGACATTCACGTGACGGTACCACCCGTCGGCATCAGCGCATTGTGCAGTCGTCAGCCGGCCGAAAGCTCCACTACCGTAGCCGCACGGGTGCTCGCGGCACGGCAACGCCAGTGGGCCCGGAGGGGTGACGCCGTTACCGCCAGCTGCAACGCGAAACTCAACAACAGCGAGCTGGACAAGATCGCACCGCTTACGGACGCCGCTATCCGACTGCTCACCACTGCTGTCGAGCGCTTGGGCTTGAGCGCCCGGGGCGTCGCCAAAATTCGCCGCGTGGCCCGTACCATCGCCGATCTCGAAGATAACCCCCGGGTGAGCAACGCCCATTTGTCCGAAGCGCTCCAGGGGCGGTTGTTGGATCGAGATCCGGGATTGTAAACGAGCCGCCGCGAGTCCGCCGATCGAGATTACAGAAACGCTGTCCGATATCGCCCCTCGTAGTCAAAGACGCGGGTCTGCACACGCATCCACGGTCGCCGACCCCGTTGGCCTTTCTGTTTGCGGGCAAACACAAAATCTGGCTGAGGCAGCAGTCCTTGGAGGCGAATCGCTTGCTCGGCCAGCTCTAGCTCCAGCGGGTGGCGTCCCGAGGCTAGACGGCGACCAAATGCTCGGTTGAAGACTCCGCGCTGTTTCACGTTGGCAAAATCGAAGCGCTCGCTCAGCGTTGTTCCGTCCTCGTCATGGTAGGTGATCTTGAGCCGGCTGCCCTCTTGGCTGAGCGTCATGCTCGCGACACGCAGTACGAGGCCGTCCTTGAGGCGTAGCGCGTTCTTCAATTGTTCGTCAGGGTCGACGAGGGGGCGCTCGCACGAACCACACGAGCGGGCCGCGATGTCGTTTTCCGCGCCACAGCGATCACACTCTTTGAAACGGAAGCGATATTCGCAGCGCTGTCGTTTGCCCGATTCATCTAGCGTCACGCTCTGACAACGTCGTCCGTAGTGCTCGAACACTTGGCCGTCCTCATCCACTTGACCCCAGAATTCGTTCTCGTACTCGCAGATCGGGCAAGGCACCGCGACCACCTGGCTATCCGACGTGGGCTTGATCTCGCCAATCTCTGGGGCAAATACGTCGAATCCGTTACCCGCGTAGTCCACGACCAAACAATCGGACTTGCCCGGCGACAGCCGCAGACCCCGACCCACGATTTGTTGGAACAAACTCACCGATTGGGTCGGCCGAAGAATGGCAATCAGATCCACATGCGGCGCATCAAAGCCCGTCGTCAGTACGGATACGTTCACTAGATAACGCAACTGGCGCGCGCTGAACGCGCCCAACTGTTCGTCCCGCTCGGTTCCGGGAGTCTCGCCCAAGATGAGTGCCGTCTCCTCTGACGGCAAGTAGCCGGCGATCTCCCGGGCGTGATCCACGGTCGCGGCGAAGATCATCACACCTTGGCGATCTTGACGCTCCGCGATCTCGACGATCTGCTCCACGATCGCCTCGGTCACCCGCTTATGTCTCACCAACAGGGCATTCACTTCCGCCTCGGCGAAGCCGCCGTGGCGCCCCGCACCCACCGCCGGGAAATCATACTGAGCGATGGGAGCATCTTCGATCTCAGGACGCGTCAGATAGCCGCCATCGATCATTTCACGAAGAGACACCTCGTAAATACAAGAATGAAACGGGCGTTCTTCGTCTGTGCGGGCAAAGCCGCGATAGTGGTAGCGATAGGCCCACCCCATGCCCAGCCGGTACGGGGTGGCAGTAAGCCCCAGCACCTTGAGCTTGGGGTTGGACGCTCTCAGGTGCTCGATCACACGATCGTACTGCGAGCCGTCTTCGCCACTGACTCGATGACACTCGTCGATGACCAACAGGGAAACGGTACGACCAAAGTCACGCAGGTTGCGCGCCACAGACTGTACGCTACCGAAAGTAACGGGCTGGCCCGCATCCTTCACTCCCAACCCTGCCGAGTAGAGCCCGGCCTCGCCATAATCCGTCGATTCGTCAGCGGCCGTGAGCGCTTCGTACTTGGCGTAATTTTGTTCGCATAGCTCTTTGACATGAGCCAGCACGAGCACTGCGCCCTTCGCCAAGCGAGCTAGCTCGGCGATCACAATGCTCTTGCCCGCCCCCGTCGGCAGTACGAGCACTGCCGGCTCGATACTTTCCCGAAAATGATCGACGGTCGCTTGGACAGCCTGCTGTTGATAAGGGCGAAGGCGCACGAATTAACGAGTAATACGAACGAGGGCTTCCGCCAACGGATTCAGTCACTGACACGGCCTTGGGGTGTCAGACCCTGTCCGCCCAATAGCGAGCCAATGGCGGGAATCAGTGCGACCGGACGAACTAGGGCTGAAGCTGTGCGATCCAAGTTCGCAACCGCTCCAGGCCCGCCTCATCTCGCAACTGAACTCCGAAGGGGGGCATCGGATCTCCCGTGGTGCGCTCGAAAGCGGATATCAGCACGCTGGAGTCCGGATCACCCGGCACCACGCGGATCCCTGGCTCTACCCCGCTTGACTCGGTGGCACGACCAATCAGGTTCCCCTCCGCCACGGTGTGACGGAGGTCAAACGTCGTGTTGGGCCCGCGGGGTTCGCTGCCGTTGTGGCAGCTGACACAATTGCCCTGAAGGTAGCCGAGCACGTCGCGAGTCAGAGCGTCGGAATTTACGATTTCTTCCGGGTTTGCCGGCGGTGTCTCGACAAATGCCGCCGACAGGTCGCCCAACTGCAACGCGAGCTGCAACTCGTTGAATCCCAGCACAGTGCCGGGAGACGATTCGTGGCAGGCACGACACGCCAAAGCAGAGGGGATCTCGTGAGTCACGATTTGCCCGCCCACGGACACTTCGACAGGAACTCCAGTCGGACTGGTGACGAGCTGAGCGTCGCTCGCGTCCGGCTCCCACGCATAGACAGCAAACTGCCTACCGTCGACTTGCTTGCGGATCACGCGGGTCTCGATGGGTCGTCCGGTGACCGGCTCGCTGAAGGTCTTGAACAACACGGTGGCGACGGGCAATTCCCATTCGGGGCCGCTCGCATTGTCGACCGGTGACGGTAGGAAAACGTGACGCTGCTTGCTCAATCCGTTGGACCACAGCGGCAAGTAACTCAGCACGCGATCCGTTGGCGCCATGTCCGGCGCGCCTGGGAACAAGCCGATCTCGCTCAATCTCCCCGGTAATGCCTGCAAAGCATCGTCGAAAAAGCGCGGTGCCGCGGCCGCCTCGAGCACGGCACCTGGCGGAGTGCCCGTATCCATGGAGCCTGTATCGCGAGAGCCTGTATCGCCGTCTGCTGTATCAATGATGCCCGCTTCGCGGTCGGAAGCCGGGTCCTCGCCACATGCCAGCAAACCCAGCGCCGCGGCTATGATGACCGCTCGACGAAAATCAGCTGGCATCTGTTTCAGTCCTTCAACACCGCACGCACGAAACGACCGTCTAAGTACGCCGTCGTAAAACAATTGCCGTAGGCGCTCGCATACACAAATCCGTCCGCCCCTTGCCTCCAAGCAGTAGCGTGCGCCATGTGCCCGGCGTGTTCGTCATAGACAACACGGCCCTCGCCATTCAGCGTCATACTACGCACCCAACCTCCGCAAAAATTCCCGTACAACATGCGCTGGTCGAAACGGCCATCGTAGGGATCGTTCTCGACGGGTTCGTATTCGAGCCCGGTCCACACCACCCGGCGCTGGGTCGGTTCCACGTCGGGGTCCTCCAAGGCGGGCCAAGTATCCAGTGCGTTCGTCCAGCTGGCCACCGGATCGCTCACCCCCACACACGGGCCCGTGCATACGCCGTCGTGCTGGTCCCACCCGAAGTTCTGTCCGTCAAAGGCGCCCAGAACGTTAACCTCTTCGAAATCGCCACCGACATCGCCGATCCAGAGTCGGCCTCGCTGATCGAGGTTGCCGCGCCACGGCGAGCGCAGACCGTAGGCGACGATGTTGGCATCTCGCCCGGCAAGACCAACGAAGGGGTTACTCGACACCGTCTCGTAGCCGGATTCATCCACGCCGCGCCGCGGTCTCACGCGAATCACCGACCCCAAGGGATTCGATAGCTCTTGTGCTCGAGGACTGTCGTCCTTTTCCCCCACCAAGGCCCAGAGATTGCCTTCGCCATCGAAACCAATCGAGCCGATATTGTGCCAGGCCTGGGGAGCGTTGTCCTCTCCCAGCCGTATCACTACAGCGCGGGAAGAATTCGCGAGAGCGTAGTTGGTCGGATCAAACAGGTGCCGAGAGACGACGCTGTCGTCCCGACTCTCGCAGTAGCCGAAGTAAACATAAGCGTTGTTTGCGAAATCCGGATCGAAGGCTAACGAGATCAGCCCGCAGTCATGAAAGTCATAGCTGGCGTCGAGTTCGAAACCGCCGATCAATCGCGCGGTGTCGCCCTCCAAGGAATAGTGAAACACCGCCGCACCGAAATTGCCGTCCCCTTTGCCCTTCTGGAGGAGCAAGAACTCGCGAGTCCCCGGAATAAACGCAAAGTCAGTGATCGCAGTGGGTGTGCCCTCCAGATAGATTTCCTCAAAGGCGAGATGCAGCGGTGCTGGCGGTGCTACCTGCCCGGGATCTACGTCGGCACCGCTCTCCGGATTTACCGGAGCTGCGCCATCCGGCTGGGGCCCCGCGTGTCCGTCAACCACAGCGTCGCTGCCCGCCTCCACGACATCCGGACGCAGCCCGGGCCGCGCCGCGCCATCCATAGAAAACGGGTCAATTCCGTCACCCGAGCTGGAGCAACCCGCGAAGACCACCACGCTTAGCCCGCCCAGGGCGGATAGAAATCTCAGCCACTGGGTCGCTGAGTGTTGGGTCCTTGGGTGTCGGGTCCGTGAGTATTGGTTCCGGGAGTACTGGTTCCGATTGTACGTACGCCGCAGTCGAGATCCCTGCAATCGCTTCAGACTACCGGAAGGGAACTTCTACGGCGGGGCCTCTCCTATCGTGATATGAACGCGTCGTGTCTGCGAAAAACCCGTTCCGCCTAATCCTCCTGGCCCCGCTACTGGTGGCGACCCTCCTGCTTGGCGGGTGTAACCCCAAAGCGCCGCCGCCGCCGGTAGAGGTATCAAAGAGCGGCACGGAGTTCGAGCCGCCAGTGAAGGTCGAGCAAATACCGAAACAAGCCTGGTACTGCGACATGGGAACGGTCCACTACGCTCGCCACGAAAAAGGCGACGGCAAATGTACACTCTGCGGCATGGACCTTACCCAAGCTCCCCAATAACGCGTCCGGCACACCGCCCGTCCACATCGCCCAGGCCATCGCCATCGTGACGCCAATCGAGAGCCGCATCCGTTCTGCACGCCGCCTCCCCTTCGCGCTCGCACTACTGTTCGCCGTAGTCGCCTGCTCCAAGCCCGATACACCCACGTCATCCGCATCCGGGGCGCCCTCCCCCGTCCCCGCCACAACCATCAGCCCGATTCCCATCAGCCCAGCGACGACCCAAGCGGCCGCACCGACTGTTCCCCCAGCCAGCGTCCACGCATCAGCTGCGCCCCCCATCGAACTACCCGATGGTCTCATCGGCATCGACGGCCCCGGCGTGCTCGCGGAAGTAATCAAACGCAAACAGATTGGCGTACTGGTCAACATATGGGCGAGCTGGTGCGGCTCCTGCAAAGCGGAAATGCCCATGCTCGAAAAAGTGCGCGCGGACTACGCCTCCGAGGGCATCGGCGTGCTCTACGTCTCGGTAAACAAACCCAGCAACGCAGAAAAGGCCGTCGCGTTCTTGACCGAACGCAAGCTCCCCCTACCAGGCTTTTTGGTCACTAGCCGGCTCGGCCCATTCAAGCTCGCCATGAACCCACGCTGGAGGGGCTCACTCCCCGCCACCTTCCTCTTCGACGGCGACGCCAAGCTCCAATACTACTGGGGCGCACAAGTCTTCGAAGAGGAGCTCGTACCCATCCTGGACGGCTATCTCGCCGGCGAGAACATCCAGGGCGAAGCCAATTTCCTGATCTCCCCCGGCAAGACTGAATCGCACTGAACCGCACCGAACCTGTCGGCATCCGTTCTTCCATCCCCATTGGATCAACACGTCGTCAGCACGAAAAGTCCGGCGCCGCTGCTTATCGGCAAGGCGCACGCGCATCAGCGCCACCGCGTTCGCTCACTCCCACGGTTCGATCACCCCCAGCGTTCGATCACCGCCGAGCGCCGGTAACCGCCGCGCGCTGAGGCGAAGACCGGGCTGTTATCCCGCGAAATGAGCCACCGAGACTCCGGCATGGTCTCTGCACACTACTCGCCACACACCAACCGTGGCCGATTTACCGCGCCACCATCGAGGTGCTGTGTCCGTCCAGACGCCGTACCGACAGAAAGATAAAAGAGCATGCCAGAAAAGAAAAAGAACAAGTCCACCAACCAGGATCTGAACCGCATCATCGGCGAAATCGAAAAAGACCACGGCATCGGGTCCATCATGTTCCTCGGCAACAAATCCGTCAGCAAAGACGACAACGCGATCCCTACCGGCTGTATCGCCCTGGACCGTGCCGTCGGCGTCGGAGGCTACCCCCGCGGCCGCATCGTTGAAATCTTCGGTCCCGAATCGAGCGGCAAGACCACGCTCACCCTACACGCCATCGCTGCGGTACAAGCGGCGGGGGGCAACGCCGCCTTCATCGATGCCGAGCACGCCTTCGACTTGCGCTACGCCAAAGCCATTGGCGTAGACATCGATCGTTTGTTGATCGCACAGCCCGACTACGGTGAACAGGCACTTGAAATCGTCGACAGCCTCACCCGCTCAGGGCTGCTCGACTTGATAGTAGTCGACTCCGTCGCCGCCCTCGTGCCTCGTGCAGAAATCGAAGGAGACATGGGCGCCTCTCACATGGGTCTGCAGGCTCGACTCATGAGCCAAGCCCTACGCAAGCTGACGGCCACCGTGAACAAAACGCAAACAACGCTGATGTTCATCAATCAGCTACGGCAAAAAATCGGTGTAGTGTTCGGAAACCCAGAGACGACAACCGGCGGCAACGCGATGAAATTCTATTCGAGCCTGCGTCTCGATGTACGGCGCATCGGCAAGGTCACGGCTGGAGACGACTTGGTGGGCAACCGAACACGCGTGAAGCTCGTCAAGAACAAGTGTGCCCAACCGTTCACGGAAGCCGAGTTCGATATTCGCTGGGGCATCGGAGTCGATGCGCTCACGGACTTGATCGACATCGCGGTGAGCGACGGAGTGCTAGACAAAAACGGTGCCTATTATTCCTTCGCCGGCAAGAGCATCGGACAAGGCCGAGAAAAAACCCGCGAGGCCCTCAAGCAGAACGCAGAGCTCCGAAAGAAAATCCACAACGCGATTCGCGCGGCCGAGGCCAAGACCGAACAGTCCTCGGCGATGGCCGCCTGACCCGAGTCTCTCTCCTCACTCAAGCGGCAGAGTCGGGAGAGGCCCTTGACCCCAGGAGTCATCAGGGTACCGGACGGCCCAGCGGCAAAGACGCGCCGATTTTTCGCGCGTGCTCAGCTCGACCGGCCAAGCCAGCGCGGTCGAAAACACCCGCCAGTTGTGCCCAAGGGCGCACATATTCCCCGGCCAGCCGTGAGGCCCACGGATCCATCAATGGCTCCGGCGATAGGTCAAACTGAAACTCTGCGAACAATTTCTCGTTCATGACGAGCAACTCCGCAGGGTGTGGGAGGGAAGCTGTAGCAGGCAAAATACGAATCAGCGTACCCACCGGATAGCTCGGTAGCTGCGCTGGGATAAGCGGCGAAAAAACGTTCGTCATGTATAGCGGGCGACCGGATGCCAACAAGCTGATCGCGAGCTCCGGGGTCTTCACATTGGCAGCGGAGATTCCGCGCAACGCGAACCCCAGTCGCCTTTCGATTTGTTGCTGATACCAAGCATATCGCAATAGATGAACGTCGATGTAGACCACATCAGGCCGCAGGTGCAGAGCCCTGCGCACGTATGAAAAACCAAAACTTCGCAGATCGCCAGAGCCCAACAGCAGTGCCCTCGGCTCTGCGGAGACCAAACAATTGCGCAGGTAAAGTTCGATAGCAGGACGATGATGGTTGGCCACCGTCGGCCCTGCGAGCATCACAGCCAAACCCACCCAGCCTAGGCCTCCCCAGACCGAAGCCGTCCGCGCCCAACGAAGCTCGCTCAGCTGTGCCGAAACAGCGCTCAAACCCCTCGCAACAAACACGGTAAAGATCGTCATCGGCAAGACGTAAAATCGTTCCGCCACCGCCGCCGCGACACCGATCGGTGCCAAGTTGAATCGCGACACAAAGACGGGTCCCGCTAACAGCAAACTGAGAAGCAGCATGACGGCTCCCCAAGGCGTCGGCTGCCCTCGCCGGCGAAAGGCCACGACGATGCCGACCAAGCCCACACCGGCGGGCAACCACAGGAGCTCGCCCGCGACAGCCCGACTCAGGGTGGCGATCTGCAGAAGGGGCTGTATCTCGTCATCCCGCAACCCGAGCGAAAATGTCCCAAAGTCCAGCCGCAAGAAGTGGTGCATCAGTCCGCTGAACGTGCGCGTGTTGCCCCACACCATCGCTTCGGGTGCGGATGGCGCCATCAGACTGAGGTACGGCAGGAGGCCCAGAGCCAGTCCAGTCACGCCCAGGCCGACGCTGACTGCTGGCCGATTCGAAGCGCGCACCCAGCGCAAGACCGCCCACAACCCAACGGGCGTGAGCAACACAACGGAATGGTGACCGGAGATTCCGAGCCCCGCGGCGAGACCCAGCCAGAAGACATGACGGGACCGTGGCCAGCTCAGCTGTGGAGCACAGAGATAGAGCACAATGGCGGCCATCAGTGCGTTCAACGCGAACACTTCAGCAGAAGTGGACAGGCGCCAATACAGCGGTGACGACGCCAAGATGCCAACGGCGAGCGCCGCTGGTCCGCGACGGGCGCCCCACGCCACGGCGGCAAGGTACAGAACGGCCACCGACGCCGTCCCCAAGAGTGCCGTCGCTAGGCTGGCGTTATGGGCGGGGCTCAGCGACGGAAGCCAGCTGAGCGATCGAAGGTAAATCGTGTAGAGCGGAAAGCCGGGAGGATGAGCTACTCCTCCCGCCGCCGCTATCGCTGAGAACTCCCCGTTGTCTCCGCCCAACACCACGCTCGAGCTCGTCGACAGATAGAGCACGGCCGCGCCGACCACCAACAGCCCCCCCCACACGTGCCGTCGCCAGCTGGCGCCATCCAAAAACGAACGTGAAAACATCAGAGTATTGCGGGCTCCCGGAGAGGAACAATCAAGTGTACTCATCAGCCAGAACTGGCGACAAGGGTCCCTGAGAATCGACGGGCCCAGGTAGCGCTCTCAAAGGCGGCTGCCGCGAGGGACCAAAACGGGCAGGCCCTGCGTTTGAAACGGGGGCTTTTGCGCTGGGAAGGGCCCGCCTTCGCACGGCGACCCCTGCGCGCCCGGATAATGGGCGAAAAAGTTTGCATTCTTCCGCTGCGCGATAGAGTCGTGGGGACTCATGATGAAGCGATGGACTGCAGCGATTGTTTTCGCCACGTGCCTCACGGCCGGGCCCGCTAGCGGTTTCAACAAATATTTGGTGATCCCCAGCGAAGCTGAGGTCAAGCGTAGCCCGGCTCATCAATACGCCAACATGAGCAACGATCAGGCCTTCGCCGAGCTCCAGCAGCGCCGAGTGAAATACCATCGTGAACCGGGCGGAGTCCGCGGTGTCCGGGCGCCTATTCGGCTCGACGGAGCTATCAACGGCGTGTTTGTACACTCCGTACTGCCCGCCAAGGAACGACCCGGCACCCCCTTCGAGATCCTCGACGCCCGATTGGCGCTGTCTCTGTACGATCTCGCCAAGGTTCTAAAGAGCCACGATATCGTGGAGGTCGTGCACTTCACTATGTACCGCCCGCCGCATACCCATCGCAACGACCCTAATTACGCCCAGACCCGCCACCCCGGCGGCATGGCGATCGATCTGGGAGCGTTAAAGAAGCGAAATGGCGACTGGCTAGCCGTCGGCCCTCATTGGCAGGGCAAGCTGGGCGCGAAGACCTGTGGCATAGGTGCCCGGAAGCTGCTGCGCCGCCGGGCCCGGGAACTCATCAGCATCGCCTGCGAAGTCGCGGATCAGCGGATTTTTCACTATATGCTCACCCCCCACTACGACGAGCCCCATGCGGACCACTGGCATCTGGAAATCAAGCCAAAAACCCGCTGGTTTTTGATCAACTGATCCCTCGCCCAAGCCAGCACTCGCCCAAGCCAACCAGTCAGCGAGCTGCACTAGACTTCGGCAGCCAAGGTTTGCTACCTCCGAAGTTATGAAGCTCGCGCAACTGATCGGTCCCGAGCTCGAGCGACTCGTCCAGGAGAACCCGAAGGAGCTGCGCTCCTTCCTGAACGACGTGCACCCCGAAGATCTAGCGGACTTCGTGGATGATCTCGGCAACGAGAAGGTCGCTCGCATGTTGCGGGATCTCCCGACAGATTACGCAGCCCAGGTATTCGAACGCTTGGATGACCATCGCCAAGAGGCCCTCGCCGGCCACCTGGGCGTGACGGACACCACCGAGCTCGCCATCGAGATGGACGCCGACGAACGCACGGATTTTTTGAGCGTGCTGCCGCCGTCCCTGCGCGAGCCGGTGATCACCCAGATCGAAACCCTCGATCCGGAAGTCGCGGACGACGTCGAGGAGCTGTCCCGATGGGAAGACACCGTCGCCGGCGGCTTGATGACGACAGACTACATCTCCGTGCCGCCGACTCTGAGCATGGGAGAGGTGATCAACGAACTCCGTAACCGTGCGCAAGAAGCGGAAACTATCGAAACGGTGTACGTGCTCGAACAACACGATCGCCTGGTGGGCGTACTGCCCCTACGCCGCATACTTCTCGCCGCGGAAGCCACCCGTGTCGACGAGGTGATGATTCACAACCCCATCGGCGTAGAGCCTGAGCTGGATCAGGAAGATGTCGCTCGCAAGCTCGCTAAATACGACTTGGGCACGATTCCCGTGATCGACAAGGGGACGCTGCTCGGTGTCATCACCTCTGACGACATCCTCGACGTGCTCACCGAAGAGCAGAGCGAAGACGTGCACAAGATGGGCGCCATCGAGCCAGTGCGCGACGGCTACTTCGAGACGAGTTTTTTATTGTTTCTAAAAAAGCGCGCACCGTGGCTGCTCATCTTATTCCTGGGCGGCTTCATCGCCACCATGATCATGAAGGCCTACGACCAAGTGCTCGTCTCGATCACTCAGCTGACCGTCTACCTGCCGCTGCTGATCTCTGCGGGTGGCAACTCCGGTTCTCAGTCGTCCACGTTGATCATTCGAAGCCTCGCCGTGGGTGATGTTGAATCATCAGATTGGTGGCGTGTGTTTGTTCGCGAATTCGGGCAAGGCCTCGTATTAGGAACGATGCTGGCCACCCTAGGGGTCGCGCGCGTCTATTTTGCTGGCGACGGCATCGGTCTCTCAGCCCTAGTGGGGATCACCATTATCGGCATTGTGCTCATGGGCTGCGTAGTGGGCGGCATGTTCCCCCTGCTCTTGCATCGTCTGGGAATCGATCCGGCTACCAGCTCGACACCGTTCATCGCCACGTTGATCGATGTACTTGGGATCGGCCTCTACTTGGCTCTAGCCAACTATTTTCTCCTGGAAACAATGAGCCGGTTGCCGGCGGCCGGGTAGCCGGGTAGCCGCCGGCGGCCTCAAATGCGCCGGCTGCCGAGTCAATCGACGGATATGTCGGATGCCCGTTGACATCAGCACCCTTCCCGGGAAAATTCGCGTCCACGGGGTCCCTTTAGAGAAGCATGCCGGCGCTCAGCTCACTGCTAATTAAGCGGAAAGTCGCCTCCACCAGCGACGTCCAAGAAGCGCTCGCACGGCAGGTGCTCTACGGCGGCGATCTCGTCACCAACTTGCTTGAGCTGTGCGCGCTCGACGAACCCGAGCTCACTCAATCTCTCGCGGAGAGTTTTCAGCTACCACCGGCGCCGATCGGCGCGCTGCCCACCAGCGCCCACGCGGTGCTCGGTCTCGTCCCGGGAGACGTTGCGCTCCGCTACGGCATCTACCCGATGGGACGAGAAGGCGATTGTCTAATGGTCGCGGTCGCCGAACCCATGCCGATGGCGGTCGAAGACGACGTCAGCTCAGCCCTCGGTGTGCGCATTGAGCAGCATGTCACCCCGTTGCCGCGAGTGCGGCAAGCGATCGCCAGAGACTACGGTCTCCCCTTGGATTCACGTTGCCAAGCCGTGCTCATTCGACTGCAAGGCACGCAACCCCAATCCATTCAGCCTGAGCCAGCGCCAGCCAAATCAGTGTTGGGTGCGCCAGATCTCGTGTCGTTGCCCCAGCCCCCGACCGTGCCCCCCATCGCACTACCTGGAGCGACCGGCACCGGCGCGACCGCCGGAGGTGCACCGATGGTGCGTCGGGACACCCGCCCGGGTACCGGCGCTCCACCGCCGCCATCGTCCCCTCCCGAACCGATCCGACAAAGCGGCGATACCGAACGGCCTCCTGCCATGCGCGTTCGGCCGCCCAGCGTCGCTCCGCCCGCCATCCCTATTTCGCCCGCACCAATTCCAAAAACCGCCACGGGCGGCATGCCCACGTCGACACAGCCAGTGGCCGTGCCCGGTGGCACCCAACGTCCAACGGCGATACACGCCACGGCGACACAAGCCACTACCGACAGCCCACAACCCGTGACGACAGCCCTCCGCCGCTCCGCTATTCCGGCAGCCCGTCAGGCGAAAACTCGTCCCAAACCTCGGGGTCCCTACACGCCGGCACGCGCCGAAAAAGATCTGCTGGAAGCGAAGACGCGCGACGACGTGCTCTCCGCCTTCCTTCACTTCGCCTCGCAATATTTTGAGTACACCGCGATCTTCGCCGTGCACGGCGATCTCGCCGAAGGCCGTATCGCTGATGGGCCGGGCGCGCCCAGCTCCCTGGTGGCCGGCATCGGCGTCCCGCTCGATTTGCCCAGTTCCATCTCTCGGGTTATCGAGCGCGGTAACTGGCTCCTCACCCGTCTCGAGCCCGACGGACTCGACGCTGATCTAGCGAATAATCTCCAGCGCCCTATCGGCAAACAAATCCTGTTGCTGCCCACGCTCGTAAAGACGCGGTGCGTGCTTGTTCTCTACGGCGATCACGGTCGCGACAGCGTGAATTTGGAAGCTGTGGGCGACGTGTTGGCCTTCGCTCCTCTCGTGGCATCCGCTCTTGAGCACGTCATCATGCTGCGGAAGAAAGCCGTTCGCTCGGCGCTGCGGCCATTGCCCGCCCGCGGCTCGAACTTTGAGCCACGCCCGCCACCGGAAACCCGCGCTCAAACGCTCGCCAGGGCGCTTGAAATATCACCCCCGAGCACCCGCCGAGCAGCCGCCCCCACGGGGAGCACTCACCCCCCATCCTCCCCTGCCGAGCATCCCTCGGAGCCCGCAACTGCCGGCACCGCCGCGTCCGAAAATCCGTCCGCATCCACCCCGTCTTCACCAGCGCCGAATGCCATCGAGCCGTCCGCACCAGTGCTGGAGGCCGCCAAGCCCGAGACGGAGCCTGATGCTGCCCCCAAGGTGCACGAGTCGATGGCACAGCCCAAGGTTGAGATCGCTCCGGCGATCCAGCCGAACGACGAGCTGACCACTCGGGCCCCGGAGGTCGTCCAGGCAAAACTCAAAGAGATGCAAGTGCCGACCGGCGAACCGCCGGTCGCCGAGAGCTCCGACAAAACCGACGAGCAGGAGTCTGAAGAAGAAGCCCCGCCCTTGAGCGAGTGGGACATCCCCGACGATCCCATGCCCTCTCCGTCGTCAATGGCTACGTCCAGCGCCGCGCCGCGCCAGCCCGAAACCTTGCCCGACCTGCGACACGACGACCCGCCGGTGCAGCGCAACCGACACAGTTCTGGTGAACATCGATTGCCGTCGGTGATTGTCGACCAGAGCTCGGACATGGCGGCTCTCGTATCCAAATTGCTCGACGGCGATTCAAACGCCATGCAGACCCTGCGAGAACTCGGCGGATCCGCCGCCGGCGCCTTGGTCGCAGAATTTCCCGGTCCGATTCGACACGATTCGTCTATCCCGGGCCCGATCGCCGCATCCGAAGCCGGACCCATCTTGAGTTTGCTTTCGGAGATCGGCGAAGAGGCGGTGCCATTTCTTATCGTGCGAACGAACGATAAGAGTCCGTCCGTCCGCGCCTGGAGCACCCGCTTGCTCGGGGAGATACCGACGATCGAAGGCGCCCAAGCCATCGTACGCCGCTCGCTAGATTCTGACCCCACTGTGCGAAAGTCCGTAGTGGATGCCGCGAGACTGCTCGATCCCCAGAGCGAAGCGCGAGCCATTATCCGCGACGGCTTGTGCCAAGCCATGGTGGACACTGGCCAAGACATGTACGCTCGCATCGCAGCTCTGGAATGTTTGGTGGAGCTACGCGAAAAACGAGCGATCCCGAAGTTGATTCAACTTCTCGACGACGTAGCCGAAAGCATCGCTCAATCCGCGCACTGGGGTTTACTCACCCTGGCTCGGCAAAATTTCAAACAGCGGTCCTCCGAGTGGCAAAAGTGGTGGGCGAGCAACCAGAATCGCGATCGCATTGAGTGGCTGATCGACGCTCTCGGGCACGACGCGCTAGAGGTTCGCAGCGCCGCCGGCGACGAACTGAAACACATGACAAAAGAATACTTCGGCTACTACAGCGACCTTCCCAAGAAGGAGCGGGCCAAGGCGCAATCGCGTTACCGCGAGTGGTGGGCCCGCGTGGGACAGGCACGATTCGGTACCAATTAGGGACAGATCGTAAAGCTGATCTCGGATAATCGCAATATATGCCCCAGTTTAACGCATCGCAGCGTACAAGCTCGACACTCGTCATTTCGGCCCCTATGCTCGGCTCCAAGTGAACCAACAGAAGATCGATTTCGCTCTGGAGCATGCCAATCGGGCGCTTTCCTCCAAAAGAGAGCCCTTGGTTTCAGATCTGAGCCCATTGGAGTTCGGCACCGACGACCACCAGGACGCGCTGTGGGAACTGACGGCAGTCGTGGCTGCAGGCCTCCTCGCGAGCCTATTCGTACTCGCCGTCTCCTGGATTTAGCCCCACAATCGCGAGGGGCCCAAGCGGGCACGATCCAGTGATGAAGCTACGCAGTCAAGATAGACGAACCCGCGGGGAGGACTACTCCTCTTCTTGCTCGGGATCCTTCAGTTCGATCTCAATATTCACATCAGCGGCCTCGCCATCAAACGGCGGCACCTTGACGTGTTTGTAGCCCTTCGTGACGCAGTTACCGGTCTTGCTGCCATCCAGCGGAGACGGCAGGGAGACACTATGGACCGAACCATCCGGCTCAAATCGAATTTGGACATTGAAGTCACCGCGAGGTTCGTCCTTACCCTCGACGACACCGGTGCAGCTCTCCGCTGACCGCGTGGCGCGCTGAAGCTCCATCTTGGCCTGGCGTTTATCGAAGGCAATGGTTTCGTGCTCGACGTCGGCGTACTTGTCGTCCTTGGCGTTTTTCTCGTCATCCTCGGCCAGCTGAAGCTGTTCTTCGAGGATCTCCTCGGGCGTCTTGGCACCCTGACCGGTTTCGCTAAGTCCCCCGCAAGCGCTGAGCGCTAGCCCCACCGTGACGATAATTACTCGCTTCATGCCGCGTATCGTAATGGAGCATCCGGGCTTCCGCTACTAACTGTCGCCGTCGCCGACTCGAGGCGCTCTCTCACTCAAACATTCCGTCCGCAGGCGAACGCGCCGCGGTCCATATCCTGTCTCCGGATTCAACGTCTAGAGATCCGTGACCTTGTAATCCTTGATCTTGTAAAGCAACGCCCGGTGGCTAATCTCGAGCACTTCTGCGGCCCGAGTCCGATTGCCCTTGGTCTTTTGAAGGGCCCGACGAATGAGGATCTCTTCAATGATTCGTGTCGTCTTCTTTACACTCAGTTCACCGCTCGCCAATTGCATCTGAACGGAGTCCTGAGCTTCACGGATACGCTCGGGCAAATCCACTGCGACGATTTGCGCGCCTTCAGCGAGCACCATCGCGCGCTCCACGGTGTTCTCCAGTTCCCGAACGTTGCCGGGCCAGACGTACTCATAGAGCAGTCGTCGGGACTCGGTATCCAACCCCCGAATGTCCGTGCCCAGGCGCACGTTGTTGCGCGTGATGAAGTAATCGACGAGCACCGGCACGTCTTCCCGTCGGTCGCGAAGCGGCGGGACATGAATCGGCAAAACATTGAGCCGATAGAACAAGTCCTCACGAAAGCGACCGGCCTCGGTCTCTTTCGTGAGGTCACGATTTGTCGCCGCGACGATGCGTACGTCGACTTCGACGCCTTTCGTTTCCCCGAGTCTGCGAATCGGATCGCCTTCGAGTACCCGCAACAATTTCACCTGGAGGGCTACGGGTAACTCGCCAATCTCGTCTAGAAACAACGTGCCTCTGTGAGCGTTCTCGAACAAACCTTCGCGATCCCGGTGGGCATCTGTAAACGCCCCTTTTCGATGCCCGAAGAGCTCGCTCTCCAACAAATTCTCTGGAATCGCACCGCAGTTAACGGCAACGAAGGGATGAGATTTCCGACCGCTGGCCGAGTGAATAGCTCGGGCGACGAGCTCCTTGCCCACGCCGCTCTCTCCGGTGACCAGTACCGTCGTTTTGTAATCGGCGATCTTCGCGATGGTGCGAAATACCGTTTCCATCGCACCGCTCTTCGCGAGAATGCCTTCGAATTGGTGCTCCTTGCGGATCTCCGCTCGGAGGGCCCGATTCTCCTTACGCAGCAGCTCCCGTTCCTCGGCCTTGCGCAATACGAGCACGACTTCGTCTGGCTTGAACGGTTTCTGGATGTAGTCGTACGCGCCGGCCTTCATGGCATCGATCGCCTGATCCACGTTTCCGTAGGCGCTCATGACGATCACCGTGGCGTCGTTGCCCTTGGCTTTGAGGGTGGCGAGCAGATCCAGCCCTCCCATTCGTGGCATCTTGACGTCCGTCAAGACGACGTCAGGACCAAAGCTTTCCACCAGATTGAGGGCTTCCTCCCCGCTGGCCGCAGTCTCCACCTCGTAACTATTGCGCTTGAGGAGAGTTTTCAGGACAAGCCGGATGTTTTCCTCGTCGTCGACTACTAAGATGCGTCTCACTCTGCAAAAAATGCTACCCCGGCGGGGACTCCTTTGCAACGAATTGCGTAGCTAAGACCGCCCGGAGCGGCACCATTAACCACTTATTAACACTGAGCTTATTCAGACTGAGGATTTTCTTATGTGGGGCATCGATAGACTTTCAAACGGCGAGCTGTCCGAACTCCGCAAGCGACTGCGTGGGGGCGGGGTCGCCGCGCTGACCCATGCCGCCGCGGTCAACAAGAACGGGCGAGACCTGATCGGCGTCTTGGACGAGCTAGGCGTCCACCCGACTCGGCTCTTCTCTCCGGAGCACGGCATGGCGGGAGCCGCCCAAGCCGAAGAAGCCGTCGCCACCCCCGACACCGACGACGGTCCGAAACTGATCAGTCTCTACGGTGAGGACAAGGCATCCCTCAAGCCACGCCCCGAAGATCTGGAAGGCATCGACGTATTGGTGATCGACTTGGTCGACGTCGGCAGTCGTTACTACACCTACGTCTGGACCGCATTGCTGGCGGCCCGCGCCGCCCACAAAGCGGGAGTGCATACTGTCGTGTTGGACCGCCCCAACCCCCTGTCGGGATCTCCCAGCGCGGCCGAGGGCAAAGCCCAGGCCGAGGGTTTCACGTCCTTCGTCGGGCTCGAACCCATTCCGATCCGCCACTCCCTCACCATTGGTGAACTACTCGCCTACGTGTTCGCCCGAGACGAAATTGAACTCGGTAAAGACGGAGCACTGAGCGTTGTCAGCACGCGAGGCTGGGAGCGGCATCAGACCGCCCACGCCTGGAGCCGCCCCTTCTCCCCTCCTTCGCCCAACATGCCCTCTAGCGATACGGCACTTGTGTATCCCGGCGGCTGTTTGGTCGAAGGAACCAACTTGTCCGAAGGACGCGGAACGACCCTCCCCTTCCGCTTGGTCGGTGCCCCCTTCCTCAACGCGGCAAAACTGTGTGCAGACATGAACGACGCCGCGCTGCCGGGAGTGGAGGTGCGAACCGCGTCCTTCAAGCCGAGTTTCGAGAAACACGCAGGCGAGATGTGCCACGGGGTGTTCCTCACGGTGACTCACGAACAGTCCTTCCGCCCCGTCGCCACCTACCTGTCGCTCCTGTCCCTCGCTCAAGCTCAGGCTCCGGAACAGTTCGCCTTCCGAACTGAGACCTACGAGTTCGAGAGCGAAATTCCCGCCTTCGATCTGCTCACGGGATCGGCTGCCGCTCGTGAGGCCATGGTGGCCGACTGCTCTGCAGAAGATCTCATCGCCCTAGTCGCCCCCGTGGACCCCAGCTGGAGCGATACCATCCTCGAAGCCGAGTCCCGACTACGCAAAGCGCGAGCCTAGGGACTGCGACTGTTCGAAACAACGAAGGCGAATCCGAAAAACCCGTAGGGAGTTGCGCCAGCTTGACCTCGCCACGCGTCAAGCTGGTGATGCGGATTGGCTAGCCGGCACTGCCGCGGGACGCCGGCGCCATCAGGTCTTCTATTTCGTCTGCGGTCTTGCCGAGGGCCGCAGTTAGAACTTCTGGTTGTTGGTCCGTCACCAGCACGTCATCTTCGATTCGGATGCCACGTACGTCGGAGAATTTCGCCAGCTGCGCGCGATCGATAGCGTCGGCAAAGGGCGCCATGCTAGTCTCATCCTCCAGGATCGCGGCCACTTGATAAAAGCCAGGCTCAACAGTAACGGCCATGCCCGCCTCAAGATCGCGATCGAGACGGAGTTGAGCATCCCCGGGTGCCGTCAGGCGCTCCCGCCCCGGCGCGTACCCAGCGCGATCGCCCAGATCCTCCATGTCGTGCACGTCGAGTCCCAGCAGATGCCCCACGCCATGGGGAAAGAACACGCCCGCCACTCCCCGTTCGTACAGTTCCGCGGGGTCGCCCCGGCATATTCCCAGCTCGACCAAGCCTTGCAACATCGTTCGAGCGGCTGTGCGGTGGACTTCTAGGTAGCGCTGACCTGGCCGAATTTGTTCGATCGCCTCAAGTTGTGACCGCAGTACCACGTCGTACAGTTCGCGCTGAGTCGTGGAAAAGCGCCCGTTGACAGGCCAAACACGCGTCACATCCCCAGCGAAACCTTCAAGGGATTCCGCTCCGACGTCCGCGAGAATCAACTCGCCGTCGTGAAGCTGCCCTTCGTGGGACTCATTGTGCAAGATGTCGCCTCGAACAGACACGATCGAATGGTAGGCAGTCGTCATGCCCGAAGCTGTAATCACAGATTCCATCGCCGCTGTGACGTGCGCTTCGCGGCGAGCGCCTCGGGTCGCACTCATTCCCGCACGGTGCGCAGCAACTGTCACCGTCGCCGCTTGCCTCAGCTGAGCCATCGCGCCGTCGTCATGCTTCAGGCGTAGCTCGATCATCGCGTCGGCGAGCTCGGCATCGGCATCGACAACTTCTGCGCCCATTCCGGCATCGATATCGCGGTCGAGCAATTGGCTGAGCCAATCCGCGGCTTCCGTGTCTTGGGGCGGCAAACACGCACAGTCTGCTGGCGGCGACAGTTCCGACAAGGGCAGCACCTCGATGCCCAATTCGGACACAAGCTCATCCAAGCCAGGCGTCGGCCCCGTCCACAGAGTATCCGCGGGATCCGGCGGCGCCGTGTACAGCGCCCACCGGTCGTCCTCTCGCAACAAGAAACTGCCGTCAAAATGTCGCCCGACTAAGTACAGAAAATGACTCTCACTGCGCAGTGGGTACAGATTCAATCGAAAATTTCGGACGCGTCGAATGCCCGAAGCCAATAATATCGGCCCAGCAAGGCGCTCCATCAAGCGGCGGCGGCGCCCCGCGAACACCGAAGTCAAACTGCGCGTCGGCCAAAATGCCTGGCCCGATTGTTCTGTCACTGCGGGAATCCTCAACGAACGCTTCGAAGACTTCGTTTACTTGTGCTGCCGGGCGGCGGCTGTTCCGTGCTGCCATCCTCCGGCGGCTCGCCGTCTTCAGCCTCCGTCGGTCCCGGAAAAACGCTCTCTACGCTCGTGTCACGCACTTCAATCTCCGGCGCGGAACGGCGTTGCATCACCTCTGAGGGGACGCCGAACTGTTCGGCCTGCTCCGCCTGCCACTGGTACTTGATGCGGTGGTGATTCATGTTCACCAACATATCGACGACGCGATTCACCACGATGCTCAGATCCGCCATGTCGAGCCCAGACTCATCCAGCTGCCCTGCTTTAAGCTTCATGAACAGGATGCGCTGAACCATGGTCTCGAACTTTTCCCGATCGGGATTGTCGACCGTACGCGATGCCGCCTCGATGGAATCCACCAGCATGAGGATCGCCGTCTCCTTCGTCTGGGGTTTCATCCCCGGGTAACGAAAGTGGGACTCGTCCAAGCGACGGGGGTTGCCCTGGGCCTTGCACTGATTCCAGAAATACTCGACGAGCTGAGTCCCGTGGTGGGTGTAGGCGAACTCCACAACGGGTTCCGGGATGTTGCCCTCCCGCAAAATACGGGTACCCAACACCACGTGCGCCATGATCGCGTCCGCGCTGACGTCGGGCTCCAAGTCGTCGTGGGGGCTTTTTTCACCGGGACCGAGGTTTTCGACGAAGTATTTGCACTGAACGCTCTTGCCCAGGTCGTGATAGTAGGCGCCGACCCGAGTGAGCAAAGCGTCGCCGCCGATGGCGCTGGTAGCCACCTCCGCGAGATTCGCCATTGCCCGGGAGTGCTCCCAGGATCCGGGAGCGTCTTTCATCATTTTCTTGAGCAGCGGCTGCTCAAGATCCGTCAGATCTAGTAGACGCTCGCGAGGCACGTTCCCCATGAGCCGTTCAGCGGGGGAGCGAAACATCATGCCAATGACGCCCGACAGCACGCCACCGCCCAAGCAGGCGAGCAGTCGCGACTGCATCGGATCTTTCAGATCCGCCAACACGTCGAAGCGCCCCTCGATAGTGACCATCATGGCCACGAACAAAGCCGCCGTGCTGAGCCCACCGAACACACCGGCACTGAGCATATGTTTGGGGTGCTTACGATCGAGATAGAGGAGGATCGTCGCCATGCCGCGAACCAGCAGCACGCTGAGCAGCAACATATCGAACCGCATTAGTGTCGCGACACAGAAGGCGAGCACCACCGTCACAATGAACCCCGTGCGGCGGTCGAAACTGGTCGCCACCCACAGCGGAACAGCCGCCAAGGGGATCCAAAACTCCGGCAGAGGCGTGAAGAGCAGGAGCAGCTTCGAGCCCAGCATCATCAGCCCCATGGCGACAAACAGCCCGATCTGCGCTCTCACGAGCCTCAACCGGTTCTGCCCGAACTTCCGAAGGTAGGATGTGAGGGTCATCGACAGAGTAAAGAAGATCAGGAACACGCCCAGCGTGCCCACCAGGCTCGGTGGACGCCGCATCTTGGCCATCGCCACCGCCGTGCGGTGACCAGGAGAATCTGGATCCAGCAGTTGGCCCCGGGGGATCGTGAAATTGACGTGGGACGGGATCGCCGCCTCAGGCACTCCCTCGACATCCATCGCGGGACGAGGCGTGTAGGGGCTACGGAGGGTGGTCGGCGCCAGTTCCCCGAGTTCCGGCTGATAGGCGCTGACCAGCAAGTCGCCGACGTGGATCAACGTGAACAACGCCGCAGCAACAATGCTGAGCACAAGGCCCGCGATGGGGCCGGCTCTAACGCGGGTTCGCAACATGAGCTGACGGAGGGCGACCCGGGGATCGCGCTCCCGAAGGAATACCCCGTCAGAATCAGGTCTGCAACGCCTGCCGCGCTGGTAGCGGGCCTGTTTCATATGCCCAGATCGAAGTCGGGCTGTAAGTCCCCCGCTAACTGCTGACCGAAGTACAAAACGAAACAGGGCCCCCGGACAGCCAGCTCGCCAGGTTCTCCCCGCAGCTGCCCGCCGCGCGCGGCTTCCAAACCGCGTAAGCCCCTACGCCATAGTGCGAAACTGGCGGGTGATCTTAGTGATTTGCCCTTCGACTCGAGCTTGCTAGTTTGGTTCGATGTGGGCACACTGTTTACTCTGATTGAGTCACTCTCCAAGTTGCGCCGAGTCGCGATCATGGGCGTGCTCAATGCGACCCCCGATTCATTTTCGGATGGGGGCCGATTCGACACAGGAGCTCAAGCTGAGGCTCGAATTGAAGCACTCCTTCAACAAGGAGCGGACATCCTCGACATCGGCGCAGAGTCCACGAGACCAGGAAGCCAAGCGGTGGACGCCCAGCAACAAATTGATCGCGCGAAACCAGCCGTCGCTCATGCGGTGAGTCTGGGAGCGGTCGTGTCCATCGACACGACCGACCCGGAGGTGGCCGACCACATGCTGAGTCTTGGCGCACGTATCGTCAACGATGTCTCTTGCGGGGCCAATCCCGAATTGGCTCATGTCACCGCCTCCCACGGAGCCTCCTTGGTGCTCATGCACTCGCGGGCTCCGCAGTCCGACATGTCCGGCTTCTCCGAATGGCCCGACGATGACTACGACGATGTCACCGCCGAGGTCAGTGCCGAACTCCGCATCGCCGCAGACCGCGCTATCAATGCCGGTGTATCTCCGAACGACATCGCGATTGATCCTGGCTTCGGTTTCTCGAAAAATGCCCGCCACTGTTTCGAAATACTCGCACGCCTCAGAGAACTCCGAAATTTAGGCTACGCGCTGCTCGTCGGGCCTGGCCGAAAATCTTTCATCGCGTCGGTCGATCCTTCGGGTCCCGCCGAGCGCCTCGGCGGAACCATCGCCGCTTGTTTGTTGGCAGCCGAGCGCGGCGCAGACATCGTGCGCGTGCACGACGTCCGCGAAGTCCGTCAAGCTCTGGCCGTGATCGACCGCACTGGCGCCGTTCGCACTAGCGCCGTTCGCACTAGCGCCGAAGACATCGGGACCGGATCCGCGAGCAAGCCACCGGAGGTGCCGGATGCTTGAAGGTCTCACTGCGTACCTGCATAAAGCGCCTGAACTCCAGGCATTCGGGCGCGACGTTCTAGATATTCTGATCACCTACTACATCGTCTACCGCGCCTTGTTGGTGCTGCGAGGTACACGCGCCGTGCAAGTGGGTGCCGGCATGGTCCTGGTGTTCGCCCTGTACCTGGGGGCACAAGAACTCCAGCTCTCCACGGTGCTCAGTCTGCTCAGCGCATTCCTATCCAGCGCGATATTGATCTTGGTTGTCGTATTTCAGAACGACATTCGCCGCGGGCTGATGCGCGTCGGCAGCCGAGCCAAGTTCGGTGCGGCACGCTCCTTCGAAGACAAGGTCATCGAAGAAGTCGTAGAGGCAGCCACCACACTGGCTCGTCACCGTACCGGCGCCATCATCACCTTCGAGCAGGACGCCGATCTTGACGAATTCGTCGGGGCACACGTCGGGCAAAATATCGACGCTGCCGTGACCCGGGAATTGCTAGTGGCCCTGTTCGTCCCGGAGGCCATGAACAAGCTGCACGACGGTGCTGTGATCATCCGCGAGTTGCGCATCGCCAAAGCCGCCGTGTTTTTCCCGATGCCCGAAGGCCGTGTCGCCGATAACAGTTTTGGTTCACGCCACCGCGCCGCCCTCGGTATCACCGAGGAGACAGACGCCGTCGTCATCGTGGTCAGCGAAGAGCGCGGGTCCATCAGCTTTTGCTTCAATGGCAACATCGTCGCTAATCTCGACGGTCCTGGCCTTCGGTCGGCGTTAGCCGGGGTGTTCTCCACCACCGGGCCCAAGAAGAAAAAGCCCCAAGCACCCAAGCTCGCGGGGCGTCCATCCGTTCCCTCGGTGCCGCCAAAACCCGCCCCCGCGGTCGAGCCAGAGAGACCTGTGGAGGCCGTGGTGGAGGTCGACGCGGAAACCCGCCCGATCCGAATCCATACCTCAGAAGCCGAAGCCGAGGAGGGTGCCCCCATCAGCGACGGCGCGACCGAGGCCGTTAGCGATGTGATCGAGGCGGAGCCGCCCCCGCCGGCCCCGTTGCGCAAGAGCGCTCAGGAACCCTCGGAAGACGACGAAGACGAAGCCGCGCCACCTCCCCTGCGCAAAGTGAGCACGCCAGAGGACACACCGTCGGCTAGCCAGGAGGATGGCGCCCCCCTGACCGCCAGCATTGAAGAAGGTACCGGCGAGACCCGACCCATGCCCAAGGCATCCACCGAAGACAATCTGGGTCCGGCGGGCAAGTCGGCAGATTCAGATTCAGATTCAGATTCAGATTCAGATTCAGAGACCAACGGAAGCGATCCCGCATGAAAGCTGGATTCGCAAGCCGCTTGAACAACTGGCTCAAGGAAGCCCTCACGGACAACCTGGGTATCAAAGCCCTCAGCCTGGTGTTCACCCTGGGCCTCGCCTTCGCGGTGCGAGGTCAACATGACGAGCAACAACGCACCATTCCAGTGGACGTGGTGCTGCGCCTGCCGGCCCAAGAGCAAAAGCGCGAATTGATGACCACGATGCCAGCAGCTGTGCATATTACGGTTAGGGGCACGACCCGCGCCATCGACCCGTTGATTCAGCAGGGCATCGCTCCCTTGGAGCTAGATCTCCGAGACGGCCAGACCACACGACTCGCCCTCGAGCCACACATGTTCAGCGTCCCGCCGGATGTCGAAGTAAAGATCGTGGACCCCGCCACGATCGATCTCGCCTGGCAAGACGTCGAAACCCATCGCATTACGATTCAAGCCGCGATCACGGGTACCCCCGTCAAGGGTTATCAGGTGAAAGGCGAACCGGTTGTGAGTCCTGCAGCAGTGGTAGCGGTCGGCCCCCGCTCCCAAGTCGAGTTGATGCAATTTGCCCGAGTCGCAGCCTTTGATGTCTCTGGATTGACCGACGGAACACACAAGCGACGTATCGCTTTGGATCCCCCGCCGCCACGGGTCACGTTCCTGGGCCCAGCAGGTGCCTTCGTCGAGGTGACGATCGAGCGACGTCAGACTCAAGCCCAGTTCAAGAATCGCCCCGTCCAGGTCGTCGGTGCGGACGCCAACTTCACACTGAGCCCGGTCGCGGTGGACATCACCGTTGTGGGCTCGCCGGAAGTCGTCAACGCCCTCAGAGACGAGCAAATTGTCCCCCATGTTGATTTCAGCCAGACCAACATCGATTTTGCGAAGACGAAACACGGCGCGCTCACCCTGCCGGTGATCCTCGAGTTGACCAACGCCAAGGCCGGGGGCATTCAGCCCCCCCGCATCACGGTCAAATGGTGACCCCTCAGGGAACGAGATCGAGTCGCAGTCGCGATCTCGCGTTCTCATAAAAAGACGCCAAGGCTGACGCCAGACGGTTGGCAACGTACCAACGCCGTAGGTCGGCTGCGATTTCGCGGAACGGTTTCGCAGAGTATGGCGTGCTGACTCCCCGGTGCACATTGCGTAGCTCCGCTTCGCTCGGCCGCAGCATCGGTGTCACCATGCGATCCAGATAAATGCTCGCTCGAGCCTGGCGTCGCATCATGTAAAAAATCTCGGAATGTTCGATACCTTCTGCGTGAGCCGCCTCAGCTAATACGGCCTGGCCCCCAATCCGTTGCAACAAGGCGAGCCTGGCGGCCTGTACCCGGGACTCCACATCTTTAGCGCTGGGGGCTGGGACGATGTCCAACGCCCCCAGCAATGTTTCAGCGATATGGCGCTCCATCGCGCGCCGCAGATGGCGTTCTCGATACTTGCCGTCCTTGGATTTGTGGCTGCGATCGGACAAAGCCACCAAGCGAGCCTCGAAGGCCAAGCGGCGCTCGTATATAAAACGCGGCGAACGGGTTCCGCCAATTTCGGGAGCGCTGAACCGCGCAACAACGCGATCCACCGCGGCACCGGCTGGAGCTGGAGATTCAGATTGAGCCTGCGCTGTAGAGGCCTGCGCAGACGTTAGACAAAGCGCGAATAGCAACGGAACCGTGCGAGGGCAGGGTCGGCTCAACATCAACGCCATTCTAATCGTGAGCACACGGCTGCCAGCGGGCACGACAAGCACCAGGCTGCAATGAACACAAACTAGCGCTGCGCAGAGACTTTGCGAGAAGACGTCGGTTCGTCATCGTCGGTATCGGGGGTGGCAGACGCAATTCCGCGAGCCGCAACCACTTGGGTCATCGGATCCTTCGTGAGCCGAGATTGACGCCGGGCTCGCAAAAACTCTGCGAAGGCGACGACTTTTTCCAAATCTCGAGGAGGCAGGGAGGACCCCAGAGAATCCAGTTGGGCCCGTAAATCATCGCCCAAGGTTGAAATACCAGCGGCCGCAATCCGCGCAGCGGACGGCTCCTCAGCGCTCGGCGGTGCGGACTCCCGAAGTGCCCCTACCCACTCATCGCGCGCAACAGGGGCCAGTGCGTGGGCTGCCAACCAAGCTTCCATAAATACGCGGAGTCGCTCACTACGGAAGGTGAACCATCGCTCGCGCTCGGTGCCGAATCCCATCAGTACGTCTTTGAAGCGTCGGAACGCGCCCTTGCCGTCGATCGCACGAGTTAGTTCTTGATGGAGCGCACCCTCGTCAAGCATCTGAATGAAGCGTTCCATCCAGCGGTATTGTTCACGCGAGCTGACAGGCTCGACGCGAAGATAGGCGGCGTCTGTGGCAATGCGCGCGTGCATCTCCGGATCGGCCACGCCGTCCACCACACGGAGAACTTCTCCGGTGGTCAGTTGCAGATAGCTGTGCACTTCGGGTGCGTTGTTTTCAAACGCGTCCTCCAAGGCTTCCCAGTCCACCGGGACGTCACGCGGGACGCCAGAGTTCGAGTCTGATTTATCTTTGTTAGTCACGACGTCCTATGAACCAGTGTAGGGCTGTCTGGTGCTCTCCGCCAGGGGCTCCAGCCGAGCTGCGACGCTTCAGTAGTTGTTTAGGTTCCCCCGACTGGGAGCGACCGTCACGCCCTTGGCGTTATCAACGTACTCAACCCGGCCGCGGAGGCTCAACCGATCGACTTCGGCGCACCGCGTCATCCCAAGACGCTATCGCCCGACTGCGTGCGGAGCCACTCAACTCAGGCTCAAAGCTGCGCTGGGTCTTCGCCATGCGCCCGGCCTCAGCGGGTCCACTGAACAGTCCCGCACCGATGCCCGCAAACATCGCGGCACCACGAGCCGTGCTCTCCAGCTCCGCCGGTCTATCCACCGTCAGGCCAGAAAAATCGCTCTGCATTTGCATCAGTAGATCGTTGGCCGCCGCTCCACCGTCGACCCGCATGCGAGGAATATCACTCTCTAAATCCGCGGCCATGGCACAGGTCAGCTCAGTCACTTGCAGTGCGATCGCCTCAAGGGTCGCCCGAGCTAAATGTGCCTTAGTCGTTCCACGGGTGATCCCGGTTATGAGTCCGCGCGCGTCGGCGTCCCAGTGGGGGGCTCCCAGCCCCGCCAACGCCGGTACAAACACCACTCCTCCACAGTCTTCTACACTGAGAGCCAATTCCTCTATTTCTGGAGCCGAATCGATGATTCCGAGTCCGTCTCGCAGCCACTGGACCGCGGCACCCGCAACAAAGGTACTGCCTTCCAGGGCGTACACGGCTTCATCGCCGATTTTCCAGGCCAGGGTCGTGAGCAAGCCATGGCGACTTCGCACCAATCGGCTCCCGGTATTCATTATGGCAAAGGCTCCCGTGCCGTAAGTCGTCTTGACCTCACCCGGGGCAAAACACGCTTGCCCAAATAGAGCCGCGTGCTGATCGCCCGCGACACCAGATATAGGAACGCCGTCGGGCAAAAAATCCAAACCTCGAGTCACGCCAAAATCTGCAGCTGACGGCAATATTTTCGGCAGGACGGACTCCGGGATCCGAAGCAGCTGACACTGCGCGGCGTTCCAACTTTGGTCATCCAGGCGCATCAACAACGTACGGCTGGCATTGGTCGCGTCCGTCGCGTGCACTTGGCCACCCGTCATTCGCCAAATCAGAAAGCTGTCTACGGTGCCGAAGGCGAGCTTGCCTTCATCGGCGGCCGTGCGCGCACCGTCCACATGATCCAGAATCCACTCAACCTTGGTCCCGGAAAAATACGGGTCCAGGAGCAGTCCCGTCACCTCGCGCACTCGGTCCAGCTCGCCCGCTTCACGCAATTCCTGACAGCGGCCCGCGGTCCGGCGATCCTGCCAAACAATTGCCCGATGAACGGGGCGACTATCCGACCGCTGCCACAGCACCGTGGTCTCCCGCTGATTAGTGATGCCCACCGCAGAGATGTCGGTGGCCTGCACACCCGCCGCCGCGAGAGCTCCCCGGACGGACAACCGCACGCTCTCCCAAATCTCCTCGGGATCGTGTTCGACCCAGCCGAGCTCCGGAAAGTACTGAGGAAACTCGAAATTTTCCCGGCCGAGGGTCTCTCCCGTGGTCGACATCACCAGCGACGTAGTGCCCGTAGTCCCCTGATCGATAGCTAAAATGTGCCCGCCCCTGCCATCTGATTGCGTCATGGCACGAGTCTAACCTGAATTTGACCCCGAGTTGGGACCGCCATTGGCCGACCGCTTGAGCTGAGGCGGCCAGCCGGAGAGGGCCCAGAACCGGCCCAGACAGACCTCCCCTGCGGGAAACCACCGCTACTTACGGAATGTCGCCGGGCGTATCAAGCCAACTTGGCTTGTCCTGAGCGAGCACCACGGTTAGCCTCAGAACCTCATGGGTCGGCTCACTCTCACCACACCTGAGGGACAGCAGGTTGTCGAGCTGCTGCCAGAGAACTCTCTCGGGCGGCATCCGAGCAATACGATCCAGCTCTTGGACAAGATTGTGTCCAAGGAGCATTGCCGCGTCATCCAACGCGCCGGCTCCTTTGTTCTCCAGGATCTCGGCAGTCTCAACGGGACCTACGTCAACGGCGAGCGAGTCAGCGGCGAACGCGCCTTGCGACACGGCGACGAAATCGTGTTGGGCGCCACCCGCGCCCGATTCGAAGAAACAGCTGGCTTGCAGCAGGCACCCGCTTGGCAATCCGACAAACCAGCGCCGAATGCAAACGCCCCCGGAGCGCACCCACCCGGATCGCAGCAAGCTCCCCGTTCCTATCAACAACAACCCAGCACCGCAGGGGTAGCGCCCGCTCCCGCCATGCAACCCGCGTCGGTGCAAGCCGCCACCCTCGGTTCTCACGGCCAAGGACAACCCGCCGCTCGTCAGGGCTTCACGCCCGCCGGTACCCCGTTGCCGGGCTCGGCACCTGGCACACACCCCAGCAGCCAGACCCGAGTGGACGTCAGCGACGCTGGGCGCTCCATCGGCACCCAGATCACAGCCACGGAAAAGGGCTTCGTCCCGTACGACCAGCTCGCCACCGATCCCAAACAGCTGGCCGCTGACTACGAGCGCCTGCGGCTGAACCACGAGCTGTCCCGCGAGATCTCCATGACGCGAGATCTCGACAAGCTGCTGAACCAAATCCTGATCAGCATGTTCCGGTTCGTTCGCGCAGACCGTGGCGTGATCTTTCTCAAAGAGAAAGACGGAGAGCTGAAGCCCGGAGCCAGCCTGCGACGAGACGGCTCTGAGTCTTCGATCACAGTATCCAGCACGATCTTGAATCACGTAATCAAGGAGCGCGCGACAGTCCTAACCCACGACGCGGCGATGGATTTTGCCGGCTCCAAGGGCAAGAGCATGATCCTCAACCGGATCAGCTCCGCCATCGTGGCGCCGCTACTGCACAACGATGAAATTCTTGGTGTCATCTGGCTCGACAGCGAAACTCTCGCTCAGTTTCAGCCCAAGGACATGGAAATGGTGACCTCCATCGCAGCCCAGGCAGCGATGTTCATCGAGATCAACATTCTTGGGCAGAAGGTACAGCAAGAGATCGTCGCCCGGGAACGCTTCAGCCGACTGCTTTCGCCCAACGTTGCCGAAAAGGTGCTCTCCGGCGAGATGATCGTGAAAAAGGGAGGCAACCTCGTGAAGCGCTGCACCGTGTTCAATTCGGACATCCGTGGCTTCACCCGCATGAGCGACGGCGCCGATCCTGAAGGCATCGTCGAGATGCTGAACGACTACTTCGAGCACATGGTCGAATTGATCTTCAAGTACGAAGGCACCCTCGACAAGTTCATGGGTGACGGCATTATGGCGCTCTGGGGAGCGCCGGTACTCGCCGAGGACGACGCCCTGCGCAGCGTCTCATGCGCCATCGAACAAATTCGGACTCTCGAATTCTTCAACAAGAATCGAGTCGCCTCAAATCAGGCCGCCCTCAGTGTCGGCATCGGTATCCACACCGGTCCTCTGGTCGCCGGCTACATCGGTAGCTCCAAGGCGCTCAGCTACACGGTTATCGGCGACACCGTGAACACCAGTGCCCGGCTCTGCGGCGTGGCCGAAGGCGGTCAGATCATCGTCAGCCAAGAGACCCTGGACGATCTTAAAGGGAAATTTGCCTACGAAGAGATGCCTCCGGCCCAGCTCAAGGGCAAAGCCGCTCCCTTTACGATGTACCAGATCCTCGGCACTCATCCCACGGTTCAGATCCCGGCATCCGTGCGGACTCGACAGCCAGCGAGGTAGCTGGCCCAAACGATAGATCGCCCAAACGGCGCGTCACGGTGAGCCGCCGGCGAGCTCGCGCTCAGCCGTGGGCTCGGCCCGAATTGCCAGACAGCCCCATCGCGAGGCAGAATGAGCGCGCAATACGCGCTCGCTCCACCCATTGGGCCAAGTCATGCTACACGCTACGCCCCGCACACTACACTGATCCTCACCGGGTCGGCGTTCTCCGCGACTTGTAGATTTGGCAATGACAACAATCGGCATCAACGGCTTCGGACGCATCGGGCGGTGCATATTGCGCAATTGGCTGGAGCGTCAGGGCACCGAGCAGCTCGATCTCAAGATCGTTGCCGTCAACGACCTGTCCGACCCCGCTACGCTCCTCCATCTCCTCCGCTACGACTCTGCTCACGGGCCGTTGAATCGCCCCAGCGTCGAAACGCCGACAGGCTTCGACGCCGACGGTCATTCCATTCGGGTTCTCGCCGAACGGGACCCGGCGCTTCTCAATTGGTCCGAGCTGGGCGTCGACATTGTCTTGGAGTGCACCGGGCTGTTTACCGATGCCAATCGGGCCCGGGCTCACTTGGACGCCGGAGCACGCAAAGTGATCATCGGTGCGCCAGCGGAGAATCACGACCACACCATCGTGATGGGCGTCAACGACGCAACCTACGATGCCGACCGTCACCAGATCATCTCCAACGCCTCGTGCACCACCAACTGCCTGGCTCCCTTAGCTCGCGTCATGCTCGACGAGTTCGGTATCGAGAGCGGCTTGATGACTACGGTGCACGCGTACACCAATGATCAAAGTCTGCTGGACGTGCCGCACCAGGCGGGGAACTTGCGACGATCGCGCGCGGCGGCAACGAGCATCGTTCCGACAACGACCGGGGCTGCGCGCGCCGTGAGTCAAGTCATCCCAGAACTGGCCGGCAAACTCGACGGCGTCGCATTCCGCGTCCCGGTGCTGGACGTGTCTCTAGTGAATCTCACTCTTCAAACGGTAAAGAGCGTCAGCCGAGACGCTATCCACGAAGCCATGCGGGCAGCGGCCAGCCACGGGGAATTGGCCCCCTATCTCGAATACACTGAGGAAGAACTCGTGAGCTGCGACTTCATCAGTCACCCCGCCTCGAGCATTTTCGATGCCACCCAGACGGTGGTGCTCGGCGACCGCTTCTGCAAGATCTCCGCCTGGTACGACAACGAGTGGGGCTTCGCCAACCGAATGCTCGATTTAGCTCAGCTAATTTCGAGCCGCGCCTAGCTGTTTGTGCGGCGTCTGGACGTTCTGCCGCAGATTGGACGATTTCGCCGGGGCTGGCCCGAGGGCTGGACGGCATTCTGCTCATTGCGGCGGTCCCGCAGGTGTACCGAAAGCGGAACTCGAGCGGCGTTTGCCGGGAACGACGAGGCCCGCACAAGCGACACTTGCGACCCCCAATTTTCGCCGGTATGCGATGTCCGCCATGACGACTCAGCTTGACGGGATCCAGTGCATAGACGAACTTGAGATCGAAAATCGTCGAGTCTTCATTCGCGTCGACTTCAACGTCCCCTTCGACAAGAAAACGGGCGAAATAACCGACGCCGATCGCATCCAACGGGCGATACCGACAATCGCTCACGCATTGGAGCGTGGGGCGCGTGTCATTCTTGGCTCGCACCGGGGCAGACCCAAAGGCACCGCCGTCGACAGCCTGAGCCTGGAACCATGCGCGGCGAAGCTGAGCGAGCTCGGTGGGTGGGAAGTCTTCTTGCCGGACGACTGTCTGAGCGATGCGGCGGTCAAGGTCATCGGCGAGCTACGTGCAGGACAGCTCTGTTTGTTGGAAAATCTCCGCTTTCATCCCGGTGAAGAATCGAACGACGAAGGCTTCGCAAGAGACCTATCTGATCTATTCGACGTCTACGTCAACGACGCCTTTGGCGCGGCTCACCGAGCCCACGCGTCCGTCAGCGCCCTGCCGAAACTCATCCCGGAGCGCGGCATGGGCTTCCTGCTTCGCGACGAGCTAAAATCCCTCGCCCGACTCCTGGAGCAACCTCAGAAACCCTTCGTCGCAGTACTCGGCGGAGCGAAAGTTAGTGACAAGATCGGAGTCATCGAGCGTCTGATCGTGAAAAGCGATGCGCTCTGCATTGGTGGCGCCATGGCAAATACCTTCGCCGCAGCGACCGGACGAGAGATGGCGGAGTCCTTGTTGCAAGCCGATGGTTTGCCCCTGGCCCGCACGCTGATTGAAAAGGCGCGCGACGCGGGCACCAAGTTGCTCCTTCCGTCGGATTTCGTGGTCGCCGACAGCGCGGACGCCAACTCCGGCACTGTAGCCGTCGGAGGCCTCACCAGCGGCTCGATGGCCCTGGATATTGGGCCCAAGACCGTGGAAAGCTTCAGCGCCGAAATTGCCGCTGCCAAGACGGTATTTTGGAACGGCCCGATGGGGTTGTTCGAGAATCCCGCCTTCGCCGCCGGTAGCACTGGTATCGCCCACGCCCTGGCCGAGACGGAAGCGTTCAGCGTGGTAGGTGGCGGAGACAGCGCCGCTGCAGTTCGCGCGGCTGGTGATAACTTGGCGAGCCAGCTCGATTTCATATCTACCGGCGGGGGAGCAGCGCTGGAACTCATCGAGGGCAAGCAGTTGCCAGGCGTCGAAGCGCTGCGTACGACGCCGCGCCCCATCGATCCCGCAGAGCAACTGCCAGAGTGACGGGCCGGAACGGCGCCCGGACTGTTTGCAGAATCACCAACTCCCTCTATGGTTCGCCCCATGGCGGAAAGAAAACCCCTCATCGTCGGCAACTGGAAGATGTTTCACGGCGGAGCATCCGGCTGCGAACTCGCCGTGGAGCTGCGGCGTTCGCTGGCAGATATCGACAAGGTGGATCTTGTCGTCGCCCCGCCGTTCACGGCACTGGCGGCTGTGGCGCACGAGCTGGACGGCTCGCGCATACAGGTCGCCGCCCAGAACACGCATTTTGAGGCGAGCGGCGCCTATACCGGCGAAGTCAGCTGCCAGATGCTGCTGGAGTCTGGGTGCAGTTGGACACTCGTAGGCCACAGCGAACGCCGGCAACATTTCAGTGACACCGATGAAAGCGTTGGCCTCAAGGTCAAATCCGCCCTCGCAGCGGGTCTGTTACCTATCGCGTGCGTAGGCGAAACCCTGGAACAACGGGAGGCAGGAACGACTCTGGATGTGGTTCATCGTCAGGTCGACGCCATCATCGATGCCATCGGCGAGTCGAGCGCGGAGCCCGGTCTCACCACTATCGCATATGAACCGATCTGGGCCATCGGCACCGGGAAGGTGGCGGGGCCGGAGCAGGCCCAGGAAGTCCACGCAGCCATTCGCGCCCGACTAGCCCGGGATTCCACTCAACTGTCTGAAATTACACGAATTTTGTACGGTGGCAGCGTAAAGCCCGGGAATTCAGCCAGCCTTATGGCGTGCACCGACATTGATGGTGCGCTAGTGGGTGGCGCATCCCTCAACGCTGAAAGCTTCGCAAATATCGCGAGAAGCTCCGGCTGAGACCGATCCTAGAATCGCCATGCTCGAAGTTCTCCATACCCCCGTTACCGTCTTGCACATCGTTGCATGCATCTTCCTCATGCTCACCGTGCTGATCCAGCCCGGCAAGAGCGGAGGCATCGGAGCCGCCCTCGGTGGCGCGGGAGCTCAGCAGGTCTTCGGCGGCCGCGGCGCCGGCAATTTCATGTCCCGAGCAACGTGGATGATCACGGTGATGTTCTTCTTCACCAGCATCGTTCTGGCTTACATGTCTTCGTCGACTGACGACTCATTGATGCTGCGCAGCACCGCACTGGTGACAGATCTCGGCGTCGTAGAAACGCCGGCGACTAAAGCAAAGCCCAAAGAAACACCCGCGGAACCCGCTCCGGCCGACCCCGAACCGACCCCGCTGGCTGCGCCCGACGAGCCCGCCACGGCACCGACAGAGTCTGATCCGACTGCACCGGCAGCGCCCGCCCCCGCGGCGCCCACTCCCGCTCCCGTGGCGCCCACTCCGGTAGCTCCTGCTCCCGTGGCTCCGACGCCACCGCCAGCTGCCCCCGTCACACCACCACCACCGGCCCCCGTCACCCCGGGTCCGTCCACCCCGACGTCCGGCCCCGCCACGGGCAAATAGACCGATAGCGGCGAGCCTTGCTTGCGTCGCCCACGGACTCGTCCTCGGAACCTGCCCACGCAGATTTGCTAACGGCGAGCGCACTCGTCGGACTCAAATTAGCGGTCAGCGCAGCGTTGGTGCTCTCGGGCTTCCACGCGATCAGCGATGACGACTTTGCCCGGGTCGCGATCGCCCAAAGTTTCGCCGACTCTCCTCGGCTGGATCCGAGCGGCAGCAGCTGGTTACCCGTCCCGTTTTGGCTGATGGGGGCCCCCATGCTGGTGCTCGGCAAAGGCTGGGGGATCGCACGCGGAGTCAGCTTGCTAATGGGCTGCTTCGCCGTACTGAGCGTAGCTGGAGCGGCTCGCTGGTGGGGACTCCCGCGCCGTCAAGCCATCACCGCCGCGGCGATGGCTGCCGTCTTCCCGTACTCGGCCTATCTGGGGGCCTCGGTAGCACCGAGCTTGTTTTGCGGTGGCCTCTTGCTCGTTGCCATCAGTTCACTCAGCGTTCAAAACACCAAGCCTCGGCTGCTGGGGGCGGGCTGTCTGCTGCTCGCCACCCTCTCTCGCTATGAGGCCTGGCCCATCGCCGGCGTGTTCGCGATTTACTGCTTGCTCGATGGCGCCCGCGGGGGGCTCTCAAGGAGAACCGTAGCGATCAGCGTCGCTCTGGCGCTCATCGGTCCGCTGTTGTGGATGCTGGGGGGACAGCTACACCACGGGCATCCATTATTTTTTATTCAACGAGTCACGGACTACCGTCAGGCGCTTGGGCTCCCGACCAACCCCATTTGGCAAACCCTCTTGGCCGTACCCAAACGACTCTTGCTGACCGAGCCAGAACTGACCTGGCTCGCCTTGGGCTGCTTACTGAGCGGCGGTCCGAAGCTTCGCTCGTCCGGCGAAATGTCCGACGGAACTCGTCGCAGCCTCGTCGCCAGCATGGCCCTCCTCGGCTTTCTGATCACCGGGGAACTTGGCGATGGCACAGCGACTCACCACGCTGAGCGCCCGCTCCTTGTGTTGTGGCTACTCTTGTGCGTGATTCTTGCCCGTCAACTTCACGTCCACGACTGGAGCCGTCGTCGATGGCTGCTGCCCACTGTGCTCAGCGCGGCACTGGGACTTCGTTTCGGACTCCCGACGCGCGAAGACTTCATCGATCGTCGAGCAGAAATCAATATTGGCGAACTCGCAGGCAAACGGGCCACTGAAGGATCTGTGGTCATTGACACGCCGGACTTCAGCTACTTCGCCATCCAGGTTGGAATGGCAGGCTCGACGGCATCCACCAGTCTCGACTCTCACGATCCCCGAAAAGATCGCAGTGATGCCACAGCGGACACCGCATCCCTCGAGCGTAGTCTACGGCAGCAGGGTGCGGCTTGGCTCATCACCACTCACGCTCACGCTCCCATGGCAGCGTCCCTCGGCACTACCGCAGGCAGCAACTCGCGCTATGTGCTCATTCAGCTCGCCTACAAGCCAAGCTCCACGACTCGCTGACACGGGCTCAGCGTCCGGGCCCGATCCCCTCGAATATCAGCCGCGCTCAGGGAGAGACGATGAGATGTGTCACCACCGGATTGCCACCGGAGACCAACCCACCTGCATCGCCGATTAACCCGTCTGTAACAATGAAACTCAGGTTCCCCGAGCTGACATCGCTGGTCACGAAAGAGCAAGTATCCGTATAGGCCATGAATGGCGAAAGCACCCCGTTGCCGACTGAATTGCCGGGCGCGACATTGACTACCGGGGTGAAGGTTTCCTCAACAACCCCGGTGGTGTTGAGCAGACCCGCTTGGGTGATCAACTCGTGCATCTCCGCTGTCCCATTCTCGCTCGCCAGTACGATGACGATGCCGCCTTCCACGGTAAAATCGGACAGTGCCGATTGCCAAGCCGCACCCGATATTCCTAGCTCACCGCTGGGCGCGTTGGGCTGGTCGTGAACCAGGAATACATCGTAGTTCGTGAGGGTCAGCGTAGCCGTTACCTCCGCCTCTGAGCCTGCCACGACGAAAGTCGTGGTCCGACCTTCTGTCAATTCCGCCCAAGCGATGGTGCGTCTCACGCCGTTCACGTAGGAATCGGGTGTATGCGGGCGATACTCCAGAACGCGCACCTCAGTGCGCGAATTCAAGAAGATCGAATTACCGAACAGCTTGGTCTGCGGCGTAGTTTGAAATACTTGCTCGTAGTTCATGCACATCACGACGACGTGGCCGGGCTCTCTGCCCACACACTGACTGGCTTGACACAAACTCGTGGGACAGCCGCGACCACAGGAGCCGCAATGGGCGCCATCAGAAGTCGTATCAACACATTGTTCGCCACAGGGCTGCAAATCTCCGGAACACGCAGAAACGCAACCGAAGCCGCCGTCGCTTGGCGCGCAGAACGGCGCAGCTCCACTACAACTCGTGCTGCAGTCGCCGCAGCGAGCGGCTGTCACATACGGAGGGAAACACGGGTCGCTACCAGTGCCGCCGGCTCCGCCAGCTCCGCCGGCTCCGGCCGTGCCGCCAGTACCGCCGGCTGTGCCCCCGCCACCCTCATTTTGGCCGCCGTCGCCGCCATCGTTCAGGCTGGAGTCGACAACATCCGGCAGACCGGATTCTGGGACATTGTTGTCGAGGGACGAGTCGATACTCGAGTCAGTGCCGGGTACACAGACGCCCACGTCGCAGCGCAGACCAGCTGAACAGCTATTGCCACAACTGCCGCAGTTCGTGCTGTCAGTCTGGGGGTCCGAACAGCTGTTGGCGCACAGCACTCGACCCGCGTCGAGCTCACAGTTACACACGCCCTGCTGACACGAGGAGTCCCCCTCGCAGGAGTTCTGACAGGAACCGCAGTGATTTCGGTCCAACGCAACGTTTACGCATTCGCCGTTGCAATCCACGAGCCCTGTTCGACATTCCCCGCCGACTAAGCCCGCGCCGTCACAGGCCGTCGGCAAGCCAGCGATTAGCCAGAACAAGCAGAAAAGGGGGCGCATTTTCATTCTGCGGCTCCCTTTTCATCTGCGGGCGACGGGCTGGGGGAACCCGAACCGCCGACGTTCGGTTCGATGGTCTCGCCTTCTTTGTCGCCGCCCACGCGCTTCACTTCTCGGACCTCCCGGGTCACCATGATTTCTACGCGGCGGTTCATGTACCACGCACGCTCCCCACCCGCGGGCTCAACGATGGGCTTCGACGAGCCGTAGCCCTTCGCTTCCAAGCGCGACGGAGCGACACCGCGCTCAATCAAAAAGTCCCGAACCGCATCTGCCCGACGCTGGGAAAGCTGCTGGTTGAATTCTTCATTGCCGCGATTGTCCGTATGGCCCTGGATCTCTACTCGCACATAGGACGGGTTGTCCTTGAGCAGTGTCGCTAGGCGTTCCAACAATGGATAGCTTAGCATGCGGATTTTGGGGTTATTTGTACGGAAATGGACCTTGTCGTCGAGCTTGATCTGGTCGCCTACAACACGCACATGCTCCGAGTCAGGACATCCATCGTGGTCCGCATAACCGTTCTTGGTTTCCGGCTCATTGGGACATAGGTCGTCGCCATCGACGATGCCGTCCTTGTCGTTGTCGGCTTCCGGACAGCCATCTTCATCCTCAAAATCATCTTTGTCCTCGGCCTCATCCGGGCAGCTATCATCGGCATCTTCGATGCCGTCCTTGTCATTGTCGGCTTCCGGACAACCGTCCTCGTCCTCAAAGCCATCAAGATCCTCGGCGTCGTTCGGGCAGTGATCCACCGAATCTAGGATCTTGTCCTTGTCGTTGTCGGACTCCGGGCAACCGTCTTCGTCCTCAAAGCCATCCTTGTCTTCCGGATCCTCCGGACAAGCATCGACCTTGTCAAAAATTCCGTCCTTGTCGACGTCCAGCGGCAAACGTGGCGCTCGATCGTAGGCCACGTGCAAACCAAAAAGAACAACATCCGCGTCCTCAGGCCGTAGCTCGTCATCGGGCTGAAACACATGCAGGAGCCCGACAGTAGGTCCCCACTGGAGCCACCCGTTGTCGACGATGATGTCGTAACCGAGGTTCAAGTCCACCACGGGTCGACTGACTCCACCGGTTCCCATGATACCGACACCGAAACTGGTCCACAGGCCATTGATGGGACCCCCTTGACCGTCATAGCGCCGCTGCGGCCGCCAACGCGCTTGAAGCGCCCCGCCCAAGGCCGTCGGTGCTTCAGGATCAGAGAAGGCGGCATCCGACGGCGCCTCACCGTCGGTCAGCATCAGTCCACTGACTTCAGCGGCTACGCCAAATTGTTCAGAGAAAGGGAGCTCAATGGCGACTCTCGCTGAGCCACCCAGTGCCGCTTCGTCAGCCAAGTGACCGCCAACGGGCAAGGCACCCGCGACAGAACCATGAAAGCGCAACGGCTCCGCTCCCAATGATGTGGAGAACAAAGCGACTAAGACAAAGATCGGAATCGAAAAAAGCGAACGCATAACCAGACTTACAGTTTTATCAGGAACCCAATCGGCTGCTAAGTTACAGAACTTAAGTAAGCAGGCCATCTTCGAGCGGAATCAGCGGAGCCAGCGGACATTCTACGCCTTTCCGGTGCCGGAACGACCCGTTGAGGCCCCCCCTCGTGCCCGGTCACGACAGCTGGAAACGGCTTCGGCGTGCGCGTTTTCCGGACTTCACGAAGTGCATCAATCGGCAAAGCCCGCCGCTCCGGCCTCCGATGCCACAGAAAGAATCGCTGTAGTCAATGCTCCCTGAGGAGCCAGGCCCTATTAACAGTTGAGTCAGCTCCCGCGCGGCTCGTCGGGGTGCTCATTGTAGAAGGCTTCGATGCTCTCTTTGCTGATGCGCACCGCGATCAGGCCATCCCCTTCTATCTTCGCTTGGCAACCCAAGCGGGAAGTCATTCGAACATCGAAGGCTTTGTCGAGGATGTCTTCCTCGTCTTCTTCAGCCTCGCTCAGTAATTCGTCCCCCTCTTCCACATAAACGTGACAAGTCGAACAGGCGCAAACGCCGCCGCAGGCGTCGCCTTCTGGGGCGCCGATTTTCCGGGCTGCCTCCAGAATGCTCGTCCCGATGGGGACTTCCACCTCAACGTCTTGCTCAATGAATCTAAGCTTGGGCATTCTATTCGCCTCGGTGATCTTTCAAGTGCGCTTCGACGCCACGGGCCTGAGACACTGTCGCTTCTAATTCTCCAACTCGGGTCCCTCCGATAGCGCTCTGAACGGCGCGGTTCATTCGACGCCCCGCCCACTCGTGGGTCACCGCATCCACTTCGTCGATGGCAAATTGCACGGTGCTCGCCTTCTGGCTGCTCTGGATGGCCTCGTCGAGGGCAATGACCGCGGCTTCCACTTTTGCGCCCTCGCTTTCGTCAAGCAGATCGGCGTCAGCCTCGAGAGCTTTCTGGGTAGCCAGCAGGATTCGACTGGCCTCGACCCGTGCGTCGGCCAGGCGCCGCCGCTCAAAATCGTCCTCGCCGTGGTCGAAGGCTGCCAGTAACATCTCCTCGACTTGCTCATCGTCCAGTCCGTAGCTCGGGCGAACTTCCACGCTTTGCTCTGTCCCCGTGGTCACCTCTTTGGCCGAGACGCTGAGCAAGGAATCTTGGTCAACGTGAAATTCCACCTCTAGCCGGGCCATGCCCGCTGGCATCGGCGGGATGCCCTGGAGGCTGAATTTGGCGAGCGAACGGCAGTCCTCCGCGAGCTCTCGCTCGCCCTGAACCACATGGATCTCGAAACCCGTCTGGTTGTCTGCGTAGGTCGTGAACTGACTCTTCGCGCCACAAGGGATACTCGTGTTCCGCGGCAGGATCTTATCGATACCCCCGCCCATCGTCTCGATGCCCAGTGATAGGGGCAAGACATCCAGCAACAACACTTCATCGCTGGCCTGGCTCAGCATTTCCGCCTGAATGGCAGCGCCGTACGCCACCACCAGATCCGGATCCACGCCACTGAGGGGTTCTGTTCCGAAGATCTCGGCCACGTGACTTCGAACTTTCAGTACCCGTGTGCTTCCGCCGACTAGAATTACGCCGTCAATATCTGCAATATCCGTCTCCGCGTCCCGAAGAGCGCGTCGGCATGCCTTTTTCGCACGAGCCAGCAAGGGAGCGATCCAGCCATCGAACTGCTCACGGCTGACAGAATATTCCAGCTGCCCACCGCCTTTTTTCGGGAGCTCAACAACCAGCTGGGGCGCTTCCGACAACGCATGTTTCGCCGCCCTCGCAGCTACCAGCGCCAAGCTAACGATCTCCGGTGGTCGCGGTGGATGCGGGGCGAAGCCCATCTGGACCAACATGTCTTCGGCGATCAGACGATCCATATCGTCGCCGCCCAGAGCACTATCCCCGCCGGTGCTCTTCACTTGGAACACGCCGTCGTCGAGCAATAGCACCGTGACATCGAAGGTGCCGCCTCCGAGGTCGTACACGACAAAGGTGCCGTTCTGCTTGTGAGCCAGACCGTAGGCCAGGGCCGCAGCCGTGGGCTCGTTCAACAGACGGATAACGTCCAGGCCTGCCAAGCGCCCCGCGTCCCTCGTTGCCTGCCGCTGAGCATCATCAAAATACGCGGGTACCGTGATCACTGCGCCACCGACTGACATCAGCTGATCGGAAGCGCTCTGCTTGAGGCTCTTGAGAATCTCGGCGCTGACTTCCACCGCGCTCACCGAGCGGTCCCCAAAGTCGAATCGCACCTCTTTCGCTGTGCCCTCTTCCGCCGACGCCAACTGGTACACGCTCAAGGCATCGTTCTCGACATCCGCAGTACTCCGCCCAACAAAACGCTTGGCACTTTGGATGGTTCGCTGAGGCTCCCGAGTCAGGTAACTTTTTGCCGATTGCCCCACCACAATCTCCCCTTGACGCCCGAAGTGGACCACGCTCGGTAATAGGGCCGTGCCATCACAGTTGATCATCGCCGTCGGCTTGTCGTCGACGATGTGAGCTACGATCGAATGGGTGGTGCCGAGATCGATGCCGATGGCTTTCGGCGGAGCTTTGGGGTCGAAAATATCGAGCAACATGACAGTGAGTGCGTGGGGGTTATCGGCGGGGGCATCCCACCGCAAGAGCTAAGGCTCGAGATCGTCGAGGATCGCAGACACTTCATCGAGGAAGCGGCGATAGTAGCGCAGCTCACCGAGGGCTTCATGCACACTCGCGAGCACCGATGGGACAGCGTCCACTTCGCCGGGCATCGGCAGCGATGTGAAAGCCCCAGAAAGGCGCTCTAGTGTTTGCTTCTGCTGAACGGCGATTTCGCGCTCCAGAGTTTCAACGGCATCCCCATCCTTTTCGGAGCGGGCCTCGCCGAGGGCCTCGCGCTGGGTCATCATCTCCATGAGGAAGCTCGGATCGGCCTTTTGGGTCTCGGGATTGGCGGATAGCCCCAGCCGCTCCAGCAAGGCCTCGGCGCGCGTCACGGGGTTCTTGAGCTTGCGGTAAGCCTCGTTAACATCGATCGCTCTGCCGAGGGCCTGTCGCCGAACGCTCGCCGAAGCGTTGGCGTGGCGGTCCGGGTGCAGAGCCGTGCTCAGATCGCGGTGACGGTTGGCTAGCTCCGACAGGGACACATCGAAGCTGGGCTCTAGGCCAAGTAGCGTGAAGGGATCGGGCATGGTCGAAAACGGAGCGCGCAGGGGAAGCGATCGGCACGGCTCGATTCGACGAGGCCGGCTTAGGCATCGGCGACAGAACAGCGAACAGCCGAGGGGACCGCGATATTATTTGACCGTGAACGAATGCCCGCAACCGCAGCTGCTGGCCTCGTTGGGGTTCTTGAACTGGAAGCCCTGGAACATCAGCGTGTGCTCGTAGTCCAATACTGTACCGTTCAAGAAGACGAGACTCTTCTTGTCGACGTAGAATGTAATGTCGTCGTAGGTGTAGACGGTGTCCCGAGAACGGGGCTCATCGTCGCTGAATTCGATGACGTAACTGAAGCCGGAGCAACCGCCTCCTTTGACACCCAAACGAATAGCTGCCTCCGGCGTGCCGCGCTTGGCGAGTTTCTTCCGTGCAAACTCCACCGCTTTTTCAGATACACGCATGCCCTTGGTCGGGGGTCCTGCTTCAACGTTTACCGGAGCCTGCTTTTCAGCAGATCGCGGCGTACACGTGCTTTCGCCCGGAGGCGCGGAATCTTGCGGTTGGGTTTGCGTCATGGGGAACTCATCTGGTGCGGCGCGCCGGAACTAAAACTAAGTGGTGGGCTCAGCCCTTGGCCAGTGCCTCGCGCGTGACCTTCTTCTGCTTGTAGTCTTCGATGGCGCTCTTGACGGCGTCTTCGGCGAGCACTGAGCAATGAATCTTCACCGGCGGCAGGCTGAGCTCAGCGGCGATTTCGCTATTCTGGAGTGCGGCAGCCTCGTCGACCGTGCGTCCCTTGATCCACTCGGTCGCCAGAGAGCTGGACGCAATCGCCGAACCGCAGCCAAAGGTCTTGAACTTAGCGTCTTGAATGACACCGGCATCGTCCACGCGGATCTGGAGTCGCATGACGTCGCCACAGGCAGGCGCTCCGACGAGGCCGGTTCCAACGTTGTCGTCAGCCTTGTCGAGGGTGCCAACGTTGAGGGGGTTTTCGTAGTGTTCGATGACTTTGTCGCTGTATGCCATGGGGTTCTCTTCTGGGGAGGGGGAATCTATTGGGGGGACGAGGGCGTTCTCTTAACTAAGTGGTGTCAGTGGGCCGCCCACTCGATGGATTTGATGTCGATGCCTTCTTGAAACATCTCGTAAAGGGGGGACATGTCCCGGAGTACCTTTACCTTCTTGATAACGAGGTCCGCGACATAGTCGACTTCCTCTTCCGTGGTGAATCGGCCCAGTCCGAATCGAATCGAGGAATGGGCGAGATCTTCGTCTAGACCCATCGCGCGAAGCACGTAGCTCGGTTCGAGACTCGCGCTGGTGCACGCGGAGCCACTTGAAACAGCCACGTCCTTGATGGCCATCATGAGCGCCTCGCCCTCGACGAAGGCAAAACTCACGTTCAAGTTGCTGATGAGACGTTTTTTTTCGTCACCGTTGAGCTTGGTTTCGTCCAGCGCGTCAGTGATTTTGGCGTGCAGTCGATTTCGGAGCTTCAGAATCCGTTCGTTCTCTTCGGCGCCCTCGTGGTGCATGATTTCGCAGGCCTTAGCGAACCCGACGATGCCCGGCACGTTGAGCGTTCCCGAGCGATTGCCCCGTTCGTGTCCGCCGCCGTCCATCTGGGCGACCAATCGAATGCGCGGCTTGCTGCGACGGACGTACAAGGCGCCAACGCCCTTAGGTCCGTAAATCTTGTGGGCGGTGATCGACGCTAGATCGACGTTCATTTCTTCGACGTTAAACGGCGTCTTGCCCACCCCTTGCACCGCATCCACGTGGAACACGATTTTCTTTTCGCTGGTGATCTTGCCGATTTCAGCGATGGGCTGAATCGCTCCGACCTCATTGTTGGCCAACATTACGCTGACCAAAATCGTCTGGTCCGTGATCGCCGCTCGCAGCACTTCCGGGTCCAGTACGCCATTTTCGCCAACCGGCAGATAGGTAATGTCGAAGCCCTGTTTCGCGAGGCGCTTGCACGAGTCGTGAATTGCCTTGTGCTCGATCACCGTCGTGATGATGTGCTTGCCGCGGCTCTGGTAGTACTCAGCCGCGCCTTTGATGGCGAGGTTATCGCTCTCGGTCGCGCCGGAGGTGAAGACGATTTCCTTGCCGGACTTTGCGCCAATGAACTCCGCGATGGTTTCGCGAGATTTTTCGACGGCTGCGTCCGCGGTCCAGCCGAAGCTATGGGTGCGGCTGGCAGCGTTACCAAAGCTGTCGTTGAAATACGGCAGCATGGTCTTGAGCACGCGCGGGTCCATCGGCGTGGTCGCGTGGTAGTCCATGTAGATTGGTAGCTTGACAGTCATCTTGTTCTTATTCTCTAGGTTCTGCTGGGCTCAATCGAGTCTCGCGGGCTCAATCGAGTCTCGCGCCGCGCACCAGATCGGGGACCCGATTGGAAGTTTGGGTGGAGCACTCTTGGCATTCGGACACAGCATGGTCGTCGCCGCAGTCAGTGGTGCAGGTCTCCAGGTAGTTCAAGCTGGCAGCCAGCTCCCCTTCGAGACTTTTCAGCTCGGCTAGCTTGGCTCGAACCGCTATCAATTGCTCCTCGTAGAACGTCTGCAGTTCCTCTGCCGTTCGATGGGCAGAATCCGCGACCACCCGATCTTTGAGAATGCCTTGGATCTCAGACAGCGAGAAGCCGATGCTCTGCATCTTGCTGATCCAATGAATGCGCACCTCGGTGTCGCGATTGAACAGCCGATACGCTCCTTTGGATCGCCGCTTGGACTCAATCAGCCCTAGATCTTCGTAGAGATGAATAGCGCGGACAGTCTTGCCAGTGCTCTTGGCGAGCGCGCCGACCTTAAGCAGCTCGTCGGCCGAACCATGCTGTGAGCGACTGTCCTTCACGCCAAATATGGCCAGCGCCGGATCTCCGGGTTGGGCTACGTTTAGATGGCGACGGGTCATGATGGTTGGCTCTGTTGGCGATGGCGCCCCCAAACCTTACGTTAACGTGAGGGTTTGGGTTAGTCCGGATCTAACGCCCACCGAATGGGCTGTCAATAGGCCTCGTAACATGCTGTTATTACTGCATTTATTCACATTTATGGAGTGAAGTCACCGAGCGAGTTTTACGGTGATTCCGCTCGCGCAGGAATAATTTGAGTTCACCAGCCGCTCGGCGCCGGCCCGGCGGCTTAGATCCCGTCGGCAGCTAAGCGCCCGGGGCTCTGGCGAGCTGCCCACAGCAGCATCCCTACACCGTACAGGACACACACCACCGCGCCGCCTACGAGGCTCAGCTGCAAACTCGTCGCTGCCGCGAAGAAACTCGTCCCTAGGGCGCCAAACGGAACGAGCCCACCCCACGCTAGTGAAAACAAGCTCATGACCCGTCCGCGCTTGGACTCGTCTACCAGCTGCTGGAGCAGAGTTTGGATGCTGGTCATCGCGGCAAAGTAGCTGCAGCCGATAATCGCTTGGGTGATCAGGGCAACGGTCAGTGTCGGCACCAGGGCAAAAACAAGCAAAGCTGCGCCATAGACGACCATCAAGCCCCCGGCCATCACGAGGCTCGGAGACGAAGCTAATCGTCCCACTGTAAGCGAGCCGACGATGGCTCCCGCTCCGGTCGCGGCGACCATCCACGCAAAGTACTCTTTGTCCCCCAGCAGTTCATAGGCAACGGCGGGCAAGAGCACCGTGTGCGACACGCCAAAAAACGCAAGCACCGCCACGATGGAAAGCGCTGGCACGGCTGGGTGGCGCTGTTTGGCGTGCTGCATTCCGGCTCGCATGCGCGCCCACATGCCCGACTCGTCCGCGTCAGGCTGATGGCGCTCTACGGCCATGCGAACGGTCAACACCAGCGCGGCGAACAACGCGCAACAATAGATGCCAAAGGAGATATCAAACCATCCTCGAATGAGCAGAGGCGCCGCGAGCAGCGGCCCCGCGACTCGCGTCAAATTCGTCGCGGCTGAGTGCAGGGACACTGCGCTAGCGAGATCGGCGCGAGGCACGACGTTCGCTGCCATAGAAATACTTGCCGGGCCCATGAACGCCAAGGCAACGCCCATACAAGAGGCGAGACCCACTAAAGCCACCACGCTAAGCTCGCCGCTCGCCGTGGCCACGGTCAGCACGGCAGTGACCACCACTAGAGCCGCATAGCACGCCAGCATTACGTGTTTCCGATGAAAGCGGTCGGCTGCGACCCCCGCCATCGGCGCCAACAGAAATGAGGGCGCGAAGTTGCAAAAAAACAGCAATCCGTTGAGTCGCGTATCGTTGTTCCCCAGCTCGACCATCAGGGCCTGTAGGGATACGTGGGAAATCCAGAAGCCAGTCTGGGCCACCAGAAAGGCCACGAAAAACTGCCGATAAGCTGGATGCGCAAAGGCGCGAAACGTCCCCCCCGGGCCGGCGCTGGCGGCAGCCACGGTCTTGACTTCAGAGGCGTCCATCGCGCCATCTACACCGGAGCCCGGTGGCTCTTCAAGCAGAAGAAAGAGAATTCCACGCCGCGCGCCCGATCTCCCAGTAGGCGCTGCACCGTTTTAAACCGCACGGCCCCCGGGTTCGATGCCCTGATCTCCGGGCACACTCAAAAACGACGCCTTCGAGCGAAACGCACATCCGGTTCGCTGACGCTCGAGGGCCGCCAACCGCTGCTGGGTCTGCTCTTAGCTGCCGAACTGGACCGGTAGCTTGAGAATACTACGAATGTTCACCTGCACATTGCGTTCAATGGAGTCTCCCATCACCTCGTAGTCGCCCAGGCGCGGCAACAATTCTTCGAGCACGATGCGCGTCTGCAAACGAGCGAGCCCGGCTCCCAAGCAAAAGTGGATGCCGTGGCCCAGTCCGAAGTGACGGACCAGGCCGCGGTCGATATCAAACTGCTCTGCGTTCTCGATGGCCCGCTCGTCGCGATTGGCGGCCCCGTAGACGAGCAAAATTCGAGCGCCCGGGTCCAAGCTTTGACCGTGCAGCGTGACGGGCCGGGTGAGCTTCCGCGCCATGCCAAGAGCCGGACTGTCGTAGCGGAACACCTCTTCTATGGCTTGGGGTATCAGTGATGGATCGTCTAGTAATCGTCTCCGTACATCTGGGTAGCGGGCGAAGGTTCGAATGCAATTACAGAGCAGTGTGGTGGTGGTTTCGTGCCCGCCGACGAGCAGGATGAAACAGTAGCCATAGAGCTCCTCCAGGCCGACTGTTCCGCTGGCCATCGCGCGAGCCAACACGCTGATAATATCGTCCCCGTCGCCGCCCGTCCGTCGTTCGACCAACTCGATGAAGTACTGAAACAAGTCCATGCCAGCGGCCATGTTATCTTCGTCCAAGACCCGCGGATCGGCTCGTCGAACGAGGGCGTCGCTCCAGGCTTTGAACCGCGCGGAGTCCTGCCCGGGTAAATCGAGCAACGCACCAATCGCCCGCACCGGCAACGGCCCGAGGATCAACGGCACCAGGTCCACGCCGCCGGCCGGCGGTAACTCCGCCAACATGTCGCGACACAGCTGTCGCAACGCCGCTTCCCGCTCAGCAATCGCCGTCGGGGTGAAAGACGCCCGAACCACGCGACGCAACTCCGCCTGACGCGGTCGGTCCATCTCGATGATCAAGGGCAGAGCCGCGATCGCCCCCCGCTGTTCCGCTTCCTCGGGATCGAGATTGATGCGGCAGGCTGACGAATAAGTTTCGGGATCGTCGAGGGCACAGCGAACGTCGGCGTAACGAGACAGAGCCCAGAAGTTGTGCTCGTCGTTGCGGTAAAGCGGCGCCTCGTCTCTTAGGTATTGGTAGGTGGCGTTCGGCTCGGTGTGGAGTTCAAGGGAATAGGGATCAAAGTTCATGGTCCGCTCCGTTCTACCCTAAATCTCGACCCGCAGCCGCGGACGCGGCCCCCCCCCCACCTCTCCGCGGGGACACGGAAACATCGACCGGGTCCGTCGACTTATTGCTCAGCCGTCTGGTATGTCAACATCGATGTCGCGGCTTCGCGCCGGCGGCCTAGCGTTGCGCAGTCCGCAGAATTTTTGTCACCGCAGTCAACATTTTCGCCGGATTGGCACCCGTATCTTACAGCTCACTAGCTAGCCCCGTCGTGCCGCAGCACCAGCTCGGTCTTGGGCTGGGCGCCAGTAGACGGTTCGGCGCACAACATCCGTCATCGCTGCTATGACGCCCGGGCGAGCGTGTCCCTCAGTAGCGTCAGCATGTGCTTGGGGTTGGGGGGTTCGACAAACCAAGCCTTGACCCCAATCCTTTTCGCTCGAGGAATCATGCTTTTTCTGCCTCCGTAGATAGGACAAACATCGGTAGCTCTAAGCCACGTGACCGAAGCTTCTCCAGGAACTCGATGCCCTCCATGCCCGGCATGTTCACATCGGTGATAACCCCCCATGAGCCAGTCCTTCGGTGCCATTGGCCGCCAGCAGTACCTCGTAGCCTGCCTTGTGGAACAAATTCGAAAGCAGCTCGCGCACGACCTCTGAGTCGTCAACGAACAGCAGCTTTGGCTCATAGCGAAAATGGGCGCGCGCCGTCGGCTCCCTGCATGATCTACCGCCAGAGCGCCCAGTTGTTTCACGACCACGGTTGTTTTGGACCGCCTCACAATGAAACGCACCCGGCCCGCCACTGTTCGGTGGATCTAGCGCCGTGGCTCTCGCTCTGGCAGCGTCTACAACGGCAGCGGCGCACAGCTGTACTGAATTTCCCAATCGTCCAGTCTGACGTCCGTGCGCCCCTTGGAGCCGGGCAAGACTTCCACTCGCAATTCGAGGAACTCTTGAGCCCCGATCAGGCTCCCCAAATCGACTACGCACTGCCCCGAACAATCCGGACTTTCGCCAGTAGCTGTAGCGACCGGCGTGTCCATCGCGAGCAACCACGGCCCCGAAAGTGGAAGCGGTCCCTCGCCCCCGCGAACCCAAAACCGGATGCTCGCATCGATGCCGCTTGCGATCGTAGTGTTGTATCGCAACGATACCCAAACGGGGATTGCGCTGGGAACGCGGCTGGACGAACAGTCCGCGAAGTAATCCTCTCGGTACTCCTGGCTCTGCTGGGTTACAGAAATACAGCCGGCTTCCGCTCCCCCAGCCTCAGCGCACGCGTCCCCGCCGTCGCAGGCCCCCGCCTCGCACGCCACGGCCGAATCAACGAGGGTCGGCCCCCAACCGCCATCAACCGCTTCTAAGTAACTCTGACAATAGGGGTTGCACGGGTTGTTTCGACACTCAGCCGGAGCCCCCAGGCTTAGCCACTCGGTGCCGCTGAGAGAGTGACTCTGAAGATCGCAGTCTTGTACCGGCAAGGACGGCGCAGACGAGTGGACAGGATCCGAGGGCAAGAGGGCGGCCGGCTCGGCGTCACCTCTACAGGCCGCCGTAGCGCTTGCCCAACACCCGGCGAGGCACAGGACAATCACACGCTCAAACAAAGCACGGCCTGTCTGGGACAAGACACGCGTCCGCCCATCGGCAGCCGACCCGGCCGTCCGTTGCGCCACGAGCCCAGTCTGAGAAAATCGAACTCCCTATGCAACTGGAATCAGGGCCGAGAAAATTCCACGCCGTATCGTGCACGCCGTCACAGTTCGCGCCAACCGCGCTCACTTCAGATTTCCAGTCGATCTCAGGAAAAGTTTCGCTCTCCGTTCAATAGTCAACCCTCTGTGAATCGCATGACGTGACCGTTCGTCACCCTTGCTCAGCTAACTCACAATCGCGATACTCCACACCGGGGCCCGACGGCACTGGATGTCGCACGAGTTAATACCTAACTCGCCTCCGCCCCACCGAAAGAGGTCCAATGAGGTTCGCGAGTTGTTTGTTGGTTGTAGCCATAGGAGTCACCGCATGCGGCGGCGCCGCCGTCCCCCACGACAAGCTGTCGTCCGCGAAAGCCGCCATGCGAGCCGCCGAAGTCGCGGGAGCACCCAATGATCCCCAAGGCGCATTGAGGGTGAAGAAGGCGGGTGAGGCCATCGCCCATGCCGAGAAGCTCATCAAAGAGGACGAAAACGAACGGGCCAGCTACGTGCTCGAACGCGCTCAAGTAGACGCTGAACTGGCCCTCGCTCTCGCCCAGGAACTGACGATGCGCGGCGAAGCCGAAGAAGCACAGCGGGAAGTCGCTAAATTGAAAGCAGAGGTAGCCCAATGATCCGCTTTACGACCCTCTCCCAAGAATGGCGCAAGCTCGGCGGACTCGCCAGCGTGGCTTGTTTGCTCATCGGCTGCGCAGGCGTCCCCCCGCAACAACTGAGGACCGCACGAGCCGCAGTAAATGACGCCAAGGCGTCCACCCCGGCCCAGCTCGCCCCGGTCGAACTGGACAACGCCAAACAGGCGCTCGCCCGAGCCGAGCTTGCTTTCGAGGACGGCGAAGAGGAACAGATCATCAAGGATCTGGCCTATATCGCCGAGCGGAAGGTCGCGATTTCGATCAGCGCCGCGAATCTAGAGGCAGCCAAGCGCAGTGCGAAACAGTCCGGGCGCGACCGTGATGACGCTCGGGATGCTGCCTACGCCTCCGCCAAGCAGCAGTTAGGCAAAACTCAGGACGCCCTAGCGGAGCAGCAACGGAAAGCCGAACGCGACGCTGACGAAGCCAAACGACTTGCAGCCGAGGAAAAGCGGCGGCTGGAGGCCGCTAAAAAGAAGGGCAAGGCCGAGGTCGCGAGAGTCAAGAAGCAGCTTGAAAAGGAGCAATTGGCCCGAATCGCAGCCGAGAAAAAAGCCGCCGCCGCGATGGCCAGCTTGGCTCAAATCGCCAAGGTCAAGGAAGAGAAGCGGGGTGTCGTGATCACTCTGTCCGGTTCGGTACTGTTCGCCACCGGGCAACACAAGCTACTGCCCATCGCCAACAGTCGGCTCGACAGCGTCGCCAAGGCGCTCAAGGACCAGGGCTTCACGAAGATCATCGTCGAGGGACACACGGACTCGCGCGGTGCCCCTTCGACGAACGAAGCCCTCTCGCTCAAACGCGCCCAGGGGGTGCGTCAGCACCTGATCTCCCGCGGCATTCTCAAAGCTAAAATCACAGCCGTTGGACACGGTCCTCGGCGCCCGATCGCGGAAAACAAGACCACCGAAGGCCGAGCGAACAATCGCCGAGTCGAAATTGTCGTCAAGTAGCGACCGCTAGAATCACGTAGCGCCGGTCGCTAGTCCTCTGCCGGCTCCGCCCTCGGGCGGGGCTAGGCTGCGGCGACCGCTAGCTGGGATTTTTCGATACAGAACTCGACGTAGAGTTCGCTCTTTCGATCATTCAACTGCAGAACCAATGATGGCTTGAGCACCGTCTGTCGTACAGACACATTCGAACCGCGAATGAACATGGGAATGCTCAGCGTGGGCGACACACCGCGTTTGTCGAAGTGGGATTTGATACCGCCGGATACCTGAGTGCAAATCTCTCCGATGAGATCTTCCAGTAGGGCCTCGATGCTTCGTCCATAACGAACTGTGCCAATAATTCCCGAATGGCGCGGGCAGCGTCTGGCACCGTCTTTGACGTTGCCAGACGCTGCCTGAGCGGTACATTGCGGGCAACAGCACCCAACCCCATGTATTCTCAAACCCATCTGCACAGCGTCCAAATCTACTACGAGGACACCGACCACTCCGGGTCGGTCTATTACGCGAACTACCTCAGGTATTTTGAGCGAGCTCGGGAACACATGTTCGGAGTCAACCTGTTGGTGCAGCTGCAAAAAGAAAAAGGCATCGGATTCGTCGTCTACAAACTCGATGTTACCTATAAGGCGGCCGCGCACTACGGGGACACTTTGGAGATCCAGACCACCCCCAAACGGGAAAGCGACTACCGTCTGGTGATTTCCCAGAACGTCGTACGACCTTCCGACGACACGCTAGTTGTCTTGGGAAGCGTGCAATTGGCCGCCGTCAATGCCGATGGAGTGCTCGTCTCTCTACCGGTCTAGCTAGCTGTGGACGCCCCACATTGGGCGCGACAAGCGATTCAGCGACAGCCGACAGCCGATGAATAATGTCCTAGGCTAGGGCAATGCGCCGTCCCCTTGCCGCACTTGTCCTGCTCTGCCTCCTCTCCTGCGACGACGGCGGAGGCCAAGCGGCATCGCCCCTGATGGAATTTGAGGCTTCCGACAGCGCCACCGCCAGCCCCAACAACTGTGACGATGCGGCAGCGGACGCGGCACGCGACGAATGTATATCGCCGGGTACCGTCGTTGTCAGAAGCGCCGAGGCGCCCGTTCGGCCGGCGACTCGCAGTGAATCCTATCAATACGAAGCGGCGTGCGACCCCGGGGAAAGACCCCAATGGTCGTTCATTACGTATATTGCCCACACACCCGGCGATGGCGCCGTACACTTTCAAGCGCGAGTCGCCGACACCGAAGCGGAACTCGGCGCTGCCGATTGGACAGACGTCGCGCTGGCCCAATCCAGTCCGACCGACACCCAGAGCTGTAGCTACTCAGATCCGGGTTGCCCTGTCTCCCTGCACGATGCGCTCGGCGGCCCCCCTACCGTCAACGCCCGCTGGATCGAGTTTGAGCTCCGTTACTACGATTCCACATCCGGCGATCCCGTATCTATCGAGCGATGGGGCGTCGACCTGAGCTGCGAAACCATCTAGCCGAGGTGCGAACGCATACACGTCCGCAAGCGCCCACACCTCTCCACCTACATCGCACAACAGCACCGCGCCGCTGGGCTCATCCCGCCCGCCTAGAGTCAGTGGGCCCGTGAGCTGCGATCATGACAACCCGGCCGAATTATCCCGAACTCGGGGCCCCAGAAGCAACCGCAACGCTCGGACAATAACACAATTAAAACCAATGGTTACTGGCTAGTGCGGCGGTCGAAAAAAGAGGCCTCATAATATTATTGACTGACGAGTAAGTAGAATTATTCTGTGGGTGGTTGACCTGCTTGCCGCGGGTAGCCCACGCCTGAAAGGTAAGCCCCATGCCCCCCGACTCCCTCGACTTCTCCGTGAACGATCCCAATTTTTACGCTGGCGATCCTTACCCCATGTACAAACGACTACGCGCGGAGTCGCCCGTTCACTGGGATGCAAAAGAGGAGGCGTGGTGCATCACGAAGCTGAACGATGTGCAGTGGATCTCTCGCGACCCGCATCTCTTTCGATCGCGTGACGGCATCTTGATCAACGACAAGTATCGTGAGGTCCCCGAGCGCGAGTCGATCATTTCCACCGACCCGCCAGAGCATCGCCAAATTCGAAAGTTGGTACACGCAGCCTTCACCCGCAAGCGCATGAAGGCCTTAGAGTCTCGTATCCGAGAAATCGCCAGCGGCTTGCTCGACAGCATCGAAGCTGACAAGCCAGTGGAGTTCGTCGAACAAGTCTCCATTCCCATGCCCATCATGGTCATCGCTCACATGATGGGAGTCGCCGACGACGATCTCCAACGGTTCCGAGTGTGGTCCGACGCCGTCATCGATGCCGCCGACGGACAGACTCCCGAAAACATGGGCCCCGTATTCGAGTTGATGGATTACCTGCGCAATCTCATGGAGACTCGCAAGAAGGAGCCTGGCGATGACTTGGTCAGCAAGGTGTTAGCCACCACCGTCGACGGCGAAAGTCTTGAGGAAGCCGAAATCATGGTCTTCTGTATGACGCTGCTGGTTGCCGGCAACGAGACCACCCGCACGCTGATGTCCAACGGCCTTTGTTTGCTCGCCAAGAACCCCGATCAGATGGCGTTACTCGCCAACCACCCGAGCCTCATCGAAAAAGCCGTCGAAGAGATGTTGCGATTCGATCCGCCCATCCAAAGTTTTGTACGCACCGCGACCGAAGACGTCACCGTACGTGGCCAAGAGATCAAAAAAGACCAACGATTGATCTTGCTCTACGGCGCCGCCAATCACGACGAAGAAGAATTCGGCGACACCTGCGAAGACTTCCTTGTCGAGCGCCCCACGGGTCGCCATGTGACCTTCGGTTATGGCGAGCACTATTGTATTGGCGCCATGCTGGCTCGGCTCGAAGCCAGGGTTCTGCTGGAAGAGATTTTTAAACGCTTTGGCAAATTCGAATTCGCCGGCGATGTGCAGCGACTGCCCCAGACGCTGGTGCGCTCCGTCGGCAAGCTGCCCCTAGTGTTCAGCGAGCCGCGCTAGCCGCTGCTCGCCGCGTTCTGCGCTCCTTAGCCCCACAAACCGGCGTGTAACTCGCGTTCTGACGGGTGTAAGACAACAATACAGAAATACAAATTGAGTAATATTGTATTTCTGCTAGGTTCTGGCCAACACAGGCTCCCGCCCCCCCTCGATGGAGCCTTTGCGGAGACCCCGAATGCTCGACTTTGATCCCTTCTCGTTAGATTTTCACGCCGATCCGTACCCCACGTACAAGATCCTACGGGACGATTACCCCCTCTATCACAACGAGCGACTCAATTTTTGGGCGCTCTCTCGATACGAAGACGTGGTCAAGGCGTCGCTTGATTGGGAGACCTACAGTTCGGCGGGCGGCACCAGCTTGGAGTTTCCACCGTCGGTGGTGAAGATGCTGCCGCCGTACATTATCTACATGGACCCACCCAGGCAGGTACGCCTGCGCAAACTGGTGAGCAAAGGTTTTACTCCTCGCCGTGTTGCCAGTCTCGAAGAGGGTATCCGCGAGACGGCGCGCGACTTGCTCAAGCCCTTGGTGGCGCGCGGTTCCTTCGACTTCGTCAAAGAGTTTGCCTCGGTGTTGCCCATGGCTGTCATCGGGAAGCTCATCGGCTTCCCCGATTCGGACTTGGACATGATCCGCGAAAAGTCAGCGGACATGTTGACCCGCACTCCAGGCAGCTCCGAGATCCCTCCTGAGGCGGCCAAGGCTGGCTACAAGCTGCTCAAGTACTACCTCAACTTCGTGCAAGAGGCGCGCAAGAACCCACCGGACAACGTACTCGGCGCGCTATTAGAGGCCGAGGTAGCTGACGACGCTGGCGGTCAACTCGAAAAACTAACGGACGACGAGCTGGTCGCCTTTGCCATGCTATTTGGCACCGCGGGCGCGGAAACTGCCGTCAAGCTATTAGGCAATCTCTGCGCCTTGTTCCAGGAGGAACCCGATGTGCTCCAGCGCATCATGGCTGACACCAGCCTGCTCAAAAGCGCGACCGAAGAGGCCCTGCGCCTCTTGCCCCCCTCGCAATACCAAGGTCGAACACTAACCCGCGACGTCACGATGTACGGCAAGACCATGCGCGAAGGTGACCGAGTCATTCTGCTCACCGGAGCCGCCTGTCGTGACGAACGGGAGTACGAGAACCCTGACAAGTTCGACATCGACCGCTCCATCCCGATCTCTTTGGCGTTTGGTCATGGCATTCACAAATGTTTGGGGGCTCCGCTGGCACGCAACGAAGTACGTATCTGTTTCGAGGAGTTCTTCAAACTGGTGAGCAGCTACAAGATCGATCACGACAAGACCGAGCGTGTGTTCATGAGCAACGTGCACGGCTACTCGGGTATCCCCATTAGTTTCTAAGCCCCGTTTCTTGCGTTCTCAGGGCTTGACCCGCCCCGGCTCGACGAAACCGCGTCGCGCCGGATATGCTCGCCCGTGGGATTCGAGGCAGTGAGCCCGAGGTGGCCCTTGCTCATGTGAGAATCATGACCTACCTTTAGTAGAAGGCCATTCCCCGTGGCTACCCGCCATGTCCGAGACTTCCGACCCGCCTGTGCCCGACAACAAAGCATCTTCCGACGCTCCCCCGGCACTCGCCTGGCAGCGCCGAGCCCTAGCTCGCTCTCTCACGGACGCGCGCAGTCGCTCGAGAGACCACGCCGAGCGGTTGGTCGCCGCCGCCAGAAAGCTCGCAGCCTCCCAGGGTCCGGACTTTAGCGTCGCCGAAGTGGTTAAACTTGCGAAGAGCTCCATCAAGACCTTCTATCGCTACTTCGAGGGCAAAGAAGCGCTACTGCTCGCTGTCTTCGAGGAAGAAAGCGCGCGCGGTGCCAAGCACTTGCGGCGAATGGTCGACGAGCACCAGGAGCCACGGGATCGCTTGTTCACAGCGGTCACCGGGCTTTACAGCTTGCTAGCCCAACGGGACAAACGCTCCGGCGATACAACCCGACAATACCCGGCCTTCTTGGTACGCCAGCACTTGCATCTGCAGCAGAGCCAGGCGGATCGGTTGCGGGCCGCGATCTCGCCGTGGGTGGCTTGTATCGAAGAAGAGCTGGATGGCGCAGCGGAGGCGGGGCTACTCGCCGAGCGCAATCGCCACCGGGACGCCCGCACGATCTACGACATGATCCTGTCCCACACCCATGAGCTCGCACTGGAGCGGGACCCGCCCAGCGCCGACGAGCTGGCCCGCTACGTTTGGCAATACACGTCGGCCGCCCTCGGACTCGACACCGCGGGCTGGACAGCGCCCACCACCCCCTAGCCCGCCAGCGCGCATTGTCAGAGAAGTAGCGCACCTGATGCCGCAAGTTCAGAATCTCGCTTTGGCTCTGTTCCTCGTCGCCACCTGCGCCGGAGCCTACTCGGCGAATGCTAACGATCTTCACAGAATTGATTTTCTTCTGTATGGGGCTGCGACCGCCATCCTCGTCGTGAACACCGCCCGACGAAGCCCCGCCCTCACGTCAGACGACCGACTCTGGGTATCGGCTGTGTGCGCCGTTTCCAGCGTGTACTACCTGGCCTTTGAAGCCGGACCGGTGTTCTCCGCCGTCCTCGTGCTGCATGTGCTCGGAGATCTCAGCCTGATCTACCTGGGGCGTTCCTTCGCGATCTTTCCGGCGCGTCGGGAGTTGCGGCTCGGGGGTCTCTACTCCTACGTGCGCCACCCCGCTTACGCCAGCTACATCGCCACCGACCTGATGTTTGTAGTGAGCTCCCCGTCACTACGGAACGGGATGGTTGCGGCCGTGGGAATCAGCTTGCTGCTGGTGCGCGTACACCTAGAGGAGCGCTTGCTGAATGCCGATCCCAACTACCAGCGCTATTGCGAAAGCACCCGCTACCGGCTGCTGCCGGGCATCTACTGAGCCGAAGACTCAGCCCGAAGACTCTGTCAGAGCAGCCAGACAGCGGCCCAGATCGGCGCCACGTAGAGCGGATCGAGATAAGGCTCGTAGTAGGAGACTGGGTACTCCTCCACGACCACTTCTTCGATAACCTCATCTCCGGCGACAGCGTCATCCGACGACGAAGCCTGGCCCTTGTCCAAAGACTCGTCCTCCGCCTCTTGCTTTCGCAGGGCCAGATTCAACTCAGCGCCCTGCCGGATGATGTCCTGCAATACATCGTCACCGCTCACGGGGCCGTCCGCCGCCTCGTAGGCCAGTTCGTCCACAGCGATGGCGCTATTGCAGATCTCTTCGATCTCGTTCCAGCTTTCGGGATCCGTGATGGCCATTTGCCAGCTGTCCTCGCTCTCCGCGAAACGCCCCTCGCCGACAAAACTCATGAAGATGATCTCGCTGGGCTTGAGGCCCTTGTAGCTAGCCACCGCCACCCGCATATCATCCCAGCGGTCTTGATTGAGGTAGTCGACCCAAAGGGCCTCGTCGTCAAAATCGAACATGTTCTCGAAAGCGAAGTCTCCGGTCTCCAAGTCCACAGCGCCGTACACATCCATGGTCTTCAGACAATCGCTGTAGCGACCGAAAAAACCCGTCAATACCTGACGCCCCTTGGCCGTCGGGGCGTAGTGCTTTTTGTCAACGATTTCTGTGTAATCCCGCTTGTATAACCACTCCAACACGGTCTCCAAGTGCTGGTCGTCCCCCTCCAAAAGCAACGGAAAGGTGACGGGGTGATTGATCATGCGTTCCAACAAGTAGACGCCCGCAAAACACGCGCGCTCCTCTGGGCTGATCTGGTGGGGTTTGGACATCTTAGAATACACCTGTGATGAATCGCGCAAGCACAACGACGAGACACCCCTCGACAAGGGCCACCCCCCAATTTTGATCGCGCACCAGCTCGTGATTCAGGTCATGACCGGGCAACATGATCTTGTCGAACAGCCAACGAAAACAATGCAGCGCCACGGTGCTGCCCACGAACCAGGCCGCGAGCACCACCAATGATGCTGTCTGACTGACTGCGTACGCCAGCATGTGACCGGTCGCGACCAATGACAGTCCATAACTGATGGCGACGGCGACATTGCCCCGCTCGATTTCAGCGTGCAGTGCGAAGGGCGTGAGTCGTTGGTAAATCTTGGTGAACACCAGAAATGCCATCTGGGTTGCCACGAAAAATATCGACGCGTCCAATAGGCGTAGACTAAAGCTCAAGCCTTCAATCTGAATCGCCTCGGCAATGACCATTCCGGAGCCGAGATATCCGCCCGCCTGCACCAAAGCGGCCGCAATATTCCGCTCGGCGATTGCTGTCGGTAGCGAGAAACTGGGAAAGCTAAAGCGATCCATCGCCAGCTGGTTCCCAATCAAGAGCAGCGCCCCCACCAGGCCGGTGACCGCGAGATCCAAGAGATCCATGCCCAAGTGGGCCAGACCGCCTGCCGTCAAGACACCGAACAGCACGCCACCCAAAGCGAAGAGATAGGCGGCGAAGGCAATCGCCACGGCAGGGTTGTCCGTCTTGGCCAGCTCATCCTTGAGCTCGTAGCGACGGCTCGCGCTGTAGATCCGGCGCCCCAACAGAATGACCAACAGGGCCACCCCCAAGTAGACGAGAGCGACCGGCTGATTCAGCTCAGCTAGGGCACTGCGGTCGAATAAGCGTTGTAGAAGTTCTTGCATTACGAAAACTCAGCTGGACCGCCTCAGCGGCGAGACCGAAAGCCCCCAGAGCGGAACCCGCCAGAGCGAAAGCCACCACCGAAACTGCGACGACTGCCTCCGAAGCGGGACGAAGGTCGTGACATGGGGCGCTTCGCCATCGTGTTGCGCTTGGGGCTACCGAAACCACCGCTCCGCTTGCTAGGCCCAGCGTTGCGAGCCCGAAAGGCACGTTGAGAAGCGCTGGGCTTGCGCAACGAAGACCTGATACCCGACTTCGCCGAGCGTCCGTGATTGGGCGATCGCACGCGGGAGCTGCGAGTGGCCAGGCGAGTCGAACCACTGGACCGCACATGAGTCCGGGTACGAGTGATGTAGCGGGCGTGGCTCACCCGCGCGTATCCCATACCGTAATATCGGGGGTAGTAACCGAAGCCAAACGGCGACATGTAAAAGGGATGAGGCCGAAACATGTAGTGATACAACAGCAAGGACGAGAGCAAATGCGAGCTGTGATAGTGGTGGTGGTGGCCGTAGATCTGCTCGTTCCCTGAAACGTAGACCTCTGCCTTCTTATCAGTCTTTTTCTCGATCTCGATGGTCGCGACCTCTTGGACCTCACCCTTCGCGGGCTCTGCGGTGAGGGAAAAACCTTTGATCTTATCGTCGCCGTATTCCGTGACCCGCAAAAAATCCACCTTGCCGTCGGCGTTGAGATCCAAGTTATTGATGCCACCTTTTTGGTTGAGCAGCTTCTCCAACTCTTCAGCGTCTTTGGCGTGTTTCACCAAATCGCCGACAGCTTGCAGATCCAAGCCATCACTGGCTTCCAAGGCGGAGGTGATCTTGACGTCCCCGTAGGTGGGAGCCGCCGCCTGCTGTTCACAGCCGGTCAGCAACACGCTCAGCGTCAAGACGCCAGCCCAAACGATACAATCGCAGGGCACGGCCCCGGGCGTGCGGGCCGAGTAAAATAAAGGATGCGCAGTGATCATCGTTGGGTGTTCCAGGCTGGAGAATTCTCGAGCAGACGCACGACATAGCACAAGCCACGCCCCTCAACACACACCGTCGGCAGCGATCGGGACAGGATTGTCTGTCTTTTTGTTGTTCGCAGCGTCAGCACGACCTAGAGCGTCACCAGACCCAGCGCAATTCCCAAAAAACGCTGAAGGCGAGCTCCATTTCCGGAGCCCGCCAACAGTCTAGTCATTCACCCGGCGTTCAGAGCTCACAGGAGGTCGCCGGATCCTTGCAGTACGCACCCACCACCATATCGTAGGGCAGCAAAGCATCGTCTACGCCACCCACTCCGCCATCGACCTCGGGGGGGAACAATTCCTCGTTGCTAGAGCCGTTGTGGCAGTTAACACAGCCGTCCATGTGGCCACCCATGTAGACGGCGGGCTCCAGTTCACAGTTGGTCAGCACTTCGAGAGCGGGGTTGGTCTTGATCCAGAACCACTGGCCCGGGTACTCGGACTCACTCAGTGAGAGATCCTTCTTCATGATAGTGATGCCCATCAGCACGCTATCAAGATCGTAGTTGTGCTTCACAATAATGGTACCGTCTGGCATCTCCAGCTGACCGAATCCCGCGTCGGTCACCCCGCCGTCCGCGGCTTCCCAATCAGTGAGCGCCGCCTCTCCCGTGGGGTTCACCCAAGCGGCCAATAGCTTGCCATGAGCCGAGGCGACAAAGGGCAACCGCGGTGTGAAGTCTGCTGCGTAGAAGGGCGACCAACTGGTGCTGTAGCCCGCCGCTGTCATTTCGGCGATGATGCTGTCTGCTACCATTGCGCGGGCGTCAGCGGCCGCATCGAAATTGCAAACAGGCGCTGAGCCGTCGCCGCCACCCGCGCCCGCCGTTTCAGTGGAGCTATCGTTTGTCGCAGTGCCACCAGTTCCGTAGCTGCCGGTTCCCGAGTCCGTCGTTGTTGCGGCGTTGTCTTCCGTGTCGCAACCGAACGTCAACACCGCAGCGACAGCGGTGCTGGCGGGGATAAATCTAATCATTCGAGCGAAACCTTTCGAAGCGATGAGTTCGAACAGCATACTTTCATTTCGGGAATACAATAAGAGTTCCTCTCGTAGTTCCCATGGGCCGCCGCCGATTGTTTCCTGCGACTGCACGCCTGGGCGGCCAGCGTTCTACGCTGTTCCTCCTGCGGGCACCCATCTGCCTGCCTCGCGGCTTGCCCTGGCCGGCCTGCCCAGTGCGCCCACTTCCCCACTGGGCGGGCTACTCAGAACGCCGCCAGCAACTGGAGGTCGATGCGCTCGTTCTTGACCGCGTCTGGGGTGTAGACGCCGGTCAATCGGCCTCGCACATTTTCGAGCAGCAGGAATACAGCACCCAGGTGGTGCCTATCCGATGTGTTCGAGAACACCTTGCTGCCGTTGGGGACGTCTTTTGCCGATTGGCTCTGCGCCTCGAACATGTACCCGGTGCTTAGCCACGGGGTGAACGAATAGCTGATTTCGCTAAACGCCGTCACGCTCCGATTCGTAGCGCGAAGGTTCTTGTCGCGGTCGAAACCAAACATCGCGCCCCCCCAAATAGACAGGAGATTCCAATGATACTTAACATCAGCACCCACCCGCCGAATGTCATCCGTTGGGCTCCCGTCAACCGTAGACACTTCGCCCGAATACGCCCAGCTGCCGAATGTGAGAACCATATTATCGAGGGGGCTTTCGCTGTCCAGATCGAGTGCCGGCTCCTTCCCCAAGAAGTCCATGCCACCTATCTTGAGCCCGAGGTGCGCGTACTTGTCCATGGCGGAACCGGGCGCTTTGTTCTGTACCGTGCCCAGGGCGTAGAAGCCCCGGCGTAGCACGGTTCCGTTCATCTCGACGCCGACTCTGCCTTGCCCCACTGTGTGCCCAGAAATGTTACTCGTGCCGAGCTGGAAGGGCGCAAATAGGCGTTCGTTGTTTTTGAACAACGTGGTCCATTGCTCGAAGCGACCCACCCGAAAGTTCAGCTCAGGCCTGTCAGCAATCTTCGCGAAATGCAGGAACAGCTCGTTAGGCGCTCCCTGTCCGGCCCAGGTCCCGAAGACGGAAACGTGTTCGCTGAGAGCATTGCCAAACAAGAAGCTGAATGCTGGGGATGCCAGGGCAACCTCTTCGGTCGCAGCCTCATCGTTGGTGGCCGATGCCGAGAAGCGAGCAGCGATGGCAATCGGTATCTTGATGGGTAGCTGCGTCGTCATCGGAGACGTGCCCTCCATCGCTACCGGCGACGGATCCCGCAGGGTGTAGTCGGCAGTTGACAAGCCCGGCCAGTGGTAACCCTGCCTTCGGAAGACATCGCCGAACTCTGATCGTCGCGTGATGTAGGAGTGACACGTTGAGCACGGCATGTTGTAGGCCCGCGCGAAGGCCGGCAGGGCTGTTGCATCTTCGGGAGCCATGGCCAACAGAGTGACGAGCAGTAGCGCACAGCGAAAAATGGCACGGCGACAAACGGCATGCCGAGAAAGTACTCGTGCCCCCCTTGGTAACCGCCGCGAGGCCCGCCGCGAGGCCCACCGCGAGACGACCGGCGCTAGACCAGCGCAACGCGGGCCCTGGCAACCTTTTAGCAAGTGTTGGCTTCGATGCATCATAGGACTAGCGCACCACGATAGAGTAGTTGGCCATCTCAACAGGGTGGACCGTGCAGGCGTATTGGTACGTCCCAGGCACGTCGAAGGTGTGCTCAAAGTCGCCAACCAAAAGATCAGCCGAAGCTCCCAGTTCGCCATCGCTCGTGACATTGTGGCTTTCTGCATCCGAAAAATGCCAGCGGACCGTCGTGCCGGCAGCTACTGTGCATTCTAGGCCGTCTTCTTCTTCGCAGCCGCACTGATTGCGATAGGCAAACTGTTGAACCAGCAGCAACGCCTCCCCCGGGTTCGTACACGCCACGAAGGGAATGACGCTGGGGACATCATTGTCAGGCTTGGCGTCCCTATCGCTACCAGCTGTATCTGTCGACGGAGAACTGGCTGCCGAGGGCGGCTCAAAAGCGTCGTCGTAGGGCACGCAAGCCAGGTAGGGCACGCAAGCTACCCCCAATAACGCCACCGCCCGTCGAATCGTCACCCATCTTGTTCGCATGACGGCCCGGCCTACTTTCCTTGCGCCAGATTGCGCGCGTGTACCAAAAACCTAATTATCTTCTTGGCGTCCGGCTTGTCGATATTTGAGTGAGCTTTGCGCATCATCTTGATGACGTATACTTTGATGCCGGCTCGGTCAAAGTTCGAACCGGTCATTGGGGTGACCCCCGTTTGTAGCGCGATGATGGGTCGCCTCATTTCATGACACTTGGTGCATCGCACCTTGAAGACCTTGTAGTTGGCTGCGTATTCGCCCTTGAACTGCTTGAAATCGAGGACCATGGCTTTGCCTTTGCCGATGGTCTTGAGCTGGCCGTTGGCCCCAGCGGATGTCCCCCACAGAAACAAAGCCATAGCCATGCCAGAGCTCAGCAGTCTTCCCAAATTCATCACGCCCGGCCCTCCGCAGCGGTCCGACGGCCGGAACCGCTAAATGTCCCATGCGTCCAAAGGGGCGGTTGGAACTGCAGAGCTACCTTCAGCATGGGGCGAATCATCTTACCCTGAAAGTCGGAATGTATCGAACCGGGCGGATGCGGAGCCCTGACTGTACGCCCGTTGCCTACCCTCCCTAAGCTTTTATCCTCCAGGCTACGGACAATGATGGCCTGCACGCTCAGCCTACGACAGCAGCGGTCGGATCCTTCCCCGCTCTGGCCTCTCTTCCCGCCTTGGGATCTTGTCGGCGTCAACACGGTCTAGGGCGCCGCGCGGGGCGATTGCTCCCGGATGGCTATCCGAAACAGGTAGGACCCACCGCTAGCGCGAACCTTGAGCGTCACCACATCGCCCGCGCTGAGGCTTCGCTTGGGTCCAACTAGCATGATGTGACGACCACCCCGTTTGAGTTCGAGGCTCTCCCCCGGAGTGATCGTTACGTTATCCAGCTTCATCATTCGGGCCACACCGTTCTTGCTCACGGTGCGGTGGAGCTCGACTGCACGAAAGTCCGTGCTCGTTAGATCTTCGATCATCAGGGGCCGAGCCGAGCTGCTGCGCAATGTGCCCAAGGCAGCGAGCGCCGGAGTCCCTGGCGGACCTGCAGGGATCCAAGCGTTCAAGAACTGCAAGGGCACTCCAGTATCCACAGAGGCATCGCCCCCCGGCCTTGGGGGCGCTACCTCGTCGACGCTTTTCGAGGCGCTTCTACGCCGAACACTAGCGGGCAGAAGCGCACGGTAGCGTTCGAGAATTACACTAGCCGACGACGGAGCGCTAATCTTGTCGATGCGACTCCCCGCCGGTGAAATGACGAAGACATCGGGGGAATGGGAGATGGCATAACCCCCTGGCTAAGGCATCGGCAGAAAGGTCCCGCCAACGTCAAAGACGAAGGCCTTGAGCTGGTCCCCAGTGCCGCTCAGCGCGCTGAAGTCCGAGTGAAAGAAGCGAAGGTAGTCCCGCAGCCGGCCCGAGGTATCTCGCGTGGGATCCACCGACACAAACAACACATCGGTGAGCTTCTGCTCATTTGGGTTCAACTGATTGTAGGCCAACTTGAGCTGGGACAGTGTTGTCGGACAGATGTCCGGGCAAAATCCAAAAAAGGCCCAGCTGAAGTGCCCGCGTAGGTTGGCGTTGCTAAATTCAGAGCCGTCGGACCCGGTCAGGCGAAACGGGCGCAAGACATGGGGCTTGGTCGCGACAGATGAGCTCGCAGGCGACGGCTTCGCCTCTTGCCAAGAGCGGGGCGACTCACAACCGGAGACAGCAAGCGCAGCGGGGACAAAGAGCCACAGCGGTAACGGTCGTCGCGATGCTCGCGCCGACGCGGCGGTGCCATGAGCGAGAGTAGGGGGCGGCGGCATACGCGAGCCGCTAACCTAGTCGATCAGCGCGACACGAACAGCTCGTCGCAGCTCACCGCCGGAATGGCAGTCTCAGACGCCGTAACCTGAGGAGCGTCGTTGAGACGTCATGCAAAGCAGGCCCGCTTCGCAATCGCCATGGTCCGCACACATCATGCCCGGTGTGCCGTCCGCAGGGCAAGGCCACGCGCGGCAATCGAAGTCAGGGATTCATAGTCACCGCCGAGCTAACAAACAGTGATGTTGCCGCTGCCACGGCCTTTCCCCAACTGCTTCGCAAGGTTCAAGGTCGAGTGAAGACGGTGACCACAGATGGAAGCTACGACCGCCGCCATGTATGGAAAGTGATCGATGACCTCGGAGCACACGCCGTCATTCCGCTTCGTCGAGGAGCGATGCTCAAGGAAGAAGAAGTAGCGAAAGTTCGGAATCGCCATCTTCGGAGAATCCGGAAAGTCGGTCGCGCTCAATGGCGACGAGACTCAGGCCAGCACAAGCAGGCGAAGGTTGATAACGCCATCGGCCGCTTCAAGAGGATACTCGGGCCGTCGCTTCGAGCTCGCTGTCCTGATGGGCAGCAGGCTCGAGGCGATGATGGTGTGTGTGATCTTGAACCGCATGTTGGAGCTTGGCGCGCCCCGGTCGGTTGCGATCCCGAGATGACTGGGGGCAGCGCTCAGGCAGATTTGGGCTCAACTCGATTCATGCACCAACGCCGGACGCGTACCTAAAACTGAACCCCGAGGATGGCCGTGCCTATCGTGAGCGGAGCGGAACTAACTCGCGCCTTAAGCGAACCGAAGCCGCCCTGGCCGACTCCTGGAAGGCCTGCGAACTGAAGGACAAACTCGGCTGCACCATGCACAAGGCTTTCAGCCGAAAAATGGCGGGCACCAAGCGCTGAGCCAACTTACCGGCTCAGATGTTCAGCGATTCGAATCTGCGGTGACCGCGGGATCGTGAAGGGCCGGGGGTGGTACGGTCGGGAGTAGCTCAGGCCACCATCGACTGCGATGAAGTTTGGATTTCCTGTCCTCGTTGATGGATCTTCAGATGCCCGGGGTGGACGGTTTGCAAGCGGCGGAGGCGATACGCCTGCGGGAGAATCGCCTCGGGACTCCCCAGGTTCCGATCATTGCCGTGACGGCCAACACCAGTCCGGGAATTGCGCGGGCCTGTGCTGACGCCGGCATGCAGAGCTACATCGTGAAACCGATGCAGAAAGAAGTGCTACAGGATTTGATCGAGACGAATCGGAACGATACGTCCAGCCTCCCCTAAGGGGCCTGAGTCACCGTCAGCTTTTGATCCACAGTCGTCCCTGTTAGCGCCTGCACCTCGCCATCTGGCCAGCGCACAGTGAGCGCTGAGATCGTCGTTTCCGTCCCGAGTCCGAAGTGGCAGTCGCGAATGCCACTACTGCCCTGGGAGGGCCGCGTCGTTACGTAACAGGTCTGGGTCTTGCCCCCGGGCTGCGTAAGAGACACCACCGAACCGATGGCATCTCGGTTCGATGAAGTCCCATTCCCAGTGAGCGCAACCACCAGCCAATGGTTGGCATTGCCGAATTCAGCGGAGCGATTGCGATAGAGACGCGGGATGCCCCGGGGAGAGAACACCAGCACGTCGAGCCAGCCGTCGTCGTCGATATCCAGCACGATGTTCGCACTAGATTTGCGGCGATCCCCTACCCCTACGCTGCCGCCCACATCGGAGAACTCCCCGTCACCATCATTGCGAAACAGTGCGTCCGGCGCCGGTTGGTCGTCGCCCCAGGGATACTCGTCAAGCCCAGTATCTTCGAAAACAGGAAAATTGGATCCGGACGAAAAGTAGAAGTCCAGATCCCCATCGTTGTCGTAGTCAAACATTGACGTGCCCCAGGTGATCTGAATGTTCCGCCATGAATCCTTGTTCCCGAGGGAATGGGGCTTCCAAGGGAACCACATGCGACGAATCCCGCTGAGCAAGGATTCCCCCACCCGGGGGTCAAAAAACTCGTCGATCCCGTCGGCGTTGCTATCCGCCCGTCCATAGAGCAGTAGGTTCGGCCCCACATTGGACATGATGACATCTGGGCGGCCGTCGAAGTCCACGTCTCCCACCGCGAGCCCCATCGCGTTCATGCCGTCCGTTTTTACGTCCGGGTAAAATCCGAAGCCAGACTCCATGCCCACCTCGGTGAATTGCCACAACTCGGGAGCACCTGAAGAATGGGGGCCGTCGTTTCGCCAGAGGCGATTGGGGTTCCGATAGTAGACTTCTGACCAATAGGTCTCGTGATCGCTGGAAGCCAACAGGTCGAGATCGCCGTCCATGTCGTAATCAACCCACACGGCAGCGTAACCCACGATGTTTGTGCCCACTCCCGGATCACCTAGCAAGTGGTTGACGAAGGTGAATGTTTCACCGTCGTTGCGGTACAAGCGGTCACGGTGCAACTCTGGCGTGGCTGAGGGGGCACTGTAGGTGCTCACGTACAGATCTAGATCGCCATCCCCGTCATAATCACCCCACGTCTGGCCGGTGGTGAGATTGTTCACGCCGCCCAAGCCCAAGACACTGGTCACGTCCCTGAAGTTCGCTACATCGTCCTCCACCCATCGGTTTTGGAGCATGATGTCTGGACCCTCACGGCCCACATACAGATCTTGATCGCCGTCATTATCGTAATCAACGAAACTCACGCCGCCCCCGCGATCCAAGTTTGCGTTGGGCGCCCAATCCAAATACTCGGGGTTCCCATCCCCATTGGTATCCCCCAAGTTCTGGAGCAGCCTTCCTGGCACCGCCACGTTCGACAGAAATATCTCCAGTCGACCGTCCCCATCGACATCTGCCACCGCCATGCCACCGAACACTGTACTGCGAACATCCGGCGCGACCTGGAGAGTGTCGATTCCCGCGCTCTCCGATACGTTCACAAAAATCGGCTCTAGGACTCGAACCGACACGCAGTCGGTCTCGGCGGTCTGGCCGATCAGCGAAACACTCACCTCCAGGATGCCGGGGGGAGTGCCAGAGGGCAGCGCGTACACTCCCCCAAGCTCCAAAGTGTCCACGTAGTACGGTGTGACTTCAACGCCACCGATCTGGACGACGACTTCAGCGATATTCGGCTGGGTGTCGATGTGGATGAACGCCCCGTCGCCCGCGGCTACGGACTCGGTTACTCTCTCGACCACAGCGGTGGTCGGCGCGCTATCCGCCGACGCATCGCTCGAACCATCGCTCGCGTCCATTCCGGCCTCTGTGATCACGTCGGGCATAGCGTCGGAGATGTCGGGCGGCGTCCCCGTGTCCAGCGCCGCATTACTCGGCCAGCGGCAACGCGGAGTCTGCGCGGCGTCCCCGGTATCGACAAGCCCGCCGTCCCCGGTATCGACGAGGCCGCCGTCCACCCTATCCGGCGGTCGCGAATCTGCCGTGGGCCTGCCGGTCTCAGACAGAGTCGCATCTGGCACGCCTGCCTCGGCGGGGTCCCCTGGCCCCGGAACGTCGATATTCTCGTCGCCGCAAGCGACCGCCAGCGCGCCCCCCACCAACAGTAGATGCGCCAGCACAAACCGTGGACGGTGGAGGCCGGTCGCCCCCGGCGACTCACCGCGTCCACCGCGGCCGAAAACACTGAGTTTAAGCATGATTGGACAAACTAACACAGCGACTCCCACCACGAAGCGACCAGGACCAACATTCACCACTGACTGCTGAAACTCCTCCCGTTCGATCGGGAATTGCCGCATCGCGTTGCCGTCGGCGATGACCAGGCACGGGATCGTCTCGGAGTTGCGCGCTAGCGATGTGGTGCGCTGTCAACGCCCACCGCCGTTGAGTTCGCCGGTGTTGACCTCGCGAATGACCAGACGGGCTAAGCCGCTGCCGACCCTTCGAGCATGTGATCGAGCTGCTCGGCGGTCACTGTCTTCAATACGAAATTCTGAACCACGCCAGATTCCATGTGTTCCTCCAGCCCCGCCAGCTCAATGGACGATGTGAGGATTCGATGAATATCTGGATGAGAAGTAGCCAATTGAGTCAACAGCCAAACGCCGTTTTCCCCCGGGAGATTCATGTCCGTGAGCACGGCTCTCGCACGCCGTATCTCGACGCAACCGAGAGCCTCCTGCGCACTTCGAGCTGACACGATTTTCACATTACTGCCTCGGAGACCGCGTCTGGTCATGTCAAGTTCAACCACATCGTCATCGACAATCAGAACGCAAGCTTCGACAGCCGCTCGCGAGTATGAGCCCCGAACAGCGCTGGGAACCTCCGGTTCTTGATCGCCGGGCGGTCGCTTTAAAGCCAGCCGGGCGTTCGATACCGCTGGGCAGCCCGACGTTATTGGGTCGGTTCAATGGCTAGAGTATGAACGCCGGCGTGCAGCTTATGTTCGCTACGGATGCCGCTGGGCCACAAGATGCTCGCGATGGCCTCGGTCACGCCGAAGGTGGGCACGACGTGCCGGTGAGAGTTCTGAGACTGAAAGGCAGCGGTGGAGCGAACGCCAAAGTGTCGGATGACGCCCCCGGAATTCACCGTTACCCGAGCACCTACTGCATCCCGGTTGCTGATGGTGCCCTGGAGCCTGAGCCAAGCCGTGGGGGCAAAAGCTGCCGTCCTGCGCACAAAGAATTTGTCCACCTCCCGGGAATCGACATCGATCAGCTCCTGATCGTAGCGACCGGCGCCTCCCAAGGACCAGTAAAGCTCGTTACGACCGTCGCCTGTGAAATCCGCAAACACCGCCCCGTGGCCTCGGGTCTGTTTGTGGTCATCGTTAGTTTCCACGAACAGGTCCGTACAGCGGAAGAAACTCCGGTCCCGGGCATTGCAATAGATTATGTCAGGGCCGGTCTCTTCGGGGTCGCCGCTGCCGACCACGATGTCGGGGTAACCGTCATCGTGAATGTCCCCGATCCCGAGGCCCATGGTGTTCTCGTATGGCTCGGAGGGGTTGTCGTTGTGGGCGAGAGCCGCGTCGAGGCCGCCCTCGGCCCCTACAAATTCGAAACCGCCAGCCCCGTCACCAAACAACACATAGTCTTGGTAATCCCAACGCCCAAGGTACAGATCGTCGTGTCCATCTTGGTCGAAATCTGCGGCAGCCGCTGCAAAACTCATCCGGCTGGGCACGATAAGTCCTTGGGTAAAGACGGAGTCGGTTACCTCCATGAACAAGCCGCTGTCATTCCGGTAGAATGCGTGGGCTAGACTGCCTGCCAAGTACAGGTCCGGGTCGCCGTCTTCATCGTAGTCGATCCACGTGGGATTCTTGTAGTCCTTGTCGTCCTCCAGGGTGAGCCCAACGCTCGCTCCCACTTCTGTAAAGCCGGTCCCCTGGTTATTGTGAAAGAGCGCCGGCCCCCGGTTTCGGCGAGTTGCAATGACGTCGAGGTAGCCGTCAAGGTCGTAGTCCGCCCAGCTCGCTCCCCACCACTCGAACAAATCGGACAGGCCGCTGTCCGGCGCGATGCCAAGCTTCGCTGTGACGTCCTGAAATCCGTCGCCATCTGAGATGCAATTCTCAAAGAGCACTAGGGTCGAGGGGAGGCTGTAACCGCCACTGACGATCAATAGATCGGGATCCCCGTCGTTGTCGAAATCGGCGAAGGCTCCCCCCCAGGTGGCGGTTGTATCGGTATCGGAAATACCCAAGTCTGTGCGAGTGAAGTTGCCGAAGCCGTCGTTGAGGAATATTTCTGGGCTGCCCCACGTGCCCCGCCAGCGGTTATCGCCATCTGCCACGAAGATGTCGTCATCACCGTCGCCATCGACGTCCACAGCTGCTGCGCCTCTGCCATAGCGAAGCAGTTCCCCCAGACCGGACTGCAGCGCTACCTCGTCGTAACTATCGAGCTGGGTCGGATCCCAGTCGTCAACGCCGACGAGCACCGGTGCCGCCTCGGGCGCTGCGTCCGACACGCTGGCATCGGAATTGTTGTTGAGGCTCGATTCGGCGGCGGCGAACCCAGCGGAGCTTTCTCTGGCGTAGGCCACATCGGGTCCCCCGCCGTCATTCGTGACGGAAGCGTCGACCGGGCCAGCACGAGGGACCGTGCTTTCCGTGCAGCCGGAAAGCGTGCAGGCCGCCAGCGTGGCAGTGAACACGCGGGAGGCGAACACAGTGGAGGGCATGCCGTTGTTCCGGATGCACCCGATTCTGGACTCGGAGTAAACCATCTGCGGGGCTAGAGCGTACCAAAGACTGAGGGCGTGTAAAGTGCACCGCGTATCGCAGAATTGGAACACTTCGACTGCCGGATGGGTCGATTGCAGGCAATTGGGTCGATTGCAGGCAATTGGGTAGTGTGGGGAGAGGACAGGAATTCCTGTCCTCCGGTATGTTCGGGCGGTATGGTATTCGGTGCCATCAAGCTCGATGCCTGCTGCGCGGACAGCGACAGTGCCCAGTGTGGTCGAGGCACCACGAGCATCGCGGCGGGCGCCAACTTACGCGACACGGGAACGCCACCGATTCCGGTCGCTTGCTTCACCTAGGCTGAAATCGAAGTAGCACTCGTGGCGAACGTGGATGTCGATACCTTCCCTTGCGTCGGCCAATAGCAGCGCGTAGGAGAATTCACTCAGCCCACAGCCGGGGTTTTTGGCAGCAGAAGTGGGCGCTCCCCAATCGCGTCGGACACGGGATGTTTTCCGGCTTGCTAGGTGTTAATTCATTGTTCATAAACGCTTCGACTCGCGTTGGCTCCCTTACGTTTCTAGCCCTCATCCTGGCGATGGGCTGCACCGATGACGGTCCGGATTTGGTGTGCACACCTGGTGAGACGAATATGTGTCTGGGCCCTGGCGCTTGTATCGGCGCGCAGGTTTGCCTCGCGGATGGCAGCACCTATGGCGACTGTGAT
>JABSRN010000043.1 GCA_013214025.1 Polyangiaceae bacterium
ACCGCGGGCCGTGTTAAAGCCCGCGGTCATTAGGAATCTAGGGGGCCAGACGGCTAGCGGTCTGAGCACGCTGCTGCGGGCTGACGCCTGTGAGTGACGACTCCACGCCGAAGAAGAAGACGATCGGCATCGATGCCGGAGACGTCTCCGGTAAATTCGATGTTTTGGCGCCCCTACCCGACACCATGCCGGACGCGGTGCCCGACGTCAGGCCCCCCCTGCCCGACGTCAGCGTGGCCCCCCCGGATGCGGGCGATCTACGGATACCAACGCCCGACGCGACCCCCATCGGACCCAACGCTCCGAAGCCCTGCGAAGCTCCGACCTATCAATGACTCTGCCAACCGATGCCAGATGTCAGTCGTGGATTCTACGATCCCGCCACCGGCCTGTTGGTGCTGTTCACCAACAGGCCGGTTCGATCTGATGGACGAAATCCAGATGACGCTCCACTACGATACCAGCTCGCGATCGATGGGTCCGAGTGCGGGCATCGTCGACGGCGACACCATTACGTGGGCTCTAAGCCGCGCCGGTGAATTCGATACCATTGTGCTGGGCTCCAACAGCTTCGGTGAGACGCCCACCGAGCGCTACTACAGCGGCGAAACACCTGAAGACAATGCCGAATCCCTAGTCTCCATCGAGCTCAGCGGAGAGTCCACACGTCCCAATGCCGACGCGACCGGCGACGTCTGCAGCGCTGTATGCAACAACCCCGGCGACAGCCTCGCGACCATCTACGCTAGCGCCTGTACCCCAGGCACGTCGTTTGATCCTGTCTCTGGCCTGCTCGTCGTCAACACGAGGGATGCGGTCAGCGGCTTGACAATCGATAGCCCGAACAGTTCGTTGAACCAGGTGCTCTCGATTGTCCCGTAAAACACCACCGCTGAGTCTACCGCGTCCGCGACCGTCACAGGCACTTCAGCGGTGGTTGGACGGCCCTCCTCCTCGGATATGGTGACCTGGACCCGGTAGATTCCTGGCGTCTCAAACACGACGCCAGCCGGTGCCTCGTCAGTGGACGGGACCGGGGCTCCGCCCACCGAATCCCCATCGAAGTCCCACTCGAAGGTGTGCGGAGCCGTGCCGGCGCCGGGCACGACCGCAAAGTCGGCTGCGCCACCGGTGGTCAGGTCACTGGTCAGCCCGCACATCGACGGCGTCGAAGAAAACGCAACAGCGTTGCCCTCACCAGAATCCCCCGCATCGGTTTCGGTGCCGCCCGTACCCGCGTCCACAGCATCACCACCGCTACCTCCGGCCTCCACCGAGCCGCCCCCGCTACCAGCGTCAACCACCGCGGCCTGCTTCCTATCATCACTCCCGTCGCAACCGACGGACAGACAAGAAGAACCCAACACTATTAACCCAACAATGAGTGTTCTAGACTTAAGCATGGCGGCATGCCTAGTCCGTCCGATCAACAAAGTCTGCACACCACATGTATAGTCCTCCCCTATGAACAAGCCGGATTGGGTAGAGGGACTCCGACCAGAAACGCCCATCGTTGCCGCCGTACGCGAGACGGGGAAAAAGATCATAGGAGAGCTGTGTGGCTGGCCCCCCAGCGTCGAATTTGCCGAAAATGAAGTCCAACAACGCTTCACGAGCCTGTTCGAACCCGGAGCGACAAAGCCTGATGTCGCCGCTTTGGAGGAAGCCGGTAAGCGGCTAGGCTGGGAGTTCTCCCGCGACTTTGAAGCGGCCGACTACTATCTGCGAAACCACCACCTGGAGCAGGCCTGCCCCGTGCCCTCGGACCGCCTTGCCTGCGACTTTATCTTCTTCTACGTCTGCGAAGCCTACTTGCAACTGATCGAACAGACCGGCAACCGGGTGCACCGCTCACACATCTTCGACGGCATCGACGAGTTCAACGCTCGACTCCGCGCGGCCTGGAAATCCCCCTAACAGGCCACACGGAGTCGACGCCGGCTGTCCCCCCCGGCTCTTGTTGAAAGTCTCGATCTGTTACAGGCTCCTCGCGCATCGAAATCCGCCCGCAGCGCTTCGTGACATGGCACTGGCAGTGATCCGGCGAGTACTGCGCAGGTTCCCGGCGGTGTCCGCCCAAAACCCACCACGGGCCACGTGATTGAGGGTTGACGAAAGATTCGCGCAATCGTCGCAGCTACTGCCGCCGTTGCCGTACCAAGTGGAGTCCCAGTAATCGAATACCCATTCGAGAGCGCTGCCGGACAGATCCGAGTGGCCCCAGAGACCATTGCCCAGTGAGTTGCTCCCTACTGGCGTCGACCAGCTGATGGTCCCGTAAAGATCACTCGCGTAAGTCCCAGTCCCTGGCGACTCACTCCCCCAGGGATACAGTCGGTTTTCGTCGCCTCCAGCCGCCGCATACTCCCACTCGAGTTCCGTTGGCAAGCGGGCGTCGTCCCAGATACAGAAAGCAAACGCCTCGTACCAGGATACGCAATTCATCGCGGAGTCCTCCGAACCACCAGCGCTTGCTGACCAGGTCTCGTAGCTATTGTCGCAAGCGACGTCACCGCTGAGAGTCGACGAGTTGTTCGGCAGCTCACTATCCCAATCGCTGTCCCAACCGGTCCCCGCGATGAGTGGATGCGCGCCCGCGCCCGTTGTCGGTGCTGTGCCGTCATAGCTATCCACGTAGTTCCGAAAACGTCCAACCGTCACCTCGTACTTGTCGAGATAGTAGGTCGATACCGATGCCTCATGCTCGGCCGTTTCGTTGTTCGAACAACTCGTTGCCGGCGGACACCCAGTGTCGCAGCCGGTGCAGTTCTCCGTCCCGCGCCCCATGGGGAAACTCCCGCCGCCCACCTCAATCGTTAGGCAACAGTCCTCGCCCTGGCACAACAGCGGCCCGTCGCAGGAAATCCGGCAGTCGTTCGATGGATCTTCGTCGCAGACGCCACAGTCGTCCTGCAGAGCTGGGCCGCCCCAAACGTCGTTGCAGTCTTGAACACAGGTATCGTTGTTGTTGCCGTTGTTGTCATCGCAGACGCCACAATCGTCTCTCGTCGCGCTACCACCCCATACGTTCGCGCAATCTTGGACGCAGCTTTCGTTATCATTCGTTTCGTTGTCGTCGCAGACACCACAGTCGTCCGTCCTCGAACTTCCGCCCCACACTTGAGCGCAGTCCTGACTGCACGTAGCGTTGTTATTACCATCGTCATCGTCGCAAATGCCACAGTCATCCGTCGTTGCTGTACCGGCCCACACGTCCGCACAATCCTGAACGCAACTGTCGTTGTTGTTGCTGTCGTCCGCATCGCACACGCCGCAATCATCCTGGGCCGCTGAGCCACTCCAGACATCCGCGCAGTCCCGCTCGCAGCTACTGTTGTCGTTGGTGTCGTCCGCGTCGCACACGCCACAGTCATCCACATAAGCGCTGCCGTTCGGCACGCCACCGCAATCCTCATCGCAGGTCGTATTGTCGTTGTCTGGGTTGTCATCGCAGACGCCGCAACCGTCCCGTACCGCATTCCCATCCCAGACGTCCGCACAATCTCGCTCGCAGGTGTCGTTGTTGTTGCCGTCATCGGCGTCGCATACGCCGCAGTCGTCCGTCGTCGAGCGGCCGCCCCAGACATCGGCGCAATCCTGGGCGCAGCTTTCATTATCGTTGGTGTCGTCCGCGTCACACACGCCGCAGTCGTCGAACTCCGCGTCTCCTCCCGGGACATCCAGACAATCGAGCGGAGGCGCCGCAGAATCCGTAGGGGTACCGCCATCGCTTTGGATGTTCTGGCCCCCGGCATCTACCTCTGCGCTATCGGAGAGCGATACGCTCACGACGCTGCCGAAATCCTCAGGTCCCGGTAGCGCGTGCGCCTGCCCGCCACTGGCCGCGTCCGTGGCGGGCAATTCGAACTCGATCGCTGTCTCGCTGTCAGCGCTGTTGACGCTGTCAGACTCTGAACTGCACGCAGCTAGGCACAAGACGACACCAAGGCCGACTCCGATGACAGGCTGAGAGAGGCGAATCATGGGGAGAAATGCGAACCACCACTCTATCATGCATATGCCAACCTGTGGCTGTGCTCTGCGCACACACAACACCCGCGGCAACCCTCATCGTCACCTCCGCACTGCAGATGGGGGTTAGTGTCGTCGTCAAAACGCAACGCTCCGACTCGTCCGTAGACCTGGTGTGACGACTCGTCTGCTCGAAACGGACTAGGCACCCTGACATGTGTCCGTAGAGCTACGGATACGCCCAGTCCCCACTGCTCCGTACCGGCCCCCACCACCAGTACGCACCGACAACACTAACGAGCTCCCCGCTCGTTCAATCCGCTTCAACGTGTGGTGAAAGTGGATTTCGTAAGACACGGCGACGTTGCCTTCCGTATCCATGAAGTTCCGTAAGCCCGTGTTGTCCGGTGAGTTCACGAACAACACGTAGCTCTTGGTGCTCTCCAACGACACCGGCAACACTGCCGTTTGCCCGTCGTCGGTGAAATACGGCTCCCCGGTCACGTTCAGCACGTTGTCCGGGCGGTTCTGCATCCACGAGTGGTTACCGTCCAGCATAGGCGTATCATAGGTCACACGGATTTCTGTCAATCCCGGCTCGACCGATCGGTCACCGTGTGGGGGTACGGTCGAGATCACCCTCGGGCCGTCAAGGATACAACCCGACGCAAGCTCCGAGCTCGATGCCTCGTTTCCACACGACAGACACGCGAGAGCTGACACAACACAACTACTGATGGCTCAAATACGCATAGCTGGGTCCCCCGAGCCGTCAGCGTCGCAGAGCAGCTGAACCGTGAGGCACGCTATGCCTGCCGCCCATCGACGGCCAACTGCCAGGCTGTGGGGGCCGGGCAGCTACGGGGAGGCGGTGGCCGGCGCGGACGACACAGACGAGGAGCTTGGCGCTAGCTCTTTCTTGGCTGGCTCAGGATCTTTCCCTCCGAGATCGAGGCTCGGCAATTTTAGCTTTGGCAGCTTCACGGTCAACTTAGGGAGTTTGGGGAGATCGGGCAGCTCAGGTAGCTCAGGGGGCTTCGGCAGAGACTTGAGAGCCTCGGGAACTTTACGCAGCTCCTCGGGCAGCTTGTCGAGCTCGCCTTTGAGCTCGCCGAGGGTCGTAGGGAACCCCTTGGGTAACGCGAGTGGACGTAAACCACAGCCGACGCCGATGCTTCGGCTGATCTTCGCGTCGCCTAAATTTCGGGAGTCGGCGTCGACGCTGAGCGTGACCGACACAGAGCCCTGAATGAAGTGCGACGCCACACCGCCGAAGAGATCCCCCAGGGCTGAGCCGGTGTGGGCTGTCGCCGCAGATTGGGCCACGGCGCTACATAACAAGTTGCCGGTAAGACGCAGGTTGGCGGTGACATATCCGTCGTGCCAACTGGTACCGTGGAGAGTGGCGCGGCCGCCGCCCGCTAACTGAAAGCCCCCCGCCCGAACGTGGAGGGGCGCCAGGCGCCAGGCTTTCCTCGACTCGTCGCTTGAGAACTTAACATCAAGGGTCGTGCGACGACCGAAATCGAAGCCACCTAGCTCATGGGGGTGCGGCGGCGTGTAACCATCCAGCACGCCAGCGGTGTGACCACTCACGGCTCCCGTAAACCACCCGCCCTCGGATCGCAGCTCCGTGTTACCGCTGATTCTCACAGTGGCCCCGATGGGCAGCTCCGTACCCAGCCATCGGGCGAGTACGCCCACCGTTACCGGAAACAGAGTCAGCTTGGCGGTCGCGGGCGCAGACGCTCGGGAGATCTCAGCTCGCACCGGCACCTCAGCCCCCTCGGTCCTAAGGTTCGCTGCGATAGTCACCTGCTGTTTGTCCATCACCACGCCCAGCTGACGAAGCGAGATCCCGAACACATCCGCCCTTTGTGCGTCCAGTCGCGTGCCGGAGGCGGCGTAGCGCAGCGCCCCACCCTGCAGGCTAACTTGGGCTGCGCCGGCCGCCGCCCCATAAGAAACCGTGAGCGGACTGGCGGTGAGCGAGAGGGTCGGCAGTTCCCGTTGCACCGGACGACCGTACTTGTCCCGCCAAGCCATGAGCTGACTCGCAAGCTGAAGCGGCTCACCCACCGCCTGCACTCGAACCCCCTCGGCTTCAAGCTTTTGGGGCTGGTAACCGTCGAACAAGACGGCCAAAGAATCGATCTGAGTGCTCACCCCGTCGACCCCGATGAGTGAGACACGCAGATCGCCCAATCGTACAGAGCCCAAGCTTAGGTCGACGGACCCCAAGCTGACTTCGAAACCACGCTTCTTTGCCTCGGCAACGATGCGGTCCGACACGAGGTCGTCCATCATCCACACGAGCGTCACGACGGCGCCGCCCGCCAGCAGCAGCAACAGCGAGAATCCGATGGCAATGGCTTTCAGATTGCTGCGCGAGGCGGGAGCGGTCGACTGGGCGGCGTCATTCATGATGCATGGTTGTCGCCTCTATCGCGCGGGCGCAAGAGCTGTCGCCGGACACCTTCATCCTGTGACAATATGGGCGCCCACTCGCCAGATGAGAGCAGCTTTCCCCCAGTTTACGCGCGTCGTGCCGAAATTATTCCCTTCGGGAGCTCCGGCACCGATCTGCGCGGTGGCTTCGCGCGTCTAACCCTGGGGCTGTAAACGAGCCAGCGCCGGCGACAAGTCGCTCTTGAGCTTCGCTTCCAGCTCTTCGCCCATGGTCGCCCCGGCGCTGAAAATGCCGAAACTCACGTACTCGTGAAGCATCTGCTTGAGATATAGTTCAGCGTCGTCCGCGTCCGCTACGAGGCCAGCATTTTTCGCGGTTGCATCAGCGTTCAGAAGCCCGCCCTCGTCCGGGCCGGCGTTGCTGAACAAGCTGTCGTAAACCCCGGCGCCCGCAGCGAAACTGACCAAAGCGGCGCGTAAAGTTGTGCCTTTACCCTGGCTATCGGCCTCTTGATGTATCAAGCGTAGTGCCTCATTGGCAACCGCGACGACCGCGGTCAGTCCCCCCGCCATGGGTGGGGGATGAATGAGCACGTGGCGCGACTGCAGTAGAGCATACACGTCCTTGGTGATTTGGAACTCACCGCGACCGGTCTCACGCCCCAAGTCCTCGATATCGAGCAAACCGTTGATCGCGGCGTACACGTCCGCCAATTCAGCCGGCGGTGCTCCCTCCTTCGCTGCGTTTAACTGAGGCACATATTCGCTCGATGGGATGCGCTGCCGGAAGTACTTCACCTCGTCGATGCGGGTGACGCCATCCATCAGAATCGCGTTGGCACTCACGTTTTGGCGTGCGACGACGCGACTGTCGTCAAAGCCGTTTAAGAAAAAGAACGTGCCGTCGCCGACACCGAGACAGGCAAAGGCGATCTCTTCAGACTGTTTGCGGAGATACTTAAACACCTGCTCCTGGGAGAGGATGCTCAGTTCCACTGCCGCCGCGCCGAAGCGTGAGCCGCTCTCCACCTGGGCGAGAATTTGTTCGTGTTGCTCGGGCGTGATGGCGCCAAAGCGATACATGATCATGCCGAGGCGCTCGTCGTCCACGGTGGTCTGGGCGCCGATGACGTTGCCCGCTTCAAAAAACAGCGAGCGCGCGGACAGACCGTCAAAGACCAACATCTCGCCGCCCCAACCGGACTGGGCCACCAAGGAAATGATGTCGCACATGGTACCGGGCTGAGTGATCTCGCCGCTCAGCTTTACGATGGCGCCGTCATCTTCGTCGCGGCGCCCGTCTTCACCGGTGTACCGCATGAAGATGACGTGACCCGGGGCCGGCAACATGCGGTAGGCTCCTTCTCGGGCGCGCATGCGCTGGCTGGCTACATTCCCAATGGGATGAGCTTCGCCCTTGTCGTTGATCCGTACGAGCTCTGAACGCGCCTCTTTCATACTGGGCACCAGGGTACAGCTTTTGCCGGCGTTTCGCACGTCCAGACGCCGGACCAGACAAAGGCGCTGTTCCTGTAGCTGCGCTGTTCCTGTAGCTGCGCCGAGCCGCCTATAGCGCTTTACCTAACCGGTCTATTTATCGAAGCTCGGCGACCACATCCCCGAACACACGCTCCAAACCTGACAGGATGCGCTCCCCGGGCTCAATTCGCGTGCCGTTTAGGCCCATCACGATTTCCGTACCGCCTTCAAGGGTGATGAGCAATTCGACTGAACAAGCACCGGGGCTCTCGTCCAGCAGCTGCTTCACCTGCTCCAATTGTTCTCTGCCTGTTTTTTCCCCGTCCAAACGGATGGTGATGGAGCGGGTGGCGGCCTTAACGGCATCTGCCAATGACTCCACTCCATCCACGAGCAGCGTGGGCTCGGCCTTGTCATCGGGTTCGTCGGTCATCGGAAAGCTGAGTTTGCCCTTCACCAGCACGGCATCTCCCGACGTGAGCAGGTGCGCATAGGTGTCGATGCGATCCCCGCGGAGCTTCGCCTTGACACGACCTGTCATGTCCTCGATCTCAAAAAATGCGGCCTTGCCGGACCCGCCCTTGAAGATCTTCTCCTGGTAGTCCTCCACCAGACCGGCGACTGCGGTCGCTGTCCACGGCGCCTGGCCCTGGAGAGTCTCCGTGGGAGCCGCTCCAATACGCCGAGGTTTGTCGCCATAGCGTCGCAGGGGGTGCCCGGACACATAACAACCTAGGGCCTGCTTCTCACGCTTGAGGTGCTCCATGCGATCCCAACCGGCGGCCTCTGGATAGTCACGCAGAGCACTGCCAGTCTCCTCGGCGGGCTCGGCGGCATCAAACAAGCCAAATAGGGTCGTCTGTCCGCGTTCGCGATCGCGAGTGGCGTTTCGGGAACGCTCCAAAGCGCCGGACACCGCTGCCATGGCACGTGCCCGGTTGATGCCCATCGGATCCAACACCGAGTCGAAGGCGCCGCACTGCACCAAACTTTCCAACACGCCTCGATTGAGGCGCTTGGATTCAACCCGGGAAGCAAAGTCGAAAAGATCTGTGAAATTACCGCCTTGACCTCTTGCCTCAAATACCGTTTCGAGGGCGGTGGAACCGACGCCGCGCACAGCGCCTAAGCCGAAACGAATTTCCGGCATGAAGCGGTCTCGCATGTGGCCGGAGAATTCCTGACCTCGCTGGGGCTTGCTGTACACCACCGTAAAGTCGATGTGGCTCGCGTTGATGTCCGGCGCCAACACCTTCACGCCCCAGTTGCGCGCCTCGTTGATGGTGCGCACCACCTTCTCGATCTTCTCTTTGTCCGCCGTCATGGTGGCGGCGAAGAACTCTGCCGGATAGTGCGCCTTCAGGTAAGCAGTTTGGTAAGTAATGAGCGCGTAGGCAGCCGAGTGGCTCTTGTTGAAGCCGTAGGCCGCGAAGCCTTCGATCTCGGAGAAGATACTGGCGGCTTGTTCCTCGCTAACGCCATTCTTGGCGGCACCTTCGAGGAAGATCCCCTTCTGGCGGGCCATCTCTGACGCCTTCTTCTTGCCCATGGCGCGGCGCAGGACGTCAGCGCCGCCTAGAGTGTACCCGGCGAGCTTTTGGGCCATCTGCATGACCTGCTCCTGATACACGGGCACGCCGTACGTCTGAGCGAGCACGTCGTCCACCAGGGGGTGCAGCTTACGCGGCGGCTTCTTGCCGTTTTTTCCGTCGACGAAGCTGTCGACCATGCCTGTACCCAACGGGCCTGGCCGGTACAACGCCACGACCGCGACCACATGCTCGAACTCCGTCGGCTTGAGGCCCCGGAGCAGCTTCTGCATGCCGGATGACTCAAGCTGAAAAACACCAGTGGTCTCGCCGCTCGCCATCAAGCGATAGGTAGCGGCGTCATCCAGGGGCAAATTGTCGACATCCAGCTCTTCGTCCTTCATGTCCGGACGCGCGTTGATTAGCCGCTTCGCGATGTCGATGACCGTCAGCGTCTTCAGACCGAGAAAGTCGAACTTGACGAGACCGGCGGCCTCCACATCGTCCTTGTCGTATTGCGTGACGATGATCTCGTCATTGTCGAAACACGGAACGTAGTTCTCCAAGGGTCCTTCAGAGATGACGACTCCGGCAGCATGCATGCCTGCATGGCGAGTCAACCCCTCGAGTTTTCGAGCCTGCTTGATCAGCTCAGCCACCTGAGGATCGGATTCCATCAGCTGCTTCAGCTTGGGCTCGATTTCCAGCGCCTCATCGATGGTGCACATCTGGCCGGGTCCCTTGGCGGGAATCAGACTGGCGATGCGTTGGGCTTCCGGTGGAATGATGCCCATGACTCGAGCGACGTCTTTGATGACGCTGCGAGCTTTGAGATTCTGGAAGGTGGCGATCTGCCCGACGCTGGTCTGGCCGTACTTTTGAGAGACGTAGGCGATGACTTCGTCCCGCTGAGACATGCAGAAATCGATATCGAAGTCCGGCATGCTGATGCGCTCAGGGTTCAAGAAGCGTTCGAAGAACAAGCCATAAGGCAGAGGATCAATGGAGGTAATGTCCAGGCTGTAAGCCACGAGGGAGCCCGCGCCAGAACCACGCCCTGGCCCCACCGGGATGTTCCGCCTCTTCGCCTCTCGAATGAAGTCCCAGACAATCAAGAAGTAGCCCGGGAACTTCATGCCCAGGATGACGCCCAGCTCGTGCTCGAGGCGCACTTTGTACTCCTCCTCGTCAATCTTCTTGTCAATGGCGCGGAACTCCTCAAAACGCTTCTGAAGGCCCTCCTCGGACACATGCCGGAAGTAGCTGTCCGTATCGAAACCATCCGGAACCGGAAAGTTGGGGAGCATGGGTTTGCCCAGTTCCAGCTCGACGTCTGAACACATTTCCTGAACGAGCAGGCTGTTGCTCAGTGCCTCGGGTCGATCACTGAATAGCCGCGCCATTTCATCCGGCGTCTTGAGATACATGGCGGGGCTGTTGTGGTGGTGCTCGCGGGACTCAGTGACCTGTTGCCCCTTACGCATGCACTCAAGATAAAAGTGCGCTTCTGCGTCATCCTCGTTGAGGAAGTGAACGTCATTCGACGCCACCACCGGCAGGCCGAGACGCTTGGCCGCCCCCGCCAGCAGTCCGTTGATGACCTTTTGCTCGGGGAAGCCATGGTCCTGGAGCTCCACGAACAATGAGCCCTTTTCGATCACCTCTGCCAGCCGTCCCAGGATCTGCCCGCCCGCGTCCGGCCCGTGCTCGAGGATCTGCTGGGCAGCCATGCCGCCGAGACAACCCGTCAACGCGATCACTCCGGCAGAGTTGGACTCCAGCTCTGCGAGGGACACGCTCGGCGCGTCGTCACTCGCTGGAGACACATAACCACGCGACACCATGCGCACGATGTTCTGGTAACCTTCGTTCGTACGCGCCAACACCACGAGATGGTCCGTACGCCCTCCCCCGTCGGCGCGAGTCACATTGAGCTCACAACCGAGAATCGGCTGAATGCCCGCCGACTTGCAGCTGGTGTAGTGCTTGATGGCCGCGAACATGTTCGCGTGATCCGTGATCGCCACCGCTCCCATACCGCGGTCTTTTACGGTATCCGCCAGACCGGCGACCTTCACAGTACTCACCAAGAATGAATACTGACTGTGCAGGTGCAGGTGAACGAATTCGGCGGCCATGACGAGTGGGGCGGACAAACCGCAAGCTTGAGGTAGCCGTGCTCTGGAGACGATTCCAGGCCTATCTGGCCCCTGCGCCTAGTGCCCGCCCGCCGTCCCGAATGCTCTAGCGGGTCGGATCACGCGGGACCGGACACCCCGTTCGGGCTGAGGCCCGAACCCCCGGCCTGGCTCGTATTGTGAATCCTATTATGGGTGCTAGTTGAACATTTCCGGGTCCAGGGCCGTCTGCCCGGAAGGAAAACGACGAGAGCGGAGGCTTGCGCTCCCCACCAGGGTTCGATACCGATTGTAGTCGGAGGCGGAACGAATGGTGGGTGCATACGCCCCGCCGTGATCGCGACCGCTTAGGAGGAAAGTAACAAACATGCTTAATCGAAAATCTCTCGGACTGCTCGTGCTCGGCGCGGCTATCGTTGCCCCCGCCGCAGGCTGTACCGTTCAAATGAGTGCCAAAGCTGGCAGCCCGCCGCCCAAAGCCAAACCGGCACCGCCGCCTCCGCCGCCGCCCAAACCGGCCGCAGCAAAGCCTAAAGCACCCAAGGCACCGCCCGCCGCCAAACCCAAGATCGAGAAAAAGGGCAACACCCTCAAGATCCCGGGTCACATCGTCTTTGACAGCGGTAAAGCAACGCTCAAGGCAGGCGCTGGCAGCGAGAAGGTTCTCGTGCAGCTACGCGACTACCTCAAGGCAAACCCGGATATTACTCAGCTCCGCGTCGAAGGCCATACGGACAACGTCGGGCAGCCCCCAGCCAACGTCGAGCTCTCCGGCAACCGTGCCCTCACGATCAAGAAATGGCTCGTGGACAACGGCATCAAGGCCGAGCGTATCCTGGCTGCTGGCTTTGGCGAGAGCAAGCCTGTCGCCGACAACGCCGCGGAAGAGGGTCGAGCCGAGAACCGCCGCACGGAGTTCAAGATCGCCGGCCTCAAGGGCAAGCCCTACGCGGGTCGTAAGCCCGATGGTGGCGGCAAGGTCTTCAAGTAAAGATCCCCCGCAATCGGTACACGGCCAGAAAGCTCACGGCCAGGAACCGCGCCAGAGCCGGCTCATCTTCGGATGACGCCGGCTCTGGTGTTGGGTCGCGACCACTCTCGGGTGTGTTATGAGGTAGCTCATGTGGCTACCCGTCCGTCTCTTGCTCATGCCCGCGCTCCTTCTGGCATCCGCTTGTGAGCAACCCGCAGACGATCTACGAGACTGGACAGCGGACGACCACTCACGCCCCCCGACCACGGTCGCCTCCGCCAGACCGGGAGCCCAACAGCCCCGGCAATCCACCGGCGAGCCCCAATCCTCCATCCCTGGCCTGGACGAGGTCACCCTGGCCGTATGGAAACGAAACTGCGTAGCCTGCCACGGTAGCTTCGGCCGTGGCGATGGCCCCCAGAGCGCCATGAGCGGGGCCCGGGATCTGTCGTCGCCCGAATGGCAGCAAAGCGCCAGCGACGAACGCATCGGCCAAGCCATTCTCAAAGGGCGCGGCAAGATGCCCGCCTTCGATCTGCCCGCGAGTACCATCGCCAACCTTACGAAACTGATCCGGCTACTCAGTCGCGATCGCATGAAAGCCGCCGCAGCAGCGCCAGCTCCGAACAGCAGCACCAGCCCGGGCGCCGACGCCGTCCCCGTATCTGGCAATTCACCGCCAGCGCCGATAAAGCCCCGCCGATAAAGCCCCTGGGGGCAGATGCCCGAAGTGCCAA
>JABSRN010000044.1 GCA_013214025.1 Polyangiaceae bacterium
ACGTTCGCCAGACGCTCAAGCGAGCGGCTTCTCAAGACGTGACGTTGATCGCTCACGACAGCTCGGTGATCTCATTTAAGTCGGAGACGGGACGCGATGGTTTGGTCGGAGAAGCTGGGCTCAAGCAGCGCTTTCTTGCGCACTGTTCGTTGGCGATTCGCGCCGATGGCAGCCACCGTCCCGAAGGCGTTGTCGCCCTCAGCTATCACCGACCGGTAAAAACCAAGAACGCTGCTTTGCAGCATCGCTGGTCCGCGCACATTGAGGAGACTCATTCGCTCGGGATGAGTCCTAAAGCGGTCGTCCATTTGATGGATCGTGAGGCGGACGATTATGACGTCTTGCAATTGCTGCTGCGGTTGGGGACTCGTTTTGTTGTGCGGGTGCAGCACAACAGACGCCTCGCTCAAGGAAAACTGCGGGACGTCCTGGAGCAGGAGGCTAGCGGGCAAGCCTCTAGGGCCGTCAGGCTTTCACGCCGAGGCGGGAAGCAGGGCTCAAAGCAACGACGGATCCATCCACCCCGCGACGAACGAATGGCATCACTCCTCGTTGCATCGTCATCAGTCAAAATTACCAAAGACCCGAGGCGCCCGTCGGAAGGGACGCTTAAGCTCAACGTGGTTAGAGTTTGGGAACCGGAGCCACCCGAAGATGAAAAAGGGATCGAATGGCCGCTCTACACCAGCGAGCCCGTTGACACTCCCGAGCAAATGTTCCAAGTCGTAGATTGGTATCGCGCACATTGGTGCATCGAAGAATATTTTAAGGCGCTGAAGCAAGCTTGCGGGATGGAGAAGCGGCAGCTCGGTGATCTGCACGCCCTAGCCAACGCGCTGGCTTTGCTTGCACCAATCGCCTGGAAGATCCTGTGGCTCAAGTCCGAGGCGCGGGCTCGACCGGACGAACCAGCGACGAAGCTTCTTGATAAAGACGAGCTAGAAGTCCTGGTAGCAGCGTCGGGGATTCCACTTGCCCGTGACTGCACCACCGAAAAGGCTTTGCTCGCCATCGCTTCCCTCGGCGGTCACCTCAAGCACAACGGAAGCCCAGGTTGGCTAGTATTGCACCGTGGCTATCGCGAACTCGCGACATTGCTAATGGGATGGCAACTGCGCCGTTCCATTGAGACGGCACAACCCGCAGAAGAATATGATCAATAGTCAGGTTGGAGCCCCGTGCGCTAGAAACCGCAGGCCCGAAGGGCCGAGGACGCCGCAGCTCCGAAGGAGCGAGGACCTCAAGGAAATAGATCCGCCGAGACATGCGAGCGGACAGAGCGAAGGAAGCCACCCTCACCCCGTTAGGCTCATGATCATACAGAAGTAGCAATCGCCGATCGGGCATGATCTACCCTTGTTCATGAATTCTGGGGAGTGGTTGGCGGGCGATGTGGCGACTGAATTTGATGGTTCTGAGCTGGGCGATCCGCGTCGGGAGCGTCGGCTGGGGAAGATCGCGTCGAAGCTGGGAGACGATCCTGGGGCGAGTTTTCCGGACGTATTTTCGACGGGGGCGGAGCTGGAAGGGTTCTATCGATTCCTAAGAAACGACTCTTTCGATTGGACGGACGTGCTGAAGCCGCATGTGGAAGCGACTTGTGCTCGAGCTGAGGAATTGGGCGAGTGCCTGGCGATTCATGACACGACGAACTTCATCTTCAAGGGAGAGCGTGATGGCTTGGGTCCGACATCATCGAAGGCGCAAGGCTTCATTGGTCATCTGTCCTTGTTGGTCGGAATGGACGACGCGCGCACTCCGCTCGGCGTCGGCGCAATCGACCAGTACGTACGCGCCGGACGAAAAGGTCGACGCTCTGTTGGAGAACGACTTGATGACAAGACTTCAGAAGGTCAGCGCTGGTTAAAGGGAGCTGAAGCGATCAATAAGCTGGCGAAGGACAGGTTTGAATGCATTCACGTGGCAGACCGTGAGGGCGACACGTTTCCGTTTTTGTCCGGCATGCTCGAGTTTGGTGGTCGCTTTGTGATCCGGGTAGCTCAGAATCGGCGTGTCCTTGACGAGGACGAGGAGCTAACCCGGTTGCACGAAGTTGTGCTCGGATTGAAGGCGGAGTCATCGTTCGATATCACTGTATCCAAGCGTGGAAAGCGCCTCAACCCGACGCAGGCAAAGAGTCACCCGTCGCGTGAGGGACGTAACGTGACCGTGTCGATAGCAGGGACATCGGTGTGCGTAGCGGTTCCGGTCGCCCGTCGAAAGGCGATGGAAATCGAAATGAACTTGGTGCGAGTCTGGGAGGAAAACCCCGACCCGAACGAACCCTCTGTCGAATGGATTCTATGGACGACCGAGCCCACCGGCACAATCAAACAACTGCGGCGTGTCGTTGAGATCTATCGAGCCCGTTGGGTCATCGAGGAATACTTTAAAGCACTCAAGACGGGCTGCCAGTTTGAACGGCGACAGCTTGAGTCCTTCGATACGCTCAGCACAGCGTTGGCTCTGTTTGCACCCGTCGCCTGGAAGTTGCTACTTGCGCGGTCTGTGGTGAGAAGCATCCCGGATAGCCCGCCGGATCGCGTCATCTCGCGGGCGCAAGTGGCGTACCTCGAAGGCAAGTACAAGAAGCCACTGCACACCGCGCGCGACGCCTTGTACGCGATGGCAAAACTAGGCGGTCACCTGTCGCAGAACGGCGAACCAGGCTGGCTAACGCTCGGGCGAGGATACGAAAAGCTCGCGACCGGGGAGGCGTTCTATCAAGAGATGATCAGGCTCAATATTTGTGATCAATCATGAGCCC
>JABSRN010000045.1 GCA_013214025.1 Polyangiaceae bacterium
CCCGCGGCGTGGGCCACCGGCGCCCCCCCCCCCCAGCATTCGGTCTACTGAAAAAGCGCTCCTGGATAGCCCCTCGGGAGTCGACATTGGGGCTGCAACCGGCTTTATTCTCGACGCTGTGGGACGCACAGCCTCCCCCAAGGAATCCATGAGTACGGACAAAAGCCCCAGCAGCGGCAAAGCGAACTACGTGCTGGCACTCCTCGTGCTGGTTTACATGTTCAATTTCATCGACCGGCAAATTCTGTCCGTCCTACTGGTCCCCATCAAAGAAGATTTGGGCATCCAAGACGACAAGACCATGGGGTTCCTCACCGGTTTTGTTTTTGCGGCGTTTTATACATGCGCTGGCATCCCCATCGCACGCTGGGCAGATTCAGGATCTCGCAAGCTGATCATCTCCGTGTCGCTCACGATCTGGAGCGCCATGACAGCCGTCTCGGGGCTGTGTAACAACTTCGTGCAACTGGCGCTGGCACGAGTGGGTGTTGGCATCGGCGAGGCCGGCGGCACTCCTCCTGCGCACTCGCTAATCTCCGACTACTTTCCGCCAAACAAACGCGCGGGCGCTCTCGCCATCTACGCCATGGGTGCCTACTTCGGCATCCTCATCGGCTATCCCCTCGCCGGTTACCTCAACGCCGAGTACGGCTGGCGAATGGCCTTTGTTATCGTTGGTCTGCCGGGCATTCCCCTCGCTTTGCTCGTCTGGCTCACCATTCCGGAACCCGCCCGCGGCCAGTCCGAAACGAAGACAAGCGACTCAGCGAATCACACCATCTCGGAGGTCATCGCCTACCTCTGGAAGCTCAAGTCCTTCCGGCACCTCAGCTTTGCCGGCGCCCTCTATGCCTTCGCCGGTTACGGCTTCATCACGTGGATCCCCGCGTTCCTAATTCGGGTGCATCACATGGGCACAGCCGAAATCGGTCTCTGGCTCGGGCCGATCATCGGCGGCGGCGGCGCCTTCGGTGCCTGGCTCAGCGGTCAGCTCTGCAATCGTTACGGCGCCAAGGATCCCGCTTGGAATATGCGCATCGCAGCTATCGGCGGCCTGACGATGATCCCCTTCGTATGCCTATTTCTCTTCTGGCCCTACGAGCGCGCTTACCTCGTGTACCTACCGGGCATCATACTGGGGTCGTTCTACGTCGCCCCGACCTTCGCTATGGCCCAGGGGCTCGCCAAATTGCGCATGCGAGCCCTCGCCTCTGCGGTGGTGCTGTTCATCACGAACCTGATCGGCTTGGGCCTCGGCCCCTTCATCGTGGGTTGGCTCAACGACGAGCTTCAGCCCCAATTCGGCGATGAAGCCGTTCGTTATTCCCTGCTCATTGTCGGGCTCTGCAATATTTGGGCAGTGGCGCATTCCCTGATCGCGGCTAAAACTATCAAGGCCGATCTTGAGTTCACCGCCTCCTCTGGAGAGTCATGAGAGTCTTTGAAATTACGGCCTTTGGCCTCGACAATCTGAAGGTCGCCGACCACCCGATACCCGAGCTGAAGCCGGGTCAGATCCGAGTGCGTATTCACGCAGCGTCCTTGAACTTCCGCGACGTGGCCATGTGTAAGGGGCACTACAACCGCAAACAAGCTCTGCCGTTGATCCCGCTAGCCGATGGCGCCGGCGTGGTGGACAAGGTAGGTCGGGGTGTCAGTCGCTTTCGCGAAGGCGATCGTGTCGCCGGTTGTTTCGCGCCGGACTGGATTGACGGCCCCCCGGAACATAAATTGATCCGCAACACTTTGGGGGGGCCTCTGAGCGGCATGTTAGCGGACTACGTCATCCTGCCCGAGCAGGGCGCGGTGATGTTGCCGTCGCACCTCAGCTACCGAGAAGGCGCGACCCTGCCCTGTGCCGCCGTAACGGCGTGGAATACACTGACTAAGTATCGCCAACTAAAAGCCGGCGACACTCTGTTGCTTCAGGGTACCGGCGGCGTCTCCATTTTCGCACTGCAATTCGCCAAAGCGATGGGGGCGACCGTGATCATCACCTCCTCCAGCGACGAGAAGTTGAAAGAGGCCGCCAGCCTCGGTGCCGACCACCTCATCAACTACAAGACCTGCCCGGACTGGGACCAAAAGGCGCGCAAGATCACGAACAAGGCGGGGGTCGACCACATCATCGATGTCGGCGGCGGCAACACCTTCGAAAAATCCGTCAACTGCGCGAAGGTCGGCGGCTTCATCGCCGTGCTCGGTGCCATGGGGGGAAGCGAGACCCCCATGAACCTGCTCCGTGTGGTGATGAACAATCTGACCGTGCAGGGTTTCGTGGTGGGCAGTCGCGCGGACTTCGAAGCGCTCAACGAATTTCTCGGCACACACCAACTGCACCCCGTCATCAGCGATACCTTCCGCTTCGGTGACGCCCGAGAGGCCTTCGAATTGATGGAGCGGGGCGAGCATCTCGGAAAAATCGTCATAGATTTCCACTAGTACCGAATTCCCGAGCGGGGGGGGCGCTGCCCCGGGGCGTAACGCTGGCGCAAATCCACTTCCCGGACGGACGGGGTCCGCTACCATGGACGCTTGACCGATATCGAGACCCAAGATGCCCACGCACGACAGCTGGCGCGGGAAATCTCCACAGCCATGACCGTGCTGTATTCGCTATGGCAAGGCGGGGAATCAAGCCCCTCCAAGGACACCATCACGCGTTTCCTCTCCGGCTTCGAAAGAACCTTGGACCAGCTCAGTCGTTTGTCCGAAGATACCAGCGTGCTGCAGCAGTTTACGCCGGCCCAGCTCGATCCCAGTCGCTTGAACGACTTAAAATCGGCCGTGATGGCGAACTGGACCGATGCAGCGCCGCCCCCGGAAGGTGTCAGTGAATTGGCCGGTCGTTGCGTAGAAGTACTCGTGCAACAGCGCATCACCGAGGTGGATCGTTTACGCCAGGGCAGCCAACAAACCGTGCCGCTGTCGGACAGTTTGAACAAAGGCATCACCTGCCTCGGTGCCATGCGCCAAGGCAACGAAGCCCTTTACAATTTGCTGGAGGCCCAAGCCGTCATCGGCGATCTCGCCGTGGCCCTCCCTCAGATGTCCGAAGAGATGCTGACCAAGTTCGGACTCAAGTTTGAGCTCAGCTGCGTGGCGGAACTCAAGGAGTTGGAGTTCACCCTCGGCGGCAACGAAGACGATCCCGACAACGCCAAGCTCACCCCGGAAATGAAGCGCCTCGCGGACGTATGTTTGCGTTCTCTGCTCGTCAGCTCTGGAGCCGACTGAGCCAGATCCGACTGCCCTGGTTCTGACGGCGCCAGTTCCGACTCATTAGAGCAGCGTGTAGACCAGGTTCAGCGCTGTCAGCACATCCGTTGGCACCACACCGGGCAGCGGGTTCTTATCGTAGCGAACGCTAACGGTCACGGCACTGGAGAGGCGCCCGGCGATCGACGAGGTCATGGCCGCATCCCAGTTCATTCGCCAGTTCTCAGAGTCCTCGATGGACTGCAGGTACTCCAGCGCAGCGGAAAAGCTGACGTGTTCGTTGAGCTGGTTATCGTAGCCCAAGAACACTCGTGTGTTGTGTCGGATCTCGGAGTTATTGACGACGTTCCCATCCACCAAGGCTTCATCGATGAAATCCTGCCGACGTAGATCGTATTGGTAGTCGTAACCCAGCTCGACCCACGCTAGCTCTTCGGTTTCATCCACCACGTAGTACGCCACACCTGGTGCCACGTTCATTCGCAAATCCAAGCCTTGGAAACGGTCCCTCCGCGCACTCACGGCCAGAAATGCCGCCATGCTGTGACTGAAGAAGTAATCGTAGCGCATGCGCGACTGCAGATTGCTAACGGTCGTCTCCATGGCTGCATCCGCACTGGAGGCGGACCGAGCAAAGTTACCCGCCATGGCAAAACTCAACTGATGGGTCTGACGCCGGAGCCGAAAATCCGTCGCGGTGGTGACCGCCATGCTGCGAGTGTTACCGGCACTGAGCAGACTGCCCCCCGCCATATTCCAGGTCAGCGCATCTTTCGCGTCCCCATCGTGAGTCCCCGCCTCAAAGCCGTCTTTGGCGATCTCCGTCTTGCCCTTAGAGGCCTTCTTGCCTAAGAGCAGCGATTTCGGCCCCGCGCTAGCGTGACTCACGTGCAGCAGGGAACCCAACACCAAAGAAATGACACAACGGACCAGCATCGCTCCCGTGTACACGACAGCCTGCAAGTTTGTCTACGGATCCGAAGACGGTCCGCGACATTACCGTCAGGTCAGAACTCCGCTGACCGGGCGGCCCATACGCGCCGGCTTCTCCCTCAGCCAGCGGTCGCCATTACGCGCTAGGCTGCCGCCTGTGGACAGCCCCAAGCCCCCGCGACCGATCGATTCTGTCTATCTCGATCCTCTCGACGTACTCTGGCTAGGCGTTACCCGACAACTGGGCATTACGGTGAATCGATCCCACGAGGTATTCGCTCACTGGGACGGCAAGGACACGCTCTTTATCACCGAGCCCGAACACATGGATCCAGACGACTGTCTCGGCCAGATGTTGTTCCACGAGATTTGCCACGCCCTGGTCGGCGGCAAGGCCATGTATCAAAAGGTCGACTGGGGATTGGAAAATGTCGACCTGCGCGATCTCGTCTATGAGCAAGCCACCAATCGCCTACAAGCAGCCCTGACGGATTGCCATGGCTTGCGGCGCTTCTTCGGAACCACCACCGAAGTGCGGGACTACTACGATGCGTTACCGCTGGATCCGCTACTGCAAGGCGACGACCCAGCGATCTCGCTGGCCCGAGCCGCCTATGATCGGGCACGAGAAGGGCCGTGGGCGAACGCGATCGAGTCGGGCTTGCGCCGTACCCGCGCGCTCGCCGATGCCATCACGGATTTGTCCCCTCCGAATTCCTTATGGCGAAAGCTCGACACCGTTCACGCCACCGGATTCATTCAGACGAACGATGACTCTCTGCACTGCCGCGACTGCGCGTGGTTCTATCAAACGGCGAGCGGCCGCGGGCGCTGTCGACGCACTGTACAGAGCGAGCACCGCAAAGCCCAAAAGACAACGTCGCGTGCGCTGGGCTGTGTGTACTGGGAGACCAAGCTCAGCGATGATAGCTGCGGAAGCTGCGGCGCTTGCTGTCGCGCCGCCTTCGATATGGTTCAAGTACGCGCGAAAGACATCGTCGTAAAAAAGCATCCGGAGCTGGTGCACGACCGATCAGGGTTCCGCCATATCCCGAGGCCCAACGGGCGCTGCCTCGCGCTAAGCGGTGACGGGACTGAAGGCACGCCTGCGAACGGCACAGGCGACAGCGCGGGCCCCTACCGCTGCCGCATCTATGCCGACCGGCCGCGATCCTGCGGCGACTTTGCGGTTGCCGGCGAGGCCTGCCTCCAGGCCCGCCGCCGGGTGCGCGTCAGCCCGTAGTCAAAGTATCCAAGCTTCGACAACAAGCTTCGACAACAAGCTTCGACAACAAGCTCCTCCACGAGATGTCCGCCGATGATCCGCCCGGCCGCACTGTCGGACCTCACTCACGTAGGAGAATCTTCGGGGTTGCGCCACGCCCCAACGACGAAGCCACGGAGAATATTCAGTCGACTTGGCACTTGTGCCAAACAAACTCGGACACGGCTGTCACAGCCCGGGTGTATCGTCGCCGTAGTTATCCGTATATCGCACCTGGCCCAGTTCCTGCACAATGCGGAACTATGACGAACTACGACTACGCCGCCCCGTCCCGATGGAAGCGGAATCCATGGGCTTACTGATGACAACTAGAACGCCGGCCCTCTCCCCGGCCGAGCGGCTCCGTAAAGCCCGCGGCACTGCCCTTGTATTAGCCGGTCTCGGACTGTGTGTCGGCGCCTGCTCGGCGTCGGAGGATAGCCTGAGCAGCGGCGTATCCGCTCGATCCGAAGAGGGCTCATTCGGCGCCAGCTCAGACATGAGCACCGGCGGCACCGGCAGCAGCTTCGGCAGCGGGAGCGGCGGGGCCGGCGAAGTATCGCTCCCCCCAGAAGTCGAGCTCAGCGCCGAATTCGAGCTACCCAAGGCGGGTCAGCGTTACGTATACGCCGCCAGCCCGGAGCACGACTCGGTCGCCGTCATCGATGCCGAGACCCTAGCGATTCACACAGTGGAGGCAGGCGAGACCCCGACCTACCTGCAAACCCTCGCCGGCTCTGACGCGGCCATCGTGCTCAACGTCGGCTCCGACGACGCGACGATCATTCGCTCCGCCGACGGAAAGTCCACGACCATGGAGCTGGACGTCATGACCGGCGCGAACGCCATCGCGGTATCCCCGGATGGCGCCCACGCGGTTGTCTACTTCGACGCGGCTTACGCGAGCTCCGCAGGGCAACTCGGCAGTTTCCAAGACATCACCGTCCTCACCCTGGACGCCGACGAGACCAAACAGCACTCAACTGCGATGACCGTGGGGTTTCGGCCCATACGCGTTTTCTTCAACACCGAGGGCACACACGCCTACGTGGTGACCGAAGAGGGCGTGTCCATCCTAGACTTTGCCGCCATCGATACAGACGGCGGCACGATCGCAGCCCCGGTTCCCCTAGGACCCACAGCTGAAAGTTTGGATGTGTCCGTCACCCCAGACGGAAAGTACGCCATCGGGCGCGAAGAGGGCTCCAGCATTGTTCGTCTGGTGGCTCTCGATTCCGCCGAGCTCCAAGAGATCGATCTGTCGAGCCTCGCTATCATCCCCATGCCCACCAACCCGGACGCCGATGCCGGACCAGACGCGGGACCCGACAGTGGCCCGGAACTGGATGCAGGCGATGCAGGCGATGCAGGCGATGCAGGTGACGCCGGTGACGCCGGTGATGCCGACACCGATTCAGGCGGCGACAACGCCGATACTGAGCCGAGCCCTCCGCCGGACACTACATCCCCGCCCCCGCCGGAGATCATCAGCCTAGCGGTGACCGATCTCGACTTGTCACCGACCGGAGACTTTGCGCTAGCTGTCGCCCGAGACGCCAGCGCCGTCGTGCGCATCCCCATTCCCGGCGCGTTCACGGACACCAGCCAACTCACCGTTCAATTCATCGAGGACGAGCTCGTTGGTTCCGTCGCCTTTGCCCCTGACGGCAACCAAGCGCTGCTCTACACGACGATCTCCCAGACCAACGAACGCATCACGATTCTCGATCTGGATGCCCCGGAGGATTACCGGACCGTCCAGCTAAGGAAGGCCATCAAGGCGGTGGCCATAGCGCCGGACAGTGACTCCGCGCTGATCATTCACCACAAGCTAGAGGGTGACGCGAACGAGATAGGTCTCGACGTGCCGACTCAAATCGACCGGGCCTACGGCTACAGCCTGCTGGGCCTCGACGCTGGTTTTGCCAAGCTCGAACTAACAGACGCCCCGCTGGGTCCCTTTACCAGCGTACCCGATGGCAGCGCTCTGTTTTTGCTGTTTGACGAATCCGCAGCTAGCTACGAGCTTCAACGGGTCAATCTAGCCACCTTCGCGGTGGACCACATGACCCTTGGTAGCCGGCCCGTATCTATCGGCTCGGTTCCCGCCTCTCAGAAAGTATTCGTCGGTCAAGACCACCCCGACGGTCGCATCAGCTTTATCGATTGGGTCTCCTCCGAAATCGAGTCCGTCACTGGCTTCGTGCTCAACAGCCGGATCCGGGAGTAATACAGTGTTATCAACCAGACTTAGCCTACAAATCGGACTGCTAGCCGCTGCCCTCTGCCTCGGTGGCTGCGACGAAGCTTCCTCGCCGCTGAACGAGCGATTGGACTTGCTCGCCCCCCACGCCATCAACGACCACGTAGTGTTCATCGACAAAAAGGGCGACCAAGCCTTTGTCGTTAACGTAACGGACGCCGAACTCAACACCTCGCCCTCCCGCGTCGCACTCCCCCAGGGAGTCCGCAGCGCTACCTCAAGGAATGGGCACAGCGATCAGCTACTCATTCTCGCGGCCGGAGCCGGCGCCACCAGCGAAAGCCCGGAACGGGCCGCGCTGACTGTGCTCGATTCGTCAGGCATCGCGGAGAGCTACGAATTCGACAGCACCTTCAACGTGCTCAGTCAATCGAGTGACGGCCGCTTCGTGATTCTCTCCTATAGCGAAAACGCCACCAGCGAGAGCATGCTGTTCAATCCGCTCGAAATTGCTATCATCGATCTCGACGTCCCCTTCGCAGAAGGCACCAACCCTCGCCTCCGCACCCTGCGCAGCTTCGGCGACAGCCCAAAGAAGGTCATCTTCTCCCCGGAGATGACCATTACGGGAGAGACCCGACGGCTCGCTGTTGTATTGTTCGACCGCGATGTTGCGCTCCTCGACTTGGGCGACACCACTCTGCCGGACATCACCGTACCGGTCTCCGAGTCGCGCTCCCTGGGTTTGTCCCAGGTGGAGTTTGACACCGTGGAGGGTCAAATCTACCTGCGCGGCGACAGTAGCGACGATATCTATGTGCTCAGCTTGGTGGTGCCCGACGCCAGCCGCGTCAACGCGTTCCAGCCTAGCCGAACTCAGCTGGATGGCGGCTCAAACCCCGAGGACATTGCGCTGTATCGAACAGGCGACGATGAATCCCGTGTGATCTCCGTTTCCAGCTTTACCGCGACCATCATCGATGCAGGCACCAGCCGGACCTATCCTATAGGTCTCGATAGCGCGGCCAGTCGTGTGCTGTTGTTCAATGGGGAGTCCCCCTTCGATGCCAATCTCGAGGAACGCGCTCTGTTCTACAAACCGGGCAGCCAAAGTCTCTCCTTCCTCGATCTGGATGACGCCGAGGAGCGAGGCCATCGAAATCTGCAAACCCTCACGGGTCTGCAAGGCAGCTACTCCAAGTTGATCCCCCTCGCCGATAACACGGCGCTGCTCATCCACACCGGCACAGGCCTCTCCTTGCTAGATATGGACGAACGCACCGTCACTCCCATCGGCTCTTCCCAAAGCCTTGGGGATGCCACTTTCGATGCCGCCCATCAAACCCTGTGGCTCGCGCCCCAGGGTTCAAACACCATCGGTTTCCTTGATCTCACCAACAGCCACCCCGGAGAGGTCGCTCTCGACGACACCATCGACAACTTCGTCATGGTGCCATCAGAAACGGCCCCCAAACTCGTGCTCACCCACGATACCAACCTCGGCTACATGACCATCCTCAACGCCTCTGACCCCGGCAGTTCCCCCTCCGCCTTGCGCGGTTACTTCTTGGACGGAGTGCTCCAATGATGACTTCTCATTCTCGCCACTGGCTCATTGTCGGACTGCTGACGGCTGTTTCCAGCTCGGCCTCCGCCCAAACGGCAGCCACCTCCCCCCCCGCCGCACCGGCACCAGCACCAACGCCCCCTGCGACTCCCACGCCTATTACCGCAGCGCCAGCGGACACCACGCGGGCCGCAACCCCTGCCACCCCAGCGGCAACCCCCACTGCTGCTGCTGGCGACAGCGCCGCGGCAGCAGCGACCACCCCAGCACCCAGCGACGGAGTAGCAGCACCGGCAGACAACACGGCGCCGGCCACCGCCCCACCCTTGGTGTTCGAAAAGCCGCCCTCCAAGAAGCAAATCAAACACGCTCCACCGAATCTACAACCCTTCAAGTCCCGCTTCGACGGAGGGCCGGGGGCCGACGAGCCCGAAGCACCACCGAGAGATGCCTTCGGCTTCCAGCTATCTGTTGCTAGCCACATGCAACACAACACCAGCAAGCGCTACGAGCTGTTTCAGCGCGATCAGCTAAAGAGCGGAACCTCACTGTCAGCGTCCTACGACCTGCTCAAGCCGGCGCCAAAAGTTCGCATCGCTATCGAACTGGCCTTTCGCGAAGACAGCACCAGCTCTACATTCAGCGGCGGCGTCGTACACGACACCAGCTGGGATTACTGGAACGTGCAGGCGGGAGCCGTGGCGCGCTACGAACTGTTTAGCTGGCTGGATCCCTACGCCCGTATCGCCGGCGGCCTCTCACGAACAAAAACCAGTATCAGCAACGCGACGGACACGCTCAACGCCGAAAGCTACGCCCCCGTTGGGACGGCAGGCGTAGGCTTGGCGGTTCACAGCTTCACGCTGGCACAATTCGCTGTAGGCGCCTTCGTGGATGGCGGCTTCGTAGCGGAGGGGAGTCATGCCCTCACCTTCGAGGACGACGGCGATGAGAGGATCGCCACTCAGCTGGCCAGTCTCGGGGACGTCGAGCAATCCGGACGCTACATCCGCATCGGCGCGATGGTTCGATTCTAGCCCCGCGCAGCAGCTCAGCGCAGCAGCTCAGCGCAGCAGCTCGGCCCAGCAGCTCAACGCAGCAGCTCGGCTAACACCTTCCCTGTGGCGGTCTTTTTCCGCGCCACAGCGGCAGGTGTGCCCCGAGCAACGATCTTGCCCCCCGCCGTGCCCCCTTCGGGTCCTAGCTCCACCACCCAGTCGGCCCCACCGATTACGTGGGGGTGATGTTCAATCACCACGAGCGTATCGCCTCTGGCCGTCAGTCGGCCCAACACCTCCATCAATTTGGAAACGTCGGCGATGTGCAGCCCCGTGGTTGGTTCGTCCAAGACGTAAAGCGTCGGTTCGTGACGTACGGTCGCCGTCAGCTCCGCCGCCAACTTAAGCCGTTGGGCCTCCCCGCCGCTCAAGGTGTGGGAGCCCTGGCCCAATCGCACGTACCCCGCACCGAGATCCACCAGCGTCTGCAGCGGGCGCGCAATCTTCGGATGGTTCACGAATACTTTCGCGCCCTCCTCGGCGGACAGCCCCAACACTTCGCCGACGGACACGCCCAGGTACTTCACTTCGAGGGTGCGCCCCTCAAAACGTAGACCCTCACAGGTCGAGCAGGGGCTCACCACGTCGGGCAAAAAGCTCATCTCGTGCGTGATCACGCCCTGACCGTCACAGCCCGGGCAACGGCCACCCGCCGGCGTATTGAAGCTAAAGCGCCCGGCCGAAAATCCCGCTACCTGAGCGTCCGGCGTGCTCGCGTAGATCTTCCGAATGATGTCCCAAATTCCCAGGAAGGTCGCTGGCACACTGCGAGGCGTCCTACCAATCGGCGATTGGTCCACGCTCACGGCGCGCCGCAAGAGTCCGGTTCCAGACAATGCCTTATGGGGTCCCGGCTCATCGCCGGCCAAGTCCAGCTGTTGGCGCACCGCCGGCAACAACACCTGACGAACCAGCGTGCTCTTCCCGCTTCCGCTCACTCCCGCCACACATGTGAAGTGACCGACGGGGATGCTCAGATCGACCTTCTTGAGGTTGTTCGCGCTGGCGCCAGACAGCTGGATACAAGGTGCCTTCTTCGCAATCGGGATACTCGCCCGCAGCTGCGGGCGAGCCGTCAGCGCGCGGCCTGTTGGCGAGGCCTTGCGGGCCAAGACCTTCTTCGGCGGCCCCACGGCAACGACTTGGCCGCCACCGGCGCCACCGGACGGTCCCATATCCACTAAGTAGTCCGCTGCGCGAATCGTATCTTCGTCGTGCTCGACCACCAATACGGTCGAGCCGAGATCGACCAGCTGCCGCAAGTTGGTCAAGAGCCGCCCCGTATCCCGAGGATGAAGGCCGATGGTCGGCTCATCCAAGACATAGAGCGCCCCCGTAAGTCCGGCCCCCAATTGTGCGGCCAAACGCAGGCGCTGGATCTCGCCACCGCTCAGGGTCTTTGCCGGGCGTTCCAAGGACAAATAATCGAGACCCACGTCCACCAAGAACTTCAGTCGGCGACTCAACTCTTCGAGGATCGGCTTGGCCACCAGCCCTCGGTCCTCCCGTATCCTCAGCTTCCCCATCTCGGCCGTGACATCCTGAACCGACAAGGCGCCCAGCTCAGAATAGCTCCAACCATCCAAACGCACTGCCCGGGGGATCGGCGCCAAACGTGTGCCCAAACAGCTCGGACACAAGGTCGGCTCCGTCACCGTCGGCACTTCCGGCTCGGTGCTCTTGCGGCGGCGCCGCCGGCGTTTTTTGCGGCCCTTCTTCTTCGGCAAGAGCATGCCCTCCCCCAAACAGATCTCACACCGGCCCTGGGCCGTGTTGAACGAGAACCAACGGGGATCCAGCTGCGGCAAGGAGAATCCGCAGCTGGGGCAAGCGCTGCTAGTCGAGTAAAATCGTTCCGTGCCGTCCGCGGCGATCCACTTCGCCTGGCCGTTACCCAATCGCAACGCTTGGTCGAACTGCTCACGGGACAGAGCCTTGGGCGCAATGTTCTCGCTGAGCAAGATATCGATAGTGTGCTCTTTGTTACGGGCGAGCTTGGGGGGCAAGTCCGTATCGACCACGGCCCCGTCACACCAGGCGTCCGTAAGGCCTGCGCGAGCCGCCGCCGTAAAAACATCCAAATGGGTACCCTTACGAGCAGCAATCAGTGGAGCCGCTAACCTGCCGCGGCCTCGCCCCCGTTGAATGGCAGAAAATACCGCGTCCGGCGCCATCTGCGTGATGGGATCGCCATGATCGGGGCAATGAGGCACACCCAGTTTCGCGAACGCCAAGCGCAGATAATGCGCCACCTCGGTCACCGTCGATACCGTGCTCTTGGGTCCCGCCCGGGTGGTCCGCTGTTCGAGCGCGATGGACGGCGGCACCCCGACCACACTGTCGACATTCGGGCGCGGCATAGTTGGCAAAAATTGCCGCGCATAGGGCGTCAAGGTTTCCAAGAAGCGCCGCTGGCCCTCGGCAAAAATCACATCAAAGGCTAGGCTGCTCTTGCCCGAACCACTCGGCCCAGTCACCACCGTGAGCTTCCCATGAGGAATGCTCACGTCTACGTCTTTTAGGGTGTGCTCCCGAGCAGCACTCACCTGCAGGGTCGGTGCAACAGATTTTTTGGCACGTCGGCTTTTGGCACGACCGAGCGTCGAAACATTCGCTAGAGCGGTACCGGTCTGAGTGCTCGCCTTAGCTAGCGCCTTCGGTGTTCCCGAAAATACAATCTCGCCTCCGCGCGAGCCAGCACCCGGTCCCAACTCGACCACCCAGTCCGCGCTCTTCACGATATCGAGATCGTGTTCCACGCAGAGTACGCTGCCCCCTGCCTCCACGATGATATTCAGAGCATCGAGCAACTTTTCGATCTCATCAATATGGAGCCCGGCACTGGGCTCATCCAAAATCAACAGCGCGCCGTCCAGCTTTTGAGCGAGGGCCCGCGCTAGCTTGAGGCGCTGCGCCTCCCCCCCGGACAGCGTCGATAGAGGCTGACCCAAACGCAGATAACCCAAACCCAAGCGCTCCACCGGACCTAAGGCACGCAGAATCGCTGCCTCATGCCGAAAATGTTCCATCACGTCACTAACGGGCAAGGCGAGCAGATCGGCGATGCTCAGGCCGCGATGCTCCACCGCCAAGACTTCGGGCTTGAAACGCTGTCCACGGCAGACAGGACACACCAAGCGCACATCCGCCAGAAACTGCATCTCAACAGTCTCGTGGCCTTCGCCGGCGCACGCGTCACAGCGCCCCCCCACAACATTAAACGAGAACGCCGAGGGCCCCAGATCCCTAGCGATGGCTCCAGGCTCCATGGAGAAGCGTTTACGAATAACGTCCCAGGCCTTGGTGTAGGTCGCCGCGTTACCCCGAGAGGTACGCCCCAGCGGCGATTGGTCCACCAGCTCCACCGCCCGCAGACCGTCAGCTCCCAACATCTCGTCGTGAGCCCCCGGCAAGTCCACGTCGTAGTTACCAAGGCGCCGCGCCAGCGATCGATAAATGATATCCCGCGCCAGCGTGCTCTTGCCCGAACCGCTCGGGCCCGCCAATACGGTGAGTGCCCCCACCGGCAAGCGCAAGTCGACACCCTTTAAATTGTTCTCCGTGGCGCCACGAACTTCGAGCCAGCCCGTGCCCTGTCGTAGCGAACGGCGACCTGTCGCTAAACCCTTGAGTGCGCGAGCCGCAGCGCCCCCCGTTTTGCCCACAGCCGTAGGCGTCCCATCCGCCACCAACTGTCCGCCACCACTGCCCCCCTCGGGACCTAGCTCCAGCACACGATCGGCGGCGCGAATGAATTGCGGGTCGTGCTCCACCACCAAGACGACATTGCCGCGAGCGGCCAGTTCCCGAACCATCGTCGTGAGCGGTGCGATGTCGCGAGGGTGCAGGCCTACCGTCGGCTCGTCCAACACGAACAAGGCATGGTGCAACGACGTACCGAGCGCGGCCGTTAGGGTAAGTCGCTGAGCCTCGCCTCCAGACAGCGTGCGAGCCTGACGGTCCAAACTCAGATACGACAACCCCGCTCGGCTCAAGTAATCGAGCCGCGAACTCAGCTCGCCGCAAATTGTTTTTCCCTGCTGTGTCTTCGTCTTCAACTTACGAAGTGCAGCCAGCGCATCGCCTACTTCGAGAACATGCCACTGAGCGATATCCATACCGCCCACCTGATAGGTGAGCGCGCGTTCGTTGAGCCGCTGGCCTTCACAATCGGGGCACTTACCGTACTTCCGATAGCGCGCCAGAAATACCCGGACGTGCATCTTGTAGGTCTTGCGTTCCAGCCAACGGAACCAACCCAGCACCCCCATGAACTTTCCGCCCTGTTCCTTGTCGCCATCAAGAATTAGAGAACGGGTGCTTTCGGGCAGCGAGCTCCACGGTGCATCCATCGGGATGTCGTATTTTTCGCAGAGCGTGCGCAGAGCCCGGCGCTCTCGCGTGGCGCTTTTCCCCTTCCACGCCTTGATGGCACCCTTGGCCAAAGTCGCGTTCGGATCCGGCACCACTCGGTTGATGTCCACGCCGATGACACGCCCAAAACCCTTACAGGCAGCGCAGGCACCGAATGGCGAATCGTAAGAGAAGAGCCCCGGCAAGGGTTCGCTCAACGGGTAAGCACACTGAGGACAACTCAGTCCCCGTCGAATCAAATAGGGTTCGTCCTCTGTTTTTGTCTCGTCACCAACACGAGTAGCTCGATGCACATGAGCCACATCGCTGGCACGGCTCCAGGCCTGTTCGATGCCCGCCGCCAGGCGCGAAGCAGAAGCACTCTTGGCGACCACGCGATCCACCACCACATAGGCGCGCCCGGCACGGCTTACCTGGCTGGGCTTGATATCGTCAATGTCTCGGGCCTCGCCGTCTATCCAAAGGCGACGAAAGCCATCCTTCGCCCAACCATCGCGTAGCTCGAGGTACTGCTCCGGATCGTCAACCCAAACCCGGTAGGTCAGAGCCAGCCGCTCGCCCTCATGGTGAGTCAGGGCAGCGACCGCTGCCCGGCTGGGATCCAATCGCACTCCCGCTACGCGATGTTCGGGACACAGGGGAACGGCCTCCCGCACAAACAGTGCTGCGAGGTAGGGCTCCAGATCCGCCATCGTCGCCACGGTCGAGCGGGAACTCTTGATGGGGGCTCCGCGATCCACAGCCACACCAGCTGGCACGGGCTCCAAGCTGTCCATGGGCGGGCGCGCGAGACGTTCCAGAAACTGCCGAGCGTAGGGGCTGAAGCTTTCGACAAAGCGCCGCTGCCCCTCGGCGTAGAGAGTGTCGAGGGCCAGGCTGCTCTTACCGGATCCCGAAACGCCGGTGAGCACGACCAACTGCCCAGGAACCAAGTCGAGATCGACGCCGTCAAGGTTGTGGGTGCGAGCGCCACGCAGGCGGGTGGTCAGCATGGGTCCCCGGCTTATCCCACAATCGGCAGCAGTCCAATGTCTACGGCGCGGGCCCTGCATTCACCGATCCCGCAACCGAAACGGCGGAGATCCTCCGGCGGCTGAGCCGGTTTCCCGTGGCGCCTTAGCGAGTCCCGATGATCGCGCGCAGGGGCAACGACAACGCCCCGATCTACGCGCCCCGCCTCAATAGGAGAGCGCGGCGCACGGTTGCATGACTGACTGCGCGGGAGACGTTCTGAATCGTCCCGTCCCCCTTGTAGAGGAACTCATCGGCGGCAGCGGCCAGCGCGTGCAGCAACTGCTCTTCGGCGCAGGTCACCACCACCGTCGCCGCTTCCGTGGCTTTGCGAATCGCCACCAAGGTGTCCACACCCGATGAGTCCGGCAGCTCTAGATCCACTAGAACAACGTCGAGGGAATCTTCAGCCAACTTGTCGACCGCTGCTTTCAAGCTCGACACGTGCTGCGGGTGGTAAATAGTTCCCGGACTCTTGAACAGGTAGCGCTGCATCGCCGGGGCTCTCTTCGTCCACCAACACGCGCACCTCGTCGCCGGCGATATCACCGCTCAGCTGGGTTCGCCTTGGCAGCGTGTTCGGCCGTAACGGCAACGGGCCCGCGGCGCCGTCTTAGGTGTGCAAGAACCAGGCAACTGTGCCGAATACGTTCGGCCAATAAACCAAATCGAGTATCACTGGGGTGTCCTCCCGCCACCAAAGCAAGTCTGGGAGCGCGCGGGCGACCTGGCAATTTCCCGTGTAATTACAGGCACATAACGAACAGTAAGCCACATCCGCACTCGCCGTCGTCGTTGCAACAGGGCTGCTGTCTATCTAGACGGCACGGTGGGCACTGTTCGGGCTGACAGACGAAGGGGCTCTCTTCTTTGCTCTCGACCGTCTCTTGAACTCCGACTGTCTCGTCGGCTCCGGCTGACGAGACAGTCTCCGCTGCCCCCGCCGCATCCGAAGATTCCCCATGAATTTCTGGGCCTTGCGACTCTTCAGCGGAACCTCCGGATTCGCTCTCGACCCACTCTTCAGCTCCTACAGCGTTGCGGTGCTCGCCCGGTACCGGCTCCCCGCTGATACACCCAACAGCGAACAGAGCTGCGGGTAGCGGCAACCGCCGAACAAGAAGCGTCGCGAAAACCCGTGGGGACTGAGTAGCCATACTCCGGCTGACTGCATCTGCCGTGCCAGAGCCGGGTTACAATGCCCACATGAACAATATCTGGTCGCTGCCGGCGTTCGTCGCCGCATTGTCGTGCACCCAGGTCGGGCCCCCGGTATCCGCCAGCCAAGCCGCCGCCAGCCAAGCTCCCAGTCCCCCGGTGGCGGCCAAGCCCGCTGCCACGACGCACAAGACACCGACCGCCTCTGCCTCGGCAGCCAATCCGGCAGCGCGCACCAACGGAAAACATTCGCCGGCCCCCCGCAAATCCAAGGAGGCGAAAAACGCAGCGGGCAAAGCACCGCACGATTTTCAGGCGCCAGTGCCCGGCACAGCGGAACTGCTCAAAGGAACGGCGAGCGAACTATCGAACTTATCTCCGGCCGCTTGTCGGCGCCGTCTCCGCCGTCTCACGGTTCCTTTCGAACGCAATCGCCGTGCCTATAGCGGCGTCGCGACGCCGCTGTCGGTCACTCCCCAATTTCCGGGAATCGCGCTCCGCGCTCCCCAGGGGAAGTTTGGCGTACTGGACTGCCGCCTGGCACTGACACTGCATTCAATCTTTCCGCTGCTCGCTAAGCACGATGTCAAAAGTCTGCGAATCGACAATTTTTACCGTAACCGCGCACGTTTGCCCGGCCGCAAGAAGCCGAGCCAGCACTCCTATGGGCTGGCGGCTGACGTCGTTTCCTTCACCCTCAAGAATGGCGACGTGCTCGATATCGAAACGGACTGGGGCGGCAAGATCGGCGACGAGCCCTGCGGACCCAAAGCGTCAGTGGTGCCAGAAACCGACAAGGGAGTGCGCCTACGGAACCTCTACTGCGATGTGGCGCGCCACGGTTTTTTCCACCACATGCTCAGCCCTAATCACAACCGGGCACACCGCAACCACCTGCACCTCGACATCAAGCGTGGCAACCGCTGGTACTCGATTGATTAGCAGCTCGGCTTATCTGCTCGCCCCGGGCCGTAGCGCTCGCCAAATTCCAAAGAACAAGCCATAGTCCCGCCCCCGTCATGGCCAAGAAGAAGCAAAGCGCAAAGGAGTACGGCGATCGCGTCGTAGCCAAGAATCGACGCGCCAGCTTCGACTACGAGCTGGGCGATCGCTTTGAGGCGGGCTTGGTGCTGATTGGCAGCGAGGTTCGCTCCCTCAGGGAGAGCTCGGCGGATCTAACGGACGCGTGGGTCGACATCGACAGGCGGCTGCAAGCGACAGTGCATGGCATGAACATTCCCCATATGAAACATGCTGCCTTCGGGCACAAAGAGAAGCGTCCCCGACGCCTACTGCTACATGCCGCGGAAATACAGAAGCTCAAGCAGGCTGCAGAACGTGACGGCATGACCTTGATCGTCACCCAGTGTCACTTCAAGAATAACCGTGCCAAGATCGAGATCTGTGTTGGTCGCGGCAAGAAGCAGCACGACAAGCGCCACGCCCTACGCGAAAAAGACGCGGCCCGTGAAGCCCGCGTGTCCGCCCGCCGCGAACGCTGAGCCCGCTCATGATTCGAATCCTCCTCTGGCCAAAGGGCTTAGCTGAAGTCGTCGAGCTAGACGGCATGCACACAGCGCTCATAGCGACTGTCTCTACCCCGCCGGGCTCCACCATCCGGGGAACCATTGAGGGCGGAACCCAAAATTACATCGTGAAGGTGCGCGGCTGTCGCAAACAGGACGACTCAACAGACGAGAATCCGCGCTTCCGCATCGAGGGGCGTTTCGTCAACCTCAGTCGCGCCGCCAAGGCCCGTCTCGAAAAAGGCTAGTCCAGTTTACGAGCCGTACCTACCGCTTCTCGTTTTGCCCCCCTTGGGTGAGGGGCCAAACGCTGCGCTACTTGAGGCGGCTCTGGCTCTACTGGAGTTGTTTCCTGTCGGCCCTCGGCCCTGTGGGCCTGCGGCGTCCTCGCCGCTTCGCCGCTGCGATTTTCCCGACCGGGGCCCCAACCTGACTATTGATCACATTCTCCTGCGCGTTGTGCAGTCTCAATGGAACGCCGCAGTTGCCATCCCATTAGCAATGTTGCGAGTTCGCGATAGCCGCGGTGCAACACCAACCAGCCAGGCCTTCCG
>JABSRN010000046.1 GCA_013214025.1 Polyangiaceae bacterium
GGGGGGGTGAGAGCGGTTGCTCAAATCACGCATGTGACCGCCGTATTTCGGAGAAGTGTAGTTATCTAAATCTCTTTAGAAATCCCTTGGCTCGATCCTTCACGCGGCTCGCTAGATCGGCGGCTTCTCCTGGGTTGTCAATGACTTTTCTAAATGCATTCGCGATATCCTGCATGTCCGCCTCGTCTCCAAGGAGGATCTCGTGTGGCAACATGAAGATTCCTTCGGCAGCGATCTCCTCCGCAATAGGACAATGAGGCTGCTCGATTTTCTCCGAATACCAAGGCATCAATTCAGTTTGATACAGGGAGCTCTTGTATACAACGTCGTAGGGTGGAGTTATCGGAATCCCTTCGGCGCGCACAGCGTCGATAAAACGGCCACGAGGGATACCATTGGCTGATTGTTTATCGTAGTGGAACGCCATGCGGTACATTGGACGTTGATCTACCGTTGGTTGGTTTGCCAGTGGTGTGACGCCTGGCAAGCCTATCAGCATCTCGGTAAGCGTCTCTGCGTTTCGATTGCGGTCTTCGAGCTGTTCATCGAGGCGCTCGAGTTGGCTTATTAGGATCGCCGCCTGCCATTCGGTCATGCGGTGATTTCCGCCCATTATGGTCGAGCCACGACCTTCTACAACTCTTCCACAGTTCTTGAGAGAGTATACTTTGTTCAAGAGCGCCGTATCCTGGCCGATGATGGCGCCCCCCTCACCCGACGTCATCACTTTGCTGCTCTGAAAACTGTAACTACCCAAATGGCCGACAGCACCTGCGCCATCGCCATTGCGTCGAGCACCGTGCGCGTGAGCGCAATCCTCGATTACAGCGATTCCGTGTCGATCCGCAAGGCTCATGATGGCGTCCATGTCCGCCATCCCCCAATAGAGATGAACCGGAATAACGGCGACTGTACGTGGCGTGATCGCAGCTTCGATGGCGTTGGCATCGATGCAAAGTGTCTTGGGGTCAATGTCCACAAAGACAGGGACACCATTGGCCTCGAGCACGCTGGTCGCTGTCGCGATCCAAGTAAGCGCTGGAACGATGACTTCATCTCCAGGTTTTATTCCGAGTGCACGCAGACACAAGAGAAGAGAAACCGTCCCATTGGTTACTGCAACACAGCCGCGAGCACCGTTGCGCTCTGCGAAGCGCTGCTCGAACTCCTTTTCGAATGGACCGTCGAAGGCCCAATGCCCCGACGCCAACGCTTTGGTAAGTCGTTGGAGCTCCGCGTCCCCATGTTGCGGCCAAGAAACGAAAGATCGCTTTCTAACGGGGGTTCCCCCCTTAATGGCTAGCGCTACCATGCGGTCCCGTCATTGTTGCATGCACCGCAGGCCCGAGGCAACAGCGACAGCTCATAGTGTGGGACGTAGGTGAGGAGCTGCTCAGTGAAGGCTGAGTAGCAAGTTGGAGGGAGCGGATAGTTGCAAAGCGCAATAGCCACACGCTGTGTCGAAGCGGGACGCACTACTAGATGAGTATTGCAATACAGTGTTTCAAGGTGAGACTACAGATGACAAAGCCTTAGGCCACTAGGTGGCATGGTTCCTGCTTTATAGCGGCTACATCAAATTCAACTAGCGGCTGTGCCGGCCAAGCCCTCTTCCCGTGCCACTACGCAGCAGCGCGATACGCGAGTTGTCACCGGACGACGAATATCGCTTGTTCGGGAATTTTATCGCGGCGAAACATTTTAGTGACGAAATCTGACAGTACTAGACAGCTTGTAGTGGCAGCTATCGCTAGGCAGATAGCCTCGATGCTTGCGACCTTTTTAACTGTCCCCATCATTGCTAGACAGTTTGGGGCAGATTCCCTTGGAGCATGGACACTGATTGTGAGTGGGGGCCTTCTCCTAACACTCTCGGACCTGGGCTTGTCAACTGCTGTGCGCAGGGCGGTCCTCGCCGGGAACGACAGACATGCTTTTCGAGCACTAAAACGCGCACTCGTTACAGCCATGTGGAGTGGGCGCCATTTCGGTTCCAATAGCGAAGTTTCTCATTGGCGATGTCGATGAAATCTTGGGAGCCAGCGATTCGAATCTGCGGTGACCGCGGGCTCGTGAAGGGCCGGGGGGGGGGTACGGTCGGGGGTAGCGGTCTGTTACGGATAGGCGGTGGGGCTTTGGAATTCCTGTCCTCGGTGCGCTGTGTTTCTGTGGACTTCCCGAAATTCTCTGCCTTCGGCGCCGGTCGGTTGAGCGGCGCGTCTTGCCCGTCGCAATCTTGGTCGATGCCATCTCCAGGTACTTCACGGGCGAGAGGGCCAACCGAGCCGTCCGTTGGTGCGCAATCGGTTCCTCCTAGCCAGGAGGGAGCTGCTCCGTCGCGATCCCAATCCACCATGGTTAGTAGCGCAGTACGAAACGGCGCAATCGCTGCTGCTCGGGAGTAGCTAAGATACGGCACTGCTGAATGTTGATCGGCAAAGAGCCCGGTCAGCGCTACCAACATGGATAGCGCGGCAACACCCCGAGTAGGAAAGCTGGACCACGGCACGGGCGCTAGCTGTACGGCAACTACGAATAAAGTGAGCGCCCCAACCGCAATGAAGGCCAGCGGACGTGTTTCATAAACCGACGCCGGTCCCAACTGTCCGCCCGTCATCAGCGCGAGGGCCAAAGCTGTAGCCAGCACCGACAGCACCAGAAGTCCGAAGGGGACGCCGAAGGAGAAGCGTCGAAGCCCACGAGCAACGGTCATCGCAAGCAGCAAAAAGCCAGCTCCCCAGACGAGCGTGAACACGTCCAGCCCAAACTCTACGGGACGAGGGAACTCCAGGTATTTATCAGCGATGGCGCGATGAATGACTCGCAGGCCGGCGACTCCAGGAACTAGAAGTAGGGTGGTCGCCACGGCGACTTCAGGTTCGGGCGAACTTACCCACGGGCGCCGCGCAAGCCAGTCACAGACGAAAGCCATTGCCACGCCAAATGGGAAAACCGCGGAGTAACTCGTAAGGCCCACGAGCGCTGCGGTGACCGGGTTGCCCTGGGCGAAGGGAGAGAGGGTAACGAAGAGCCAGTCCGACGCGCTGAAGGCGGCTGAGGCGAACGCCCCTTGGAGGACTATCCGCCAGGAGCGAGCTCCCCCGTCCTCACTCCGCTCACCCTCGGACATGTTGTCAGCCTATATCAATCGAGGACAGGAATTCCATAGCGGCATCGCCTGCCGAGACAGGCTGCTATTGCCGACCGTCGCCCCCCGCGCTAGCCCGCCGCGAACCTGCGGTTACCGCAGATTCGAAATCGCTGACCAGTTCCAAAGCGCGAATGCCCCCTCGGTTCTTGCCGGCCTCGAACAAATCAGTCGAAGAACAATCGCCAGCCCACCGGTCGCAGAACCGATTTGTTCGGCTCGGCCGGCATCTGTCGCCCAGAGCCGCTTGCGCTGAGGCCCAGAGCGGACAGCTTATGGAC
>JABSRN010000047.1 GCA_013214025.1 Polyangiaceae bacterium
CCTCGTGGCGGTCGCCCGGCGTAACAAAACCGCCCGCGCTGTGCAGGTGCTCGTCGTTGTATCAAGCCCCCAAGCGACCCTCCCATTCACGCGCTTCCTCGATGCTTTCGAAACGCTTCTTCGGATATTCAGGGCGATACTTCAGAGTCCGGAACAATGATTCAGAGAACGGGTTGTCGTCGCCGCAGATTCGAATGGCTGAACTGGCGCGCGGGTGCGGCCGCGGGTTGGCCGAGAGCGCTGCAATAGCGGCCAAGGGGGGGGGGCGGGGGGCGCTGCCGATATTGCCGACACGGCAGCGCCCTCGCGTCCCGACCTCGCCGCGCGTCCAGTCATAGTTGCTCTACCTGTTCTCTATATAAAGCAGGATCCAGGCTATTGCGTATTACTTGCACAGAAGGATAACGCGACAATCCCCAATTAAGCACATGGCCACGAGCACCGCCGACAGTTCCACGCGAACGCCTTTCTCTAAAGCTGCCTCGACAGTTTCGAGGAACCGTGATTGGCTTCAGCGTTCGTCCGTTTTTCGAGGCGAACTTTATGGGGAGTTCAACCTGATGTTGCTGACCAAATACTATCTAGCCCTGGGGCTCTGCCTCGCAATGAGCAGCTACGGCTGTGACTCAAGCTTGGGGACTGGGCCCAGTGATCCCGACACTGATCGTGACAGCGATGGTGTGGGCAATGCCGACGACGCCTTCTCGGATGACGCGTCCGAGAGTGTCGACTCAGAAGGCGACGGTACGGGCGACAACGCCGACGCTTTCCCCAACGACGCGGTTGAAACCACCGACACGGACGGCGAAGGCGCCGGTGATAACATCGACGCCTTCCCGGGTGATGACCAGCTCCACTGTGCTATCGGCAACTGGGACAACGATGACGATGTGACTACCATCTGTATCGCCTGGACCGCATGCCCAGCGGGTACCTTCGTCGCGGCAGACGGATCCGAAACTACGGACCGCAGCTGCTCCAACTGCGCGAGCGGCGAGTTCGGCAACGCGGAGAACCTCCCGGCGTGCTCCGTCTGGACCGAGTGTGCGGCGGGCGAATACGTTGCCTCGGACGGCACACGCACGACGGACCGAGCCTGTACGAGTTGTGTCGACGGCTACTCCACCGGCCTCAATACAGCGACTTGCACGCCCTGGACGGACTGCGACCCGGGCGATGAAATTGACGCCGACGGCAGCGCCACCACCGACCGCACATGTGCCGCTTGTACCCTAGGCTACACCACCGCGGTGAACACAGCGGACTGCATGGCCTGGGACGATTGCTCAGCTGGCACCGAAATTGACGCCGACGGAACGACAACCACGAACCGGACCTGCACAGCCTGTCTGAACGGATTCTTCACGGACGCTCAAAATACCGCGAGCTGTACGCCCTGGCTGATCTGTGATCAGGGCTACGAGGAGGACATAGCGCCGACAACCACGAACAACCGCACCTGCAACGATATCGACGAGTGCCTGGTCCACACGAACCCGTGTGACGACGACGGCGACTCCGCGGCCAGCTGCGGTAACATCAGCGGAAGCTACGACTGCACGTGCAGCGCTAGATGGGGCGGCGATGGCATGTGTTTGCTACCGAACTGTTCGGAGATCCAGAACGACGACCCGACGGCCATCGACGACATCTACACTATCGATCCGGACGGCGATGGCGTGCTCTACGGGGCAATGAGCGCCGATTGCGACATGAACACGGACGGCGGCGGCTGGACGATGGTTCTAAACTACGCGCACAAGAAGGACTCCAACCCCACTCTCGACGTACGCACGACCGACCTGCCGCTGCTAGACGTGTCTACGGTACTGGGTCACGACGAATCCGGAACGGCCTTCTGGGGCCACGCCGACAACGCGTTGTTCGCATCTCTCGGTGGCAACGAGATCCTCTTCTACGGCCGCAGCTCTGGCTACGGCGGTGACATCGATTTCACCACACGCGACAGCGGCTGCCTCGACTACTTCGGTTCGGGCACGGGAACCTGTACCGGAGTGATGAGCTCGCACACCCTACTGCTGGATCACACGGCGGGTCTTCCGGCCAGCATAAGTGACGGGTCCGTGAACCAGGGTGACCTGGCGATGACCGAGTTCCCATTCTACAGAACGGGGCACAACTGGGGTATCCGCGGGGAAAACAGTCGCTGGGAGGTCGACGATCTTTCGCACGGCACCAAGGACACCATTCACCGGGTTTGGGTTCGTACCCGACCTAAGAGCTGTGCCGACCACCTGCTGCGTGGCAATACGACCAACGGTATCTACACCGTCTATTCCGACAACCCCACGGCTACCCAAGTATACTGCGATATGAATACCGACGGCGGTGGCTGGACACTGATGATGCGTATCGAAGGCGACACTAAGGAGCACGTGGAGAGCAATGACGCCTTTGGCCCGACGCCGTGTACCCCATCGTCTACAACGTGCAAGCTGAGCACCGCACAGATCACTGACTTTATCGCTCACCCGGGTCGTCAAATATTCAAGATCGCCCCAGACGATTCCGCGTACTATTCTTGGTTTGTCGCTGCCGGAGACGACTCGCAAGTCTGGCCGGCCGATCTGGAATGTTCCAACCGTCCAGCCCTGGCCGGCGATATGGACATGTCGTGGATCTTGACATCGTTCGAAACCCTGAGCGATGCGACCACAGGTGTGAACGGCGCTATTGGCAGATACAAACGGAAGCACCACTATTATCCATCGGCACACCCCAGCGGGAAGCTATTCTTCAATACTCCACACAAAGGACTTAGAAGCACCGCTAGAACCTCAGGCGCCTGGGGCCGAGGACCTGTGGTTCAACGCCTGCCGGGCACGCTCTGGGTTCGCTAGCGATTACGGACGCCGGTAACCGTGTTCCAATGCCGTACCTACGGGGTGGCGGGTTCACCTGCCGTTGACCCGAAGCCATAGTATCTGCAGATTCGTATGGGTACGGCGGTGGGTGCGAGTATCGGAGCCGGTAGTAGCCTAGGGATTTGCCGAGCGAAACGCTCACGCTCCCGCGGTCAGCGATTCAAATCTTCGCTGACCGCGGGATTGTGAAGGGCTGGCGGGGGTACGGTCAGGAGTAGCCGTGTGTTCCGGATAGGCGGAAGTCCTATGGAGACTTCCTGCCCTCGAGCAGCGAGTCGGGCAAGGGCTCGGTGTTCTCCGTCGAACTGCCGATATTGACGGCGGACGCGGACTCTCCGAAGGCGGAGGGCATTCCCGTTTTAGGCCGTACGTCGAGTCTCGATCTCGAGAACAAAAAGCCGCTGGTACTCGTCATCGACGATGGCGGCGGGCGCTGCGTCACCTCAGGCCTCAGCTGCGGCAGTAACGAGCAACTGACTGATTTTGCCACCTGGATGCGCTCGGAACTACCCGCAGACTGCAACGATATCCTAGCGGCAGACGACGATGCACCAGACGGGATCTACACGATCGATCCAGACGGAGCGGGAGGTCGTAATCCGTTTGAGGTCAATTGCGACATGAACACCGAGGGCGGCGGCTGGACACTGTGTGGCAACATCGACGAAGTCGCTAGTAACGCCCCCCCTCCAGTGTGTCGACGAAGACGTCAGCTACACCACCACCGCCAGCCTACTGAACACCTCTTTCTGTTAGCTGTTCTTTGCTATCGGCGATCGTCTAAAAGCGAGTCATCCAGGGATCTGCGCAGAAGATCGATATATCAGTGATCGCGAGTTACTGGGCCAACGCGGGCATTGACGAGCACGATCGCGTGCGTAGACTTGCCCCCGTCTGACGGACAGTTTTGTTACGCTGCCATCGCAGCCAGTTGATGTCGCAGCTCGAACTCGTCGGGGCTTGATGTAGCCGATCGTCGAGTCTCGCCGCAAGGGGTTGTAGAAGTTCTCGATATAGCCTCTGACGACGCGGGGGGGCGTCCGAGTGGGAGAGGAACCCGTGGTGATCCAGCTCGTCTCCCTTGGCGGTAGCGAAGAAACTTTCGGCGACGGCATTATTCCAGCAACTTGGCTTTCGGCTCATGCTGGCGGTCACTTCGTAGGCTTCGAGTTGGGCTTGATAGTAATGACTCGCGTAGGGGCCAGATTCAATTGGTCCTCGCAACACCTTGATGATGAGGTGCTTGAATGCAGAAACAGAAGCGAAGAAAGTCGGACCGCTCAGGACGGCCAAAGATGCGTTCTCCAGGACGCCCTCCCGAGGCCAGGCTTGAGCAACAGAAGCAGTTCTGGCGGGGGATTGCAGAAGGCCTATCAAGCGAGGAGGGTGTCGTTGTGGGCGCTGGTCGCCCAACCAACGACGCGGTGACTGAAAAGGTCCAGCATCACCGCGAGGGATAACCAACCTGACGCCGTCCAAATCGCCGTAACGTCCGTAACCCACGCCTCGTTCGGAGACTCTCTCTCGAAAGCGCGAGCAAGCAGGTTCAGTGGAACAGGCCAGCCATGATTGAAGTCAGTCGTCTTGCGAAACCGACGCCGTTTCTGTCCCGCAATTCCGTTTTTTTTCATTCGTTTCGCTACACGCTTCTTTGCCACTGAGCGTCCCATCGCGTGAAGTTCTTTCGTGATGCGCGGCGAGCCAGAGGTGCCTCGGCTCATCTCATGCACGGCCTTGATCTCGGCATCAAGGGATTCGCTGTCCAGCTCCCACAGCGACTTCGGGCGGACGAGCGAATCGTAGTATCGCTCCGGGAACTTTCATCATTCGACACATCGCTGCCACCGAAAAACTAGCCACATTCTCAACAATGAACGCGAACTTCACTGCCTCTACTTTGCGAAAAACGTGGCCGCCGCTTCTAAAATGTCACGGTCCTGCTTGAGCTGTCGATTCTCGCGGCCGAACCGACTCAGTTCTGCCCGCTCCTCTGTGGTCAGTTCTCCCGGAGCGCCCTCGCCAGCGTCGACCTTGGCTTGCTTCACCCAGGCACGCAGCGCGCTTGCCGAGAGGTCGAGAGCTCGAGCAACGCCACTGATACCACGCTCACCCATCGTACATTGCTTGACCGCCTTTGCCTTAAACTCTTCCGTAAATACTCTTCTGATTCTTCGTTTTGCCATTGAACTCTCCATTCGCACTTTCGCGCATATCTGGGTGTCAGCCAAATCGGATCAGGTCTATCTCGTCGACATCGATCCCCAAGTCGACGAAAACGTGTACATTCAAACCAATAAGAAACGGGTCAATAAAGTGACCAAACGAAACAGCAAGAAGGGCGATCAAGCGTAAGGACACCCCTCACAAATGTGTAAGCGATGTCCTGTCGTGCACCGTCGTGCACCGGCGCTCCCCCGCCAAAGTAATCGCGCGCACCCCTAACTCACGCTCCCCCGCCGAAATACCGCACGCCCCGCCGCCCCAATCGGCCGAAACAGCGCCGACAGCAACCCCTGCTCGTGATTCCGCTCCCCCGACCGCAACCCGAACGTCAATTCCTCTTTGCCGTCAGGAATGTAGAGGCTCTTCCCCCAGCGATCCCAGAGCGCGAGTACTGAGCCGTAATTCTTGTTCTGGTGACGCTCTGACAAGCTGTGGTGGCATTGGTGTTGGGCGGGACTGATGAGCCAGCGTTCGATGCGCGGGCCGTAGCTGAGCCAAACGTGGGTGTGGCGTAGGTTGGCGCCGAGAAAACCGAAGAGGAAACCCGCGGCGTCTACCCCGAGGATTTGAAGCCCCACGAGTTTGCCGGCGTACAAATAGAAGAAACAGCCGGTCACCACACCGACGGCAAGAGCGCTGGCGCTGGCGTTGAGAAAGCTCTCGATGGGGTGAATGCGGTACAGCGTAAACGGAGTGAGCACTTCGGCGGAGTGGTGCACCTTGTGTAGCTCCCAGAGTGCGGGGAATCGATGCATGGCGCGGTGCACGATGTAGCGACACAGATCTTCGGCGACGAAGGCACAGAAGGAGAACGGCCAGGCGATAGCCCACCACGGCGCGCCCCAGGCTTCTCGCGGAGCCGCCGTGTGTAGCAATGCCACCACGACTGCGGCCACCAGAGACGACGTCAGCAGCACCGGTGCGAAAAGCAAGGCGGACACGACGGATTTTGCGAACAGCAGCTGGTAGTCGACCACGGCGGAGCGATGCAGCCACACCCGGCGGGGCCACAGGTAGGCGATGAGGCCTCCCGACTGATTCGACAGCCGATACACAAACACGCCCAACAGCACGGCACTGACGAGGAACATCCAGTACACCCGGCGCGCCGGATCCACAAAGTAGACGAACGGCTCGAAGGGCGAGTCGATCAGACGGTTTAGGTAGGAATCAGGCATGCGCGCCGTCCCGGGATGCCACGACACACAGCTGCGCGCTAGCCCCCCGACCGGCGACCAAATCCAGAGCTGAGACTACGGGATCCAGCCCATTTCCCGCAGGACGCGCTCCGTAGAGCTGGCCTGAACGCTACCCCCCGCGAGCAGTTTCGAGAGCCGACGCAGATCGGCAGGCACATCTACGTCGAACCACGGCTCCAACTGCGTGGTGGAAAACCCCGACCCCTGCAAACGGTGGAGCGTCTCGCTGCGAGTGTGCTCGCTGCTCCAGGGCAAAGCATCTAGCAGCCCCGGGGGACTCCGCGTGAGACCGAGTAAGTAATAACCGCCGTCGTCCGCTGGACCGATCACGGCGTCGTGGGTTAGCAGTGATTCGGTCGCCGCTAGGATGCGCTGCTCGGGCAAGCCGGGCGAGTCCGTACCGATTATCACCGCGCGGGGGGACGACTCCAGAGCCCGGGCCGCTACGCGCTGCATGCGTTCTCCCAGATCCCCTTCGCCTTGGGACCAGATCGTCGTCTGAACAGCGAGTGGCACCAGTGTGGTGGGATCCCCGGACAAGGCGAGCACTGTACGAGCGCCAGGCATACAAGCGGCCAGGGCCAGTGAATCTTCGAGGAAAGCCTGGGCCAGAGCGGCCGCGGCCTGATCGCCGATCTCCACGGCCAGCCGCGTCTTCACGGCCCCCGGACGCGGGACTTTCGCGAATATACAGAGCGTGAAGTCAGCGGGCATGAGCGAAAACCAAGACCCAGCGCTAACACATCGTGCCATTCAAGCGAACGACCACCGTTACGGTCGCTGCGCTCAACGACGCTAGAGCCCCATCTGCGGCCCGACAGCCCGACAGCCCGACAGCCCGACAGCCTGCGAGACGCTCCCGCCACAACGAAATATCGTTTCCGTACTGTTGGACTCGCTCGGTACCGGTTAGCGTCCCGCCGATGTCGCTTAGCAGCTTCCTGCGCCCCACGGATTTGGACACCGCTCCTGTTCCAGAGCCAGGCACGGCTGCACCGAAAATTCCGGGCGACAAATTGCACGCGACTCGCCCCCGGCTGGTCCTGTTCTTACGCCATGTTGGCTGCCCGTTTGCCGAAGCCAGCCTGCGCGCCCTCGACGGCATCGCCGGAGAGCATCCGTGGCTCGAATGCATCGCCGTCAGCCACGGAACGGGCTCCGCCAATGCTGCCTACTGGCACAAGCTACAAATCGAACATGTGCGAGCCGTGAACGATCCCGAGCGTGAGATCTACGCGCGGTACGGACTGGGGGTCACGCCTATCAAACACTTCATCGGTTGGGATTCCGTCAGCGGGGCCTTCGCGCTTCTGCGTCGCGGCATCCGCAATCGCCGACCGAGCGGCAGCCGTTGGCAAAGCGCCGGTGCCTTCGCCGTCGACTCCACAGGAGTCGTACGCTGGTGTCACGTACCGGTCCACGCCGCGGATTTGCCGCCGCTAGACGACCTAGGCGACACCCTGCGTCCGTTGCTCGTTCCTCCGAGCTAAGGGCGCACGCCGATGCGACTCGGTGATCGGCTCCGGGGCAATTCAGCCCACATCCGCCAAAGCCGTTTTCACTTCGTCTATCAGCGTCTCACGCCGCTAAGGCTTCCCGAGCCACTTGAACACGCCATCCGGGCGCTCTTCCGTGCCGGGCGCGTGGGCACTCAAAATACTTCTCGGCAGATCGATATAGGTTCTATCCCCTGTCGACCATCCTCTGCCTCACCCACATCGTAGCCGTTCTACCCTAGTGCGGGATTCAGAAACACGGAAGGGCATTCGAGATAACTGCTCGCTCGGGGTGAGAGCAGTTATCTCGAAGAAATAGGGACAACTCTGTTTCTTCCGCAGGTTCTTCTGGTCGCGGTTCCCTTCAAGTGAAGTGAATCGCGCACTAGGAGCCGGACCCATATTTTGCGTGCGGCGTTGGAGTCGACGATGAGAATAGCTGCAGCCATGAAGTGTGGGTTCCTAGCATATCAACGGCAACCCGACGAAAGTTCCTAACAGCGTCAGCTCGTGCGCCATTCCGTTGCGGGCTCAGGCCTAACCCTATCGACCCCGTCTCAGTCCGTAGCCGCGTCTGTCGGTGCAGCATTCACGCCGGCTTCCGGTGCTTCACAAGCCGGCGTCCCCTCCACGCAGAAGGCGGAAAGGGGTCGGGGCGCGATGGCGGCAATCTCCGACAAGTCCCCGTCCCGGCCGCTCATGGTGCCGACCCCGGCGCCCACCACAACCATGCCATCCATAATGGCCGCGCCGGATGCCGTATTTCCGACAACGGGCAGTCTCGTCAGCAACTGGCCCGTTGCTGTATCGTAAACACGAATACCGCTGCCGGGTACCGTACCCACGAAGGCCACCCCGCGGATGGCGGAGACCGGGGCGAAACTCGAATCGGCGTTGCCCCCCTCATCGATGTTCTGCCAAAGGATGTCCCCTGTTGTCATGTCGACCGCATGCACGGAAGGCGTGTCGCGGTTGAAAGTATTCATGCCCGGCGCCGTGCTGAACACGATGCGGTTCGCCGCCACTTCGACGGACGCCGCTGCAATCACGCCCCCTTGGTCGCCGCCGTACACCACATGGCGACTCCAATACGGGAGACTCAGCGGATCATCGCTGTTCCAGCGGGTACCGTTCTCCGCATTCACGCCATCACGATCCACGACGTAATAGGCGCCGTCCTTGTTGCCGATGCCCACGACCCCTCGGAGTTGGCCGGCCACGTCGATATGAAATAGATTCGGCGTAGCTCCAAACGCCAAATCTTCGTTGAGGCGATTCGCTGTATCCAGATGGGGACGAAAGGACCACACCGGCGTGCCGTCGAAGTTCAGCGCCACCAGTGCTTCATCATATAGCGGCAACTCCGCAGGCCGCGACACGGGTCCGCCGACATCGCAGTTGCTCGAACCGAAAAATATACGCCCGTTATCAAGATCTACCGCTGGAGACGACCAGACACTGCCGCACCCGTTGTTGGCGTGCTCCCAGTCGTTACAGCCTGCCCTGGACGCGAAAAAACCTGCCTCCAGCCCCAGCTCCGCCTCAGAGTGGTAGCCGTCGAATCGTTTTACTTCGTCATCGTCATTCGGGCGACAGGTCGCGCCGGTCAAGTCGAAGAACCACTTCATGTTCCCCGTCTCGGCGTCCAACGCGTAGAAACCACCCCGCCCCGCGTCGCTGTCGTTCACATCCATGCCGAACAACAACAGCCCGCCGGCAACGATGGGCGAGGAGATCACTTCGTTGCGGCTGCCGTATTCACAGTTGCTAGCGATTTCGCAACCGAGCCCGGCGTGGAAGCGCCAAAGCTCAGCCCCCGTAATCGCGTTCAAACTGTAGACCGCCTGCCCAGCTGCCACAAACACCCGCATCTGTCCTGCTACCGCTTCCACATGCAAGGAACCCGCATTCGGAAACGACGTCTGGATCCAAGGAAGATCTACTTTCCATACTTCTGATCCATCTTCGAGACGCACCGCACGAGCCGTGTGGTCCCAGGACTGAAAGAACACCACCTTCGTTGTGCCCTCGCCCGGCAGATCCACCGCCACGATTACCGGAGACGCTGTGATCGCCGCCCCCGTCGGCACCTCCCACTTTAGCCGCAGCAGATGCGCGTTGTCCTTCGTGATCATCCACTCATGAGGATTGAAGAAGCGCCGGGCAGGACCGCCCGCGTAGGTGGGCCAGCTATCGGCGGCCGGCGTATTGCGCGGGTCTTCTACGAAAGCTACGGGGCCACCCGTGTCAGCGCCGCCGTCGTCGGTAGCCTTCGGCTCCTTATCCTCCGTACACCCCGTGAGAGCCCCGCACAGGACGAGCGTTGAGGTGATGCCGTAAAGGCGGCGCAGGGGACGACGTGAAGAACCCAGAATCCGCATTAACCGCAGATACTACGCAGCGGTCGCGCGGCCAATATATGTATCGTTACCCAGCAACGACACGGGCGAATGGATTCCCGGCGCGGGGCCGCTACGCCCCTTCCCAGCTTGTCCGGAACTCGCATTGTTGATACCTCAACTTATCCTCTTCCAGCCTCCCTGGCTGATCGTGCACTCCGTGGGCAACAGTATCGTCAAAACCACATTGCCTCTTGTTCTGGCACTGACGGTCTCGGGGTGCGGAAGCGCCAACCGCGACGATGTCGAGGGACCTGACAACGGTACAGCGACTAGCCGCGGTTACTGCGCGCCCTAGACGGGAAAATATTCAGGCGCCCGATCCGGTAGCCGGCCCGACGATTCCCCAGTTCACCTTGGCGATTCCGCGCAAAACTGGCGCAGGCGGCACGGCGTGCCCCAGGGTGCGCTCCCGCAGCTCGCTGAAACTGCGAGGAAAGCTCATTGTCGCGGCCGTTGCAGGCCGAAACGTGTATGTTCCTGCGGCGTCCAGGCCAGACGCGCGGTAGCCTACTCGGACACCTGGGAGACAACGTGCCGTATCTACTGCTGGTCCTGTTAGCGCTGCTTACCTCCTGTGATGGCGGCAACAATCGTAAAAAGACCCGCGCCGTCGACGCCGGATTCGATGCCACGACGGATGGCTCTCCGCTTCTTCAGGAGACCAGCCCCACCCGCGACTCGGGACCCGACGCCAGCCCCGACACGACTCCCGACGCCGAAGCTGACGTTGGGACCGATGCTGAACCCAAGCCCGAGGACGCCGCGGCAGACGTCGTGACGGTGGACACCACTCCGCCCGTGACCGCCGAGGTGTTGATCGGAACACCCACCGACGTCTCCGTCGGATCCTCCGGTAGTTCTCTGTTTCCCATCAGCTACACAGGCGCCACCGCCTTCAACCTAGAGAACGTCGAGGTCCTCGTGGACAACAGCGGCGGCGACGCCAGCTGCGACGTGAACATTCTCAACGGCACGACCCCATCGCCAAGCATCGAGCTCTCCAATTGTTCTGGCAATGGGCCGTTCCGAATCCAGGTACTCGCTGGAGCCGCCCAAGACGCCCAAGGCGACGATAACGCGGCGAGCGCTCTGAGTTTGGCGGTCACCATCAATACCGCTGGACCTGTGGCCACGATTTCGGCGCCGACGCCCCTACTGGTAAACGGCGCCAGCAGCAGCGTATTTGACGTCAGCTACACGGATGCCACGACTTACACTCTGACCGCCGGTGTCGTGGGCACCGACAACACCGGCGGCGACGCCTCGTGCACGGTGGCCGTAACCGGGGGCGACACCGCAAACCCTCAAATCACGCTCTCTGCGTGTACGGGTGACGGCCCTATGGTCTTGCGCATTCTGCCAGGGGCCGTCTCAGACGACCTCGGAAACCCCAATTGGCAGAGTGAGGCCAGCGAAGCTCTCACTGTGGACAATACGCCTCCCAGCGTCACCCTCGGCGTTCCGGTTCCGGCTTCCGTCAACGCAACCACCACCACGGACATCAGCGTCACCTTCGGCTCCGGCACGGTGTTTCAGTTGACACCAGGTCTCGTCACGACGGACAACAACGGCGGAGACGCAAACTGTAGCGTCGCCGTGCTCAACGGCACCACGTCAACTCCCACCATTCGTTTGTCCGCCTGTAGTGGCGACGGGCCCGTCGCGATAAGCGTCCTCTCCAATGTCGCCGAGGATGCGGTGGGCAATGCAAGCCTCCCCGCCGGTCCCAGTGCAGCCCTCACCGTCAATAATATCGGCCCCACAACTAGCGTCGGTGCGCCGTCCGTCTCCGATCTCAATTCCACCGGCAGTTCCGATTTTGCCGTCAGCTACTCCGGAGCCGTCGCTTACAATCTAGACAACCTCGAAGTCTCCACAGAAAATAGCGGGGGCGATGCTGCTTGCGATGTAGCGATCAGCGGCGGCACGACGGCCACGCCAACGGTCACGCTCTCCAACTGCTCTGGCGATGGGCCCATCGGGGTGCGGGTTCTAACCGGAGCCGCCCAGGACGGCGAAGGCAACGACAACTCGGCGAGTCTGCTCAGCACGACAATGAACGTCGACAACACCGGACCCACGGTGAGCGTAGGGGCGCCCAGCCCGACAGTCGTCAACAGCTCCGGCAGCGCAGACTATGCCGTTGCTTTCGTTGGTGGCACGAGCTTCGCTCTCACGGCCGCAGAAGTCACGACCGACAACACCGGTGGCGACGCCGTGTGTAGTAGCCTCGTCGTGCTCAACGCCGCTACCTCGACTCCCACCATCCAAGTATCCGGCTGCACGGGTAACGGACCGCTGTACGTGGGCGTGCTCACGGGAGTTGCCACGGACTCCCTCGGCAACACTAACTCCGCGAGTGCCATGAGCGCATCCCTGGACGTGGACAACACTACCCCCGTCGTTACCGTCGGTAGCCCGAGCATCGGCAGCCTTAACAACGCTATGACCGCCGATTTTGCCGTAACCATCACCAACGCCGTCAGCTACAGCTTGGTCAACGGCGAGGTCACAACCGATAACAGCGGTGGAGACGCCGCCTGCGCGATCAACGTCACCAACGGCAACACCGCAAGCCCCACCATTACCATCTCGTCCTGCAGCGGGGATGGGCCGTTTCGCGTCGGCGTGCTCACTAATGCTGCGATGGACAGCGCCGGCAACATCAATGTAGCTAGCCCGCTCAGCTCAGCTGTCACAGTCGACAATACCGGCCCGTCGATTGCGGTGGGCGCGCTCTCGCCGACGTCCATCAACAGCGCCGGCACGGTGACGACCATGGTGAGCTACGGCGGCGACGCCACCAGCTCCGACCTCACCGCCGGCCTTGTGCAAACGGTCTACACAGCGGGCTCCAGCTGCAATGTTCAGATCGGTACCCCCAACGGCAACCCCGCCACCCTGGCGCTCGACACTTGCCTGCTGGACGGTAGTGTCACCGTGCAAATTCTTGCCGGCGCGGCCTTCGACGCCCTCGGCAACCCCAGCCCGGCCAGTTCGATCACCGGTGCGGTGAACATCGATAACACCGCCCCGGTCATAAACATCGGTGCCCCGACCGGCATGCCCATCAATGTTGCGGGAACTGGACAGTTCCCTGTGACGGTCACCGGTGCCGACACGATTAACATCACGAACACTGACATCGGCTTTCAGCCCGACGACAGCGACGCTAGCTGCACCGTCTCCATTGTGTCTGGAACGTCATCCAGCCCCACCATTGAAACGACGTCGTGCTCGGGCAACGGGGGCTTCTCCGTCAACATCGCAGCCGGTGTCGCCACCGACACCGCAGGCAACGCCAACGCCGTAAGCGCGTGGGGCGCCTCGGGCGACGTCGACAACACGGCTCCCGTATTGATTATCGGCGCCCCCAGCCAGCTAACGATGATCGACAACGAAAGCACCTCGCTGGCTCTCAGCTACACCGGCAACCCCTCGGCCTACGCGTTAACCGCTGGGGATCTGACTTTGACCGGCGCTACCACGGGCTGTGGCGTCAACCTCACGGGAGAGACCGGCCCCACTCCCAACGTCGTAATTTTCGGCTGCGACGGCAGCGGCGAGGTGACTCTCAACGTGGCGAGTGGTGCGGCTATCGATGCCGCCGGCAACCTGACGGGCTCGGCCTCCGGCGCCCCCGTACGCGTGTGCATGAAGAGCGCTCGCTGCGTCACCAATGACGCCCTGTACCAGGACGCCACACATCCGGGCCAGACAGGCCTCCATTACTTTTGGCCCGAAAGTGACGGCGATTACACCATCAGTCTATTCCTCGGCAGCATCGATGACACGCTACTGAGCATCGACGATCGTGCCGCCGGCCCTGTCACCGAGGGCACGGCTCCCGTGGGCCCAGCCCCAGACGGTTACACGTTCACTCAAACGGACTGGAACGACTACGATTACTTCAGTAGCGACGACTACGGAACGGGCTTGTCCAGTTGCCTTCAAGTCACCCTCAGGGCTGGAACCCAGTATCGCATTGAAGGCGGCGCGGCCAGTAACGGCGACGGCGACTTTCTTCTGACGCTGCAAGCCGGCAACCACTGCGAGGACGTCAATACGAACCCCGGTGGACTGGTCGCCTATTTCAATCGCGGCCTCGAAGGGTTCATTGGCGACGCCCGCACGGCCAATGGCCACTACGACGTGGACTACATTGTTCCCACAGACAGCTTCTACACATTCCGAAGCTACGGCGGCAGCGGCGCCGGCGTCAGCGAGGGTCCCGAGTACCTAAACTTCATCGCTGCTGACCGAAACGTCGGCAGCACCGACACGATGACGAACAACAACTTTCACCTGGCGACAACCAGCGACTACCCCACCGCGTCCTTGGACGACTGGAATGCCGGCAGCTACGTGCACTTCATCAACAGCCCATTCGAAAATGGTTCATTTGGCCGCGGTTGCCTAGAGATGGAACTGCCGGCCGACGCCGGGGTGCACCTGCAGGGCTCCGATGCCTGGGGTTACAACGATGGCACCCAGGTGGTGACCATCGAACCCGGTCGGACCTGCGAACACTATATCTTCGCCACCACCATCAACAGCACAGCAGACAGCTTGGGCGGACAAGAGGGCGCCGACGCGATTTGCGAGGCCCGGGGCAATAGTGGCGATAGCGTCACCGTCACTCTGCGACGCAGTTGGCGAGCGTTGCTCTCGAGTCCAGAGGACGCTGTGCTTCGCGTCGATTATCACTATGGCGTTCTACTGAACCTGGCAGGCACCCGTTCTGACATTGTCGTTCGTTCTCCCCGACTGTGGCCCTGGGGAGGCGTCTCGCAGATCAATCTCCTCGCCACCGTCGCCTACGAAGAAACCGGCGCATCCACGGTTGCCTCCATGGCCTACACAGGCTCGAACATCTACGGAAAAGCCACCGGCAACAACTGCTCCCAATGGCAATCATCCGTAGGTACGTTCTCGGGTGGCCTCGTGAACGCCTTTGATGACAACTTCCTCGACGACACAACGGACGATTGCTCCAGATCGGGATTCGCGCTGCTCTGCGTATCTGAGTGAGCGGTTTCTGAGTACGCAGTCGCCCCCTATCCCTACGAGGTCGCTACGTACTCGCCGCGGCGGCCCACACGTAGCGTTACTCACAATCCCGATTCATTGTCCGCGCCACACTCCGGGACCGACGTCGCCAGCGAGCTGTTCGCTCACCGAAATGACTAGATGATTCGGCCGAAGCCTGCGCGGCAACGGTCCGCAGAATGTCGAACGCGCCCAAGCCTCCTAACCTCCAAGAATGCCTAACCGACATCATTAGCCACAGAGACCAGCCGGGCCGCTGCTTACATGGCGCATGCTTCGTTCGAGTCCTACCGCGCCTTGACACGATCTTTGGCGGCGGTAACGGCATCCAAACAATCGAGCTGCGCGGTAGGTGGTAAGTGCGTGCCTTGCGAGTACGTAGGCGAAGATTGGCTCATCTGCGATGATGACCCAGCGTCGCCCCACTGCCTAACGGAATTACCGCTAACTACAGCGACTACGGCGACGGCGGCATCTCCACCGAAAATCGCATCCAAAATGCGTAGACCCTGCTGGTCGATCGCGTCTGAAACCCTACGGTTCGCATCACTCCCAGCACGCACTCCACCATGGCGTCGTCGCTAAGCGCCGGCTCCGCAACAGGCGTGCTCTCGGAGCGTTCGGCACTGATGATGGCTCCGTCGGTACCAACGGTCAAATCCATCTTCAACTTACCGCGCAGGTTCGGCTCTTTTTCCAGAGCCACGGCGTAACAATTCTGTATCCCCCACATGGTCTGCTGAAACTTCGGAGTCGCCGACAGCGGCTCCGACAGCGGGCCCAAACGCACTCGCGGTACAGCGCCGTCGGAGTTCCGATGCACGCCCTCCGCTTCGGCACTGGCAGAATCTACCGGGGTGAGCGCCCCCCTAGCTTCCGCGTCATCGGGCGGGGGCACGTCCCAACCAAATATCGCCAACGCCACCAACAACGCACCACCAACGCCAATCCCCGCCGCCGTCCTCCAACCGTCCCTCGACACGCCTGTCAGCGGTCGCATGGGCTCCCGGCGACAGACATCGCAGCCGTCCGAACGATCGTCATATTCGAACCCGTGGGTTTCGCAGGTTTTCGTCTCAGAGGTCACGCTCACCACTGCTCATGATGTCACAAGACCAGTGGCGCTCACTGAGATTCGCTACGTCATTTCTCCTACGTCGTACGCTGTGTCTCCTGCGTCGTTCCGGCAGATAGCTAGACGCTCACTGGAGCCACGGGAGTATCTCCCATTGCACCACCCTCCAGACGCCGCCGTCCAGACGCCGCCGTCCAGCTACCGCCCCAACAAAACGCTGATGGCTACCGAGAGCTATTCATACAAACAAGAGTCGCTAGCCGGATTACAGAGGCCGCCGTCGGGGCAGTTGCTCTCCGTGATGCAGATGCCGTCTTGACACATTCCGGTGTGGCAACTGACGCCATCGCTACAGGGGCCGGCGGTGACGTTGTAGCTACAGCCCGTGGCGCTGCAGACATCGTTCGTGCAGTCGTCGCCGTCATCGCAGCGGGTGCTGTCGGGAGTGCCGCCGATACAGTCGCCATTGTTGCAGGTCTCGCCAGTGGTGCAGGCGATGCCGTCTTCGCAAGATCCCTCCCGCGGGAGGATCAGACACTTTCCGCTCTCGCAGCTGTCTTGGGTGCAAGGGTTGCCGGTGTCGCATTCTTCGTTGCTTTCGCAGACGCCACAGAGACCGGTAGCCATACACGCTTCGCTGTTGTTGCAGTTGTTGGTCCCCACACATTGCCCGGAGACGCACTGGTCGCCGACGGTGCATGCCCGTCCGTCGTCACAATCCGTCGCGCCGACAAAGGCCTCGTTGGTGCAAAAACCGATGGGCATGAGACACAAGTCTTCGGTGCACGAGTTGTTGTCGGCGCACTGGCCGCCGGTGGAACACTTGGGTCCCAGAGGCACGGTGGCATCAGGAGTGGAAGCGCCACCGCCCGTACCGCCCGTTCCCGAACCCGTGTCAGACTGTGGGCCGCTATCGCCCGAGCCGCTATCGACGGGATTGCCGGGATCTGCCGTCGCGCCTCCCGTGGAGCCAGAATCACCGGCACCGACGACTGGGTCGAGGTCGCTTGGTATATCCTCGCTTTCGGAACAGGCGGTAAAAGCTACCCAAGTCAGGGTAGTAATCAGGGGGATCCAAATACGCATTAAGTTCACCAAGTCGCGGCCATAAGGGGATATCGGCAGCGAAGCTTTTAAGCACAATCTGACTCGAAACTCAATTTCACTGAGCTCCCGGGCCGGATTGCGAGCCCAGCATGGCAGTATTTCTTAGCAAAAACCCAATGCGAGTACGCCTCTCCGAATAAACCCCCGGTCCGAGTCACCTTTCCGTCACCCACGCAGCCCGCAAGAACCCTGGACGTGCCCGTCGCCGAACGCTATTCGCCGCCCTGTGACCGCCCCCGTCGACAATCTCCTTCACCAGCTCAGTCTTGAACAAACCGGCGCGTTCCGCTTCCGCGCCCCACCCGTCACAGACGATCGCAACCGATTATTCGGCGGGCAACTCATCGGGCAGTCCCTCGCCGCCGCATCCCGCACCACCGAGCTGGGCCTCGCTCACTCCCTCCACGCCTACTTCCTGCGCGGCGGTCGAACCCAAGAGCCCATCGGCATCACGGTGGAGCCGCTACGAGACGGCCGATCCTACTGCACTCGGCGGGTCAGCATGCACCAGGGCGGCGAACACATCTTCGAACTCACAGCGTCGTTTCATATCGAAGAAACCGGCCACGAACACCAGCGCGCTGTGCCGACGGATCTCCCGTCTCCCGACGACTGCCAACCCTGGGCCGAGTTCATCCGCCCCGCCATTTCACACTTTCCCGAGGGCCAACAGAAACGCATCCTCGCCCCCCGTGCCATCGAGTTCCGACCCATCGATCCCATCGACTTTGCTACCGGCGAGCCCCGCACCACCCGCCAGCGCTATTGGATCCGCTCCAACAGCCCACTGCCAAACGATGCCTGCATGAACCAGTGGGTCGTCGCCTACTGTTCCGACCGCGCCCTGCTGGACACCAACCTTCGTCCCCACGGCACCACTCTCTGGGCCGAAAACATCACCGGCGCCAGCCTCGACCATGCCGTGTGGTTTCATCGCCAAACCAGTCTCGACCGCTGGCACCTGTACGATCTCCAAAGCGACTGGACCGGCGGGGCCCGGGGCCTCGCGCGCGGTTATCTTTACGATCCGGACGGCCATTTGGTCGCCTCCGTCTGCCAAGAGGGCATGATCCGCGTACTCGACGACTCCTTACCGAAATCCGAAGCCCGCTAGACCCCCGCCGCCCGCTAGCGCCCGCAGCGCTAGATCCCGAAACACAACACGCTACACTCAGCCGTGGCCCCTTCCCTTCCCGCTGTCGTCTTCTTCGATCTCGATGACACGTTGATCGACTCCGCAGCCTCCGAGGCCTCTACTTCCGACGCCTGGCAACTCTACGCCGACGTGCTCCCCTGCCTCGACACCCTCGCCAATCTCGGCGTGCGCCTAGGTATCATCAGCAACGGTAAAGACCGTTACCAACGCGCCAAGCTGAACAGCTCGGGGCTCGCTTCCCACTTCACCAGCATCACCGTCAGCGAATCGGTCGGCCACACCAAGCCCGATATCGAAATCTTCTTGTGGGCTTGCCGTCACCAACACGTAGAGCCCGTCCAAGCCGTACACGTCGGCGACCGGCTCGGTCCCGACGCACGCGGCGCCATGGCCGCGGGCCTGCACGGCATCTGGCTCAACCGTCACGAAGCCGATCTCGCCGACGAACTTCCGACCATCACGAGTCTTTCCGAACTCGTGCCCTTACTGCACGATGGCGGGCTGCCGGACTATTGACCCAGCGGCTACTGACCCGGCGGCGGTCCTCCGGGAGCCCCCGCTGTTTCACAGCCGTTGTCCTCCGCTGTGGCGATCGAGCTACCGGTAGCGGCGCCGGCGTAACAACCAATGGTGTACGGAAAGTCCGTCGTCATATGATAGTGGTAGCCCCGCAAGCTGTCGGTATGTCCGTTGCAACCGTCCAGGCTTTCGCCCTCGCTGTCGTCTGAATCCACGGCGTATATCGCGAAACCGTCCAGCGCATAGGCGACCAACGGGGGATGACCGTCCGCCTCCTGTTGAGTATCGAGGTCCGTGTTTTCGCCAAACACACAGGGCGACTCACTATGATGATGGTAGCGGCAATTGTTGTCCGCATGACCCCAGCAACCGTCCATGCTCGGCCCTTCGTTGATGATCGCATCCCCGCCGGTAGCGTCTTGGGGACCGTAAATGGGGATACCCGCCACAGTGAACGCGATCTCTCCCCGGGAATCCAAGACGGACGTGGCTGTGTCCGCGCAGGTCGCTGTCAACGGAATGGTCACGGTCCACGCCTGTATCTTGACTTCGTTCGGTGTGCTTTGGTCTGAATCGTAACTGGGCACGCCACTGCTGGAGAACGTGAAGGTCGATTCCCCGTCCGTGCAGTCCACCACCACGTTGCTGGACGCAGAAAAACTTGCCTCCACATCGGCGCAGCTTCGAGTCACGCCTTCGCACGCGTGGCCGCCATCGACAGCCACGCCGGTAGTTGTGCTGCCGCCCCCAGTGCTCAGAGCGTCGGCCGAGTCTTCTCCGCAGCCCCACGCCAACAACAACGCGAGGCCGGCGGCCATCCTAACGGCCCCCGCGCTCATGGCCCCCCTGCCCATTGAACGTGAACGCCGACGTGCCTGTGAACCCGGGTTGTGTGTACTCATCGCCCTCATGGTTGTCTAGACAGCGACTCCAAGGCAAGTCACTAGCGATCCCACCGGCCCCGATGCCGACAGCGGACAGCCGCATCGACACCCCTCAGCGACAGTCCTCGTCCTGATTCGCAGCGTCGGCTAGGTGCCGCCATGCCCGTGTCAGCGCCGCGACGGCGGCTTGCGAGCCCGGCGGGGGCTTCCGGACCTCACCTGACAATGCACGCGAGCATTCCCAGCCACGCCTGCGTCAATTGCGCTACCTTATCCAAGCCGTCGCGCTCCAAACCACCGAGCCCGCGAGACTCGCCAAAACGTCATGCCCTCCGTCTTCGACCACCCGCTCATTTCCGAGAGATATTTTTTCCCCCGTCCGGACGCACCATCCGACCTCACCGAAGTCAAGGTCGAAGGAGCCACGCTGGCCTGCCGGCTCACTGTGCGCGATCCTGACGCCCTCACGCTGGTGTTCTTCCACGGCAACGGAGAAGTGATCGCCGACTACGTGCCAGACTTCGAGGAGATGCTGTTGCAGCTCGGCGTAAACGTCATGTTCGCCGAATACCGCGGCTACGGCGCCTCCACCGGTCGCCCCGAGCTCGCTCGTATGCTGGACGATGTGACGGATATCGTCGCCGCCACGGGAACCCCACCGGAGAAACTCGTCGCCTTCGGTCGATCTGTCGGCAGCATCTACGCCATCGAGCTAATCAATCGTTTCCCCAACGCCGCGGGTCTCATCCTCGAAAGCGGAATCGCCGACCCGCTAGAACGTGTACTGCTCCGCGCCACCCCGGAAGAGCTCGGGGTCACCGCATCCGAGCTCGATGCGGAGGCTGAGCGCTGCCTCAACCACCGCGCCAAACTCGAAAGATACTCGGGCCCGGCCCTGATCCTGCACGCCCACGGCGACGAACTCGTTCACCGTTCCCACGCCGAGCGCAATCACGAATGGCTAGGGGGTGAACAGAAGCGCTTACTCATCTTCACTCGCGGCGGTCACAACAGCGTGCTGGCACTGAATACGGCCGAGTACCTCGACGCCGTGGCGGATTTTCTCGAAGCGCTACCGAGCTAGGCCCCGGCGATGGGAAACCCCGCGGCTATGCGCAAAACTGCGGCTATGGGCAACCCTGCTGCCGCGTAGGACGGCCTGAGCCCCTCGCGCTGCCGTCTAATCGCCCAGCAGTTCGAAACCGTAACGGGGACTGCGTTGCCCACCGCGGTCGACTTGTTCAATGCCGACCAATTTCAGCTGATACTGACGCCCGCCCATCTCGAAACCACTGACAGGCTCGCTCTTGCTGAGCATCACCTGCTTCATGATCCCCACTGTCACCGTGGGCTCGGTGACGCCGGGTACGGTCGGTTTCTCTCCCGGCGCTTTGTAGGGCTCGAGCATCACGGTGATGGACGTGTCTGTGTAGGGCACAAACAGCTTCAAACTGACCTCGCCAATGGCGCCGTTACCGGTGCCTCCCGGTGGATTCTCTAGCTGGATGGCCCCGATGAGATTCGACATGGTCGTGCTCCTCTGCTGAGCATAACCTAAAATCGGCCCCGGCCGGGCGGCTTGGAGCGCCCTCAGTGGTGGTGGGCGCCCGGGCCGTGCACGTGTCCATGCTCCAGCTCCTCGGCGGTCGCGGGGCGGATAGTGTCAATGGTGACCTCGAAGTGGAGTGTCACCCCCGCCAGTTCATGATTGGCATCCATCTTGACGTGGTCCTCGTGCATCTCGATGACGCGCACGGGGATCTGCTCGTCATCGTTGGTCTCCATGGCCAAGACCAAACCGATCTCGAGCTCCATGTCACCGGGCAGCTGGTCCCGGGGAACCTCGATGATACGTTCCTCTTCATGCTCGCCGTAGCCCTCCGCGGGAGTCACGACGACCTGCTTCTTGTCGCCGACGCCAGCGCCCGTCAGCGCCTTTTCCAGGCCGGGCACGATGTTGTCGTGGCCGTGCAAGTAATACAGCGGCTCGTCACCGGAGCTCTGGTCGATGACGGTGCCGTCGTCGTCCTTGAGTACGTAGTGAAGGGCAACAGCCTGGTCGGCTTGAACGGTCTTGGCTTCTGCAGTCATGGGGATGGCTTTCAACGCAGATTGGGCCGAGCCGCAAGGAAAAATGACCGATCGACAAGCGTGCGGCGCGAATTTCAGGCTCAAACGCAACAGAGCGCGCCCCCATAGAGTCGCTCGGCAACGATGACGTTGGGACGCACCCCTCGGGGCACAACCCCGCGCCAAGCCTACGGGTTGTAGTCGCAGTACCGGAAGCTCATGAGCATTTCCGGGTTGTCAGTCTGATTGACCTCACAGGTGTAGTTGTCCGGACAGTCAGCGTTCTCGTAGCAAAGGATGACGTCGCTGTTTCCGTTGCAATCGTTGGCGCCGGTGCAATAGACCTCGTCCATCTCGATTCCGTAGTCATCCACCACGTAACCACGGAAGCTGTCGATATCTGCACAACAAACCTCACCCCCGTCGCATTGCGCTGGCCCCGAACAAGCCTGTTCATAGTCATCCCCGCCACACTGGTCTTTGCACGTGAGATCTCCTGGTTCGCCAGCCTGGGTGTCGTCTTGAGCGCCGCAACAGACCTGACCGCCGGAACAATCCTCATTGCCGTCGCACTCGATGACTAGGCCAGCACAAGACCCGCCGGTCGTGATGCACGTAGATCCGGAGCCGGAAGTGCAGCAACTCTGCCCGACCAAACACACCGAGCTCCCGCAAACAACCTCGTCCTCACCGGGCAGGGTCGTTCCGGTGCCACCGCTACCGCCAGACCCTGCCGTACCGCCAGTGCCCGCCGTACCGCCAGTGCCGCCGCCGCTGTCAAATCCGGAGTCAACACCGGCGTCGTCACTGCCGGTGCCCGCATCTTCGCCGATGCCGCCATCTTGCGAGAGACCAGCGCCGCCATCCCCGCCGCCGCCATCTTGCGAGCCGCCGGTAGAGTTGACTCCTCCCGTAGCGTTCGCTCCACCAGTGGAGCCAGAGGAAGCGCCACCGGTCGCGAGCGAACCACCCGTCCAGTTTCCGCCACCAACACTGTTGCCAGAGTCGCCGCTGTCCGTCGAACTATCCCCCGTCGAGACTCCGGCAGCACCGTAGGTGCCACCAATGTCTGCATCCGTACAACCTAGGACAATCAGAGAAGCCAACGAAACTCGGCGAAATAGCCGGCTCGGGTTCACGATAGGGGACCCAACTAAGCGCTCACTACTCATGAACGCACGGTACTTATGAAGTGCACATGGATCAAGATGATGTTCCTGCCTCTCACCACCGGTGGTGAACACCGGTGGTGAACACCGACCACCTTTACCTACACTGCCCACAACTCCAAACTTCGCCCGTCTCAGAGCTAAATCAGACCCGTGTGGCAGTCGTCCTAACAACGGCTGTCCTCCCTTCGTTAGGTCGATAGTCTCTAATCCTCCAAACTCTGTATTGTAATAAACACAGAACACTCGTCAAAATGAAAACCAACAGCTACCGCCGGGCAAGTCAATCGGGAGGTGAACGGGCTGGTCGCTGCCAAAACGAGGGAACGACTGCCGTGGAGTTCCACCACCGACGGTATGCGATAGCGCTACGGAAACTGTCCGTCCGTACCAGAAAGCTTCTTTGCCGAGGGAACGCACGAGCGGCGGACCGTTGCCCCGCAGCGGTGTCGCCTTTCGACCGAGGCCGAGCGCGGAAAAACCTCTGACTATCGTGCTTGGTCCGGGCCAACGCAAGGGCGCAAGATCATGCTACTCGTCGCTACACTGCAGGACATGACATCCACTGTAGGCCTGTATGGGCGGCTTAATTATACCTACGACCCTCGAAAACATCCGGTACCCTGGCGCCGAATTCACTCAGCCGGCCCACGGTCTGGTGCGCATTTCCTTCACTTAACTCCTTCACTTAACTCCTTCACTCAACGGAGAGCCGATGTTCCTTTCCTCATCCGCTTCTTGGCGAGCTGCCACCTCTTGGCCAGCCGTCACTTTCTGCCTGCTGTTCCTATTTGCGTGTTCGCCGGCAACCGAACAGGAGCCGAGCATAGTCGCGACGCCCAATGGCAACACGGGCACCGACGGAACGACGGGCACCGGCGGCGCTGGCGGTAGCGGAGACAACGGCGGCTCAGGCGGCGCACTCATCTTCAACGGACCGACGGGCCCAGCCGATTGCACCCCGAAAACCTGTGCGGACTTCGCGTCCGCCGACTTCGGCTCTTGCGGGGTGATTCTCACCGGATGCGATCTGGACGGGGACCCAGAGAATGCCATCGACCAAGTACAGTGTGGTGATTGCGGAACCGGCGAATCCTGCAGCTTGGAGGTGGGCAACCTCTGCGCTCCGACGCCCATTGACTGTGTGCCCTGGAATCAGATTGCTGCCTGCGACGGTCGCTGCGGACCGGTGGGCGATAACTGCGGTAGCATCTACCAATGCGGGGAAGAATGCGGCCCCAGCACCGTGTGTTCGAACTTTCCTGTGGTGGGCGTGTGCACGGACAAATGCATTCCCGTAAGCGATAGCATCACTTGTGAGGGCAAGTGCGGTGACGTCCTCAACAATTGCGACGAAAAAGTCGCCTGCGGCAACGTCTGCCAGCCGGGCTTCGCCTGTGGCCTCCTTGTCGCGAGCGAGTGCGGCCAAATCGAGTCCGACTGCACCCAACTATTCTACGACGATTTATGTCCTGGAAAATGCGGCGACTTCAACGACGGATGTGGCGGCAAGGTCGTCTGTGACATGTGCCCAGACGGGTTCGGTTGCGGAGGATACGGCGATACGGGCGTCGTCAACGAGTGCGGCGAAACCCCCACCGGTGACGATGAAAACTGCCCGGCCAAGATCAACAGCTGCGCGGAAGTCGCTAAGGACTGTGGAATCATCTCGAACGGCTGCGGCGGAACGATCGACTGCGATGCGGAATCCGGCGGCTGCGGCAACGCGGAAATCTGCGGAACCATCACCCCGAGCGTATGCGATATCCCGCCCGCCTGTGAGCCGCTGAGTGCGGCCGCCGCATGCGCCGGCACCTGCGGCATTGTCACGAACGGCTGCAGCTCTACCATCGACTGCGCCACTCAAGGCTTTCCCTGCCCGGACGGTGAGTCCTGCGGGGGTGGCGGTAGCCCTGGCGTGTGTGGCGCTGGCGATCCGAGCAACTGCACCCCATTCACGGCGGCAACACTCTGCCCCGGAAAGTGCGGAATCTTTGCTGATGGCTGCGGCAGCACGGTGGACTGCAGCTCGAACGCCAACAACGGCCCTTGCACCAACGACGAGTGGTGCGGCGGCGGCAGTGTCGCCAATGAGTGCGGCAAACCTGCCTGTGTCACCACGAGCCCAGCAGAAGCCTGCGCCGGTGACAAATGCGGACAGGTCAGCGACGGCTGTGATGGCCTGATGGACTGCGGCGGCTGTGACCCCGGCGACATCTGTGGCCTGACGGCGACCAACTCTTGTGGCACGCCTCAGTGTCAAGCGATCCCAGTAGACGCAGCCTGTGCCGGCAAGTGCGCTTCTGTGTCCGACGGTTGTGGAGCAAGCTATACCTGTAACAACGGCAATGGTGGCGTCACCTGCCAGGAGCCAGCGTACTGCGGCGGTGGCGGCGTCGCCAACAACTGCGGGCAACCGTCCTGCACGACGCAAACCTGCGCGCAGCAGGGTTATACCTGCGGCATTGCTCCCGACAACTGCGGCGGCTTCGTCGACTGTTGGGACGAAACGGGCAACACGGCCCGCACGTGCTCCCAGAGCAACGCTACCTGTATGGGCACCCCGTCGACCTGTGTGTCGAGCGGCGGCGGAGGCGGCAACTGCACCGGGCCCTTGTGCGATAACATCTCCGCCTGCTCGGACAGTGCGCCCACCAAGATAACGGGACGCGTCACCACTCCGGACGGCGAGGTCGGCATCCCCAATGCCCTCGTCTACATCCCCCAGGATCCCAGCGCGACGCTCCCGGCGATCACTCAGGGTCCCTCCTGCGACCGTTGTGAAGACGAAGATCTCGGCCCCGTGCTCGTCAGCGCGCTCACCGGCTACGATGGTTACTTCTCGCTCGATCTGAACGTTCCCACAGGCACCGATTTTAAGCTCGTGGTCAAGATCGGGAAGTGGCGACGCGCCATCACTGTTGGGAGCACAGTCCTCAACGAGTGTCAAACCAACGCCATCGGCGAGACCTACACCCGACTTCCGAGGAATCAGAATGACGGCCTGGCCGGCACCCAGATCCCGAAGATCGCCATCTCCACCGGTCGCCGGGACGAGATGGAATGTGTGTTCGAGAAGATTGGCATCGACGACGACGAGTTCACGGCGCCAAACGTTGCCGCCGGCCAAAAGGACGGTCGCATCCATCTCTACCGCTCCAACGGTGCCCGCATCCGCACCCGAGTGTACGCCTGCGAAGGTGGCGGTTTGTTTGGCAGCGACGATTGCGACGATGCTGACCACGACAATGAAGCCGCATGTGAGGCGGATTCGGATTGTGACTGGGAGTACAACGAGGAAGACGGCTCAGTTGCCGACACCACGCTGTTCTCAGACCAAGCAACGCTTAACAACTACGACATGGTCGTCTTCGATTGCGAAGGCACCGCCTGGACCGAACACAAACCTCACGATGAAAAGGTGCGCGACTACGCCGAGGCCGGCGGTCGTATCTTCGCGAGCCACTTTAGTTTTGGCTGGCTGTTTAACACGGCGCGCTTCTCGGCGTCCGCCGAGTGGGACACCGATACCGACTACCCGGATAATGGCACGGGACTTGTCTCTGTTGGCCGTCCCATGGCCAACGATATCAAGGTCGCCAACTTCCGCGACTGGCTGAACTACGAGGATGCGCTGACAGGTACCAACCCGCCACGTTTTGCGATCACCGACCCCCGCGACAACGCCCTGCAGGTCCTCGCCGGATCTGAAGAATGGGTCTACCGCGAGACCGGTACGGACACCACCTCCGTGCAGCAGTTCTCGTTCAACACCCCGCTTGGCGAAACTTCGGAGAACATCTGTGGTCGAGTCGCCTACAGTGCCTTCCACGTCGCGGGCGCCGACAACGATTCGAGCGGCGATTACTTCCCGGGCGTCTGCAACGGCGACACTCTCACCTCTCAGGAGAAGGTGCTAGTCTACATGTTGTTCGACTTAGCCGCCTGCGTGTCCGAAGGCGAGCCTCCCCAGCCTCCCTCGTGCACTCCCCAGACCAGCGACGATCTGTGTGTGAGTGATGCTTGTGGCATCTTCTCCGACGGCTGTGGTGACATCATCGACTGTGGCGACAGCTGCCCCGGCGACCAATACTGCAGCAGCAATATCTGTACAGACCGGGAATGCACCGTGGCGACCTGCGGTTCCTTGGGCGCCAACTGCGGCATTGTGCCTGATGGTTGCGGCGGCTCCGACGACTGCGGCATCTGTGCCGAGGGCCAGGTCTGTGGCTACGAGCAGCCGAACATCTGCGGGCAGCCCCTGTGCACCCCCGATACCTACGACGATGTCTGTGTCATAGGTTCCTGCGGTACCGTCTCCGACGGCTGCGGTGGCGTCATTGACTGCGGCAGCTGCAGCTTGCCCGAGGTCTGCGGCGGCGGTGGCACAGCCAATATGTGTGGCGAAGGCAGCTGCGATCCGCGGAGCTGCGAAGATCAGGGCTACGGCTGTGGCATGGCCGGCGACGGTTGTGGCAACACCATCGAATGTGCCGCATGCAACCTGCCCGAGACTTGCGGCGGCGGCGGTACTCCTAACGAATGTGGTCAGCCCAGCTGTCCTCCCCAAAGCTGTAACGATGTGGGCGCCGAGTGTGGCTTCATCGGCGACGGTTGCGGCGGAGCCGTCGACTGCGGTGTTTGCCCGAACAACGGCGTCTGCGGCGGCGCCGGGCCCAACCTCTGCGGTGGCGCCTGTGTCACAGTGGGTTGCGACGACGTCGGCGCCGATTGCGGCGCAATCGGCGACGGCTGCGGCGGCATCGTCGATTGCGGCCCCTGCACCAACGGCCAAATCTGTGGCTGGCAGACGGCCAACATCTGCGACGCCCCCCCCACCTGCAGCACGACCACGTGCCAGGCCGAAAGTGCCGAATGTGGCTTCATCGGTGACGGTTGCGGAGCCAGCGTGGACTGCGGTCCCTGTACCGAGCCCGGCGAAAGCTGCGGCGGTGCGGGTGTGCCGAACCAATGCGGGATCGGGACCAGCGAGTGTGAGGTCACCACCTGCGGAGCCGAAGGCGCCCAGTGTGGGCTCATCGGCGACGGCTGCAGCGCCACCATCAACTGCGGCGACTGCCCGAACAACGAGACCTGCGGAGCGCTGTCGCCCAATCAGTGTGCGGGTTGTACGCCGCTCGATTGTGCGGGCGCTGGAGCCGAGTGTGATCTCATCGGAGACGGCTGCGGCAGTGTCATCGACTGCGGTCCCTGTACCGGTACTGACGAGACCTGTGGCGGCGCAGGTACACCGAACCAGTGTGGAGTCGGCGATACGGGCTGTTACCCCGCCACCTGCGAGGAGCTGAACGTGGACTGCAACACCGGCGGCTCCTGTGCGGAGTGTGGCGCGGTCGCGGACGGTTGCGGCGGCTTGCTGCAATGTGGCACCTGTCCCGAAGGTGACGCTTGCGGCGCCCAGGGCACGCCCAACAAGTGCCAGGGCATCCCGACCTGATCCCCGGCAGCGGGCTCCCCGGAGCCTACGTAAACAACCCTCGGTCCTGGCGGCTGGGGGTTGTTTCGTTTTGTGGCGTCAGGTGGGGGTGCGTGTTTGTCGTGTTGATGACGGACTGATCCTAGCGGCGCGGCTTAAAGGGTCCGTGCCATGGCGATGCGGTGTTCGGCGTGAAGGCCCGCTTGGATTTCGCGGTCGAGAGTGTCCCGCAGGTACGTCGGGATGGAAGGCTCGGGGATCTCAACGAATCCCCGCGCTTCGAAAAATGGGGCGTTCCAAGGCACGTGCCGATAGGTGGTGAGCGTGAGCGTCGACACGGACTGGCTGCGCGCACATTCGGCGATATGATCGAGCAACCACGACGCCAAACCCCGGCGCCCATGCGCAGGGTGCACGCTCAGCTCGAGCAAATGAATGGCGTCTTCTTGGGGCTCGACCATCGCAAAACCCACAGGGGTGTGGCCCGGCGCCAATGTGGCCCACAGCCGTCCTTCGGTCTTGGCGCGGAACAAGTCCGCGGGTGGGACCATGTGAGATCGCAGGGGCTCAGGGAGATCGGAAAAGCTAAAGCGCTCGGCGGCGGCCACTTCCACTCCGCGGATCAACCCGAAATGCTCCGGCCGGGGCGTCGTGAGTTGGTAACCATCAGGGCGAGTCGGCATGCAAGGTGGAGCTTACAAGGTCACGCGGATGCATTCGTAAACAGGCGGGTTTCCCGCACAGGCGTGGGGTCCGCCGCCCACACCTATACCCACCTACACTCTCTACTCCTAGAAGAAAAATTCGCCTTGGGCATGCACGGCGGGTGCAACTTTGCCGTGAATATCGCATTATATGCCGTTACAGGGGCCCTGCCGACGCCATGTGGCTATTGCCGCGACGCCGTCGCACGGAATCCGTCCCCTCGTTCGGTCTTATTTTATGAAATCGCCTCAGACTTCTTCCGCTATCCGCAGACAACGCTTCTCAGCGGCTACCTATTCCCTCGTCGTGGTTCTCGCAGTGCTTGCCGGGGCATGTAGCCCGGACAAGCCCCAAGAGAGCGCTTCAAGCGCCGCGAAGATTCAGCCGAAGATCGCGCAGATCCAGCAACGGGTTTCGGTACCAACCAGTGCAGAGAGCTGCGACTTGCCAACCACCGCGGCGGGAGTCTGCACCCTGTCGGATCGCTCACTACTCACGATGGGCACGTTCCGGGACGAGGGCAACTACGGCGGCGGCGACATCATGTGCGCGACTGACTGGAACTTCCCGATAGGTCCATTCGACGGCGGCACGGGCACGTACTCACCATCCCGCGGTGCGGTTAAGTTCAATTTTGGTCCCTATACCGACCTCACTACCGTCGATTTAGTTTCGGCGTCCCTCACCCTCTCCGCCCAGACGGGGGATATGCTGGCCGGCACTCCCGATGCCCAATTGGAAATCGATCGGATCAACAGCGGCAGCTGGACCGCCACCGCTGAGGTCATCGCCGTGAGTGGTGGCGGCGGCGCTTGCAACCCAGCCTACCAACCCGCCGGGGGCAACGACCGAGGCGATATCGGCGGCGCCAACCTGTTCGTCAGCGCTGCTTTTTCTCGAGATATCGGCGACGGCTTCAGTCCCGTCGCACTGAACTTCGACGCAACAACTCTCGTATCGAACTGGTTGGATGCCACGTGGGCCAATGACGGTCTGCGGTTTGACGCCGACCGCGGCGGTGTCGCGATCAAGATCATGACCCCGGCCATCGTGCTGACTTACACCCTTCAGAACGGTGAAGCCTGCGGAGGCGACAGCGCTTGCAGTAGCGGCAACTGCACCGACGGCTATTGTTGCGGCTCGGCTGACTGCGGCACCTGCCGGAGTTGTGGCGAGAGCGGCAGCGAAGGCACCTGCACCGACACAGTAGGAGTCGCCTGCGACGACAACACCTACTGCAACGGGACCGATACCTGCGGCTCTGGCGGCAACTGCAATCAACATACCGGCGATCCGTGCAGCGAAAGCGGAGGCGGCAGCAGTAACTGCGCCGAGTCCTGCAACGAGGCCGCCGACGACTGCACCGCCGCCGACGGCGACGGTACCGACTGCGACGACGGGCTCTTCTGTAACGGTTCAAGCGACAAATGCAGCAGCGGCACCTGTAGCGATTTTAGTAACGCGCCCTGCCCCGAAAGCGGAGGCGGCAGCAGTAACTGCTCCGAGTCCTGCAACGAGACCGCCGATGACTGCACCGCCGCCGACGGCGACGGTACCGATTGCGACGACGGCCTTTACTGCAATGGTTCGAGCGATAAGTGCAGCGGCGGCTCTTGCAGCGATTTTAGCAACCCCCCGTGCGCCGAAAGCGGCCCGGGTAGCGCCAACTGTGCGGAGTCCTGCGACGAGTCCGGCGACACCTGTACCGCGAACGACGGCGACGGCACCGAGTGCGAGGACGGACTATTGTGCAACGGGCCCGACGATAAATGCAGCGGCGGCACCTGCAGCGACTTTAGCAACGCCCCGTGCCCGGAGAGTGGCGCCGGGAGCAGCAATTGCTCCGAGTCCTGCGACGAGTCCGGCGACACATGCGACGCACCCGACGGCGACGGCACTGACTGCGACGATGGCGTCTTCTGCACGGTCAGTGACGAGTGCACGGGTGGCACCTGCGGCGGCGGCCCGCGGGACTGCGATGACGGCATCCTCTGCACCGCCGACAGTTGTGCCGGCGTGGCCTGCGTGAACGTTGCGGAATCGGATGGCTTCGACTGCACGGGCGACTGGAGCGGAGAAGTCTGCCGCAGCAACACCTGCGTGAGCGGCGTCTGCGATACGATTCGTCTCGCCGGTGTCTTCGAGTGTGCGCCCTCCACTTGTTCGGGCGCCCCGAGTGCCGTCTTCCAGGACGAAGTCTATTGCGACGGCACCATGACCACCGGAGGCGGCTACCAGGACGACGGCTGCCCGGACTACGCGGCTCCCGCCGCCTGCGGTAACGGACGCTGCAACGGCGCTGTCTGCGATGGCAGCATCTGTACCTCGAGCGCGCAGTGCGGACCGCTCTTCTGGTGCGATGTCGGAGTCACTGATCTGTGCATTCCCGACATCAACAACGGTGACAGTTGCTTCGAGGACGAACAATGCCCGAATAGCTTCTGCCGGAACGGCAGTTGCTGCGCGACAGATTGTAACAGCGGCGGCACCGACCCCTGCTTCGAATGCGCCATATCCGGCACCGGCACTTGCCTCCCCTCCGTTACGGGCACCAATTGCGATGACGGCGTCGGCTGCACGACAAGCGACGAATGCAACGCGGGCGCTTGTGCCGGCACGACCGACAACACCTTGTGCGACGACAACGAGGACGACTGCACGGTCGACACCTGCGACCAAACCAACGACTGTGTGTTCACTCCGGTCACGGACGGCGACGCTTGCGCCGCCGACGCGATCACCTGCAGCGCCGACGTCTGCGCCGCTGGCGCTTGCACACACCCGCCGCTGAACAACGATACGGTGATCTGCAACGCGACCGCGCCGGGTCCCTGCGATGTCGCAGAGTACTGCGAGGACGGCACCACCACGTGCCCGACGGACGTCTTTGACGCCAGCTCCGAATGCCGGGTGGCGGCCTGCACGGGGGGCCGCGACGCTGGCGTCGAGACCCTATCAGCAACGTGCAACGGTTCTGGCCCCGCCTGCCCGACCATTACTACCAATGACTGCCCACCTTACGCTTGCGCAGCAACCGACTGCCGTACGGACTGCGGTAGCGACACCGACTGCGATATCACGGCGTTCTGTAACGGGGGCGCGTGTGAATTCAAGGCCGTGGGTGGCACTCCCTGCACTGCCGACAACCAGTGCCAAGATTTCTGCTCGCCCGACGACGTGTGTTGCGACCTCGCTTGCGATGGCCAGTGCGAAACCTGCGACAACACGGGAACCTGCGTGCCCACCACGGCCGGCCAGCAGCCGGTATCGCCCCGCACATTGTGTGCAGGGGCCGGACTGTCAGCGGACTGCGAAGGCCGCTGCAACGGCACGAACCGCACGGAATGCGCCCTGCCGATCACCACGGTGGTCTGCATTGCCCCCACCTGCCCGGGCGGCAACACGCTAAATCCTGAAGTGACCTGCGACGGCATAGGTTTCTGCCCGACCCAGGTCCCTGTCGATTGCACACCCAACCTTTGCGCGAGCGGCGCCTGCGCCGGAGATTGCCCGGGCGGCGACGGACAGTGTTCCGCCGGCTACTACTGCGACAACGGCAACGCCTGTTTGCCCCAAGAGACGGACGGCACGAGCTGCACCCGCGACCGACAATGCGAATCGGGGTCCTGTGTCGATGGAACGTGCTGCGACTCCAACTGTAGCGGTCAATGCGAGGCATGCAACGTCGCCGGCAGCGAAGGCAGCTGCACCGCCGTCATCGGAGTGCCCATCAGCCCGCGTCCCGCTTGTGTCGGCACCGGGAGTTGCGGGGGCAGTTGCGACGGCAATGCGACCGGGAGCTGTACTTATCCGGATCCCAGCGTGGTTTGCCGAACGGCCAACTGCAGCGGCAATACGGCCATTCTTCAGGCTACCTGCGACGGCACGGGTAGCTGCCCACAGATACAAAACCAGATCTGCGGCTCCGGACAGTGTGACGGCGACAACTGCGACGGCGACTGCACTGTCGACGCCGACTGCAGCACTACCGAGTTCTGCTCGTCCAATGTTTGCACGAGCAAGCGCGGACTTGGCGAGACCTGCGCCGATTCCACAGAATGTGACAGCGACCGCTGCGTCGATGGTGTTTGCTGCGGCAGCGCCTGCCTGGGCCAGTGTGAAGCCTGCAACGTCTCCGGCAACGAGGGGCTCTGCACTCCGATCGAGGGCGTACCCCGCGGCACCCGCCCCCGCTGCGAAGGCGACGGCTCCTCCTGTGACGGAATTTGTGATGCCGGTGACGGCTTCAACGATGAGTGCACCTACCCCAACGGCAACAGCTGCCGAACGGCGTCGTGCTCGATCAGCACCGACGTCGCCACCCTGGGCGCCGTCTGCGACGGAACCGGCGCCTGCCCGGCACTGCAGCTAGAGAGCTGCGCTCCTGAATTCGCCTGCGACAGCGGCGGTACCGAGTGCGAGGGCGACTGCTTCAACGGCGGTAGTTGCTCCGCCGGGCAGTACTGTTCTGCGGGTGTTTGCGTGGCTCAAGTCGGTACCGGCGAGGTCTGCGCTGATGACACCCAGTGTAGCGGCGGAGCATTCTGTGTCGACGGCGTCTGCTGTGGCTCGGTGTGTGACGACCAGTGCGCAGCCTGTGATGTGCCCGGCTCCCTGGGCACCTGTACCGCGGTGACCGGCACTCCCCGCGGCGGTCGTCCCCAGTGCAGTGGCTCGAGCGCCTGCGGCGCTGCGTGCGACGGAACCAACGTCGCTAACTGTAGCTTCCCGGGCGCCGCCGACGCCTGCAGCGTCGCCAGCTGTTCTAACGGCATCGCCCAAACCACCCGAGTCTGTAACGGCGCCGGAACTTGCAGCCCGGCCACCGATACCGTCTGTCTGCCCTACCAGTGTGGCGCCACGACCTGCCTCAGCACATGCAGCACGGATCTCGACTGCTCCGGCGGCTTCTGCTTGAGCAGCGTCTGTGTGCCGACTCTGCCAACGCAGGATTCGTCGTCCACAGACACTGGCCCGCTCAACACCGACGGCGGACCCCTGGTAGGCCCTGACGCCACAACCGCTACCGACGCCACGGTCTCCCCGGACGCAGCTCCCGTAGGCGATACTGGCACTGTCGTCCCGCCCACGGGCGACGGCGGCATCATCGGCATCGACTCCGGACCCCAGTACATCGATGCCGTGGATCGCGGCAGCTGCGACTGCCGAGTCCCGGGCGATCGGCAGTCGAATTCGAGCTCCCCGTGGCTTCTGTTGTCCCTCGCGGGCATTGGCGCCGCGGCAGCACGACGCCGGCGGCACCCGGGTAGCGCGTCCCTGCCCAAACACTGATAATCGAATTGAGCTGCTGTCACGTACCCGTGGCGCAGGCTGGCGTAATGTGCCCCCCCGGCCCCACCAGTATTGAGGCCGACAAGACCCCCCGCGTTCCCCAATGGCTCCGATACAGTTAAGCACCACCGTTCCGGCCGGCCGCCTCAGGCCGTATTCCCCATTGATTCCGCGGCAATAAGTAAACGCCCTGGCAATTTGGCCAATTGAACAATATACTGCATGTCGTAGCAAGGCAGCTTGGTGGCGCGAGAAGCAGTGCGGGATGACGAACGATTCAGGACTCGAAGTATTCGGCGATATTCAACAAGCAGCCCCCACCCACAACTCTCGGAGTACATCCGCGGGCAATGATGCTTCCCACGGCGGTCTAGCGAAGAGTTCGGCCCGTCGCAGCATACCTCCGCCGGCTCCCAGCACTCGCGCCCGTCGCAGCATACCTCCGCCGGCTCCCAGCACTCGTGCTCGCACTATGCCGCCCGCCGCACGGCCCGCCGTGTCCGTTCCCATGGGAGACAACCCGCTCCCGCCCCCGCCTCACGCAAACTCCAGCGTGCCTCCGCCCCCTCCCGGCTCGCTTCGTTCCAGCGCACCGCCAGCCATGCGTCGCAGCGCACCGCCGCCCGCGCCGATGTCGCTGCGACCGGTCACGGCCGTCCCACCACCGTCCACCATTCGCCAGAATTCGCTTCGCACTGCCCCGGGATTGCCTCCCGCACCGCCCGTCAACCTGGTGAAAAGAATCTCGATCCTGCCTCCTGCGCCGCTCTCGCGTCCCACCGCCGGCACCTATTCCGTGGGTAACACGCCACTGCCGCTCCACCCAGCGCCTGCCGCCGATAGCGATGATGACGAGCCAACGACCAGCATGGCCACCTCCCTGGATACCCAGCCCGAGTTGCCGCCCGTTCTCAACCCCTCCTCATTCCCACCGAGCGCCATCTCATTGCCACGACCGTCTCGACCGCCGGCTATCTCTGTCATCCCCGCCGTAAACCGCGAATCAGTCGCCAGTTTGCCGCCCGTTGCCATGACGGCACCAGGCGGCGGCCGCTTCGACACACAAGCCGCTCGCAAGGGTGCTATGCTAGCCGCCGCCGGGCTGTTGCTGGTTGTGGCCGCTCTATTCGGGCCCAGCACGACGGGCTCACTCGTGCTTACGGTAAGCGGTCCCGGGGGCGTCAGCGTTCGCGGACTCAGCATCCTGGTGGACGGCAAATTGCGATGCGACAAGTCCCCCTGTCTCGTCAAAGAATTGCCCGAAGGGGCCCGTTTCATCGCGGCCCGAGCACCTGGCTATGGCTCCACCGAAGCCAGCGCGATCCGCATCGAGCCAGGAGAATCCGCAGCCTACCATATCACTCTCGAAAAAAACGGGATGGGCTCCGGTCTAAGTATCCAGGCAGCCGGCGCCGGACTCAGCGTCTACGTCGACGGAAACTCCGTGGGCAGCCTTCCGCGTAAACACTTCAACGTGAGCCCGGGTTCCCACCGAGTTTCGATCCGCGGACAACTCTACGAGAATTACGATCTCGTAGTGAACGTCGACGAGTTCGAGCCGACAGTGATCGGTCCCCTTCGCATGACCCAGACCAAGCGCGCACTCCAGCTAACGCCGGGCAAAGGCGCCAAGCATGCCCAGATCGTGCTCGATGGACGACATGTGCCCACCCTGCCCGCCACCATCGCCTTGGCACTCGATCGTCCCCACACCATATCCGCGCGTCGCAAGGGGTATCAAGCTTACGAAAAAACGGTGCAGCTTTTGCCAGGGACGGATCCGATGGTGATGAAGATCGCGCTCTCTCCCGCCACCTACTCCGAGCGCCCCCGTCCGAAGCCAGTTGTGCGACACAAGCGCCCCGCGCCCGCCAAGGCGCCGGTGAGCAGCTCGCGCGGGCATTCCACACTGAACGTCAATGCCATCCCCATGGCCTCTGTTGTGATCGACGGAAAACCCATGGGACACACACCAATCATGGGGATTCGAGTCGGTCCCGGCGTGCACACGGTCGTGTTCAATCATCCCGAGTTGGGGCGAAAAGTCACAAGCGTCTCCGTCAATCCGGGGGCAACCAAAACCGTTGCCGTGCGTTTTCAGTAAGCGCGCCGGACAGCCCGATAACACGCCCAAGTGACGCCCCAGGGGGCACACTTCGTCGAGCGATCTGACTCGGCCGCGGCACCCAGGAGCGGTCCGTGGCAACCTACAAGGGAATGCCGACGCCGCTTACCTTGAACGAGCTGTCCGCCATCGACGGCAGTCTGACGGAGGAGGAACGTCAGCTCCGCGCGAGTGTGCGTCGCCTGGTGGCCGCTCGATACGCGCCCCGAGCCGCAGCTCTGTTCGAAAACGAAGAGTTTCCCAGCGACCTCATCGACGAACTCGCTGGCCTCGGACTGCTGGGCGCCGGTCTCGAAGGATACGGCTGCGCGGGGCTGGGTGCGGTCGCCTACGGAATGATCCTCCAGGAGCTTGAGTATGGCGATAGTGCCCTGCGAAGCTTCGTGAGTGTCCAGGGCTCCCTCGCGATGCAAGCCATTCACTCCTTCGGCGACGAGTCCCAAAAACAACGTTGGTTACCGGAGATGGCCAGCGGGAAACTCATCGGGTGTTTCGGTCTGACAGAGCCAGACAGCGGGTCGGATCCCGCCTCGATGCGTACGGTCGCGAGAAAGGACGGCGACGACTACATCCTGAATGGGACAAAAATGTGGATCACCAACTCCCCCATCGCACACGTTGCGGTCGTCTGGGCTAAGACGGACGCCCGCGACGCAAAGAGCGTTACCGGCTTCGTGGTGGAGCGCGACAGCGATGGCTTCGAGACACCGACTATCACGGGAAAGATGAGCCTGCGTGCCAGCGTCACTGGCGAAATCGTACTGAACGATGTCCGCGTACCGAGCCGTCAAATGCTCGCGGGCAAACGTGGCCTTGGAGCGCCGCTAGCCTGTTTGAGTTCCGCCCGCTTCGGCATCTCCTGGGGAGCCTTGGGAGCCGCGCGCGCGTGTCTAGAAAGCACGATCAGCTACACACGCGAGCGAAAACAGTTCGGCGTCCCCATCGCTCGCAAACAACTGGTTCAAGCTGAGATAGCCGACATGGCGAGCAGCCTCATCACCGGTGAACTACTGGCTCTTCACATGGGGCGTATCAAGGAACGCGGCGAGCTACGTCACGAACAAATCTCCCTGTGCAAACGCAACAACGTCGCCGCAGCCCTCGATATTGCCCGTCGGTGTCGGGCACTGCTGGGCGCCAACGGCATCTTGTTGGACTACCCCGTCATTCGCCACATGCTGAATCTCGAAAGTGTGATCACCTACGAAGGCACCCACGAGGTCCATACACTCGTACTTGGGCGCGCCTTGACTGGCGAAGACGCGTTTTAGTTCCGGAAGGTCTCGCCTCCACTCAGGAGCGAGCACCTAGCGGACGACACAGAACCAACGGAATCTCACGCTCGGTCCACGTCTGGTAGTCATCGTATTGGGGCCACGCCGCGGCCATCAACGGCCAGTAGCGTTCCTTCTCGGCTAGATCGGCGGTGCTGGCGACCATGGGCATCACCGACCGGCCGATCTGCAGCGTCACATCCGGATGAGCCACCAAATTTCGATACCAGAGCGGATGGGATACCGCGCCGCCGTTCGAGGCCACCAAACAAACCACATCGCCCTCTTGCACGTAAATAAGCGGGAGCGTCCGTTGCAATCCCGATTTGCGGCCCACGGTGCTGAGCAGGCAACATCGAGCGCCCGGCATCATGCCCGGTCCCAAACGACCGCCGGTTCCTTCGTAGATAGCGACATGCAATCGTTGCCACTTCTGCTGCACGCCCGAGGCGACCATCCAGTTCATGAATTTCGGACGCAGCTGAATACTCACGGTCGTTACCATTCCTCGTTCGAACGCCGTCAGGGCGCTACGGGTGCGCCTCGGAGACCGTTGAGCACGAGTCGTGACAGCGTGTCCGCGTACTTTTCGACAGCCTCGTCCCCTAGGGGATCCGGCTCACCCAATTTGCGCGCGATGCTCGACAAGGTCACGAGCCCAGAGGCGCCCGCCGAAAGGATCAATGCCAGGCTACGCATATCGAACTTGGCTCCGCCCGCGTCTTCGAGTCGCGCCAAATGACGGGTACCGATTTTAACGGCAGGCACGATCGCGCGTTCGTAAATGTAGTCGAGCCGCTCACCACCGATGGCGCTCTCTTGAGCCAAGATGAGCGGGAACGCCGGGAGCTGAGCGACCACGCGAACAAATAGCTGGAGGGCGACGGAGACAGCTTCGAAAGGGTCGTCGGACTCGCCCAAATCGGTCATGCCTTCGAGCATCCACGCCAACTGATCCGCAATCCCGCGATCGATTGCCTCGCGCCACAGGTTGTCCTTGGAGCCGAAGTAGTGGTGCACCAGATTGTGACTGACTCCCAGGCGCCGTGTGAGCTCCCGTACGGAGACGCCGTCGAAGCCCGAGGCGGCGAAAGCTTCCAACGCCCCCTCTAGAATCAGCGTTCGGGTAGCGTCGGCATCCGCGCCCGCGGGGCGACCCAGCTTGGGGGGCTTGGTACTACGCCGGCCGGCAATTTTCATCTTCCCCACAACGCTGCTGACAGTACTTGACAGCTGCCTAATTTCAACAGATAACGAATTGGACAACTGACAAGATTTGCGGAATCGCTTACCCCGGCCCGTTCTAGGACGGAGCCTGCGAGACCCAGTCTTGTCAGCAGCGGCAGATCAAGGACACAGGAATCAATCAATGGCCATTCATACCGAAGTACGTGGAAACACCTTTCTGATCACCATCGACCGTCCGGAGCGACGCAACTCCCTCGACATGGAGCACTTCGGGCGCCTGGCCAACGCGTGGATCCGATACCGCGACGACGACGACTTGCGCTGCGCCATTATTACCGGCGTGGAAGACACCTTCTGCGTCGGCGCCGATCTCAAGAGCTTCGTCACCCAGGTGACTGCCAACATCGACGCCCTCGCCAGCGGCGAAGAAGTCGAAGACTTCCCAGCGGACGCCGCCCTCACGGGCGTGTTGCGTGAGTTCGAACTCTACAAGCCCGTTATCGCCGGCATCAACGGCCTCTGCGCCGCCGGTGGCCTTGAGATGCTGCACAGTATCGACATCCGCGTCTGCAGCGACAAGGCGCGATTCTCGGTTGCCGAAGCCAAGCGCGGCCTCTTTCCGGGCGGCGGCACCACCGTGCAGCTTCCGCGCCACATCCCCTACTGCCGCGCCATGGAGATGCTGCTCACGGCGGACTTTATCGACGCCGAAAAAGCCTACGAGTACGGCCTCGTCAACAAGGTCGTGCCCCACGACCAGTTGCTGGACGCCGCCTTCGAATACGCCGACAGAATCCAGAAGAACGGCCCCGTGGCAATTCGCAAGATCAAAGAGAGCGTTCTCAAGGGTCTTCGCATGCCCCTACAAGAGGCATTCAACCAAGAACTCAATTACGCCGCCGAGGTGTTCATGACCGAAGACGCCCAAGAGGGTCCCCTCGCCTTCAAAGAGAAGCGCGAACCGGTCTGGAAGAACAAGTAGCCCCCACGGGCTCCAATCGGAAAATCTATCATGACCCTAAAGAACAACAGCGCCATCGCCGGCATCGGGTTCTCCGACTTCGGCATGGTCTACGGCAAAAGCCACATGCGGCTTACCCTCGATGCCTCCAAGGCGGCCATCGAGGACAGCGGGCTCAACAAAGATGACATCGATGGTGTGATCGCCGTGATGCCGGCTGTCATGGGCGAACAGCACGGCTGGGCGACTCGAGTCGCCGCCCACCTCGGACTAACCCCCAAAGTGAGCTTCACGGCAGACATGGGTGGCGCGACCTGTATCGGCATGATTCAGACCGCGGCGCTGTACATCAATGCGGGCATGGCGAGCGCCGTACTCGTTTGCTTCGGTAACCAAAACAACCCCCAGGGGCAGCTCATGCAGCTCATGGGCAGCTCCTACGCGTTCCCCTACGGCGACATCGGCGCCATCCCCTTCATGGGTCACATCGCCAGTGTTCAAATGGAACACGAAGGCATCACCCAGGACCACTACGGGGAAATCGCCGCCACTTTCCGCAAACACGCCGGAAAGAACCCCAACGCGCAAAAGCAAAAGCCCTTCACAATCGAAGATCACAACAACTCGCGATTCGTCGCCGAGCCGTTGCGACTCTTCGATTGTTGTCTGGTGACGGACGGCGGCGGCGCCATCATCGTGACGAGTCGCGAACGTGCCAAAGATCTGAAGAACAAGTCGGTCATCATCCAAGGTGCCGGACAAGAGCATGGTGCGGACATGATTGAACCCCACGCCCGACCGAAGAGCACCCTGGCGGGCAGCATGGCCGCCAACTCAGCCTTTGAGATGGCCGGCTGTGATCGCAAGGACATCGATGCCGCGATGATCTACGACGGATTTACGCCGCTCGTCGTACATTGCCTCGCCGCTTTCGGCTTCGCACAACGCGGCGAGGTCGGGCCTTATCTAGCCAGCGGGGCTCTCCGTATGGATGGCGCCTTGCCGACCAACACCCACGGCGGTCTACTCAGCGAAGGTCATCTATTCGGTTTCGGTCACGTAGCGGAAGCCACGCGACAAATCCGAGGCACGGCCGACGGTCGGCAGCTAGACAAGACCGACCTGATTTTCGTCAACGGCTTCGGGGGTGCGCCCCATGAGGCACCGCCCACCCTGAGCTACTCCACCCTCATCCTCAGCCCGGACGCCTAAGGAGCACTGCAAAATGTTTGATGTACCTCTTCCCGTCAGCAACGAAGACTCCGAGGCGTACTGGGGGGCTTGTAACAAACACAAGCTGCTCATGAGCCAATGCCAGGACTGCCAACACAACTGGCTGCCCCATATGGGGATCTGCCCGAAGTGTCTCAGCGACAACGTCAAAGACGTCGAGAGCAGCGGCAAGGCCACGGTCGTCTCCCGCATTGTAGTCTACAAGTCCCAACATCCGGCGTTCTCAGGTCGCTCCTTCAACGTTGCGATCGTCGAACTCGACGAAGGCCCCCGTTTGCACACACGCATCGAAGGCGTCGAAGACAACAAGTTTTCTATCGGCGACAAGATGGAAGTCGAGTACCTTCTGCCTGCCGAAGATGAGGCGGGTGAGAAAGTCACACTCCCCGTATTTAAGCCACTCGGCTCCGACTGGAAACCTAGCGCTGAATGAGCGCCCGGCAGCCAACACCCCCATTCATCAACCGAATCCCCCATCCACTCAACATGCGTCATCCAGGCGCTGAATAGGAAAAACAACATGGCCGAAAAAGTAACAAGCGTTAAAGTCTGGTTCGACGAAGTCTTCCCCAAGAAGTTTGATCCCAAAGCCACCGGCGGCTTCCAGGGCACGTTCCAGTTCAACATTACCGGCGACGACGGCGGCGAATGGACCACCACCATCGAAGGCGACGCCATGCAGGTAACCGAGGGTCTCAGTGGCGAGCCCGAATTCAGCATCACCATGAAGGACGAAAACTTCCTCAAAATGATGAACGGCGAATTGAACGGCCAGATGGCGTTCATGAGCGGCAAGCTCAAGTTCAAAGGTTCCATGAGCGTTGCCATGAAGCTCAAAGGTCTGCTTTTCTAAGCCAGCTCAATTCAACACTGACGAATGGGCATCCTGCGGGGTGCCCATTCTCATTTTGTGTCCTGGCCCCGATAACTCCGGTGCTCTCAGCCTCGGTTCTCCCTTCCTCCGATTGTGGCTTGGAAGCCGACCCCTTCCGATCTATCCGGAGATATGGCTAGCAAGGGACGCCCCTACCGGACCGTGAACGTCGAAGGATTCGAGATCCTGATTGGTAAAGGCGACGCCTTCAACGATCACCTCACCTTTGAGATAGCGGATGACGACGACTTCTGGCTACACGTCGCGGACTACGCCGGCACCCACGTTGTGGTGCGCAACCCCGACAGGCTCTCCGTACTCCCCTCCTCAGTCGCCCAGGCCGCCGCCCAGCAGTCCGTTCACCACTCCAAAGCGCGGGGAGCGAAAGGCAAAGTTGCCGTACATCTGTGTCGAATCTCTGACGTGTCCAAACGACGCGGGGCGCCCGCCGGCGAGGTCCAACTGCGAACTTGGGAAGTGCTAAAAATCTATCCGCAAATCGACGGCTAGGCCAGTTGTTGATAGTCGGCGCGCCGACACTTCGCGAAGCCGAGCATGTGCGGCCACAGGTGAGTTCGCCATTCCCCAAAGGCCGGTTTTGACCGAAACATCGCACTGGGGGCGTCCGAGATTCCCGCTTGGCAGTTGACGAAGACCAAGCCCGCTCGTACGTAGAGCGGCAGGTCCCGCGAGAGTGGAGGGCCAGCCTCCAGACGGCTTCAGGGATGAACAACACCTGGAGAGGGGTATTAGGGCCTGGGGGCGCTTTACGTTTGTGATCGTCAGACGCCCAGTCCGGCAGTATCTCCTCGGCTAAGCTGTGCCGCTCGCGACCCAGCGTTCCGTCATTTGCCAGAGCCGTCTCTGCGCGTCCTTGTCGCGCGCGGCCTTCGCGACCTTCTTCGGTTTGCAGTCGGCAAAGTACTGACCACTCACCGATGCCACATCCGGATCCGTCGCGAGGAAAATCGAAGTCGCAGCTCCGCTCTGGGGCGACCGCAGGAAGCGAGCGCCCCACTTGAAGAACGCCCCAAAGAAGCCCTGAGCATCCCCATCTCGAGCGAAGCCACTCGCCACAACGCCCGGATGTAATGAATTCACCGTCACCCCTGAGCCCTCGAGACGCTCCGCGAGCTCCTGCGTGAACAACACATTGGCTAACTTGGATCGAGAATAGGCCTTGAATCCATCGTAACTTTTCTCCCCCATGGGATCGTCGAAATCGAGCCCACCGGCCTGAGTATGTGCCTTCGATGACACATTGATGATCCGCGCCGGTGCGCTCGCCTTGATCCGATCCAATAAGAGATCCGTCAACAAGAAGTGCCCCACGTGATTGATGCCCAGAGTCTGCTCGAGCCCCTCCTCGGTCTGCCGCCGTTCGCTCAACATCAGTCCGGCGTTGTTGATAACGACATGCAAACGTTCATGCTCCGCCAACACCTCCGCTGCGAATCGCCGAATCGAAGCGAAGGAAGCGAGATCGAGTTGTTTACAGACCAGGCGCCCAGTGCCCTCCGGAATGCTCGCGGCCGCGGCTTTGCCCTTCTCCAAGTCGCGGGCTGCCATTATCACCGTCGCCCCGCGAGCAACGAGAGCGGCCGCAGTTGCTTTACCGATCCCAGAATTCGCACCGGTGATGAGAATGGTCTTTTCGGACAGACTGCTGGACGACGACATCCGCGCGTAATCCCATGCTCCGCGCATGTAGTCAACCTGGTTGACTACCCTCTCTCCCGGCCACGCACGATCCCGGCCACGCACCGCATATTGGCTGACACCCACTCGCCCTCTCCAGCCTTGCCAAAGTTGTTAGCGTCACCTAGCCCGCACGTGGGCTAGGTGACGCTGCGTATCAAAGCGGGTAGTCCTTGTCATCGAGACGGAAGCCATTCACTTTCAGCGCTTTCACCAGGCCCGACAAGTCGTCGGCTTCGCACGTAGCCCGCACTACCGCGCACTTTGGAAACGATGGGGCGCCAGGCCGCGATCGACGGCACCGTGCGGGGTTCGCCCGATTCACCCCGGATGCCCGATCGATCCAGTACTGGCGCACCTCGTCGGCGTCCATATCGACGGCCAGCTTCTCCAACGCGACACGGTCGGGCTGGACTCCGGGTGGTTCAACGACGTGAACCGCTTTCCTTTTACCACCGTCCGGCTTCCGCGAAATACCTGTTTGAGCGTGGAGGTGGATACATTGCCAAGGGGCTGGTGCGTCCAACAATGATCACCAACACCGTTGCCTTGGGAGGCCGCGGCGCCACACTGGGGGTGGATACGCCCAACGTGAGCAACACCAGTATTAGCCAAATCACGTGGGAGCGAATCCACCGAGACATCATCTCAAAATTCCCAGGCGAGTTCCAACTCAAGCATGTGTCTTCGTGCTTTCGACGATGGCAAACGGCATTAAATTGACCAGCTCGTGCGATAACCCACCAGTAGATAGAGACTGGCCACCCGGTGGTCCGCAATAGAGGTTCTGGGGACTTCATTCCCCGGCAGTCTCTAGCCTTATACGCAACGTTTTGTTGTCGGTCGACTGCGTGTCACGACGACGGCGGCGGTTGCCGCATCCTCCGCTCCGACAGCAAACGAGGCCACCGCATCAGGCACGCCCGACACCGAATCCAGAGCCTCCACAGTTGCACCAGCTTCGCCGGTATCTTTAGACGGCGCCGCCGCCGCCGTCCTGACATCCACCGCACTGGGCGCCGCTTCCTTCGACACACATGCAGGTAAAGCCCCGCGCCAGTTCGTTGTCTCAGCACGCCTCACAGCCGCGTTCCGTTTTTTGTATCCGCCGCCGTAAAAAACTCCGTCGCGCTCCCGCTACTGCCCGGGGTCGCATCTAACGTCGGAGTGGTAAACGCAGCCTGGCGCGGCGAGCCAACGTGCGAATACTGCCATCCGCAACGAACGCAAGATCGTACCTGTCGCCCGGCGTTCGGCGAATCGGGTCCCTCCCCGATCGTGTTGTTCCACCGCAGTAAATACGGCGAAGGGGCGTCGCGAGTTCAGTGGCAGCCCCATCGACCGGCCAACGGTCAAGCGCGGCGCGTCACCGTTCCAAAACGATCCAAGGATCGCTACTGGAACGGACAGACCTCGACTAGCATCCGCGAGCCCCGCCGGACCGCCATGCCCAAGACCCCGCCCACCCCTTTCTCTCCCTATCAGCTCCGATTGATGGTGTTTCTGGGCGTCGCGGGATTCTTTGACGGCTACGACTACCTGGCCATCTCCCAACTGCTCCCGACCTTGGCGAAGGAATTCGGCCTCGACGATCGCGCCATTGGAATCCTCGGGGGGGCCGTTAACGCCGGCGGGATCCTTTCGTTTTTTCTCATTCGTCTCGCGGATCAGTACGGACGACGCGTCATGCTCTCCGTCTCCATCGCGGGCTACACGCTCTGTAGTTTCGCCACAGGGTTAGCCCCTAACATCTGGTGGTTCGCCATCGCCCAAGTCGGCGCCAGTACTTTCTTGGTCGCGGAATACGCCCTCGCCATGGTCTACGCCGCCGAGGAGTTCCCGGCGGACCGACGCGGCCTCGCTATCGGCTTCCTTCAGGCCACCGGCGCGCTGGGCGGCATCGCTTGCGCCCTCTTGGTCCCCGATTTTCTTGAAACGGAGACCGGGTGGCCATTGGTCTACTTCGTGGGCACGATCCCGTTAATTCTGCTCGCCTTCGCTCGACGCAACTTGAAGGAGACCCGCCGCTACCTAGAACTTGACCAACGAGAAGCGACCTTTCCGCTCATGCGCATTCTCAGGACCGTGCACCGTCCAACGGTAGTGTTGCTCGCATTGGTCTGGGCGCTCGTCTATTCCAACACGAAAGTCGTCGTCTTTTTCTGGAAAGCTCACGCCAGCACCGCTCTGGGATTCGACGAACACGCCATGGGGGGGATGTTCGCCACCGCCGCCGCGCTGACTCTGCCCCTGCTCTACGCATGGCCGTGGGTATTTGATCGACTGGGGCGCCGGCGGTCTTCCGTCATCGTCATGATATGCCTGAGCGCGAGTACTCTTGCGGCCTATTCCCTTACGGGTCGCACCTCTCTGATCGCCTCTCTTTGCGTGCTTCTGTTCGCGAATACAGCAGTGCTCGTCGTCATGAACGCCTACACGGCGGAGATGTTTCCGACCCGCTTGCGCGCGGATGGCTACGCTTGGTCCAACAACGTCTTCGGCCGGATGGGTGCCCTTATCGCCCCCATGCTCATCGGACAGTTGGCCGTCACCCTCAGCGGCTTCTCCACTGCCGTGATCCCCGCCGCCTTAGCCCCGTTGGTCGCCCTGGCCCTCATCCTCTGGCGCCTCCCGGAAACGGCCAACCAAGAACTGGAGGGCATCCAAGCGACGACCGGCGGTCTAGCGGCGACCGATTAGCCATTAACGAGCCCTAGTCGTGGACAGCTAACCCGCCCCGAAACGTGCCCTTTACGGCGATGTCCGTCGACCACTGAGAGGCAGGGACGTCCCGCGGGTTAGCCGACAATCGAGTACCATCCGCAATTTTTCCGACCTCAAAGCTGCCCCGGTTCTTTTCGTCGAACACAGAGACCGCACCGTGGACGGTGTACGCCCGCAAGGCATCGTCAACGGAGATACTCTGCTCGGGGCCAATGACCTCTCCACTCGCGCGTGTCTTCCGGGTCATCGCAGTTTGAGCTGAATGCAGGAACGGCGTCAAAAACGAAATAGGCGCATCCGTATGATACGTGAAGGGCAGGCCTTGTTTCTTCGCCCAGGCGGCCGCCATCCAACGGGAGGCACGTTCGGGGCCCATGATTTCGTCCCGGAGCTGATTCCCATAATAGTAAATATGGTCGGGATAAAAACTCGGAATCATGCCGAGTGCGGCCATGCGTTCGAAGTGACGCTCGTCTGCGAGGGCACAGTGCTCCACTCGGTGGCGGGCGTCTTTGCGCGGATACTTCTCGTGCAACTCCTCGAACAGGTTGAGTAGCACATCGAAGGTGCGATCCCCCTGGGCATGCACCATGATCTGCCAGCCCGCCTTGTGATACTTCTCCATCAGCCCATAGAGCTGCCGCGGCTCATAGTTCATCGAACCGGTACAGTTCTCCGGCAGACCCATGGCCCCGCGCGTCAACGGCGTGTTCAAGTAGGGTTCCCGTAGGGCAATGTTTCCAGCAAAGGGCGAACCGTCTGCCCAAAACTTCACTCCGTTCACGGACAAGTTGTTGTCCACCGCTCCTGGGGTCAACTCGTAGGAGTCAATGAACTCGGGCTTGAGGTAGGTGAACATCCGGATGGGAGCCATCGGCGCGTCCACGACGCCTTGCAGAATCCCTAGAAAGTCTGGAACGACGGGGATCAGCGGACAACTGGCAGTGGTGTATCCCGCGCGGCTGTACCCTTTGAGCACCCGCCCGAGCGCGCCGCCGAAGTCTTGATAAACCCCGGCCATCGCGAGAATGCCCACAGCAAATATCGCCGACTCCTCGTGAAGTAGGCCGGTCAAAGTGCCGTCGGGGTTTCGACCCAAGCGCCCCCCCCCGGGCTCCGGGGACTGTGCTTTCAGATTGGCCGCTGCTAAGGCCGCCGAGTTGGCGAACGCCAGGTGGGCCATTTGCGTCACCACCAAGACGGGGTTGTTGGGGAACAGTGCGTCCAAACGGTCTTTTGGAAGCGGCCCTAGCTCGCGGAACGCGATTGGATCGTAACCGCGAAACGCAAGGAACTCCCCCGAGTCTGCAGCGGCTCCTGCAGCCCGAAGAGCGTCCATCACTTCTTTCGCGCTCGAACAGGTGAAGGCGCTGACGTCGGTGGCGGTAGACTGGGCAACGCCCAGCAACGGGTGGGAATGGGGCTCCACAGCGCCGGGCATCAGCGTGTCCCCCTGCAGATTTACGACGCGCGCCGCAGTACCCACTGCCGCTCGGACGTCCCGCGCTTCACCCACAGCCACGACCCTACCGTCCGCCACGGCCATCGCTGTCACCTCGGGTTTAGCGTCCCGCATGGTAAGAATTGTCCCACCTTCAAAAATAACGGGGTCGCCAGGAGGCGTGGGGATGGCCATCCGCCGCACCCTAGCCGGGTTTTGGTCCTGCCGTGTGCGACTCGAGCCATTTCGGTCGCAGGCATGAATCAACATGGAAGCCTGCCCTCCTCGCAGCAGAGGCCCGTGTCTCCCCGTGGTGGCCGGCCGCAGCAGCGCCCCCACAACCGTAGGCACTTGCTCCGAAGCTGTACAGAGCGCATGGTATTGTTCGACGACTCAGCGAGTCTTCCGCTGGACCACCGGTTCCAGTTTCGAGCGCCCCCGGTGGCTCCCGACAGAAAAAATTCAGCGCTAGTTCTTGTTTCGCCCCAATGCACCCGTCCTTCAGACCCTTTCGCCGCCCCAGCGGCTGGCTCAGCGCGTGAACGGAAAACTGCTGATGGGCCGAGCGCAAATGGACACCCCGTCTGCCTCAGACGACGACCTGGGGACAACCATCAACGGACGCTACGAACTGGTCTCGCTGCTAGGTGCCGGCGGGATGGGCAAGGTGTATCGGGCCAACGATACTTCGACGGGGAAACCAGTAGCTCTAAAACGACTGCAAAAGCAGGAAGAACATCTGCGGACGATGTTTCAGCAGGAGTATCAGACCCTCGAAAGCCTCGCCCATCCGGGCATCATCCAAGTTTTCGATTACGGCGTTGACGAAGCCGGGCCCTACTACACCATGGAATTGCTGGCTGGCGAGGACATGGTGGCGAACAAAGCCGTATCTTGGCAGGAGATATGCGGCCTGCTCCGCGACGTCGCCTCAGCTCTGGCGATACTCCAGTCTCGCCGGCTCGTTCATCGGGACGTCAACCCTCGCAACATACTTCGCACAAACAATGGGCGTGCGAAACTCATCGACTTTGGAGCGATGACGCGGCGGGGGGTAGCTACAACCGTGGTAGGGACACCTGGCTTCATCCCCCCCGAAGCGATCTACCAGCAGCCACTGGACGGCCGTTCGGATCTGTATTCCCTCGGCGCCGTCGCCTATTGGGCCTTGAGCGGGAAGTCTCCGTACCCAGGCCGCCGCGTCAACGAACTTCGCAGTGGCTGGCTCACGAAACCCGTCTCGCTATCCAAGCTCCGCAAGAACCTACCGCCTGAGCTTGAGTCACTCATCATGGCGATGCTGAGTGTACAAGCCGAGGGGCGACCCAGTACTGCTGCGGAAGTCAGTGAAAAACTAGCCACCATCGCAGACTTGCCAACTGAGCAAGGCATGGGGGTGCGCCAGGCCTATCTGAGTCACCCTCGACTGGTCGGACAGAGCCAAGCTATAAGCCGCGCCAAGAAAAAATTGCTCAAGACTCGTCGCGGTCGTGGCGGGTCGATCCTGGTCGACGCAGTCGCCGGGGCTGGTCGGAGTCGATTGCTCGATGAATTCACGATGGAGGCCAAGCTGCTTGGGCTCACTGTGGCCCGCGCGGATTCCAAGGACGCCGGTCTGGAATTCGGAATCATCCGCGCCCTCGGGCACAATCTGGAAGCTCAAGACGACTCCATCTCGAGCTGTCCGATGCCCGATGCGGCATCTCCAACGCCCGAACAGCACACACTGTTGACGAACTGGTGGCTGCAACTAATCGCTACCCGTCAACTGGCGCTGGTGGTCGATGATCTTCATCGCATCGACGCGCGCTCCGCCGCTTTTTTGGCAGTTCTCGCTCGCGCCGCCAAAGGTCGACAACTGTGCCTGGCCACCAGTCTAGAGACCGGCGGCCAGGCGACCTCAGAGGCTGCGGTCCGCCTACTCCGCCAAGTCAGTACCACCATCACCCTCACTCCGCTCACGCTGACGGACACTTTCGAACTGGTGCAGTCTATATTCGGCGAGGTCCCCAACGCGGCACTGCTCGCCGACCGCCTCCACGCGGCGAGTGACGGCATTCCGCGCACTATTATGGATCTCGCCCAACACCTCATCGACACCGACTGCGTGCGGTACGAGGATGGCAGTTGGCTGCTCCCGGATCGTCTCTCCGACACCGATATGCCGGGAAGCGCCAAGGACGTAATCGCCGCGCAAGCCAGCAGGCTATCCACGGACGCTCGCCTGCTCGGAACCGCCTTCGCGCTACGACCTGATGTCGAATTCTCCCTGGAGGAGCAAAAGACGCTCACCGCCATTGATGATGGTTCCCGGGTCTTCAAGAGCTGGAACGAATTGGTCGCCGTCGGGGCCCTCCGCTGGGGGCATCAGGGTCGCGCTTTCTCACAACTGGCGTGGATAGAATGCCTGCGTGACTCAGTAGCTCCGGAACTCGCCCGGTCCCTCCACGATCGCCTGGCAGTTGTACTGAGCGAACGCAATAACGAGTCGGATTCCCTGCGGTGCCCCACCCACCTGTTGGCCACCGGGCGCACCGCCGATGCCATCGACCAAGCCGTCCAGCTAGCTACCCGTCAGCTGGAGTTACAAGCCGACAAGGCGACCAGTGCGGAGGCCATCGCCATATTCATGTCCGACGAGTACCTCAATAACCTTCAGGCGACTCGCGGACATTGCGACGAACACGATCGTTCCGTGAGAGACCGCTGTCTTTTAGAATTGGCGTTAGTTCGCGCCGCCACGAGAGCGGGAGAACTCGTGTTGGTCCAAGAACACTTGCCGGAAGTGCTCCAGCGGCTCAAGTCCGACAGCGGACTGACTGACTACGAAAGCATGGGAGACGGCGGCAATTGTTTTGCTGCGTTGACCGCGGCTCAGTCGCGGCACGATGAACGCGACGAAAAGCAGCGCGGTTTCGCCCCCATCGAAGCCTTGATGCAGCTCTCCAGCATGATGCTCGAAGTGGGTGCCCTCGCCACCAGCAAGTGCGAACGCAGCCTGATGGATTCGCTCCCTTCCCTGGTTCCTATGTTCCCCTTGTCACCGGCATTGAGCATCGCGGAACTCGGATTGGTGGCACAACGCCACGTCGGAGCGGGCCGATACTGGCTCGCGCTGGACATCACCCGCCAAATGCAAGCGCGCCTGAGTGCACCCGATCACGCCGGACTCGATCCCACCATGTACCGCTACGCTCGTTTCGGAGCGGCCTACGCAGTAGGCCTCATCGAGGCACCGTGGGGCATCGCTACTGCGTTGGATGGTGCCAGCGTCCTGGACGACGATGCCTTTTACCAAATCAGTGCCGAACGGCTGCGCACCACCTACCACCTGACCCTAGGCAACGAGGCGGAGGCTCACGCGAGACGACGGCGCGCCGAGTTGTTGCAGATCCAACATTCTCCCACCCACGAACATGACGCAGATGTCATTCCACGACTGAATGCCGCCGCTCACTCGGACGACTGGCTCGGCGTAAAACGAACGCTCGAGCCTCTCACCGAATTGGCGGCTCGCTATCCGGGATGGCACCCCATATTGCTCTACGCAGAAGGTCACTACGAACGAATCCGCGGCGAATTTCGGCTAGCCCTCGAACGTTTCGAACAAGCTCTCGAGCTGACGCAACCAGGTGTTCACCCGCTCTGGTCCAACTTCGCCGCAGCGCATCTGCAGGTACTGGTGGGCATGGGGCGCTCCGCCGAAGCCGTCACGATCGGAAAAGCTCGCTTACAAAACTGCCAAGATGCCGATTTGTTCATCCAGGTGGCCTTGCCCCTCGCTCTCGCAGAAGCGGCCACCGCAAATTTCGACGCAGCTGTCGCGCACGTGGAAATGTACATCGACGCCTACCAACCCCGCGGCATGCGCGGTCGTCCCCTGGGCAATGCCTACGAGGTGCGAGCCCGCATCGCGATTCTCCAGAAGGACCCGGTGAGCTTCAGACGCTACGCCGAGTTGTGTTCCGAACAGTACGGCGTCGGCCGAAACACACCGCTCACTTCCATGTATCAGCGGCTGCTCTTGGAAGCCGACCGCCAATCCATTCGGCCGCCGACGGCTGGCGACAGTCAGGGAGAACCGTCAGACTGGGCACCAGAGGTCACCATCCGCTTTTCCGGGAATGACTCCGCCGGGCGGTGCAAAGAGGCCCTAGACAGGGTGCTGCAACACTGCGGGTCAGACTGCGGCTACCTGATACTGCTGTACAACGACAAGCCCAAGCTCGCGGCCTCCGCGAGCTCGGCAATGATCCCCATGGATCTTCTGGAGCAAGCCCGAGACTTCGTGGAGGCCAAACTCGACGAAGAACTAGAGGGCACCATGACCGTCGACGTCGAGGCCCATCCAGAAATGGAAGTGTGGCTAGGCGCCCACGGCGTTGAACACCACCCGATTCTGCTGACTCATCTGGCCCAGGACGAAGAGCGACTGATCGGTCTCGCGCTTGTCCGCTCAGGCACAAACGCCCTGCGTCCCGCGCGGCCCCGATTTCTGCACGCCGTCGCTCAAGCTCTACTCGATTCCGACGACGCCACTTCTACCGCGTTTGCGGCCGGGACTCGGGCAAATACAACTTGAGAGAAGCCGTTCGTCATCAGGCCCCCGATTTCGTCGAAAACCAAACTGCCTCCCCCTCCTTAAGGGCGCCGAATCACATCCCACAGAGTGCCCGGCAACCAAAACAGCGCTTCGATGCTACCCAATCGCAACTCATCTCCCACGTCCAATCGACTCAATTGTTTGGGCGCAAGCGAATTTCCATTCCGCAATGATCCATTCTTGCTTCCCGCGTCGGCGTAGAAATACTGACCAGATCCGTCCACCTCGAACCAGCCATGAAATTTGGAAACACTACTGTCTCGTAGGACTACGTCCTTGTTGTGCGCTCGGCCCACCGAGATCCGCCCCGAGAAGGCCTCGGCGTCCGACAGTTTTCGCAAGGGAACGACGTAATAGTTCCCCCGTACCAAACGGATCCGATGCGCCTCCAGATACGCCGCGCCCGTCTGGCTCGCGACACGAGTTACAGCGGAGTGAATCACAGTGGTGAACGCCAACGGCTCGGCCGTGGCGGCCGCCACCGCGCCTGCATCCAGCCCTTGAAGTAACGCGCCGGCGTCGTCTTCTATTCGAACCATCAGAAACGCCACCCCGGCATACTGTGAACCGAAATCTTCGCTGGTGAGCGCGCGCAGCTCCTTAACCACGGGGGTAGGGCGCAAAGACTCCAACAGCTTCGTCGACACTGTTCTCAGTCTACCTCGCCTGTGGTTGTCGGCGTGCCGAATTAGCGGGCAGCTCTGTTCCGCCGCACCGGCCCACCACTGGCTCTCCCGGAGCCGGGTTCCGGCGTTGTTCCCGCCTGGGTGATCCCTCTGGTCAGACGCCCTGGAGGCTGTCATGCTAGATGAATATGAGGGATATTGGGCTAGTAGCGCTCTGGAGCGTTGCCATGCTCGCGGTCAGCGGACAGTGCTGGGCGGCCGGGCAAGAACTGCCCGCTCTGGGGTCGCAAGCCATAGGCCGAGGGTCGGCCTTCACCGCCCGAGCCGACAACCCCAGCGCATTTTATTTTAACCCCGCCGGACTCACCAAAGCTCGAGGCGTCGAAGCCCTCGTCTCCTTCAGCGTGATCCGCATGGACCTCGAGTTCGACCGCGGCGGAAGTGGCGAATTTCGTTGTCCACCGGAAGCCGCCGATCGTTGCTCCCCCAACGAGGCCTTCTCCGATCGGCATTTCGACCCCGCGGTCGATCCCAACACCGGGCTTCCCTACGAAAGGGTCGCCGCCACCAAGTGGGGCCCATTGCCCATGGCTGTGCTCGTCTGGGGCCAGCCCGGCGGCATCGCCGGACTGAGCTTGGCCGCCGGGGTGCAGCCCCCTAGCGCCGTCGGCATCGCGCCCTTCGACAACGACGGCGCACAACGCTACACTGTTCGGTCAGCCGACGCGATTAGCCTGCAATTCGGTCTCGGCGCGGCGTATGAAATCGCCGCCGGGCTGAGCTTGGGAGTGACACTGCTCAACGCCGTCACGACCCTTTCTAGTCGGCGGGCCGCACGCAGCGTCATCAACTCCGAGGCACCATCACGAAACGAAGACCCAGGTGGAGATAACAGCCTAGAGGTGACCGCCTCGGACTACTTCTCCCCAGCGGCTAGTGCTGGTGCCTTGTACGCGCCTATCAAGCAACTCGAGGCGGGTCTCAATGTTCGCACTCCAGTGGTGGTCAGCGCGGACGGCGACCTGTCGTTAAAACCGGGCACCGACTCGCCGGGTACCGTGCTTTCCGGCACAGGGCTGACCTTTCGCCAGAAGAGCCCTTGGGTGTTCCGGGCCGGCCTACGATTCGTTCGACCGAGCTTCGACATCGAGCTCGACTATGTCTTCGAGTATTGGTCCGACACCAGTAGCTGCGATGTCGATCGCCGCGAAAAGTTGGGAGAGACTGGACGCACGCGATGCGACAATGGGATTGAAGCTGACTTCGACGACGATGTGATGGCTGTCATCGAAGCCGGGCCGGTACAAGTTCGTGATTTTGTGGTCTACCGAAACTTCCGCGACAGCCACTCGCTTCGTCTGGGGAGCGATGTAGAATTGGTACCCAATGTGTTGGTCGTGCGCGGCGGCCTCTGGTTCCAAACCTCAGCGTACCCGGAGAACCACTCCACGTTCGGGGTAGATTTTCCCATCAGCCAGCAAGTTGCATTCACGACCGGCACCACGTGGTCTCCCGGCGGCGGAGACTTTGCGCTGAGCGCAGGATTTTCACACATAATCCAGCCCGACGTTCACGTGAGCGAAGGCGAAATAATACAGCGGGGCAGTGCCACCGCAGACACGGATCCGGTGGGGAACATCGTAAACAACGGCACCTATCGACTCCAATACAACGTGTTCTCCATCAGCGCACAAAACCGCTTTTGACTTAACCCCCTGCTCTGTTAGCTTTCGCTCTGTTGGTTTTCACTTGGGTTGCGCGGGGATTACGCGGCCACCTCACCGGCTCTGTGTCGGGAAATCGTATCAATTCGTCTTCCGGAGCCTTTCATGTCCTACGATCACTATTCTTCTATTCTAATCGCTGACGCACCCATCCGTGGACAGAAACATCCCGGCATCTGGATCGCCTCCCTGCTCGCCCTATCGCTCTTCGTGGCTTGCGAAGAGTCCGCTGATGACAGCGCCAAGACGGGCGGCGGCACCGGCGGAACAGACAGCAGCGACAGCGGCGCCACGGACACCGGCATGACAGCCGAGGACATTGGCAACAGCTGCGTCGAGAATACGGACTGCTCTTCAGGTGTCTGCTTGCAATACTCTGACTCGCCAGACGATCCCGACGCCGTATGCGGGGGTAACGTGGAACTCGGCGCTTTCCGCGCCACCGGTGTCGCGCGCGACTTTTTCACGGGGGATGTACTCGCGAACGCCCACGTCGGTATCGCCGATGCTCTCGCTGCGCTCATGAACCCGCTCGTAACTCCGTTCGCAGAAACGACGACTGACAGCGAAGGGCGGTACGACGTGACAACCCCCGTGGCACCCGGCGGCATCGGCAGCCTCGCCGTGTTGAACCTGGAAGGTTACTGGATCACAGCCACCGGCCTGGTCGCCCCGGAAGCCGGAGTTTACCCGCCCGGAGTGACCGTGCACGAACTTTGGAGCATCAGCGAAACCGAACTGGCCGGCTGGAACTCCGCGCTGGAAGGCGAAGTCGACCTCGCCACGCATTTGCCTCTTGGCACCAACGGCGGAGTGGTCGGACTTGCCCGTGACCGGCAAACGGGCGTCCCGCTCGGAGGCGTGACCGTGTTGCCCAAAGCTGACAGTTCAACCGCGATCCTTCGCTATCTCAGCGAAGACGGAACTTCTTTCACTACACAGGGCACCGCTTCCAAGGGGCTCTTCGTGATCTTGAATCCGGGAGTGGGCGAAAGCTTCACTGCCGATATCGGCGCCGGGCCCATCGAAGCGGTCAGCGGAAAAGCTGGCGCCACGCCCGGTGCGCTTTTCGTCACCGTGCTCAACGTTCCAACGGGCAACTGACGCACACCCCCGTCAGCTTCACATTTCGCATTCCAACAGTCATCGAACGGCC
>JABSRN010000048.1 GCA_013214025.1 Polyangiaceae bacterium
CCTAACTTCGCCATCGAGTACAGCGCGTCGCGGGCTGTTCGGATCGGCTTCCCGTATTTGCCTTCGAGGTATCTTATGTGCAGTGGCGAGATCACTCTGTCCGGCGGGCGGTCGGGGGCCGTTCTCACGACCGAGCGCGCGAGAAGCAACTTCCAGGCGACCGGAGCAAACAGGGCGAGCGCCGTGCTCAACTTGTCGAAGGATTCAAGCTGCCGCCGTTCAAATTGGCAGCCGGTCTTCAGTGCTTTGAAAAACTCCTCGATGACCCACCGGGCACGATAGATATCAACGACGCGCCGCAGTTGTTTGACCGTGCCGATGGGCTCAGTCGTCCAAAGTATCCATTCGACAGATGGCTCGTTTGGATCGGGGTGCTCCTCCCAAACGCGCACCAAGTTGAGTTCGATCTCCATCGCCTTGCGGCGCGCTAAGGGAACAGCGATGCACACCGGAGTTCCGGCGATCGCAACTGTCACTTTGCGCCCTTCCCGCGACGGATGACTCCACGCCTGGGTCGGGTTGAGGCGCTTCCCACGCTTGGATACAGCGATTTCGAACGATGACTCCGCCTTCAACGCGAGCACTACTTCATGCGAGCGTGTCAGCTCGTCATCCTTGTCGCGTACGCGCCGGTTTTGCGCTACTCGAATCACAAAACGACCGCCAAACTCGAGCATCCCAGACAAAAACGGAAACGTATCGCCCTCGCGATCCGCGACATGAACGCACTCAAATCTGTCCTCCGCCAGCTCGTTGATCTTCGCGGCTCCGGCTAACCAACGCTGCCCTTCTGAGGTCTTGTCATCAAGTCGTTCTCCGACCGAACGCCGACCTTTCCGCCCGGCACGAACGTATTGATTGATCGCTCCAACGCCTAACGGAGTGCGAGCCTCGTCCGTCCCAACCAGTAGCGAGAGATGCCCAATGAAGCCCTGCGCCTTCGAGGAAGTCGGCCCTAGTCCGTCACGCTCTCCCTTGAATATGAAATTGGTCGTGTCATGAATCGCCAAGCATTCGCCCAACTGCTCAGCTCGAGCACACGTCGCCTCCACGTGTGGCTTCAGCACGTCCGTCCAATCGAACGAGTCGTTCCTCAAAAATC
>JABSRN010000049.1 GCA_013214025.1 Polyangiaceae bacterium
CGAATGCCACACAAGTGTGATGAGATCAAGCACCTAAGGGTGTCTGATGGATGGTTCGGCTATCAGAGGCGATGAAGGACGTGCCAAGCTGCGATAAGCTCGGGGGAACTGCACCGAAGTGTTGATCCCGAGATCTCCGAATGGGACAACCCATATGAGCAAACCTCATATATCCGTAAGGAAGCGAACTCAGCGAACTGAAACATCTCAGTAACTGAAGGAAAAGAAATCAATTGAGATTCCGTAAGTAGCGGCGAGCGAACGCGGAACAGCCCAAACCGGAGGGTTTACTCTCCGGGGTATGGAGCCCAATGTGGTACCTACAATGCGACTTGAATGCGTTGGGAAGCGCAACCGTAGAAGGTGACAGTCCTGTAAAGGAAGTTGCGTAGGGCCTAGGGAATTCCTGAGTAGCGCCAGCCTCGTGAAATCTGGCGTGAATATGGGGGGACCACCCTCCAAGGCTAAATACTCCTGGTAGACCGATAGTGGAAAGTAGCGTGAGCGAACACTGAAAAGTACCCCTGGCGGGGAGTGAAATAGTTCCTGAAATCAGACACTTACAAGCTGTAGCGGCCCTATGATTCGTTCAGGGTTGCTGCGTGCCTTTTGCATAATGCCCCAGCGACTTGTGGTCTAGTGCGAGCTTAAGCTGTTACGCAGCGAAGGCGGAGCGAAAGCGAGTGTGAATAGCGCGTCGAGTACTAGGCTGCAGACCCGAAACTTGGTGATCTATCCATGTGCAGGTTGAAGCGGCGGTAAAACGTCGTGGAGGACCGAACCCACTCATGCTGCAAAATGAGGGGATGACATGTGGATTGGAGTAAAAGGCTAATCAAACCAAGAGATATCTGGTTCTCTTCGAAATATATATTGGTATAGACTCAGGTTATAGTTAACGGGGGTAGAGCACTGAATGGGCTAGGGGGCCTACCAGCTTACCAAACCCAATCAAACTCCGAATACCGTTAACCTTATCCTGGGATTCAGACTGCGGGGGATAATCTTCGTAGTCGAGAGGGAAACAACCCAGACCAACAGCTAAGGTCCCTAAATTCAGTTCAGTGGTTAAGGAGGTCTCTGTGCTTAGACAGCCAGGATGTTGGCTTAGAAGCAGCCATCATTTAAAGAGTGCGTAACAGCTCACTGGTCGAGCGCAGGGGTGCCGAAAATGTACGGGGCTAAACTGAATACCGAAGCTTTGGATGCGCAAGCATGGTAGGAGAGCGCTGTATACAGGATGAAGCTATACCGTGAGGAGTAGTGGACCGTATACAGGTGATTATGCTGGGATGAGTAACGATAAAGAAAGTGAGAATCTTTCTCACCGTAAGCCTAAGGTTTCCTCCGGAAGGGAATTCCGCGGAGGGTGAGGCGGCCCCTAAGTCGAGGCTGAAAAGCGTAGACGATGGGAAGCAGGTTAATATTCCTGCCCCACGATACAGGTGCCCACGAGGACGCATAGAGCTAACCCGGTGGAGGCGTAAGTTGCCCCACGTTGGTCAGCGGCCAGGGACGTTGAAAGATGTCCGGAATGGTTTCTGATCCGCCAAGAGCCTTGAGCTGTATAGGCGGGTGATGCTGTCGTGCCGAGAAAAGCTCGTCGGGAGATAATCTGTATGGTGACCGTACTAAAACTGACACAGGTAGGCGAGGCGAGTAGCCTCAGGTGCTCGGGAGAACTCTGGTTAAGGAACTCGGCAAATTAACCCCGTAACTTCGGGAGAAGGGGTGCCTGTCTTTGACAGGCCGCAGTGAAGAGGTCCAACCGACTGTTTACTAAAAACACAGGACTCTGCAAATTCGAAAGAAGACGTATAGGGTCTGATGCCTGCCCGGTGCTGGAAGGTTAAGGTAAGGTGTGCAAGCTCCGAACCGAAGCCCCAGTAAACGGCGGCCGTAACTATAACGGTCCTAAGGTAGCGAAATTCCTTGTCGGGTAAGTTCCGACCTGCACGAATGGCATAACAACATCCGCACTGTCTCGACCAGGGACTCAGCGAAATTGCATTCGGGGTGAAGATGCCCCGTACCCGCGGCTAGACGGAAAGACCCCATGAACCTTTACTGCAGCTTGACAGTGAATTTCGGGATATTCTGCGTAGGATAGGTGGGAGGCTTTGAAGCCGGACTTCTGGGTTCGGTGGAGCCACCCTTGAAATACCACCCTGGATATTCTGGAATTCTAACCTACATCCATGATCTGGATGAGGGACACTGTCTGGTGGGCAGTTTGACTGGGGCGGTCGCCTCCTAAAACGTAACGGAGGCGCACGAAGGTTCCCTCAGGCTGATTGGACACCAGCCGTAGAGTGTAAACGCATAAGGGAGCTTTACTGTGAGACCGACAGGTCGATCAGTTGCGAAAGCAGGTGTTAGTGATCCGGTGGTCCCGCATGGAAGGGCCATCGCTCAACGGATAAAAGGTACTCTGGGGATAACAGGCTGATCGCGCCTGAGAGTTCATATCGGCGGCGCGGTTTGGCACCTCGATGTCGGCTCATCACATCCTGGGGCTGGAGCAGGTCCCAAGGGTTCGGCTGTTCGCCGATTAAAGTGGTACGCGAGCTGGGTTTAAAACGTCGTGAGACAGTTTGGTCCCTATCTGCCGTGGGCGCAGGATACTTGAGAGGAGCTGCCTATAGTACGAGAGGACCTGGGTGGACGAACCTCTGGTGTTCCGGTTGTCTGGCCACAGGCATAGCCGGGTAGCCATGTTCGGAACGGATAACCGCTGAAAGCATATAAGCGGGAAGCCTCCCTCAAGATTAGGTATCCCTGACGTAAGTCACTAAAGACCCCTTGTAGACTACGAGGTTGATAGGCCGGATGTGGAAGCGCTGTGAGGCGTGGAGCTAACCGGTACTAATAGGTCGTGCGGCTTGACCGTACTTTCTAAGGCAAACATTGAGAGTTCCGCCCGAAGTCCGGGCGACGAGTTCTTGGCACCGTAAGGTGCACTACAAGTACTCGGTAGACATGGGTTGCATGCGCAACTGGCCATTGGCTGGGAAACGTATGGATTCATGGCGGAGACACATCGCTTGCGGTGTGTTCCAGCGTGGCAATTATAAATGCTACTTGAGGCGCTTAAAGATTCACGGTGACATTGTCGAAGAGGTCATACCCGATCCCATCCCGAACTCGGAAGTCAAGCTTTTCAGAGCCGATGGTACTGCATGGGAAACTGTGTGGGAGAGTAGGACGTCGCCGGGTTAATTCCCAAAGGCCCCAAGTGTAATGCTTGGGGCCTTTTTTATTTTGTCACCGAGCGCGTGACCAGGCGGGACGCTCCGGGTCTCTCTAATTTGTCGCGCGAGCAAACGGGCGTGCCGTTTTTGCGGTGTTCCGCTGGAAAACCGACGGGCGTCGTTAACGGAATAGTCCCGCGCGGCCCATGGACGCGATGTCGAAGGCTTGGCGGAAGCTTACGACAATCTCTGTCGCTGCTCCGGGTTCTTGAGGGTCGAGCGGCACGACGAAGTCTGTTCGTAGGACAACGCGGTCCAATTGGGGGGCCAAGAAGCGCAGTCCAATACCGGCTCCGTGTTTGAGTCGCAACTCATCCCAGCCGTTGAAGGCATCCCCGACGTCGTAGAAAACCGCCATTGCCCACTGGGTAGTCATGATTTCTAATGGGAGGGTGCGCAGCTCCAGGTTCGAGACCAGGAGAGCCTTGCCCGTGTAAAATGCGCCGCCGTAGCCACGTAGGCGATCGGCGCCGCCCAGGATCGTGGTGTCGTTTAAATAGTTCAGATAGCGATCGGTGAGGCGTCCGTCCCAAACGATTCGGAGTGGACCGAGAGTCGGAGTGATGACGGCTGTGCCCAGCTCGATACTGGCGTCGCTTTTTTTCGCGGGACTGGCCTCTACGCGGTGGGAAGCGTAGCCCCGGAGCACGCCGGAGCCGATGGCAAGGGTGTGGCCGACGCCCGTGAACACACCGAGCACGTCCCGGGTGGATCCGAGAGCTGTTGCGGCGGGGTACACACGGGCCACCAGTTCGTGACCTAGACGGAAATCCTCTTGCAAGCCCAGGGTGTTGACGTTTGTCGAGCGCAGGAAACGAGTCGTGTAGGCGCGGAGCTCGACGAAGGGCGTAATGAGCGTATCGGGCACGGGCATGTAGTACGCGCGCAGTGTTTGTAAGGCGGCTGGGTTGAGCCCCTCCGGCGAGATGTATTGGGCGGCGGTTCGTCTCGCTTCGATTCCGAATGACACGTCGATCTTGTTAGGTCGCCCGAAGGACTGAGTGACACTGATGATGCCCGCTTGACTGCGTTTTCGGTACTGCAGGGGCACCGAGCCGGCCGTGCCTGCATCTACCGCTTGGGGATTGTTCGGTAATAGGGCCAGGTGAGTCGTCCCGCCGGAACAGATGAAGGCTCGCTGATTTCCGCCGGCGGGGCGCCGCACGCTGTCGCTCCAGACGACAGAGGTCAGCCAAGACCAGCGGGTGCGTGTGGAGTAGAGAGGTTGCCCGTAGCGGAAACTCGCTCGGCTACCTTCCGTTTTACCCGATTGGCAATTGACGATGGCATCGGCGGAGATCTCCGCGTCGATACGACTGCCGAAGAGTCGTGGGATCCGATAACCCACTCCGGCCGCGTAGTTGTGACGGGCGAAGTGGAACTGCGTGTAGACGGCTTGGGCAGAGCCCAGCAGATTGTTTTCTGTTGGCTGGAACACGAATTGATCCAGCGTGCCGCCCGCGAACCGAGGCGCCCAGTTCACTCTCAGACTCCAGACGTCCTTGGTGATGGCGAGCAGGGAGACGTGCCCCGGACGCGGGCTGTTGACGGGCACCAATAGCACCACCGAAAGTTGTGTCAGTTGACGGAGGTTTCGTTCGGATTCATCGACTAGTTGCTGGGAGTAAGTATCGCCACGGCGTAGTAGAACTTCGCGAGCGATGATGCTGGGTCGAGTGGTGGAGTGGAACCAGTTCAAGAAACCCGGGGCCGGATCCCGCGCTTCCACTACGTCGAGGCTGATCACGTGGATGCGGTCGATGAGCTTGCCCTCGGGCGAGCGATCGGTCGTTTTTTGCGTTTCGCTGAGAGCGTCGCTCAGACTTTGGCTCTCGTAGGGCGATAGCGGGCGCGCCTTCGCTGGGTTGCTGAGGCTCGACCACAGCAATAGCGATGCTAGCTTGGCGAGATGAATGCCGACTACGCGGGTTCGGCGTATCTGAGGGGGCAATGCGCCCCGGGTGTAGCCCAGCCCCGGCTCTGGCGAAAGGGATGGGGGCCTGGCGGGTCTAGGCTTGACCGACTACTGGGGACATGTGGTTGACGTTGAGCAGACGCCCAGTAGTCGGCTCATCAACTGAAATCGGTTGCTCGCATCGAACTTTCTGAAGATGGACACTACCTGGTTTTCCACCGTGTGCAGCGACGTGTTGCGATTGATGGCGATCTCCGAGTTGGAATTTCCGAGCATGACCAAGGAGGCCACTCCGCGCTCGGCCGCCGTCAAAAGGGCGAAGCGGCTGGTCGACGGGTTCCGCAAGCTGAGAACCTTGAAGCGTCCTTCCGGTGTCAGAAAGCTACTCGCACGGGCGTCGTGATCGGTGAGGGCGTGACGACTGAGGTGCAGAGCGAGAGCGAGGGGGACGGCCCGTTCGCGAGACCGAAGCTTGAGCTTGCGCAAGGAGTTCAACGTGTAACTAGCCACGGTGGAGTTGGCGAGCCCCAACACTTGGCCGGTGACACGCCCGGTGTCGCCGAGCACGACGCGTTCGAATACATTACGTTTTCGAAGGGTGAGGCCTTCGCCGTTGGCCAGGTCTGTGTACTGGAGAAGGACGTAGAAACGTTCGCCGTGGGCGAAGGTGGACCGCAGAGTCAGTTCGCGACGGACCAACTGTTGCCAGATCGATTCGTGCTCAGAGAGCGGCTGACCGAGCGCTCCGTCGTTGTCGACGGTGGCGAGACGTAGCTCAGGCAGGGTGCCGGCTGCGGGTAAGAGTTGAGGAATAGGGGGGACAGAGCGGGATTCGGAGGGGGCTAAAGTGTGCATACCGCCCCCTATCGCAAGGACTGTGCCAGCCGGTTTTCCTAAAAAACACCCGGTTTGTGGGAGTTTTGACCAGGGTGGATCGATCTACTCGAACAGTGTTCGAACGAATTGATGCGGTGTCAGCGAGCGGCCATCACTTTGAGTCGACCTGGGCTGAGTACGGAGCTGCGAGCCCCGGCGTCGGTCCCCAGCTAGAAATCGAGCTCGAGATCGTCCTTGGCTGGGGGCTTCGCGGGGCGGTCGGATTCCAGCTCTAAGCCATCACTTCCGTCCAATTTGTCGGGGCGTCGCGAGGGTTGTGCCGATGGCGGAGCGCTAGGAGCCACTGACGCTGGGGGGTGGGACAAACGCTCGGGCATCCGAGTGCTGGGTGCCATGACCAGGGGGTCGTCATCTCTAGGAATTCGCCCGGGGTGTTGGCTGGGAGCACGAGCCGCCGGTCCTGGGACCCGCATGGATGGCCTTGTGACGGGACCCGAGGGGTTGGTGGCAGGCGGCGGCGGCTGGGCGGACACCGGCGGCTGCCGCTGGCTGGCTGGGGCCGATCTCGTGGGCGGGGTAACGGAGCCAGCAGGGGGGTAAGAATCGAGGGAATCGAAGGAATGTGCGCCGCTCTGCCGGTTGGGCGGCGTTGAAGCCGAGTACCCGGCCCTAGGTTGGCTCGCGGGGATCGCCGCAGGGATGTTGGCTCCGCTCCGCCCGGCGGGGCGAACCGCCTTCATGTTGGTCTGAGTGGGCCGTTGGGAGGGCGGGCTGCTCCTGGAAATACCGCTTGGCGGAAACGACGGCGAACCCGCCGCGGGGATCATCGATGGGTTCAACACGGCGGCTATGCCGGAGTCACCACCCACGACGGGTGGATAGTGGGCCACGGAAGTGGGGCTGGCGGAAGTGGGGCTCACCGACGGCGCCGGTTCCGCTTCTGGCTGTGCTGGGTCTTGGCGAGCCGGCATATTGCTTTCCGCGAGATGCAATATCTCCGTGGGCGTCGTGAGGCCCTGGGCCACCATGATGCCAGCGTATCTCCCCAGGGAAAACACCGCGTTGGTCTCGGCAGCAGTGCGCTTGAGGGCGCTGGAGTCAGCGCCGGCGGAAACCGCCTGTTTGACGGCATCGTTGACGTCGAGAACTTCGAATAGCGGCAGCCGCCCCTTAAATCCCGATCCGCCGCAGCGCTTGCAGCCGATCCCTGTCTTCAATTTGACTCGTTCGCCTTTCCGGAGTGCGCCGCAAGCGTACAGTCGGTCCATGATGGGTTTGGGGTACTCGAAGGGTTCTGAGCACTGCGTGCAGAGCCGTCGTACCAGCCGCTGGTGCACCACACCCATCAGGCCTGTGGCGATAGAGTATCGCTCCACACCGAGATCTGTCAGCCGCATAATGGCATCTACGGCGCTATTGGTATGCACGGACGTAAGCACCAAGTGTCCGGTCATGGACGCCTCGATGGCGATCTTCGCCGTCTCCTGATCGCGGGTTTCGCCGACCATCACTACGTCGGGGTCTTGCCGGAGGATGGCGCGCAGAAGTACGCCGAAGGTGGTCCCGATCTCCGCGTGGGTTTGCACCTGGGTGATGCCGTCCAGGTGATATTCGATGGGATCTTCCACCGTCACCATGTTGAGTTCCGGGCGTCGCCGTTTTGCCAAGGCGGTGTAAAGCGTAGTGGTCTTGCCTGAGCCTGTGGGGCCGGTCACCAACAGCAGACCGTGCGGACGGTTCAGCATTTCGAGGAAGAGTTCTCGGACTTCATCTATTGGGATGACCGCCTTGATGTCGTTGATGTTCGCTGCGGCGTCGAGGATGCGGAGAACAATTTTTTCGCCCAGCTTGGCGGGAATCGTTGATACGCGAAAATCGATCAATCGCTTGTCCGCGTGAACGGAAATGCGACCGTCCATGGGCTTGCGGGTTTCGGTGATATTCATCTTTGCGAGCAACTTGAAACGACTGACGAGAGGTCGCGAGTGCTCGATGGCGATGACCTTGGGCGCTGCTTGAAGCTGCCCGTCGACGCGGTAGCGAACGTGCACCCCGTCGCCTTCCACCTCGATATGGATGTCGGACGCTCCCAGCGCTAATCCGGAAGCGAGGATCTCATTGGCCATATCGACGATCGGACCCGCCACCGAGGCGCTGGCTTTTTGGTCGCTCTCGTCCTCGACCACGCGGAGATTGACGCGCGATGCCGTTCCTTTTTTTTTGTCGGAGTTTCTTCCGAAGCCAGCCGCCACATAGCGTTTAAGATCGGCGGCCCCGACCACCACGAGCTTGAACGTGAAGCCTGACATGACGGATGCCAACTCGCGCAGGGCCGGGCCGTCGTCTGGATCGGTCATGGCGATGGTCATGGTCCGACCCTGCAGTTCCAGCGGTACCATCCGGTGTTGGGTGAAGAGGCGCTCCGGGCCCATGGCGTAGAGCCGTCGATCCATCTGTCTGCCGGCGAGACTCATCCAGGGAATGGCGCGGCCGGAGTTGAGGGCTTCGATTCGTTGGGCCAGGGTTCGAGCGATGCCGGTGATCAGTCGCGGGACAGCCTTGGCCGTGGCGTTAAAATCTTCACGAGACATGCGGAGTAGTGTCGCGCTTGTGAGTGTGGAGTAGGTGGCGTTTTGCCTGCGTCCGGTGGTGAGGGCTACGAGCCCAAACGCATCGGGTGCGTGCAGCTCCTGGCACAACAGTGGCAGGTTGAGTTTGGCATTAGTCGTGAAGACCCCGATGCTGCCCTGGTAAATAATGTAGACCGCGTCGTTGGGGTCTCCGATGGACAGGACGTCGCGGCCCGCCGGAACTTCTTCGGGCTTCATGAGTCGCGCGACGTTCTCTAGCTGTGGGGCGCTGAGGCCTTTGAACAGGGGACACGTTGCGATGTGTTCGGCTAGGCTCGCCATGGGCAAATTGTACACGACCCAGGCCTACCGGGAATGTCTGCTTCATGGGTGTTCCCATCTAGGAACAAAATGCCAGACATGCCGTCTCCGTCACAGGTTGGCCGGGTGGCGGCGCTTAGGGAAGCGGTGCCTGCAGGGGCCTACCGACAACAGCAGCAATCCGGTGTCAGTGTCGGTATAGGCGCCCGACATCCCGGCAGCAGCCCAGGGGACTAGCGGCGCTGGGCTGCCGACAAATGGCCAAAACGGCTACTTGAAGCGAGCACTAGTGCGAGATCTGATCTCCGGTTCGTGAGTCAACGGTGAAGCAGGCGCCGGGGCGGCATGATCAAAGGCGCTCGGGCCAGGGACCGGCATTAGTGTCGAACGGCAGCGGCCGCACTGTAGGATAACGGGAAAGGATTGCGGATGCTGTCTGGCGCGTTAGCCTGGCCTTGAATGCGGCGACGGCTTCAGATAGCGGGCATTGTGCTCGGGGTGACCCTATTGCTCGGGGCTGCACTGTTTTCGCCCTTGGTCCGCGCTCTGGCGGGCCAGAAGGCTAGCGACCGTGGCTTCGAGTTGGACATCGCTTCAGTCCGGCTGGGCTGGGGCTCGCTGTGGCTTCTCGACGTGGATGTGCGGGCTCTGGATTGGTCCGGCTTAACAGTTCATCTCAATGCGATCGAGATTGTTCCGTTTGGAGATCGCACGGTTCGCGCGCGGGGGGGCTCGGTAAATATCGAAGGGTCCTTGGCGGACCTCAAGATCCACCTGAAGGACAAGCGCCCAGCAGCTGGGGGAACTGGCGGTGGCTCCGGCACGTCCCTGTTCGCCGAGGGCATCAACCTCCGCATCAGCGACCGCTCATTAGGTACGGCCACTCAGCATGTCTGGGGTGCTCGTTATCGTCGTGAGGGCCAGCGTGAAGAGCTCGGGGCCGACTTGGTTCGTGTCGGAGCTCGCGGTAGCTTTCTGGAGCTGCGGGGCCCTTCCGCTGCCCTTGAGCGCGTTAACGGCGTGCGGCGCTTGTTAGCGGTAGAGACCGAGGCCGTATCGGGCACTGTTGACTTGGCGAGCGTGATGGGCCGTGCTGATGCCGACAAAGATCCAGAGCCTGGGAAGCCGGATCCTCCCAAAACTGAGCTGGTTGCGACCGCGGCCGCGGATGCGTCCGAGGGGGCTAGCGCGGAGCACGCACCCTGGGAGCTCAATCGAGACCGACCGAAACGTTTGACGGCGGGGCTGAAGGTTTTGGGCGATCTGTTGCGGGTGAGCCTGAGCCCCGGCGGAAAAGTTCGACTGGGGGGCGTTCAGCTGGTGCTCGTCTACGGAGCGGATAGTCTCAATTTGGGGCCAGCGACATTGACGGCGAGTCGGCAGGATGGCGAGGTGGAGCTCAGTCTGGTACCCGAAGGAGCGGGCGCCTCCCATGTCGAATTGGATTTGAAGATCCCGCTGGATACCGGTGGGGGCAGCTTGCACCTAGCGGGTGGACCGGTCCGTCTATCGCAGTTGGGCGTGCGAGAAGGCGACATGGGCCTGATGGCAGTGCGCGACACGCGAGTGCGAGTCGAGGCGCGCATGAGTTTGGACTCCGAGGGCAGCCAGCTTGAGTTCGACGGTGAGGTGGAGATCAAACAACTCGGCCTGCAACACCCGAAGCTGGCCGCCGGCGCTGTGGGCGGAATCGATCTGCACGGTAGTGGCCACGGGGTGTTTCGCATCGATGGCAGCGAGCTGCTCTTGGAGGATGTGCGGCTGCGGGTGGGCGATGTAGCTCTCAAGCTCAGTCTGAGTGTCGAGCAAGACGAAGCGCATCAGGGCCGAAACTTTCACCTGGAGATACCGCTGGCCTCGTGCCAAGCGATGATCGACAGCGCGCCGCGGGGATTGCTGCCGCAACTCGAAAACGCGCGGGCTACGGGTACCTTCTCCTTGGATACAAGAGTCACCTACGACTCACGCAAGATGGACGACATGGTCGCTCATTTTGAACTGCGGAATGAATGTCGATTCGAGCAGATCGACGAGGAATATCATCCCCTGCGGGTCCGCCAGGCCCGGATGCAGAACCCACGCGCAGAAGAGGGATTGGACATTGTTCCCGGTGAGATTTCGGCGAACTGGACTCGGCTCTACGATATTTCGCGGCACATGGAGACGGCGGTTTTGGTGTGCGAGGACAGCAATTTTTGGACCCATCAAGGCTTTGATTCTCGGGCGATCGAGTCGAGTATTCGGAGCAATGTAAAAAGCCGGCGATTCATCCGTGGGGCGAGCACCATCTCCATGCAGCTGGCCAAAAATCTCTACCTAAAAAGAGACAAGACGCTATCCCGCAAGCTCCAGGAGGCGTATTTTACGTCGTTGCTGGAACAGGAGCTGAGCAAGGATCAAATTCTTGAGCTCTATCTCAATGTGATTGAGTACGGCCCAGGCATCTACGGTATCGCGTCGGCGGCGCAGTTCTATTTCCGAAGTGCACCGAGGGATTTGTCCTTGGGCCAATCGCTGTACTTGGCGAGCATCCTACCGAACCCGAAATATCAGCATTTCGATACCGAAGGGCTGGTGTCGGAAAAATGGACCGGCTACTTGCGTCGCCTGATGCGCACCGCCCATCGGATCGATCGGATCACCGATAGTGAACTGAACGAAGCCATGCAAGAGCAAGTTGCGCTCGGGGTGCCTTATCGAGCGCCGGGCGCGTTGGCGGTGGAGTCCAACGATTCGGTGAGCCGTTCTCAGGGTGGTTCGGCGTTGCCGCCGGGGTTTCGGCCCCCGGACGATCACTGACTACTTTTGGCCAGCGGCGCGCAAACTGGCGAAGAACGCCTTGAGCGGGGCGGCGCCCTCTTCGGACAATACGCCCCCGCGCACCTCAAGCCGATGATTGAGTCGAGTGTCTGTCGGAATATCGTAGAGGGAGCCGACAGCTCCTGCCTTGGGATCGCTGGCTGCGAATACCAGTCGCTGGACTCGCGCGTTCACCAAGGCGCCGGCGCACATGATGCAAGGCTCTAGGGTGACGTAGAGAGTGGTTCCCTCCAGGCGCCATACCCCGCGGTCCCTCGCGGCCGCCCGCAACACGAGCACTTCGGCATGGGCGCAGGGATCGCGATCGATTTCCCGTCGGTTGTGGGCGCGGCCGAGTTCCGCCCCCGCCTCGTCGACGAGCACGGCGCCGATGGGCACATCGGCGTGCTGGCGGGCGCGCTGAGCCTCTTCGAGAGCGATGCGCATCCAGTGTTCGTCGGTCTCAGTCACGGTGAGGGGAGTATGGGTGAGCGGGGCTCATGTGCGCGCGCCAATAAAAAAGCCCGAGGCCCTAAGACCTCGGGCTAGGTGTGAGCCCGGAAAGATTCGAACCTCCGACTTTCGGTTCCGTAGACCGACGCTCTATCCAGCTGAGCTACGGGCCCTAACGCGGGCTAGATACCATGAGAGGCAGCCCCGTCTTGGAAATAGTGAGGGCGAATTACCAGAGGGGCAAGCGGTGGCGGTGTCAGCGACGGCCGATGAGCTCCTCAGTAGCTGATTTGGCCGGCGCCACACCGCGAGAGATAGAGGTAACTCTATGGAACCGCTCAGCGTTTTTTCTGGCTACGCAAAAAGTGCAACGCGTCAATAAACCGTGACAGCAAGGTCTCGGAATGCTTTCGTCGTTCGGTGTGGAACTTCGTAAGTAGCTGAACTTATTAGCCCGAAACAGCTTGGCATGGGACCTGCTTATGCGACGCAGCATAGGCTGTGCATCTTCCGGCTTCGCCCCGGGATTTGCATCTTAATGGCTCGGTTCTTACTTATCTTGATCGCAGCTGAACCCTGCGATCCTCTCGGGGCTAGAACCCCGGATCTTATCCGCTCGTTTTAATACTTGGCTTAATTACTTAGTTATTTCGCTAGCTTACCCTGTGTTCTTTTGGCGCGATAGCCGCTTCCAATGGGACGGACACTAAATTCCCGGCGAACTCTGTGGGAATGTCCCCTTCTGGGACTTACGGCTGAACGGGCCGGAAAATTGAGGGGGAAGCTCACAATTCGTGAGCTTTTTCTGTTTTGTGCCTTTCTTCTGGCGGATCGGTTGGCGTCCGCGAACCAAGCCGATCGGCCTGTAGATTCAACGGCTCGCGCCGGCGAAGTATTCCCGGTGCGCTCCCGGCGTCGAGTGGGGGGGGGTTGGGGTCCCGCTCAGTTGCCGGCGTCTGAGTCCGGTAGCTCGCTGAGCGGCAGACCGAAGAGCGAATCGCTACGGGCATCAGCGTGGCAGCGTTGGCACAGCGCGGGTTCGAGCTCCGCATCCAGATTTCCGTCGGCGCGCACGATCCCAAAGCGCCAACCGTCTTCCTGGCGTTTCATCAGGTAGACGGGACCGGGGCTCTCGCTGGCTCGAAGTGTATGAAACTGGCCGATCAATGCACCGATCGGCAGCTTCGTGCTGAAGACCAAGCTTTGATACTTGGTGGCGGAGGCGGCGGGCAGCACTCGGACCTGAGCGGTGTAGCGGCCGGCCGCATGCCCTTGGGAAACGAAGGGGGCGGAGGGCAAGGCTCTGCCCTGTTGCAGCTTCGCTAGCCCAGGCCAACTCGTGTGGGCCGGTACCGGGCGCGGTGGCGGATTGGCGACCGGCTGGGCGTAGTCCTGCTCCCAACTCTGCTGCGAGGAGCAAGCGAGAGCGCCAGCCGCGAGGGCTAGCGAGATTTGGAGGGAGCGGGCGCCGGGCAGGTCGGCATGGTAGCAAATCGTATGGCCCTTCGCTCGACATGGACAATGGCTGCGCTCCTGGGCGCCGTCAGTGCGGGTTGTGTGTCATCTGAGAAGGTCGCGCCGCTCCGGGTCGCGCCTCCGGCAGTGAGCGCGGAGCCGGCGGTGGAAAAAGCGGAAAGTGCTGCCGCGGCACCAGCGGAGCCGGCTCTGTCCGCTCGGGAGCCGACTACGGAGCCACCTCGAACCCCACCCAAGCAAAAGGCCGCTGCCCGGGGACGGGGCTGGCTAGGCATCGAGCTGTCGGCAACTTCTCCCGAGATGTCCGGTGTACGCGTGCGCGGTGTAGTCCCCGATTCTCCGGCTGCGAGCGCGGGCTTGACCGCGGGCGATGTTGTGCTTTCGGTGGGGGACCGAGACGTCAACACGCCCATCGATTTGGCCCGCCGGGTCGGTGGTGTGCGGGCTGGCAGTACCATCGAGCTGAAGATCTCGCGTGCCAACAAGATCCGCCAGGTTGAGGTGGTGTTGGGCGTTTCCCCTTCGCGGCAGACGCTGCTTCGCACCAGGTACTTGGATCGGCCCGCGCCAGAGTTGAGTCAACTCAAACTGGTGCAAGGCACCGTGCCGACTGATCTGAAAAAACTCCGAGGCAAGGTCGTCTTGATCGAGTTCTGGGCGTCCTGGTGCGGCGTTTGCCGATTGGTCACGCCGTTGATGAACGATCTCGACGCGCGTTTCCGAGCCAGTGGCGTGCGGGTTCTGGGTGTGACGATGGATTCTGTCTCGAAGGCAGCCGAGTATGCGGACGCCCTAGGAATGAAATACCCTGTGCTGTCTGACGAACAGGGCGCCACCACGCGCAACTACGGCGCCCGCGCCCTCCCGCTTCTGTTCGTGATCGATAAGAAGGGCGTCGTACGGGACGTGGTGATCGGATTTGACGGTCGCCGGTATCGGGATCTGCCGGCCCTCGTCGAGCGATTGCTAGCAGAGGGCTAGCTCCGGCGCGGCCGGAGCGGCACCCGTCGACGATTGGCTACGGTTTCAAGACCCAGCGCTGTTTCAGACCCGGCAATAGGATGGGCGCACCTGTCCGGCTGCGCTAGGCTTGTAGGGATGCGACTGGGGTCGCCGTGCCATCAAGGACTGAGCCATGCGAGAAAAGGAGCTAGACGAACTGTCCCAGGCTGTGTTGGCGGGCGGCGACTCCAAGTACCACGAAAAAAACGAGTCCCGCGGAAAGCTGTTCGCCCGCGAACGTCTGAACCGACTCTTGGACGGCGGCAGTTTTGTTGAAGACGGGAGACTGGCGAATAGTCGCGCTGGCGCGCTCCCAGCCGACGGAGTGCTGACGGGTCACGGCAGCATCGCCGGGCGCACCGTGTGCGTGATGGCGAACGACTCGACAGTGAAGGCCGGCTCTTGGGGCAAGCTCACCGTGGAAAAGATATTGCGCATCCAGGAGCGGGCGGAGCGCTGTCTGTGTCCCATTCTGTACTTGGTGGATTCCGCTGGCGCCCGCATTACGGACCAAGTGGAGATGTTCCCCGGCCGCCGGGGCGCCGGAAGGATCTTCTTCAATCAGACAGGGCTCAGTGGCCGCGTGCCTCAAATATGTTTGCTCTTCGGGCCATCTGCGGCGGGTGGCGCTTACATTCCGGCCTTCTGCGATCTTGTCGTGATGGTGGATGGCAACGCCAGCATGTACCTCGGTTCACCGCGAATGGCAGAGATGGTGATTGGGGAGATGGCCACACTAGAGGAGATGGGGGGCGCAGAAATGCATACCTCGGTCTCGGGTTGCGGTGACGTCCTGGTGAAGACCGAAACCGAAGCCATCGAATGTGCCCAGCGCTACCTCCAGTACTTACCCTCTCATTGTGGCGGCGTCGCCCCCGCGAATGGAGGCGGGCAAGTAGCTTTGGATCTCAAACCGCTCTCGGAAATCGTCATCCCGGATGAAAACAAACCCTTCGACATGAAACGGGTATTGGATCATGTGATCGATGCGGACAGTTTCTTTGAGGTGAAGGCGCGTTACGCCAAGGAGATGATTGTGGGTTTCGCACGAGTGCGAGGAAGCGCCGTCGGCGTTGTCGCCAACCAGCCGAAACATCTCGGCGGGATCCTATTCGCGGATAGTGCCAACAAGGCAGCGCGGTTCATCTCCCTCTGCGACGCCTTCAATTTGCCGCTGCTATTTTTGGCCGATGTGCCGGGCTTCATGATCGGCACCAAGGTTGAGCGCCAGGGCATCATTCGGGCAGGGGCGAAAATGATCGCCGCGTTGAGCTCGGCGACCGTGCCAAAAGTCAGCGTGGTGGTCCGCAAGGCCTATGGGGCGGGTTTGTACGCCATGTGCGGCCCAGCTTTTGAGCCCGAGGCCTGTATAGCGCTGCCGACGGCGGTTATCGCAGTGATGGGCCCTGAGGCAGCGGTCAATGCGGTCTACAAAAACAAGATAGACGCTGTTCCCGAGGGGCCGGAGCGCGACGCTCTGGTGAAGCAATACCGAGACGAGTACCGGGAGGGTGTTAGCATCGGCAAGCTAGCCAATGAATTGGTCATCGATGACATTGTGGGTTTCGAAGAGCTCCGGAACTGCGTCGCGACACGATTCGCCGCAGCCACCGTCCCTCTGCCAGGACCCGGTGAGAAAAAACACGTCGTCTTCCCGATGTAGCAGCGGTCGCAAGAAGCGCCTGCCTGGGGGTATCTTTGGTCTTGCCCTAGTCGGATGTTTGTTTTGTTCGTCAACAGGCCAAGCCCAAATTGACGCTAACGAATGGGTGAAGGCGGGGCGGCAGGCGGATGCCAACGCGATCAGTCCCGGTAGCGTCGGTAGTTTCGCCACTAGTTCAACCGCCAAACTGCTGGTGCCGCTGGACACCCTGAGCCGGTCGACGCCGGGCTTGATTGCAGTCAGCCGCCGTTACGGCATTCTGCATACTACTCGCGAGCACGCGGCGGATTTTCTGGGACAGGAGCCACCGCCGCGGGCGTACTGGACGGCTCCCCGCCGTCTGTTGATGGACCAAGCCGCCATTTGGACGGGCGCTTGGCAATATCGAGCCGCGACCCTGAGCACGGGCCGTGGGGTGGTCGTGGGCATCGTCGACACCGGGATAGATGTGACCCACGATGATTTTCGCGAGAGTGACGGAACGACGCGGGTCGCCTGGCTGATCGACTTTTTCGGGACGCCATTGGGGCAACACCCGGAGCTAGAAGCTCGTTACGGCTGTAACCAAGAAGATGGTTGCGCGGTTTACGGCCGCGCTGAGATCAACGCTGCCATCGCCAGCGAATCGCGGAATGATGATCCCGAGGACGATATCGGTCACGGGACTCATGTCGCCTCCTTGGCGGCAGGAAATGGCGCCAGCGACCCCCTGAGGGTCGGCATGGCACCGGAGGCGACGTTGATCATTGCTCGCGTGAGTGGCGTTATGCAGAACGAAATTTTTGACGCTGACATTCTCGCGGGCGCGGCCTTCATCTTCGACCAGGCTGACGGCCTCGGGCTGCCGGTGGTGGCGAATGTCAGCCTGGGTAGTGATTTCGGACCGCACGATGGCAGCAGTCCTTTGGGAGAAGCGTTGAGCGATTTTGTGGGGCCGGAGCAGCCTGGCCACGCCCTGGTGGTAGCGGTCGGCAACAGCGGTGCGCTCGAGGTGGTCGAAGATAGCCCCTATCCGCAACCCATGGGCATTCACACCGAGGTGCACGTAGCACCGGGAGTGGACTCCCGGATACCGATCCTGACGCCTGCGGAGGGTGGGGCGCAGACCCGGGGGAGTGTGTTGGTGTGGATCGACAAGCAGCCAACGGATGAGTTGAGCATTGGCTTCGATCGACATGATGGGCCGTGGCTGTCACCCGTCGCCTCAGGAGAATCGGTGACGGGGACGGACGACGAGCTCGTCGTGAGCATCGTCAACAACGACCCCAATGCGTCGGCGAACAACATCGGCCCCGCTGGCATCAAGGTAATTGTCGAGGGCGCGTGGCCGGCTGGCGAGACATTCGCCTTGCGGCTGCGGGGGCGAGGAACGGCCAGCGTGTGGATCCAATCCGAGGGCGCACTCAGTCCCTTCCGGGGGAGTCGTGGCGCCTTGGTGCCGGCAGCCCTCAAAGAAGGCACGGTAACGGTGCCTGCCGACCACCCGAAGTTGATCAGCGTGGGAGCCACTAACAATCGCGAGAGTTGGGACACCCGAAATTTCGAAACCATCGTGCCTTTTCAAAACGGGCTGGATTCGGTGCCCGCCTATAGCTCCGCGGGACCTGGCACAGCGGGGATCATGAAGCCGGACATTGTCGCCCCCGGTGGATTTGTCGTCGGTGCTTTGTCAATCGCTGCGGATCCGCAACAGACGGCGCTGAGCATTTTCGGTGGACAGGGTTTTGTTTGCGCCAACGAGGAGGGTTGCTGCTCGACGGGAGTGGACTGCCAGGTTCTCGACGATTCGCATGCCGTGTTGCAGGGGACCTCCATGGCGGCGCCCATCGTCGCGGGGGCTTTGGCGTTGTTCTTGGAGCGGGATCCGACCTTGAACCAGGACGAGCTACGCGACTTGATGCAAGCCGGGGCTCGTCAGATCGAGGGGGGGGGGTACTCCCCGCAGCAGGTCGGGCCCGGCGCCTTGGATCTGATGGGTTTTGAAGATGCCTTTGCGGGGCGTGACGGAGAACACCTGCCGACGGCGGCAGAAAGTTGGCTGGCGACCAGCAGTTCCTACGCCCGTCCTGACGGGTCGTGGTCCATCACCCTGAACGCTCAGTTGCGAGATGCGGACGGTCGCCCAGCGGGTGGATTTTCGCCCGGGCGGGTGACCTTGACCACAAAGCACGCGGTGGTGCTCGATGCTTTGGACCCCGTCGCGCCCGGTCTATGGCGAGCTCACATGGCTGGGCAAGCCGGTAGTGGAGGCAACGAATTGGAAGTGGAGATCCGCTTGGACGGTGAGCGATTGTTGTCCATTCGATTGCCCATCGCGGTGGATCGCCATGTCGCCGTGGGAGGCGCTAGCTTGCGTGGCGGCTGCCAGCTTGGCGCACCCGGGGGCGGAGAACCCCGCGGGGGTCTGGCCTGCTTGTTCGTTCTCGGCTGGGCCTTTGCCCGGCGCCCGAGACGCTACCCCTCGGCTGCGTAGGCCAAAATATAGCCGCGCGCCCTAGAGCACACCCAGATGAAGCGTGTAGCTGTGGGGCTCCCAGGGCTCGAGATCGGGATCGAAGGGATGGTGCAACGAGACGCCACCGATGTTCGTTCCGCAGATTAACAGAGCTTTGCCACCGTGAATGTGCTCGAAGGTGGCTTGTTGTTGATCGGCACTTTCGAGATAGGGCACATCCAGTCGCCGGAGGACCTCGCCGCTGGCTCCGAGCAACAGGACGACCCACTTGAAACTGACTGGGCGTTCCCAGTGGGCGTCGAAGCCTAGGCTTTGTTGGGGAGTGATGCGGTCTAGATCGATCCAGATATAGCTTGAGCCGGTGGGTTCGATGGGGTGGTCGGGGGCGAGATTGCGCGGCAGAGACGAGAACGGCACTCGCCACTCGAATCGGATGCCGCCGACGGGTCGCGCCCAATCCAGTTCGGGCCAGTCTCCAGCAGTTTGGCGGTTGCCCAGCAGCGCCCGCGCGACGGAAAAGTCCCCGAGCAAGTCGGCTAGGTCCCGTTGTTTGTTTGGTAAGCTGTGGCGCAGCACATCCATCCAATCCGGTTCGTTGTTCCACTGCCAGGCAGGCCTGGCGTGGGCACCGGCGGCGACCGCGAACAGAGTCGTGCCGAAGGCGGCGGGAGATTGCGCCGACAACTGGCGTTCCAGGAAATGAAGAAACAGCGCGTTGCCTTCACTCTGGGGCGAGACTGACTTCCCGAGTAGCGATAGGTGCGGGTTCGCTTGCACGCGGTCAATGGCGTGCAGATCTTGAGAGCTGGGTGAACCGTAGGACCACCAAAGATTCGTGGCATAGCTGCGACGAGCGTGGGGACCCTCGGTGGCGTCGAGTCCCCAGGCGATGGCTTCGCCGACGCACAGGAAACTAGCGCGTCGCGCGGGCTGGCCGACACCTACGGAGCACTCGGCGCTGGCGTGCGCTCCGTCGTGCAGCCCGCGCACGAGTTGCTGGTGACGTTGGCTATCTAGTTGGGAAGCGTCCGCTAACAGCCGGAGCACCAGGCGGGGACCGACTCCGGGCAGCCAGCCCAGTTTCGGTGGCGGCAGGGCACCGGCGCCTACGAGCGCTTCATAGGCATTTTCCAGCTCACTTAGGTAAGCGAGGCTTTTCTGATCGCTCACCCCCGGGCCTGGGGATACACACACCGGCGCTTGGGCGGCGCAGGCCGCGGCTCCGAATCCCTCAGCTTGCCGAGCTGAGATCGCGAAACCGGGCCCCGTTGGCAGCTTCGGGTCGATATATCGCTGACGTTCCGGCGCCTCATCGCCCCCGAGGAGCCCGGGACCGCCTAGTAGAATGCTTCGCCGGTTGCCCGGCCGATCGGATGTCGCGGTGGCTAGGCCCGCGTCAAACAGCCAAAGCAGCGCTGTGAGCCCGGCCAACGTGCGCAGCCAGTCCCGGCGCTGGCAGCATGTTCGTGGCGTGGTTCGGGATCTCGGGGGTAGGATCATGGCCGGGGCTCGGGACAGGGCAGGGGTGAGCTAGGCCAATCTCCGGCCCATAATTGACAGTCCTGCGCTTGCAACGCCTATACTCGCGTCCGTTCATCGTGGACCGCAAGCAGAAGAGCGCAGCACAACATGTCCCAGTCACCTTTCGACCCCACTTCCGCCGTTGAATTTGATGTCCGATCCGGCACCGTAGCCCTACGCGGTAGCGAACGCTCCGTGCTGGTTGGGGTAGACGTCCTGATCCGCTTTTGTGAGGCGGCGGGCGAGGAAGCCACCAAAGATTTCGCTCGATCTGTGGGCACGGAGGCCGGCAAACGCCTGGCGGACGCCCTGCGCGACGGTCCTGAGGGCGCTACTGTCGAATCGGTGGTGGATCACCTCGGTGGGGATCTAGCGGTACTGGGCTTGGGCTCTCTTTCAGTAGAGCGCTGGGCGAACGCGCTGTTGCTCGTTGTTGAGCAGTCCCCCTTCGGACCTGCAGGAGACGTATTTGTTGCCGGGGTGCTGGAGGGTGCCATGGCTCGCGGCCTCGCCCGGGAGGCGACCTTAGTTCCGCTGTCCCACACGGATGGGACGGTACGATTGTTAGTGACCAATCCTGTCACAGCGGCCAAGGTCCGCGGCTGGCTCGGCCAAGGTCAGTCTGTTGGCCAAATCCTTGAGCAGCTCAATAGCGGTGGTTGAAAGGCGAATTCAGCATGAACGCACAAGAAAAAATCGCCAAACTAGAAAGTCTACTCAGCCGTGTTCTGGCTAACGTGGCCAAGCCGCGGCCGTTGGCGGCAGCTTCGGCGCCTGAGCCCGAAGTCGTAGCGCCTCCGCCAGTGGCAGCGCCCGCTCCGGTTGCCGCGCCTCCGCCAGTGGAAGTGGCACCGCCACCCACCTCCGCGCCCGAAGTCACGATGGAAGAGGTGGACGATCTCGGCATCGATGACGAGTACGAGGTGATCGAGGAAGATTTCGAGGAGATCGACATGGATGGCAGCGAGGAGGACATCCTGGCTGGCAGCGAGGAAGACATCCTGGCTGGCAGCGAGGAGGACATCCTGGCTGGCAGCCAGGAGGAAGCCCCTGCTTCGTCCAGACGCGCCATCGCTGGTTCTCTAGACGAGGCGCTCGGCGCTGCTTCCGCAGGCGATCACCGCGCCGTGACTCCACCGCCAGAGTCCGGCCCTGTATCCGTGCCCGCAGCCGCAGCCGCTCCGTCTGAGTCGGACGACATCGACGATTTGCTGGCGGTGGACGTCCGCGAACCTGCAGTTAGGCCCCCCGTCTCCACTGGACCCACGATGGAGCAACTGGGCTCCACGGTGGAGATTGATGGAGCGGATTCCGCCGATGCGGAGCTCGAACTAGAGGTGCCTTCCGAGCTCGAGGTCCGTGCTGATCAGGACGATCTCGAGCTTGAGATCCCCGATGGCTCAAGTACGGTGGGCACCTACGACGCCTCCCTCGCCCCGCCACCTACGGCAGCTGCCGATTTGGCGCGAATGGACGCCAAGTACTCAAGTACTCCGGAGGCACCCGGCGGCACCCAAGCAGAGCCAGCGGCCGCCAGTGAAGCGGACGCTCATTCTGTGCGGCGACACTCTGCGCCGACCGGCGTCTCCCCCGCCAAATTCAGTACGACTGCCGAACCCATCTCGGTGGCGTCGTTTTCCGAGCTGCTGGACCGATCCATCGCCCTGGGAAAATGAGCGCACCGCCGGCGCACTGAGCGCGACTGGGCAAGCTGCGATCGCGTAGAGCGCTCACTGAACGAAGTCGGCCGGACGCTGCCGCTCGATCGCTGCGTGCGGCAACGCTGAGCCCGCCAACGCTAAAGCGCGCACCCGGCGCCGGAGTGAGGCTGTGCAGGCAAGGGTTGCTTACAGCGCAAATTGATCGACGTCGGCCGGACGGATCCACTCGATCGTTTCGTCCTTCAGCCATGTGCGCTGGCGCTTCGAGAAGGTGCGCGTGGCGCGATGGATCTTCGCCCTCAACTCTTCTTCGCTGAGGGGGCGATCCCCTCTGTGGTGGTCCGCAGGACCCGCTTCGGGGGCAGCTCCCGCACGCTTGGCGAACTCGTAACCCAAGTGCTGAGCGATTTGCCGGTACCCGACCGCACCCATGGCCCGGCTTTCGCCCAATCCGCGGTCGAGCAGGCTTTGCACCTCCGCCTGCCAGCCGTGGTCGAACATGTCCTCGATGCGTTGGGCAATACGCTCGCTGAGGTGATCGGGTTCGTGCTGGATGCCGATCAACCGCACGGGTCGTTTGAGAGTGCGAAAACCGTGCTCCTTCTGCCAGGCGCTGATGGACTTACCAGATAGCTCGAACACCTCTAGGGCTCGACTGACCCGTACAAAATCATTCGGTGCCAGGCGCTCATGAGCCGCCGGGTCGATCTCACGCAAGCGCTCGTGAAGAGCGGCTCGGCCCTTTTGTTCAATGAACGCGGCGTGTTCTTCCCGTAGTTCCGGGCTGCCGGGTGGAGCCGGCGCCAGTCCATACATCAGCGCTCGCACCCACAAGAAACTGCCACCGCACACGATGGGTAGTTTGCCGCGCGCGCGGATATCTTGGATGGCGTCTTCAGCTATTTGAGCCCAGCCTGCTGCGTCCACCGTGTCTAGCGGCTCGTGGCTGTCGATGGCGTGGTGACGGACGCGCGACAGCTCTTGGGCGTTCGGCTTTCCGCTGCCCAAATCGAAGTGGCGATAAATCTGTACGCTGTCGGCGCTGATGATCTCGCCGTGCGTTTCGGCCGCCAGGCGTAGGGCGAGCGCGCTCTTGCCGGACGCCGTCGGCCCGACGACGATAAGAAGTGGTTTGTCAGCCGTCATCGGTAGCGCGGAGTTCAGCGGCGGCCCACCCGGCGTTCGAGCTCGGCCCAGCTGGTGGCGCTCACGACGGGCCGACCGTGGGGGCAATGCCCGGCAAAATCGGCGCCGTCCAAGGCGGCAAGCAGGGCGCTGGCTTCTTCGACGGAGACGCTATCGCCGGCGCGGATGGACCCGTGACAGGCCATCGTCGCCAGCGCCAGATCCACCGCGGCGGAAAAGGCACGACGACCGGATCGCGAAACCTCAGTGAGCAAATCGCGCAGCAGGCGTTCGGGGCTCGCGCTCTGCAGCAACTTCGGGACGCTATGGATACTCGCCATGCCGGGCCCGCGGGATTGTACGTCGATGCCTAGACCGAGCAGTTCTTGGCTCAACTCCGCGACCAGTTCACTCTCGTTTTGGTTCAGATCGATGGTGACAGGAAACAGTAACGCTTGGGCGGGAACTTCGCGGCTCCGGTACTGGGTGCGCAGGCGATGAAAGTTGACTCGTTCGGCGGCTGCGTGTTGGTCGATAATGTACAGCCCGTCGTGACCCTCGCACAACAGATAGGTCAGTTTGACTTGAGCGATGAATCGAAGACTGCCCCAATTCGTACTCTCGCTGGGAGCGATGGGCGCTCGTGTGGCGTCGTTGACGTAAATTAGAGCGCTCTCCGAGGCCTCGGAGGGGGCGATGAGCGGGTCCGCTCCCGAAGGAGGGGGCGCTGCGAAGGGCGATGACCCCGGAGCCTGGGACGTGGCGAAGCTGTGTTGGAGCGGCGTCCCAGGCGCGGCTCCCCGTCCCTCGGACGGGGCTTCGGGGGACGGGGCTTCGGGGCGAGCCTTGGCGCCGTAGGGCGTTCCGCTGTCGGCGGCGTCCTGCTTCGCGCGGGCGTTGCCCCAGGGCGAAGCGGATGGCGCCGGCAAGGAAAACACCGATGCCAGTTCGCGGCTGAGCAGGTGGTAAAGCGCATCGGATACAGCGCGAGGATCGGCGAAACGAACCTCGGTTTTCTGCGGATGCACATTGATGTCGACCAACTCCACGGGGATGTCGAGATAGATCACACCGCGGGGGTAACGCCCGCGTTCCAGTACACTGCCGTAGGCTTGGGCGACGGAGTGAAGTAGCGAGCGAGCCCGTACCGGGCGGTTGTTGACGAATAGCTTGAGTCCGCCGGCTCCGCTCCGCGCGCGTTCGGGACGAGACAAGTAGGCCTCGATGCTCAGCGGACCCTTCTCGCCGGCACATCGAAACAGTTCCTCCGACACAGCCGCTCGGACTCGTTCCGAGCGGTCTGGAGCCCGTAGCCATTCGCGAGTTTTTCGGCCGTCGCGCTGGAGACTGAAACTAATGTGGGGACAAGAGAGTGCCGCGGCTTCGACCACCTCTGTGATGTGTCCGGACTCGGTACCGCTGGAGCGAAGAAACTTGCGTCGGGCGGGCACGTTGTAAAATATGTCGCGGACGTCGATGCGAGTGCCGACGGCCATGCCCACCGGCGTGAGGGACGGCGGACTGCCACCCGAGCTGCTGAGTTCCGTTCCGCCGGTGGAGCTCTCGTCGCGGGTCTGGAGGGTGAAGCGGCTGACGGACGCGATGCTCGGCAATGCTTCGCCCCGGAAGCCGAGGCTCCGGAGCACCTCCAGTTCGTCGATGTGGCGGAGCTTACTGGTCGCGTGTCGCTCAAGACAGAGCTGGGCGTTGGCGGGGTTCATGCCGTCGCCGTTGTCGTAGACGCTCAGGCGGGCGATTCCGCCGGCCTCCACTTCGATGTCGATACGGCTGGCGTTGGCATCGATGGAGTTTTCGATCAGCTCCTTGAGTGCACTGGCGGGGCGTTCGACCACTTCGCCGGCGGCGATTTGCGAGGCGAGCGCTGGCGGCAGAACGATAATGTCCGCCATTAGCCCATCAGCTTTCGTTGACGTTATCGCGCTCGCGTCCCAGGTAGTCCCGGGCCCCGCGCCTGCTCAGTGCCAGGGCGCTAGCGAGTAGGACAGTTAGCTGCAGTCCGAAAGACGCGCGGAACTGCCCCCACAGCAGCTTGGGTGCATCGTCGCCGGCGGCGAGCAGCTCCTTGGGCAAGGGGTCTGCCTGCAGGATGAGCTCGACCATTGACTGCCGGAGCGGCTCCCAGAGAATGTAGCTAAAAATCAGCAGAAGGGCGTTGGCTCCAATCACCTGTAGAGCGAAGGCTACCGAGGCGCGACCGCCAAACAGTGCGTGAGTGCTGATGAAAGCCAGCATCGCACCCAGCATGAGTTGCCCGATGCTCAGCGGGAGAATCAGCTGATTGTGACTGGCGATGGCATCGAAGCGTGCATCGAAATACAGGGATTGCCACTCGTTGATTCCGGCTGGTCGGAGCGTGCTACTCAGCGGATCGGTGATGAGCTGCGTGCTGTGCCAGCCGTCGCTCATGTCGTGCATGCCGAGACACCACAGCGCGATCAGAGCAAGGAGCAGGTACCTCGGTCTTTCGATGGGGCTGGGCGCATCGCTCATGGCTTCCCTTGGGTAGCGAGAAAATGAGGCGGCGGATAGTGTCCGCCCAAATCTGTCGGAACTGCGCTGCAAATCGAGCTGCGCTGAACACAGGCCGCTACGACAAACTGACGAACGGCACCTTAGGGTGCCGTTGTGGCGGGCGCGGAGGCCTCAGGAATCTGAGGATCCGTTGGCTTCGATTCAGCTTGTAGTTGAACTACAATCAGACGGCGGCAGCGTAGACGCTGACTCGCTTTTTCTTGCGGTTGACCCACTCGTATTTTACTTCGCCGTCAATCAGCGCGAACAGAGTGAAGTCTTTGCCACGACCGACGTTGCGGCCGGGGTCGATGGTTTGGCCAACCTGACGAACCAGGATGCTGCCGGCACTGACCTCTTGGCCACCGTAGACTTTGACGCCTCGGTTCTGTGCGCATGAATCGCGACCGTTTCGGGTTGAACCGCCACCTTTTTTATGTGCCATGACTAGCTCGCTACCTTCGTGATCTTAACTTCGGTGAACTGCTGTCGGTGTCCGTTCTTCTTGCGGTACCGCTTCCGGCGCTTGAACTTGAAGACCACGATCTTCTTGTCGAGACCTTGGCTCACAATTTCACCGCTAACCGACGCGCCGCTGACTAGGGGTTTGCCGATTTTGGGGGAATCGCCGCTGACGAGAAGGACCTCGGAGAAGGTCACGCTGTCGCCGGGCTTGCCGTCGAGTTTCGGTAAGCGGACTGTTTCGCCTTCAGCGATACGATACTGCTTGCCACCTGTTTGAATTACTGCACTAGCCATTTGAAGGGCGTGCACCCTAATCTGCGGGGTAGCGCTTCGCAACCCCGCTTTTCGGGGAATTCGGGCACTTGTTCAGTGCCCCAGCGGTAAATGGGGTCGACGGGTCGGGAGTGCCCCACATTTACCCACATGGCGGCACTGGACGTCCGGCGGTTCTGGGGGCTGTAGGCACCATTGGGGTGCGTCGCCGTCTAGCGGAGCGGATGGATCCGACGCTATGCTACCGGAATCATGGCATTGAGACGTCTCCCGACGCCCCGTTTGCGGCACAACGTTCTTTCACTCGTACTGTTGGCGACAGCATTGCTGAGTCCGACAGTGGCAGCCGAAGGTGGGGCGCGGGCGGAGAAGAAAGCCGCCCCGGCGAGGGCCCCCAAGGTGGCGCCCGCTAAGGTGGACACGAAAACCAACCGCGAGGGCGTGGAGACGCACACCTTCGGGGCGGTGGATGTTGAAGGTCGCTTGAGGTCTCCACAGATTATGTATTTCCTCCGTCGCGTACGGGCGGAATTTCAGACGGGCGCCCTAGGGCACCGGTCGTTTTTGCTCGAGCTGAGCGACACCCGTCGCCATCGAGCTCTGCGATGAATAAGAGCCGGGGAGCAAGCCAGGGAGCAAGCCAGGGGCTTGTCCGCCTCAGCGCTGCGGCGGTCTGGGGCACTACTGTGGTGAGTCTGGAGCGCCTCGCGACGGGCGAGTCCTTCGAGCTGGGGACGCCGAGAAGGGTACCGAAACCTGAGGGCTCTCCCGTGGTGGACGTGCCCATTCGGGCTGTGGGGGCAGGCTGGGAATTGGATGCCAAAGGCGCCACGGGCGGGCTGGTGCATCTGCGCGGCCGTCAGGAAAACCCGGCGCACTTAGCTGCCAGCGGCGCGCCAATCCCAATCGTGTCGGGCGACTACGGTCTGTTGCAGTACGGCAATTTTTCGATCTTCTTTCAGTTCACGGAGAACCCAGCGCCATTGCCGCGCAAGCTTCGATTTGATTGGGTTTTTGCTCTCGCCTACGTCTTCTCCTTCCTGTCGCTGGTGGGTGGTTTGGCCTTGTTGTTCGCCCTGTCCACGCCGGGTTTGATACCGAAACCCATGGAGTTGGTCTCGGATGAAGAGATAGCCAAGATCCTGCAAATCGAGGCAGAACCCGAGTCGGACAAGGGCAAGAAGGACAAGAAGGACAAAGGCGGCGGCAAGAAAGCCAAGGGCTCAGAGGGCAAGCTGGGCAAGAAGGGCCCCGCAGAGAACACTAAGCTGAAGGGCGAATTGCGTCAGGGCCTCGGAGCCATGAGTGAAGTGCTTGACAGCGAGGTCGGCGAAGAGATCCGGCAGACTCTTGGTTCCATCAGTAGTGTGGCCGAGGCCCTCGGCGGGCTCGATTCGGACAGCATTTCCTTGGGTCGAGGCACCGGTCTGGGTTTTCGAGGAACCGGGAGTGGTGGCGGCGGCGACAGCGCTGGTGTTCCATTCGGCTCCGGCACGATGAAGACCGGTTGGGGCAAGGGTCGTGGCGGCGGCTACGGCAAGGGTCGTGGCGGCGCGCTCGGTGGCAAGGGTGGCGGCGAAGGCGGCGAGAAAAAGGTTGTCGGCAAACAAGGCGGTGCCAAGAACGGCGGACTCACGCCGGCGCAAATTCAACGGGTGGTCAACTCGCGCTTCGGCGCATTCCGCGCTTGTTACGAGTCGGCGGCCGCGCGCAATCCTTCTCTTAAGGGAGGCCTGACCATTTCCTGGAGCATCAGTGCAGGCGGTTCCGTTAACGGCGCTCGGGTATCACGTTCGTCCTTGGGTAGCGCTCGGGTGGAGGGCTGCATCCTTCGCCAAGTTCGGCGGCTACGATTTCCGACGGCGGGCAAGGCCACCAATGCGGCGTATCCTTTCATGTTCCGCCCGGGGAAAAAGTAGGGCGTCTAGCCCCCCGTGTTGACGCCGGGCCGGGGGGCCAGGCCCCCAGGCCCCAAAGCTTCGACGCCTAAAATTTCCGTAAAACGCTAGTTATCTGGCCAGTCTTGGCGACAGCTGTTGCGGCATACATTTGGCATCAATCACTCCAACTCATGAAACTTAGAAACCTACTCGCCTCGGAAATTGTTCGCACTGCTTGGATCGGCGGTCTGCTCAGCGTGGGGCTGGCGGTCGCCTGTGCACCAGATACGGCTCACCCGACCCAGACGGTGCGGGTGGGCATGACGTCGACGACGGAACCGGTCTTCGATGATGGCGAAATGGTTTTGTACGAGGTGCGGACCTCGGTGGAGCTGCCGATCTTGCTCCCGGAGCAGGCGGATTGGGACAGGCTTTATTCGTCTCAGCCCGCGCCCTTCGAGCGGGCGCCTTGGGTGAGCAATGACGATCTTGAGGTGCAGCTAGTTTGGACCCTGAGCAACCTCGATGCCGAGGCGCACAATGTCTATGTCTTGGTGGATCCTCACAGTGAGTTCGGTCGCTACTGGCCGGGGCTGGCCTTGGTCGACGCCGAAGATGGAGAATTCATACCGAATCTTTCCGGAATGGATGTGCTCTTGGAGCTGCCGGGCACCGCGGACGAACTGGGTCGCTCTTCGCGAGTGCGCCGGGTCTACGATTTCGCTGACGTTCGCGAGATGATGATCGATTTTGCTACGGTGATGAACATTCTCGAGCTGGGGGTAGTGGTTGCCACCGATGCGGGCATGGGCATGGAAGAATCGAGCTCGGTGGGCTTGGTGAACCATGCTTTCTCACTGCCGAATCGTTCGGGATCGAGCCCGCTGGTGGATCCCTACCAACCCGCTGTCATTCCGGGCGTGACCGGATTTGACATCGGTCTACGCACGACCGAACCAGCCAATATCGCCATCGAAGTGGTGGTGGAGGTGGTGGATCGCAATGGCGAACGCCTACGGGTAGAGAGCAATGATGAATTACTAGCTCCCAGCGAGGAGATCATCACGGCTGGCTCGGAAGCGGGCTACTGATGCGGTAATGTTGTCGCCGACAACATGACCCTACAATTAGCCGGCAACGGCGACAGCACTCCGAATATCGTTTACCAGTTGCACGAACCCGCCGGGGAAACCAAGGCGGCGGTACTGCTCACCCATGGCTATGGCGAGCACATGGCGCGCTACGACCACATCGTAGATGCATGGACCGAGGCGGGCGTGCTGGTGGCGAACTACGATCTGCGCGGTCACGGCAACTCTGGTGGCCCTTCGGGTCACGTCGAGAGATTTGAAGACTACCTGCGGGATCTCGACCGCGTGTACGACGCTCTGCAAGATCAGCCGGCGTGGAAGAAGGCGCCGAAACCGATTCTATTCGGCCACAGTCTGGGGGCGTTGATCAGTACCCGAGCGGCCATGCAGCGACCGGAACGCTACGCCGCCTTGACGCTCAGCTCACCGTTCTTTGGTTTGGGATTGCCTGTGCCGGCAATCCAACTAGCACTGGGGCGATTGCTGAGTCGCTTCGTGCCTCGCATGACCCAGCCGGCGACTATCAACGCCAGCGACTTGAGTCATGATCCGGAAATGGTGCGGGCGCGGGAAGCGGATGACTTGGTGTTGCATCGTGTGACCCTGCGTTGGTTCACCGAAGTCGAGGGGGCTTTGGGAGCACTCGACGTGCAGGCGGCATCGTTTCGCTTGCCCTGCTACTGCCGTGCTGCGGGTGCCGACAAGTTGGTGGCGCTGGATGCGACCCGGCGTTTTTTCTCGCTAATTCAGAGCGAGATCCGTCAGCTCGAGGTGATCGATGGCGCTTATCATGAGCTCCTCAACGAAACCGATCGCGATGAGCACATCGCTCGCTTCGCAGAAAAATTCATCGAATACAGCAACGCCTAGGACTCACCGACGGCGAGACGCCGCAGGCCCGCAGGGCCGAGGACCTGAAAGAAAACTCCAGTAGAGCTGTTGGACTACTCCGGATCGTGGGATCGCCGCCCGCTGTCGTAGCGACGCAGTTCCGGACGTGCGGGGAAGACTCGTCGGTCGAGCTCGGCTCGGCGATCCACCAAGGAGCGGCGATGGGCTAGGGCGCCCTGCTCGTGATAGAGGTCGCGAAGTCCATCTAGCGAATCCACGCCGGCGTCCCGTAGCCCGCTGGCGTGGGGCTCGCACAGGACCACGAGGCGCGCATCGAGGATTAGGTTTCGCACGGGGGCGTCGGTTTCCCCTGCAGAGTGGTGATCGAGCCTCCTCAGGGTTTCACAGACCTCACAGGATGTAGCCATGAAAGCACGCTGAGGCATTCTGGGCCTGCGGGCCAAGTTCCTCGAGGTGGAACGGGCTCTTCTAGTGGGAGCGGAGCCGCTTGGACTCCGTCCATTGGATAACTCTTGCCGCCGGATCGGTGCCCGTCAGTCGCGCGAGCTCTTGGATCCCGGTGGGGCTGGTGACGTTGATCTCGATCAACTTCTCGCCGATGAGATCCAAGCCGACGAAGTAGAGACCCTCGGCAGCTAGTTGGGGGCCGACCAGCCCTACGAGCTCGGCCTCCTTGGCTGTGAGTTCTGTTGCTTCGACGCTCCCTCCGACATGAATGTTGGCGCGAAAGTCATCCGCGCGCGGCACCCGGCGGATCGCCCCCAACAACTGCCCATCGAGCAACAAGACTCTTTTGTCGCCGCCGATCACTGCCGGTTCAAATGCTTGGGCCATCGCGAGGGTCTTGCCCTCGGAGGTGAGTAGATCGACCACTGCCCGGGTATTGCGGCCGTCGGGGGTGACCCGCAGTATCCCGCTGCCTCCCGCGCCGTCCAGCGGTTTCATGACGGCATCGCCACCGATATCGCTGATGAAGGCCAGCAAGATGTCGGGATTTGCCGAGACCATCGTTTTGGGCATCCACTCGGCGAAGCGCAGAGCGTAGAGTTTTTCGTTCGCGGCCTGCAGCGCCGTGGGGCGGTTGAGCACCAGGCAGCTATCGACCACCAGATCGAGCAGTTGGGTGAGGTGCAGATAATTTTCGTCGAAGGGCGGATCCTTGCGGATGAACACAGCATCGAGATCCGCAACAGGCACGCTGCTGGCGTCCCTGAGGCTGACGTGGGGGGGGCTATCGCTGACGATGATGGGGCGTGCATGGGCCCACACTTTGCCACCCTGCCAATACACGTCGCCGGGAAGGGCGTGCAAACAAGGCTGGTTGATGCTGTCGGCCGCGCGTAAGAACGCGAAGCTGGTGTCTTTATCCGGCGACATGGTTTCGGCCGGATCCATCACAAATAGGTACGTCACTGTGATCTCATAGTGCGGGGATCTCGTAGTGCGGGGCACCCTCGCCATGAGGGAAAGCCGTGGTCGGGGGACAGTGGAGGATTCGATAGCCGAATTCGAGGGAAAACTGCGGCAGTGAGCGCGGCCACCCCTTGTGGGGTGAAATTGCACCTGTCTGGCGGGTCTTGGAGTTAACTGTAGGGCATGAAGCTAGCCGTGCAATGGCGACAATCGCGGGAGATTGTTCGGGGATGGCTGGCTGGAGCCGCAGGATGGAGCGCTCCTGCCGTGGTGCTGCTGGCATTGGCGGCAGCCACGCCGGAGCTGTCCGCCAGAGTCCCATCCATGGCGGTGTCCGCCGAGAGTCCCCATGCGGCCCGAGCGGCGTTGGCCGTGCTCAAGTCCGGTGGCAACGCGGCCGACGCAATGGTGACGGCGGTATTGGTGTCCGGGGTGACCCAGCCGACCTCGAGCGGTCTCGGTGGCGGTGGTTTTGCGATGGTGTGGGATGCCAAGGCTCGCAAAAGCACCGTGATCGATTTTCGTGAAATGGCGCCAGCGGCGGTTGATGCCCACTCCTTTGAGGGCCGTCCGCTTTCCAAAGAGATGCGGGGGCATATGACCGGGGTGCCGGGAGAGGCGCGTGGCTTGTTCGCCCTTCATCAACGTTTTGGCTCCATGAAATGGAAGGACGTGGTGGCACCGGCGCGTAAGCTCGCCAGTTCCGGCTACTTCCTTGGTGAGCACGTGGCACAGGTACTGCCCGGGATGAGGGCTAAACTGTTCGGCGACCCAGCGCTGAAAGCGCGATACTTTCTACGCGGATCCGTAACTCGCCAGGGCGCACGCCTGAAGAATCCAGCATTGGCCAAGACCTTAGAGCGTTTGGGTATTGAGGGGCCCCGAGCGTTCTACGAAGGACCGGTCGCGCGCGACATCGTGCAGCGCGTTCGTGGTTTGGGAGGTCCCATGACGGAAAAGGATCTGGCGAACTACCGCGTCGAGATCCGCGAGGCGCTTGCCGTCCCGTGGGGAGACCGTACCGTATACAGCATGCCGCCGCCGTCCGCCGGAGGTCTGATGTTGGCGGAGGCTCTGAAGATGCTCGATCCTGTTCAGTTACGGGCGTTAGGCCACAACACTGGCGCCTATCAACACTTGCTCGCGGAAGTGATGCGCGGGGCGATTGCGGATCGCATTCGCTTCTTGGGCGATCCGAAGTTCGAGACGGTGGACATGGCGGGCCTGCTCGCACCCGCGCGTATGCAGAAACGGCGCGCTCGTATCTCATTGACCCGTACGCACGGGATCCCTCGCTTCGATGGAGAAGAACACGGAACCGCCCACATGGTGACGCGTGATGCCGGCGGCAATATGGTGAGCCTGACGGCGACCGTGAATCGCGCCTTCGGCATTCGGGCAGAGGCGGCGGCAAGCGGAGTGGTGCTCAACGATGAGCTGGACGATTTTAGCTCGCGCTCGTGGGTCGTGCCTTTCGGAATGAAACAATCGCCCAATCGCCCTCGCCCGGGCGCACGACCCGTATCGAGCATGACTCCCACGATTGTGGTGCGTGACGGCAAGGCTGTGCTGGGCATTGGGGGCTCTGGTGGCATGTCGATCGCGACCGGCGTCACGCAGACACTACTGAGCCTGTTGGTATTTGAGATGAGCCCGACCGAGACTCTCCAGGCGCCAAGGATGCGGATCCCGACGCGGAATTCGTACATCAGGCTCATCGCGGGCGCCGCGCCGGCGCTGATTGCTGATCTTGAGTCCCGTGGTGAAATCGTGTCGATTCAAAAACGTGACGGGAGCGCCGTGCAGATTATTAGTGCGGACGAACGCGGGCTCAGGGCCGCAGCCGATCCCCGAAAACACGGGCTCGCGCTAGTTTACTGAGCGGCTCGGCTATCCGACACTGGCGGCCGTGCCGAATGCGTTTGAACGGACTCCCGGCGCCTCGGTCCGCCGCGACCCGCATCCCTGAAAGTCAGTGAATGCCGGCGACGAGCTCGGCGGTCTCACGATCGCTTAGATCCGCGGCGATCGCGTAACCGAGACCGTGGTGTTCCGCGACTGCAATCTGGTATCCGCGGCGTCGTCCGACGTAGATAGGTCGGTCTCGGACTATACGGCGCTCAAGCCGATGGTGCACCGGGACTCGGGCAGAGTTGTAGACATAGAGCGTGACGTCGTGATTGGACAGACGGTAGCGCAGTCGCACAGCGTGGTGTTTTCGAATGGGGATCACGCTGCCGCCTTGTAACAAGCCGCCGTAGCGCTCGAAGCTGGGTACCTGTACGCGCACTCCAACATCGGGTTCGAAGCGGGCGATCACTTCAGGATCTGTCGCTGACAGTGGAGGCGGTGAGGCGTGAAAGTCCAACAAACGATCGAGCATGCTCTCGACTGAGCTCGACACCGCCTCGGGACTAGTCGGGACCGATGCCGTGGTGCTTTGAACCACCGGGGTTGTGGCGAGCCGTGGAGCTGAGCTTTGCTGCCCGGCAAAGTAGAGAAGAACGGCGGCGGCCAAGGCGAGCCCGGACATGGCCCGGCGGAGCGTCGCTTGCCCTTTGGAAGCAGAAGGCGAGGCGTCGGACGCTGAGCTATCTAATTGGATCGCCGGAGAACTGTTCCGAAGTTCGTCGTCCCGTACATCTGCAATGGCGGCCTGGATCCTAGCGCTGAGTGCAGTGGGGATGGGCTCGGCGTGAACAGCTTTCCGAGTGGAGTCGGCGATGGCTTCGCAAAGCGCGAGTCGGTCACGACACTCGGTGCAGACTCGAAGGTGTGCTTGCACATCGTACAGCTGCGGGGGGAGCAGCTCCCCGTCCATCAGACTGTCGAGGAAAAGCAGCATGTCTTCGCAGTTCATGTTCGCGCTCCTCGCTTGCGGTACGCTCCGAGATCGACCGGACTCTGGTCGTCCGTCTCCGCTTCTACGAGGCCGAAGGCTCGGGCCTGGGCCACCAAGGATTTTCGAAGCAGTGCGCGACCGCGGTGTAGCCGGCTCATCACAGTTCCCAGGGGCCGTTCAATGACTTCGGAGATTTCTCGGTAGGAGAGTTCTTCGACGTCTGCCAGCAGCACCACGAAACGAAACTCTTCTGGGAGTTTGTCGAGGGCAGCGACAATTTCCGTTTCGAGCATGGGTCGCAAGGCACCGGACTCGGCCTCTCTCATGCCGCTCAAGGTAGCGTTGCCGGTCCAACCTGCCCGCAGTGGCGCGGCCGTCTCCAGGGTCATGACGCTCCGCTCTAATGTGTCGCGCCGGTAGCGGTTGATGAAGGTGTTGCGCAGGATCTTGAGCAACCACGCCTTGAGGTTGGTCCCCACCCGATATTGTCGCCGGGCCCGGAAGGCCTTGACTAGCGTGTCCTGAACCAGATCTTCGGCGTCACTGGGGTTGCGGGTGAGACGGCGGGCGGCACTCAGCAACACCCCGACATGGGTGAGAGTATGGGTCTCGAACTGCTGATCTTCTGTCTGGGGCATCGTCTGCACGCCGTTGGGTCTTCCCGGGGCAACCCGGACCTAGAGAGTCCTATTCCGATTCAATGACAAAAAGCTCGCCGCGGCGCAGCAAGGGCCTGCGCTGGCTGCAAACAACAGCTCGGGACAGCTGCGGGGCTGCCCGCCGCTTCGCGTGTCCCCAAACAGGGTGTCCCTGAACACCCGAGATCCCCAAAGCCCGGATGTTGCAGCCGGCTCAGCCGGCTGAGTCGTCTGACTGCTTTTCAGCCAGCTTGCTCTCGAGAGATTCGATTCGTGACTTCAGCGTAGTTATGTCGCTTTGCAGCTCTCGGATAGTAGAAAAATTCGGCAGAATCGCCCGAATTCGTTCGTCCACTACGCTCTGCCACTGTTCTATCGTCGCTCGTATTCCTCGGGGATCGTTGCCCATCTCGGCCTCCTCTTCGTCGCGCAGGGCCTTGGCTGTCGCCAGCTCCGCTTCGTCGGCGTCCCCTGGGATCAGCTTTCCCATCGGGCTTTCCCTCAACTGAGTGAGGAACTTCCCGCTGCGGTGTCGAATCAGCGCTTTCAGGGTCCCCAACGGGATGTTTCGCGGTTTTGCCTTGAGCTCTTCGGAGATGATGAGCGCGAGGGTGATGTCCGTCTTGTCTTCCTTGGTCGCGTTGTCGATGATTTGAACTTCTTCACCGGCGCGCACCATTTCCGCGATTTGAAGGAGTGTCACGTAGCGACTGTCTTTGGTGTCGTAGAGCTTTCGGTTGGAGTAGCGCTTGATCACGCGCAACTCCTGTTGGACGACGCCCGTCTCCGGGGCGTCGTCGTTGGTGCTTTCTTCTTCAGCCACGGTGATGGTTTCTCGCTCAGCGGGATCCGGGTTCGAATCCACACGTGCAGTAGAGTCAGATTGGCGCATGGCGTCAAGTTGTGCCCGCCAGGCGAGATCATTCAGCTGTCAGCTGCCGTTAGGCAGCGCGGCCGACTTCACTAACTGATCGGGATACGCGACTCGCGATGCCCTAGGCGGTTCTCCTGGCGATTTGGGGTGGGGCGTAGTGCCAGGTCCTGGCGGCGGGTCTGCTAGGCGATCCTGCCGAGAGGCACACGGTCCGCTGCTCGCAGATCTTCCAATTCGTGCTGGCAAAGCCTCACTAGCAATCCGAGAAAATCACTGAAATTCGTTGCACTGACTCCCAATTCGCTAACCCAGGCGACGACTTCCAGTTCGCCGTCGCGGTGGCGCCGCTGGCTGTTGAAGGCAAAGAGGGTGGTGGCCTGGGCATCGACTGCGAAAGGGATGAGGGTTGGCCGAGGGCGAAAAGCGGGGTGGGTGGCCTCCGGCGCCAGTGGGGATTCGGCAGCCTCGATGGCGGCACGGGCCAAGGTCTCGTAGCTGCGCGTTCCCAGTTCGGATGCGCTGAGCATGCTCGCTCCCTCGAAAAACCGCGGCCAGCCGTTATGCAGCTGTAAAAACTCACGATAACTAGGGGGGAGTCGGTGGCCCAAGCGGGCTTCGGCGGCGACGATCTGGTCGGCCGTGGCCGCCGGGTTGGGGACCAAGCCTGTGTCGCGATAGGGCGCGGCCCGCATCAACGCAGATTGGGTATTACGAAATTCGCCCAGGGCATGTCGCCAGCTGTCGCCACTCACGAGCAGGAACCTCGCGCATCCACCCCGAACCGGACCAGAAACTGACACTTAATGATGCCGGCACCTGCTGAGGCCCGCCCAAATTTCGCCTGATGTACCGCTGGAGGTTATAGCCGAAGCGTGTTCTTTCAGCGTGTCGCTGTCCTCTGGCTTTGCTGTTTTGCAGTGTCCTGCCAGCTGCAGTCCGCGCCGGATCTGCTGAGTGTTGAGCGGGTCCACCCCGCCCAGCTTCGGCAGGGGGACCGGCTGCTGATCGACGGTCGCGGATTGCCCGCAGGCAAGATCGCCTCTGTGACTCTGACGGGTGAGGTGGTGCGCGCTGGATCATCGAAGCGAGTGAGCGTGCTTGTGTCCGCTCCAGCCCGGAGTTCGGCCGGGGATCAAGTGTCCATGGTTCTGGATGACGCGATGAGTACTCAGCTATGTGGGACCGCCGATGATGCGCGACATTCCACATTTCGAGGAAACATCCGCCTCGCGTTCGCTCCCAAGCTTCGCGGTGCGCCTCCCATCGTGGGGACCTTGCGCGGAGTCGTGCTCGACTTTTTTCCGAGCGGCGTGACCGATTCGGTTCGGGCGCAGCGCCGGCGGCTTGGCATACAAGGCTTGGAAGCTTTGGGGATTGGATTTGGGCCGGCGGGTAACGCAGGCACTTCCGGCGAACGGATGGTGCGTCCGGTAGTTTCAGTTCGGGCGGGCAGTAGCGCCCAGCGTGGCGGAATCATCGTGGGCGATCGCCTGACGGGCTTTCACGGGCTCAATCTGTATACGTTGAGCGATCTGTCCTTGCCTCCGGGGCAGGACCTCTTGCCCATTGAGGTGCAGCGTGCGGGCGTGCCGGGCGTGGTGGCCGTCACTTTGGACGCCCGGGGCCTCGCTCCGCTGGCCGCCGGAGACGCCGCTCCCTGGCAAGCATTGCTCCTGATCGCCGCGCTGGCTTTCGGTTTCGTCATGAGTCCGCTTTTTGCGATGAGTCGCTGGCTGGAGTTGAGCCTCGGCGCTCGTCTCGCTGCCTGGCGCCGTTATGGCGCGACTGCGGCTTCCCGCGTTGGCCACGGTCCCTTGATCGATTCGAGCCGGACACGGGGGCGTTCGGGCTCCAGAGCGATTCGCTACGCCTTGCTGCTTCTTGTGCTCGGCGTTTTCGCGGCGGCCGCGGGCGGCACCAGAATGCTGGGTATCGAGTACGCGCCGATTACGCTGTATCTGATTTCGTCCATCAGCTTCGCTACGATTGGGCTGATCGCGGGGGGGGCCCAAGGCTTGGGTTGGTCTCTGCGCCGAGGCATGGCGAGCACGCTCTCTATCGCGGTTCTGGATTTGCCGCTGGTGGTAATGATTGCCACGGCCGCGATCTCCACGGGCAGTTTTCGAGTTGAGGATTGGGCGACGGCTCAAGGCCTCTACCCGTGGCAGTGGAAGCTCTTCGCGAGTCCGACCTGTTTGCTGATGCTCTTGGCAGCTGTCCCCGCCTGGTTCGTCGGGGAGCCGGGCACGCTGGCATATCGGCAGGCGGTGGTATCCCGGCGCCCCGGGTCTCGGCGTCTGGGGTCTTGGTTCGAGGCGATCGCGTGGTTTCATCGAACGGCTTCTGTGGCGATGCTCAGCCTTCTGTGCCTGGGCAATCTGGGTCAAGGTTGCTTCGGCGTCGAGTCGTCGCCCCTGCTGGGGGTCGTGTTCTTTCAGTTCAAATTTGCAGGCGTCTTGCTGGCGGCCGGCCTTTTGAAAATGGCGATTCCGTCTCTGGCAGCGCCGCGAGTACTGCGCCACAGCTGGCGGGCGGGGGGGGCGTTGATGGCGCTGGCCTTTGCCCTGGAGATGACCCTGCATCACTGGGGCGTGCTGTGGGTGCCACCGGCTGAGCGTGAGCTGCTGTCGATGGTGCTCTGCGGAGTCGCTCTTGTGGTGTTGCTGGTGGTGTGTCGTCGCGTGATGCGCATTGCGCTCGCCCCTGCGACCAGCGGCATCAATCCCTGGCTCTAGGCCTCCGTCGCCAGTCAGCCTGGTGCCACGCGCTTGACGCCCCTGTACCGAAGTTGAATAGGTGCGCCACCACTTAACGAGTCTCGGATTCGGTCCGTTGTGTGAGTGTGGGAGCAGGGCAGCGTTGGGGGCTATGGGCAGGCGTGCTCGCGCTACTGTTCACCACCAGCCCCTCCTACGCGGCGTCGCCCGTCGCGGTTGAGGCGACGCAAAATGCTCGGTGGCAGGAGCGACGGGTCATTCTGGAAGTCGATCCGTCTCTGCAACTGACCTCCCCTGTAGCCTTTGAGGCTGCCAGATCAGCGGCTAGGGCCTGGCAAAAAGCATCTCCAGATATGCCGAAGGTGGAGTTGGTCTCTCGGCGTGTCGGGCAGGTTGGCTACGTGCCGGCGGGACCTAACTCGAACACGATTCGATTCGCCGCGGAAGGCGACCCGGCGGCTGACGGCGCTTTAGCGATTACGATTATCACTTTCGACGGTCCCAGCGGTCGCATCCTCGATGCGGATATCATTCTGAATGGCGATTACGCCTTCGCTTCGGTTGAGGAGGCGCCGGAGTCGGGGGCCCCAGTTTACGACATTCAGAACGTGTTGACCCACGAGATGGGGCACTTCTTCGGGCTGAGGGAAAACTACGTGGATTCCGGCGCGACGATGTACGCGTTTTCGCAACCGGGTGAGATCACGAAACGAGATCTGAACTCGGCGGATCTGACACGCTTCGACGAGTTATATCGCGTGGGGGGTGACGTGGATTTTTTGGCGTTCTGCCGTGCCTTGTCGCCACTGGTGTCCGTGCAGCACCCCGGCTGCTGGCTCAGCTTGCTGGCGATCGCCCTGTTGCTGCTGTACGGGGTGGGAGCCCGGCGGGCCGGTGCGGCGCTGGCATGTGGTGTTCTACTGGTTGGTAGCGCTCTCGCGGTGCGGTCGGAGCTCGCGGAGGCGACTTGGCTCGGGGCTGATTGGCGCAGCGCTGATTGGCACGGCACGGCCTTGTACGACACCGAGTCGAGCGATCGAGTTCATCCGGTGGTGGTGATGTGGGCGCTGTATCCAGCGGAAACACATGGGGCCCATGTTGGCGCAACTGACGGCCACTACGCCGAGCTGACTAGCTCGGGGAGCGCAGCGTTTCCCCGGCAGATAAGGATTGAAAATGGCAACTGAAGCGAAGGCGGAGGCGACGTTCTCCGAGATCCACCCCGATCCCGAAGATGCCCGCCGAGAACACGCAAGACAGGGTGTTCAGATCGATGTCACTCTGGGCTCAGAACACAATTTCTACGCTGGCTTCGCCGAGAACCTCTCTGCCGGTGGGATTTTCATTGCCACCCATGTCGAAAAAAAGATCGGCGAGTTGATGGCATTTTCCATCAGCCTTCCGGAGATCGACTCGGAGATCAAAGGCGTTGGTGAGGTGCGGTGGGTCCGGGAATATTCCGAAACCAGTGACGTGTCGCCGGGGCTGGGTCTGCGCTTTGTTAGTCTCGTGGACGGCGCGTTGGTGAGGATCCGAGAATTCTTGGGTGCCCGGGACCCGCTCTTTTTTGACGACGAAGAGTAGGCTGCCGAGTTAGTCGGCAGGCAGCGGGACAGCGGTTCAGTTGGGCAGTTGGTCCCGATAGTCACGCTCTTCGAAGGCGAGATCTTGAATGGCAGCCATGACTCGTGCGGTGATCTCTCGGTACAGCTTCGGTGATGGAGCTTTCTGCATGAGCTCATCGAGCTCCACTGGCTTGCCGAAGACAAGATGGATCGGAGTTCCCGAGTTGGTGAAATTACTCTTTACCTGATGGGACAAGTCGTTGACCAGCCCGTTGATGAATACGGGGATCACGATGGCCCCACTTTGGCGTGCGAGGCGCCCCACACCGGATTGTGATTCGAGCAGCTGGTAGGGGTCCCCGCTGGTGCTGCGCTGACCTTCTGGATGGATGCCGACCATGGTCCCGCCCTGGCGCAGCAGCCACGCGAGCTCGTCCAAGCTACCGATGTTGAGGGCGGCGCGTTCCCGCTGGCGGAAGATTGGTGGGTACATGGCGCAGCCACTCATCAGCGCGTTGACGACGAATCCCGCTGGGGTGTCGTAGAAAAATTCTGACTTTACGGGGAAAAACACACGGTGGGGCAGCCCGCGTCGCATGAGCTGCGAGGTGGCGGCGTAGAGATCGAATATGCTCAGATGATTCGCTGCGATGATGTAGCTCTTGTTGGGATCGAACTCCGGGAGACGCTCCGTGCCGAATTCTGTCAACAGGTTTTTGATGAGGGCGTGGATCCAGCGCTGGCTGCCGTTCCGTTGAAGCCAGCGCCTGCCACTGTCGAACCATCCGGGTTCGGTTATTCTCCGGATCAGCCGAACCTGGATTCGTTCCACCCGTGAAAGCCTGCCTCCTCGTTCGCGCTCCAATAGATTGGGGCGAGGATCCGGAGCGGCGCTCATGACGATAGGCCGTCGGCTTCGAGATCTGGGGGTGTTTCGAATATGACGTCGAGGTAGCCGGGGGCCGGTAGCTTGCCTTCGAGCATCTCGCCGAGGGCTTCGTGGAGCTCACTACGGTCGGCTGTGAGATCGGCGACTGTCAGCCGTAGGCAGAGGTGGGGTTCGAGGTCTCGTTCGCGGTTGAAGCTCTGCTCTAAATGATAGGCCTGAACGTCAGGATAGTTGGCAACCAGAGCGTCGAGTACTTTGACGAGCTCGGCCGGAGGCGGCTCATCCAACTCGGAGATGAGCTGGCTCTCGTCAGCGCCCGCGGGTATCTCTGCCACATATCCGACCAAGGGTAGCTCTTGCCCCTGGGCGATGCTGCCCAACTCGTGGCGTTGGAGCAGCAGCTCGGCAGTGCTGCCCGGATCGATCACCAGGGCTTGAACCCGGCTACCGTCCACCACCTCAAGGGCTACATGGAGGGCGGCCAGGGCCGGCAGCGTGCAGTACTCCATGGGACCGCCGTCGGTGGTCCATTCCACTCGATCACTGACCTTTTCGAGGGCGGCGGCTTCGGTGAATGCGACGAAAAACAGCTCTCCGTCAGGGCTAGTCAATAACTGAGGGCTGATCTTGAGCTCCTCGCCCAGTTCCACCTCTTCACCGGCGGGGACGTTGGCCATGGCGCGGCTGAGCGGGACCAAGAGGCTGCCCGTTTGCAAGGCCGCGATCAGCTCTTTGACCTGGCTTCGAAAGCCACGCTGGGCGCCGACCAGAGCCAACTGAAGACGAGAATTGTCATCTTCTGTTGTCAGAGCCGGGTGTTCGGTAGTCACGCCATGGGCGTTATCATGGAAACACCCGGGCCGGCCATAGGCGTGTGCTCCAGGTGCCACCCGGGCTTCGCAGCGGCTAGATCGTGAATTGTACGGAACATCTGTCTTCGGTGGTGGCTGGGCCCGCACGCCGGGTGTTCCAGAACCACGCGTCCCCCGGATCGGTAACGTCGGCGTCCCGGATCGGTGGCAAATTGCCGCATCGCTCCATGTCTCCGCATCGCACGCGGCTGGGGGACGGGGCCTGCTAGGCTGAGGCCCCCTATGCGATTCATGGAAATTGCGACTCCGGTCGCCAGGCTTTTCGCGCGGCGCACTCGCCGTTGCAGTGTCGGCAGCCAGCGGGCTCAAATCGAATACCGCCAAATCAATTCCGCCGAGCTTGAGGTGTTCAAGGCGAGTCTGAAGGAACTCGCGGCGGAGTACCCGGCGATCACACGGGTCGACGTTAACGCCTTCACCCAACGGGTGGTTGTGTCCTTCGAGGAGTTCGATGCCGCAGCGCCAGAGCTCTTGCGATTTGTTGAAGAAGCGGAGCTCGCAGCCCGGGTGGACCGGGCCGAGCTGCGCGCTTCGGAAGATCATCCGACGGATCTCGAACCCCCGCTTCGACGCAGCGTGGAGCTGGGTGTGGCGGCCTTGAGCCTGGCAACTTCCGTCGGCCTGAAGATCTCCCCGCTGCCTACCGTGCCCTTCGCGGGCAACACGGCTGCGGCTCTTTCCATCTTGCGCAGTTCACCACGCCTTCGTCGGGGCTTGGAGGAGCGACTCGGTCGAGATCGCACCGGTTTCTTGCTCAACTTGGCGAGCTCGGTGACCAACGTGGCCGCCCAACGACCCTCCAGCGCATTCGTGGAGAGTCTGCATCGACTCAGCTTGCTGGGCGAATCGATGTCTCGGCGAGCTGCCTGGAGCGAGCGCGATGATGAATTGCACGAGCTGATCCCCCCGGAGAACGAGGAGATGCTCGAAGAGCACACACGCCCGCGCGAGATGACCCGCGGCCCCATCGAGGAATACGCGGATCGAGCTTGGTTTATTTCGCTGAGCGGCTTTGCGGCTAGTTTTGTGACGACCCGGAACCTGCAGCGCGCCACTGCCGCGCTGTTTGGCGGAGTGCCGCGCCCTGCGCGATTGGGTCGCGACGTTTTTGCGGCAGATCTGGCGCGTGTCTTGGCTGCTCGTGGCACCGTCGTTATGGACCCCGCGGCGCTGCGGTTATTGGATCGCGTCGATTGCGTTGTGCTCGACTCGGACGTTGTCTACAAACATCAGTTCGTAGTCGGAGAAGTCGTGGGCGACGTCGCCATCCCGGCGGATGCCAACTCCCGGGCAACAGCCCTGTTCGACGTCGGCGATCCCCTTGCTGTGAAGGAGGACGGAGGTTATCGGCTAGGCCCGATCCCGCTGCTCGACGCTGTGATCAGCGAGGGCATGGCGGCCCGGGGTGCGGAGCTGGCTCGCGACGGAGCGTTGGTATTGGGATTGGCATCCGAGGGACGGGTCTTGGCGGTGGTTCAAGTCACTATCACCGCGAAAACGGGCGTCGAGGAGTTAGTGGATACAGCTCAGAGCAGCGGATTGAGAGTGGTGATCGCATCCAGCGACGAGGCCATTCTTCAAAGCTTGAACGCCGACGACGTGATTTCCGACCGGGAGGGACTGACTCAAGGCATCCGGCGACTGCAGCGGGATGGCCGCACGGTATGTTTAGTGTCTGGACACACCAGCGCTGGATTCGCAGCAGCTGATTGCGTGATCGGCTTGTGTCCGGAAGGTCAGCGACCGCCCTGGGGGGCCGCGTTGCTAGTGCGCTCGGATTTGAGTGATGTGCGTTACATCCTTGAAAGCTGTCGTGTTGCCCGCCAAGTATCTCGTCAGAGCGTTAACGTAGCGCTGGGTGCTGCGTCCTTGGGAGCCGTGGTTTCGGCAGGGGGTTTGCTCCCACTCCGTGCCGCCCGAGTGCTGAGCGTCGTCAACTTGGCGACGCTGACGAGCATGGCGAACGGTGTTCGCCACTCCAGCGCGCTACGGCGTAAAGAACTACCGCCACCCCGTGACCCGACGCCCTGGCACGCCCTGCATCCTCAGGGGGCTCTGGCGCGATTGCATACATCAGAGCAAGGCCTGTCGTCGAAACAGCTCGTTCCGCGCAAGCCGGAGGCGCCGAAGTTGGCGGCCGCAGGTGAGCTGGTGGCAGCCATCACGGACGAGATGTTCAACCCCTTGGCTCCGGTGCTGGCGGCGGGTGCTGGATTGTCGGCGGTCGTCGGGTCCGTGACGGACGCGGCAATGGTCGCTGGCGTCGTGGTGGTCAACGCGGTGGCGGGCGGAACTCAGCGTTTCGTAGCGGAACGCAAGCTACGCGAGATGAGACGAGGTAAACGTCGTTTTGCGCGGGTTCGTCGCGATGGTCTGGAGTATCGAATCGACGCCGTAGAGTTGGTCTGTGGCGATCTCGTGATGGTCGGTCCGGGCGATGTCATCCCGGCGGATCTCCGCATTCTGGAGAGTACCTCCTTGGAGGTGGACGCATCGAGCCTCACGGGGGAGTCCTTGCCCGTTGCAAAATCTGGGGAAGCCTCCTTCGAGAGCCAAATTGCGGATCGCCGCTGCATGCTCTACGAGGGCACGACGGTGGCCGCGGGCACGGCGACTGCCGTCGTGGTGGCGGTCGGTCAAGCCACGGAGGCGCATCGTGGCGCGGGCAAGACGGAGCTCAGCGCCCAGGGTGGCGTCGAGCAACGGCTACGCGCGCTGATGAACCTTACAGGACCCATCGCGCTGACGGCGGGGCTGGGTGTGGTTGGCGCCGGGCTGGTGCGCGGTCGCCGCTTGAAAGACTTGGTCGAATCTGGCGTGAGCTTGGCAGTGGCGTCCGTCCCGGAAGGACTGCCGATGCTGGCGACGGCTGCGCAGTTGGCGGCAGCCCAACGACTCGGCAAACACGGTGCACTTGTACGCAATATTCGTGCCCTGGAAGCTCTCGGCCGAGTGGACACCGTTTGCGTCGACAAGACCGGCACGCTCACTCTGGGTCGCCTTGAGCTGCATGCCCTGAGCGATGGGGACTCCGAGATGCCCGTCGAAAAACTACGCGGTCATTTGTTGGAGGCCATCGCTGCGGCGAGTCGAGCGACTCTCGGTCCGGACCATCCTCTGAGCGATTCCGATCCAACTGACAACGCGGTGCGCCGTGCCGCCAGGTTGGCGGGCATGACGCCGGACTATCGGGTGCCGGGCTGGGAGCGACTCAGCGAAGTTTCATTCGAGGCCGGGCGTAGTTACCACGCGGTCCTGGCGGATACGGATGCGGCGCCGCGGATTAGTGTGAAAGGCGCGCCCGAGGCGCTCCTGCCGGTGTGTACCGAAGAGATCCGGGATGGCGAACGAGTGCCGTTGACCGGCGTGCGCCGGGCTGAATTGTCCGACACTGTCTCCCAGATGGGGCGGCGCGGGCTGCGAGTGCTGGGTGTCGCCGAAAAGACTCACACGTCGACTGAGCCGCTGAGCCCAGACGATATCACCGAGCTGTGTTTTGGCGGCTTATTGTTGTTTACGGATCCAGTACGCCAGGAGGCCCGCGCGGCCCTAGAAGGGCTACGGGAGACCGGCACTGAATTGATCATGATCACCGGAGACCACCCGAGCACCGCGGAAGCTATTGCTGTGCAGCTGGGCATGTTGCTGAACCGGTCCGTGCTGACCGGCGGCGAGCTCGCTCAGCTGAGTGACCGTGACGTCGACAAACGAGTGGCGAACGTTGCGGTGTTTGCGCGCATGACGCCGTCGCAAAAAGTTCGCATTGTGCGGGCGCTGCAGCGAGCCGGTCGTGTTGTGGCGATGGTCGGTGACGGCGCCAACGACGCGGCGGCAATCCGTTTGGCTGACGTCGGGATTGCGATGGGCGAACAGAGCACTGCAGCCGCACGGGAAGCGGCCGACATCGTGCTGAGCGACGGCCGCCTGCACACGCTGGTGGAAGCCATCGTGGAGGGTCGGGGCATGTGGGATTCGGTCCACGACGCCGTGTCTATCCTGATGGGTGGCAACTTTGGCGAAATCGCGTTCACCCTGGGCGCCGGTCTGATCGATGGGCGACCGCCGCTGCACGCACGACAGTTGTTGCTGGTAAATTTGTTGACCGATATCGCGCCGGCCATGGCCATCGCGGTCCGCCCGCCGAGCGCCGAGCGAATGACGGTGTTGCGCCAGAAGCCGACCGAAAGCACCCTTGACGAGGAGCTGACGGCCGACATGGTGGGCCGGGCCGCGGTGACCGCACTGGGGGCGAGCAGTGCCTTTTTTGCAAGTCGTCTGATGGGCGGTGGGGCCAAGGCGCGTACTACCGGATTGCTCGCGCTGGTGGGCACCCAGTTGGGCCAGACGCTGCGAGCCGGGCACGGCAGCCGGTCGGTGCAGCGCACCAGCCTGGGGTCAGCGGTGCTGCTAGCCGCGGTAGTGCAAACGCCAGGCGTCAGTCATTTCTTCGGGTGCCGCCCTTTGGGCCCAGTGGGTTGGGCGACAGCCATCGGCGCCTCTGTAGGGGCGACGGCCGCCAGCCCCTATGTCGACAATTGGCTGAGCGGTAGCCGCATGGCGGCGCTGCAGGGCCTGACTCGCCGCTTTCGCGGCTCTGACTTGGTGTTGGAGCTCGAGCGCGGCGTCGATTCGGCCGAACCGGCTTAGAAGCGCGTCTGGTGGCTTGAAACTTGGCCGTAAGACCCGGGTCCCGATATCCGGGTGGTCATGGATAAGATTCTCGTTTGCGCGACCGCCTGTTGGATGATGGCCTGCTCGACCGCTTCGCCGCCGGTAAAGACGGCGGATGCCGAGGAAAAATCGGTGCACTCGGCGGAATCGGCTGCACCCGGGGCGGAACGGGTGGCCCGACCGAGTGCCCACCACATGACTCGGGTCGGCGACTTCATGGTGCATCGATTCACGGGCTCATTCAGCGACGCTCCGATGACCTTGACCGAGACCGTAGTGGCCCGGGAGGGCATCATGGTCGTGGTCGAAGTCACCCTGGAAGGGGCTGGAGAGCAGAAGAGCATGCGCGTCGTAAAGCGGGTGCACGGCGAGCAGGATGTGTTGAGCGTCGCCTCCCTGGACGGCGATGTGACCATCAAAAGCTTCGGAGACATGATGGCGAAGACGGAGTTCATCGTGGACCGCAACGACGGATTCGTGAAGAGCGAGAAGAAGACCTGTTTGGTGGACCGCGCCGAGTACGACTGTGAAGAGGTGAGCTACCGGGTATCGGCCGCGGGGCAGGAGGCCACGTTGAAGATCGCCACGAGCCCGCAGTTGATGGGACGCGATCTCGGCGGCGAAATCCTATCGAGCGATGGCAGTTTGATCTACCGCGCCGAGCTGGTGGAGATCGGCCAGGAGAAGACGCCGGCTAGCTCCGTCGCCGCCCGATAGACATTGCCGCTTGGGTCAATCCATCCCCGAGGGCCAATGGGCTCAGCGCAATGGGCTCAGCCCATTGCGGCCTTCAATCGGTCGAAGTTGGCGCGCTCGTCTGGATCGACGGAGCCGTCGACGTAAATCATGGCGCGTACCGCCTCGATGAAGGCTCGTTTGTGCTCCGCGGGGATGGCGGCCGCTGACACCGAAGACGGTGCGGGCTCGATGTCCAGCCACAGCTCGACCTGCTGTTTCTCGTGATCTGCGATCGATAACTTCTCGCTCATGCGCCGAACGAAGCTTCGTTCCTTCTCGCTCACATCCATATCCGCCCAGGCGAAGGCGCAGAGGAACTTGAGCAACAGGAGTCGGTCGTCGGGGGAGAGTGAGTCGTACATAAGCGGCTTGAGCTTACAGGTCTTTGCGACGACGGGGAACCGCTAGGATGGTGGGGGATCAAGCCCTGGGGTGACTAGTCTTCGGGGACAGTGTCCGCGCTGGTGGTTGAGGCGGAGCCGGCGGGCGCGGCAGCGCGAGGGGCCTCGCCAGTGCCGCCGCCGTCGCGGGTGTGCTGCTTGAGATCGGAGAAAAAGCCGGGCAGGTCACGGCTAGCGCTGAGGGGAAATTGCGGGGGCCGTTTATCGAGAAAACTTTGAACCCCCTCTCGGGCATCCGGACTCTTGCCGCACCAATAGAGTAAGCGGGATCCAAAGAGGTGCACCTCTTCGGGACCCCTTTGGGAGCTGTCTCGGAGTAGGGATTTGCTCAGGGTGACGGCGACCGGTGCCGTCCACTTGGCGATCTCTTCGGCGATGGCGAGGGCACGCGGTAGAACCTCGTCCGCTGGCAGGACGTAATTGAACAGGCCCGACTCGCGCTCCTCTTGTGCCAGAAATGTGCGCCCCGTGAAGATCAATTCCGCCGCTTTGCCAGCGCCGACGAGACGGGGCAAAAAGTAACTAGCGGCCGAGTCCGGCACCATCCCGCGTCGGGTAAAAGCGAATGCAATTTTTGCTTGTTCGGCTGCCACACGGATGTCCATCGCCAGACAAAGCGCGATGCCCACTCCAACGGCGTGGCCTTGGATGGCGGCGATCACCGGTTTCGGAAAGTGGTGAAAGGCCAGCGCCGTTTCCCCCCCGCTATCCCGGTAGTCATCGGGTGAATCGATTTGACTGCGGTCGAACGCGCTTTCTCCGGAGCTGAGATCGGCGCCAGCGCAGAAGGCGCGGCCCATAGCGGTCACGACCAGTACGCGTACAGCATCATCGGACGCCGCCTCGGATAGCACCGCGACGATTTCGGCGGCCATGGCTCGGTTATACGCGTTCAGCCGTTCGGGGCAGTTGAAGAGCAGGACCCCGATACCCTGGTTGACCTCGTAGCTGATGTGTTCACGCTTCATTGCGGAATCGAGCTTAGCTCGATTCCGGCCGGATGTGTTTGGCGCGAAACACTAGAAAACGATTGAACATGAAGTTCAGGATGCTGCCGCACACGATTCCGAATACGGCTGCGAGTTGGATCGAAAGTTGTGGAACTTTTTCTCGTAGCGCCAAGGTTACGGAATAGGTCACGACCGCTCCAGCGAAGGAGGCCGCCACGAATCCTACGAACTGCTTCAAGATGGCTTCCGCTCGGGCGTAGGAGAATGTGAAGCGTCGGTTGAGCAAAAAATTGAAGCAGATGGAGGTGGCGATGCCCAAGAGCAGGGCGTGGCGCTCCGTCATACTCACGCGCAAGCCGGCGGTTAGCGCACCGAGATTGACGAAGGTGCCGAGAGCCCCCACCATCAGGAACTGCGTGAGGTGGCTCCATATGCCGTACTTGAAGATGTAGAGCCGGCGCAGGTGTTTGATGTAAAGCAGCTGTTGGCTGAGGGTGAGTTTGCTTTCACCGTGCGCCCGATCGCTGAAATGGATCGGTATTTCGACGATCCGCTTGGCCCCGGATCGTACCAGCAGTTCCAGCGCGATCTTGTAGCCGACGGGATCGGGATCCTTGGCGTGTTCAAAGGTGTCCCGGCGAAGGGCGAAGAACCCTGCCATGGGATCGGCCACGCTGGTCAGCGGTCGCGCGAGTACGGTGGCCACCCGGCTGTTGATCCAACGCACCAGGCCCCAGTCGTCGGCTGTGGTGCCGCCGTCGGTGTAGCGGGAACCGATCACGAAATCGGCGCCGTCGGCGAGGGCCTTGAGCATGGCGGGAATAGCCTCCGGTGGATGGCTGAGATCGGCGTCCATCACGAGCAAGGTGTTGCCGCGGGCGAGGGCGAGACCGTCGAGCACGGCTGGGCTGAGACCGTGATTCTCTTTACGGACGAGCAGCTGCACCCACGGCAGGTCCTTCTCGGCGATCATCGCTTCGGTGCCGTCCTGGCTGTCGTCGTCGGCGATGATGACCTCGAAGGAGATGTCCCGGGACCTACGGAGTTCGGCAAGCCGATCCAAGAGGTGGGGTAGCGCCTCGAACTCTCGGAAGGTGGGCACGATGATGCTCAGCTCCGGGCTGCCGTCCGTAGGCCTATCCGTAGGCAGAGTGGACATGGAGAGCCCGTCGGGTCGTGCGGAGACAGTCACGCGCTAGCTTCTAGCGGACGTCGGCGACAAAGGCGAGATGTGTCGCCGGCGCTGGGATCTGAGGGGCCGTCGAGCCTCTGTGGGGCAAGGCTGAGGCTTCCCGCGAAGGTGTTGCCGGGCATTCCGCCGCCGGGAACGCGGAGCCCCAGGGCTTCGGCACAGGGGCAGGGCTCCCGAGCGGTGGCTGCTCTCACACCAGGGTGAGCCAGCTGCCGTAGTTGGGGTCCTTGGCTGTAGCGGCGGCGAGATAGCCCCGCTGCAGCACGGCGCCTAGGGTGTCGCGACCCGTCAAAAGTTCTGTGCCATCGATTTCGCGCACCGGGGTCACCTCGGCTGCGGTGCCCGTCAGAAAGACTTCGTCGGAGCGCATCATTTGTTCTCGGGTGAAGGGTTTGACCACCACCTCGACGTCCAGATTTCGAGCGATTTGGATCACACAGTCCCGAGTGATGCCCGGCACGATGGAGGAGCTTTCGTCATTGGTGTAGAGGACGCCGTCACGAACAAAAAATATATTCTCGCCTGCTGCGCTAGAAACAGTGCCGTCTTGATTGAGCAGAATCGCTTCGTCGAATCCGCGATCGAGGGCTTCGTGGGAGGCCAATACGCTGTTGGCATACTGTCCGCTGGCTTTGGCCATGGTGGGCATCGAGGTGTGGTGGAATTTGCGCCACGAAGAGATGGTCGCACGCACTCCATTGCGTAGAGCGTTCTCTCCGAGGAAGGATCCGAGCTCGCGGGTAGCGATGAACACGCCGACTCGGCATTGCTTCTTCGGTTTCAGATCGATGGGCCCCTCCCCGAAGTACGCCAAAGGTCGGATGTACGCGTTGATTGCCTTATTGCGTCGGGCAACTTCGAGCGTGCCTTGTACCAGCTCGTCGATGTTGAACGGGAGCGCCATGCCGTAGAGTTTGGCGGACCGGGTCATGCGAACGATGTGGTCGCGCACCCGAAGCAAGGCGGGGCCGCCGGGGGTGGGGTAACAGCGAATGCCCTCGAAGACGGAAGTGCCGTAGTGCAAAGCGTTGGCGTAGTAGTGAATGCTTTGGTCTTCGGCGTTCTTGATCTCGCCGTCCCACCAGATGTGCTTGGCGAGGGTTTGCCCTTGGGGACGTGCTTCTGGCAGCGCCTGATCGAGCGGGATGCGCAAAAAGCTCGGCCATTCCTCCAGGGGATCACGACTCATCTACTGACCTCATTCTCCAAAATGCAGAACAGCCCCGGAACGATGCTTAGGTTGCGGGGCTGTTCTTCTCAGCCTAGCGCGCCTGGGTCGCATGGAGCCCCGAGGTGCGGCATAGGCGAGTTATTTCAGTGAGTTAGCGGTCTGTCACAGCCTGATTTTCCTGCATCCAGGGCATCATGGCGCGCAATTCTTTGCCGACCGCCTCGATGGGATGGTCTTCGCCAGCCTTCTCGAGGGCCTTGAACTTCGGCTTGCCCGCCTTGCATTCGGCGAGGAATTCGTCGGCGAAGGAGCCGCTCTGGATCTCGCTGAGGATCTTCTTCATCTCCTTCTTGGTCTCTTCGGTCACGATGCGCGGGCCGCGAGACAGGTCGCCGTATTCGGCGGTGTTGCTCACAGAGAATCGCATGTTGCCGATGCCACCCTCATAGATGAGGTCAATGATGAGCTTGAGCTCGTGCACGCACTCAAAATACGCCATTTCCTTGGCGTAGCCGGCTTCCACGAGGGTTTCGTAGCCCGCCGTGATAAGAGCCGTGAGGCCACCGCAGAGCACTGTCTGCTCGCCGAAGAGATCCGTCTCGGTCTCTTCTTTGAAGGTGGTCTCCAGGATACCGGCTTTGCCGCCGCCAATTGCGCAGGCGTAAGAGAGCGCGATAGATCGAGCATTGTCGTTCGGATCGGCGTGCACGGCGATGAGCATGGGCACGCCGCGTCCGCGGGCGTACTCACGGCGTACCGTGTGACCGGGGGCCTTGGGAGCGACGAGGAACACGCCGACGCCGTCGGGGGGAGTGATCTTTTTGAAATGCACGCCGAAGCCGTGTGCGACCAAGAAGCAGTCGCCCTGCTCCAAACCGGGGGCGATTTCGGAGGCGTAGATCTGGGGAGCTAGCTCGTCGGGCACGAGCAGCATGACCACGTCACCCCACTTGGCGGCTTCTGCCGGCTCCAGCACTTCCAAGCCCTCGGCCTCGGCTCGGGGTTTGCTCTTGCTGTCAGCGCGCAACCCGACCTTTACGTTTACGCCGCTGTCCTTGAGGTTCAGCGCGTGGGCGTGACCTTGGCTGCCGTAACCAATGATGGCGACCTTGCGGTCCTTGATGAGATCTAGGTTTGCGTCTGCGTCGTAGAAGGCTTTCATTCGTCGTCCTTAGTAGTGGTGGCGATGAGCCGGAATTCGCATGTTTCCGGGCCTCATCCAAGGGTCTTTTTCGCGTTGTGGGTCGGAGAGCTCAGAGAAGCGCCCGGGAATTTGTGGGTACCTGCTCTAGGCGGTGGCTTCGAAAGTGTCCGATTCGGCACTTTCGCCGGGTTTTCCGAAGGCAACGGGCGCAGAACGCACCATTTGTCGAATGCCCAGCGGGCGGCAGAGCTCGATGAAGTCGTCCACTTTGGCAGCGTTCGCGGTGAGCTCGACTGTGAAGTCCGCGGCCGTATAGGTGATCGTGCGTGCACCCGTTAGTTTACAGATCCGCTCGATGTCCTCCCGGCTCTTGGCGTTCTGACAGCGGAGAGTCAGTACCACCAGCTCGCGCTCTAGGGTGCCCTGGGGGTGCTGAATCACCTTGTGAACTCGGATCAGCTTGTTCAACTGCTTGGTGATCTGCTCGATGACCTTCTCGTCGGCGCGGGTCACCAATACCACTCGGCTCATACGAGGCTCGGTGGTTCGATTGACGGCGAGGGAATCGATGTTGAATCCCCGGCCGCTGAAGAGCCCAACGATACGGGCGAGCTCGCCGGGGCTGTCTTCGACCAGGATGCTGACGATGTGGCGTGTGGGCTCAGTCATTTCGACTCCGGGGTCGTGGGGGGATAAACCTCGGGGTCCATCGCGAGTTCGTAATGAGCGGCGCCAGCTGGGATCATTGGGTACACGTTGGCTTCCTTGGTGACGATGATGTCCATGATCACGGTGCCGGGGGTGTCGAAGCCCTTCTCGAGCACGCCGCGTAGTTCTTCCGGAGTCTCCGCGCGAAGCCCTGTGGCGCCGTAGGCTTCGGCAATCTTGGCGAAGTCCGGGAAGTACTTCATGCCGACGCTGGAGTAGCGCCGGGAGTAGAACAATTCCTGCCACTGGCGAACCATGCCGAGGAAGTTGTTGTTCATGATGATGATCTTAACGTTGAGATCCTCGTGTACGCAGGTGGCGAGCTCTTGGATACACATCTGAAACGAGCCGTCACCGGTGACGCAGATCACAGGATCCTTCGTTCCACTGAGCGCCGCTCCCATGGCGGCGGGTAGGCCGAAGCCCATGGTGCCGAGGCCGCCGGAGGTGATCCATTTGCGGCCGTCATCCGCCGGGTAGTACTGCGCCGCCCACATCTGGTGCTGCCCCACGTCGGTGGTGCAGATGTACTCACCCTTGGTGAGGTCTGCCAGCTCCTCGAAGAGGCGCTGGGGCATGATGGTGTCGCTGCGGTCCTTGTAGGCGAGAGGGAAATCCCGCTTCCAAGTCGTGAGCGTGTTCCACCACTCCTTGCGCTCCGGAGCGGGGTCGTCGCCGATGGCGTCTAGCATCTGTTGCATGACGGTCTTGGCGTCACCGACGATAGGAATGTCCACCGCGACACTCTTGTTTACGCTCGTGGGATCGATATCCACGTGGATCTTCTTGGCGTTGACCGCAAAGTTTTCGATGGCGCCGGTCACCCGGTCGTCAAAGCGCGAGCCGATGGCAACGATCAGATCGGCTTCTGCCATCGACATGTTGGCCGCGTAGGTGCCATGCATGCCGAGCATGCCGAGGCACTGTTGGTGACCGGGCGGGTAGCAGCCAAGCCCCATCAGCGTGGGCGTAACGGGCAAGTTCAGCTTGTCCGCGAGCTCTTTGAGCTCGGCGTTCGCTCCGGAGGCGACGACGCCGCCGCCGACATACAGAATGGTCTTTTCCGTTGAGCGCATGAGCTCGACGGCCTTTTTTACCTGCCGGGTGTGCCCACGCACGGTGGGTTTGTAGCTGGGGATGCTGACTGACTCTGGGTAGTGGAAGGCACACTCCGCCGCGGTGATGTCCTTCGGAAGGTCCACCAACACTGGGCCCGGGCGACCCGTGCGAGCGAGATAGAAGGCCTCTTTGATGGTGGGTGCGATGTCTTCGACTCGTTTGACCAAGTAGTTGTACTTGGTGCAGGGCCGCGTGATGCCGACGACGTCCGCCTCTTGGAAGGCGTCGTTGCCGATGGCGGTGGTAAGCACCTGTCCGGTAATGACAACGATGGGAGTCGAATCACTCAGCGCATTAGCGAGGCCGGTAACCACATTGGTAGCACCCGGTCCGGACGTCACCAGGCAGACGCCGACTTTGCCGGTGGCTTGGGCGTAACCTTCTGCCGCATGAACGGCCCCCTGTTCGTGGCGCACCAGCACGTGGTTGATACGTTCGCTCTGCAAATGCAGCTCATCGTAGACGTGAAGAATGGCTCCACCCGGGTAACCGAACATGAGTTCGACACCTTCTTGGAGGAGGCTTTCGACCAGCACGCGGGCGCCGCGCATCACTTCGCCCTCGGGTCCCGGCGCGATGGCGCCTTTCCCGTTGGTGGTGTCGGGTGATGTCGTTTTGCTTGGGTTGGCAGTCATGCCTTCAGCGCTTGACATATTATGTCGCCCATTTCTTTCGTGGTGACCTTGCCACCTAAGTCTGCCGTGCGATGACCATCGGCCAGAGCCTGGTCAATGATGGTTTCCACCCGTGTTGCCTCTTCAGGCATCTGTAACGAATTGCGCAATAGGGAAGCGACGCTTCCGATAGCGCCCAGTGGGTTCGCGATGCCCTGGCCCGCGATGTCCGGCGCGCTGCCGTGAATGGGCTCGTAGAGCCCCGGACCCTCGCCAAGCGAGGCGCTGGACAGCAGGCCAATGGATCCCGCGAGTACGGCGCCGGCATCCGTCAGGATGTCGCCGAAAAGGTTCGAGGTTACGACCACGTCGAACTTGGTGGGTTGACGGATCAAGTCCATCGCCGCCGAGTCGACGTATTGGTGGTCGAGTGCAATGTCCGGGTACTCGTTCTGTTGCAGCTCGGTCACCGTTTGGCGCCACAACTGGCTCACTTCGAGCACGTTCGCCTTGTCTACGCTGAGCAGGCGCTTGCCGCGGCCCCGAGCGATCTCGAAAGCCACCTTGGCGACGCGCACGACTTCGCGCTTCGTGTAGACCATGGTGTTGAAACCGCGATCGCCGTCGATGCCGCGCGGTTCGCCGAAGTACACGCCACCGAGCAGTTCGCGCACGACGATCATGTCGGTGCCCTTCACTACATGGTTCTTGAGCGGGGAGGCGTCGTTGAGAGCGTCAATAGCGCGCACGGGGCGCAGGTTGGCGAATACCCCCATGGCCTGCCGCAGATCGAGCAGGCCTTTCTCTGGGCGTCGGTTGCCGGTGGCGCCGTCATACTTGGGGAGGCCGACAGCTCCGAGCAATACTGCGTCGGCCGCCAGTACGGCCTCTTTGGTGGCAGCAGGGAAAGCCTCGTCGCCGGCGTCGAGAGCACATCCGCCGAGGGGTTTCTCGATGAGTTCGAGTCCACGGCCGGCTTGCTCGAGTACGAGCCTCAGTACGTTGGCGGCTTCACCGCAGACCTCAGGGCCAATGCCGTCGCCGGGGAGAGTTACGATTCGTGCGGTTTTGTCGCTCATGCGGCACCTTCTTGGGATTGTGATGCGATGCGGGGCGCCAGGGTTGTGCGCTCCACCTGCGGAGGTTTGACGTCAGCGGTGACGCTCAGAAATTTGTTCATGGCAGAGAGATAGGCACGCACAGAGGCCTCGACGATGTCGTCGCCCACGGCGCGTCCCGAGAATGTCTTGTCGTTGACGGTGACCCGTACACTGACTTCCCCCTGGGCGTCGCGGCCTTCGCCAACGGCGCGCAGTTCGTAGTTCACGATCTTGCCGGCGTAGCCAGTGATCTTGTCGATGGCGGTGCAGGCGGCCTCTAGGGGGCCTTCGCCAAGCGCGCATTCGGCGTAGGTGTTGCCGTCACGCGTTAGTTGCACGGTGGCCGTGAGTGGTTTCACCGTGCCGCTGATGACCTGGATCAGATTGATCTGGTAGGGGGGAGCCTTGGGTGGACGATTGTCCAGCACAAGTGAGATCAGAGCGTCGTCGTCGAGGGTGCTGCCATCGGCCACAGCTTGCAGGAAGCGATCGTAGACGAGATTGAGCGTCGCCGAGTCCACGGGGTGGCCCAAGTCTTTCAGTCGAGCGGCGAGTGCTTTGCGACCGGAGTGGCGACCGAGAACTAGCTGGCTCGGCGGGGAGCCAACGCTTTCGGGCGTCATGATTTCGTAGCTACGCCGATCGTTCAACATGCCCTGCTGGTGCACGCCGGACTCATGGGCGAAGGCGTTCTGTCCGACCACCGCCTTGTTGCGTTGCACACCGACGCCTGTGACGGCGCTCAAGAGCTGGCTGCTCTTGTAGAGCAGTTCCGTTTTGACGCCTGTTTCATAAGGCATGATGTCATTGCGCACGTTGAGCGCCATGACGATTTCTTCGAGAGATGCGTTCCCGGCGCGTTCGCCGATGCCGTTGATGGTGCACTCGATTTGGCGGGCTCCGCCCGCGACGCCAGCCAGTGAGTTCGCGACGGCGAGGCCGAGATCGTTGTGGCAATGGGTGCTCAGCGTCACCTTGTCGATGCCGCGGATTTTTTGCTTCAGCATTTCGATGCGAGCTTGGTACTCGACCGGAGTGGTGTAACCGACGGTGTCGGGGATGTTCACGACCTGGACGCCCTCGTCCACCACGGCTTGCACTACCTTGAGAAGGAAGTCGACGTTGGTGCGGGTGGCGTCCTCGGGACTGAACTCGACGTCGTCGAAGAGTTTGACGCCTCGGCGAACGGCCTCGATGATTTTCTCAAGGGCTTGGTCTTCGTTGAGACCGGTTTTGGCGTCGAGGTGGATCTGGCTGGTACCGAAAAACACATGCAGGCGTGCATGGGCGGCGGGCTCCAGGCTCTTGGCGACGGACTCGATGTCGCCGGTGACGCAGCGGGCGAGGGCCGCCACGGTGGCGGTTTTCACTACTCGGCAAATCTGCCTGCAGCCTTCGAGATCCTCAGCACTGGCTGCAGGAAATCCGGCTTCGATCACGTCGACACCGAGTTCTTCGAGCTGGCGGGCAAGCGTTAGCTTTTGCTCCGCCGTCATCCCGTAACCGGGGGACTGCTCGCCGTCTCTCAGAGTGGTGTCAAATATACGTACGCGATCCATGATTTCCTCTTGGGTTGTGCTCTGCCACCGACGCCGTCGGCGTCGATAGAGCGACTAACCGAAGAGGTAGGAGGCGGGCGCGAGTGGGCCGGCTACTGGAAGTGGGCTGTTCATCCTTGGCTCGACCGGTGTTGGGGTGGGTCGCACGCAACAAGCGTGTCGACGAAGGGGAGTATGGGTTCGGTCATGCCCTTGGACAAGAAAAACTTCGAAACGTAGTCGGTGAATCCTCCTCGAATGCGTTGTGGCAGATGGGACAATGGCGGCGCCCGTTCTAACTTATCGGGGTAAATTACCGGGCGTTTTGGGGCGGACATCTTATCCAAGGGCACCCTGGCAGAGCGATGTTTTGGGGCATTTTCGGCCCTTTAGCTGGATATTTGTTCATCAGTTGAGCACGGGCACTCGGTCGGAACGGAACGGCTCCGGCTTCGGTGGCGTCGTTTACCGGTTGGGAGGGGACACCGGGGGCGATTTCCAGAGCCGATTTCCAGAGCTGGGGCGGTGTTTCGCTTTGCCTAGGAGGATCGGAGGGAAAGCGGCGTCTAGCCGTGCTTGCCGCAGTCAGTTCTGGGCTTGGGAGAGCGCATCCTGAAGCTCGCCCAGGGCTTGTTGGTTGCCCTGTTTCTCCGCCAGGGCAATGCCTTGCTCGATCCAAACCACTGCGTCAGAGCTGCGCTCGGCCTCGATCAGGACCTGGCCGGCCATCAAGTAGCCCGCTAGGTAATCAGGAAACGTGGAACGCAGTGTTTCGAAGGTGCGGAGGGCATCTTCGGTCTGACCCACCCTGCGGTATTCCATGGCCAAGCCGTACCAAGCAAAAGCGTCGCCTGCGTCGGTCTGGGTGATCTGCAACAGCATTTGGAGTCGTTTGTTCATGGCGTTGGGGGGCGGATAGCGCAGCTGCGGGCTTATGGCTAGGTGCTTCGGGCGGGGCCGATGAAGCTCAGTCGAAGACGACTGTCTTATTGTGGGCGACGAGAACTCGGTCTTCGGTGTGGGCCCGAACGGCGCGGGACAGGACCAGTCGTTCCAGATCGCGGCCTTTCCGGATCAGATCCTCTACGGCATCTCGATGGGAGGTGTGGGCGACTTCCTGGGCGATGATCGGGCCTTCGTCCAGATCGGCTGTGGCGTAGTGCGCCGAAGCTCCGATCAGTTTGACGCCGCGCTCATGAGCTTGGTGGTAAGGCTTTTTTCCCGCAAATGCAGGAAGAAAGGAATGGTGCACATTGATCACTCGGTCCGGGTACTCCCGCAAAAAGTCCGGCGTCAGTATCTGCATGTAGCGAGCGAGTACGACCACGTCGATCTGTGAGTCCTTCAACAGCGCGAGGGTCTTGCCCTCTTGTTCCGCCTTGTTCTCCGGAGTGATCGGGATGTGGTGGTAGGGGATGTCGAAGTGTTCGGCGATTGCAGAGAGATCCGTGTGGTTGCTGACGATCAGCGGGATTCTACAGTGCAGCTCAGCGGAGTTCACTCGCAACAACAAATCGTACAAGCAGTGATCGTACTTGGAGACGAAGATGGCGATGCGTTTTGTGTGCTCGCCGTAGTGCAACGACAGTTCCATGGAGAACCGTTCGCGGACCTCGGCGATACCGCCCTCGAGTGTGAGACGATCCGTATGTAGCGTATTGATATCGAAGTGGATGCGCTGAAAGAAGGAGGCACTCGCCGCGTCCGTGTGTTGATCGGCTGACAAGATGTTCGCGCCGTGTCCGGCGAGCACTTGGGCAAGAGCGGAGACAATACCGCGTTGGTCCGGGCAGGACACCAGCAGGGTGGCCCGCTGCGCTCGATCGCTCGCAGTGGATGAGGAAGGCATCATGAACTAGAGCTTAGCGCTCCCTGGGTGTGCTGGCCCGCTGCGGCTTGTCCGACGGCTTGTCGGCGAATACCTCCGGTCCCGCACGTGTCTGGGTGGGCTCGTCGGGCTCGTCGGGCGTTTCTTGTTGGTGACGAAATGGCCAAAAAAGGCAGAGAAACGGGGTGACAATGCGGCCTGATCACGAGCGGCATGGCGATGTTCTGGCGCGCGATGAATCTCTCTGGAGACCTCGCGAGGGGCGCGACAATCTTGTCCGAGTGAGCCAACTGGCACATCTGCCGGAGCGGAGAGACCGGGAAGATGTACGGATGGGACGTTGTGAATGTTCGCTGGAGCTGCGGCAGCCAGCGCGGGAGGCGAGGTGGCACGTCGGTTGCTTAGTGTTGTGGGCAAGACATTACTGGCGGCGCGCCAGAAAGAGGATCAAGGAAATGATTCGAAGAAGCTTATGGACGGCACTAGGAGCCGCGACGCTGACTTGGGCGTTGCCGACGATGGCGTCCGCTGATGAATGCGATACGACCGCAGACTGTACCGAAGGAATGATCTGTGAGCTGATGCCCACGGGTGCCTGCCCGGGGGTTGTTTGCCCTCCGGATGAGATTTGTGACGTACCGTCGTGCCAGGTCGAAGAGGTTGGCTACTGTATCGCCGGCCCCTGTGAGTCCGACGCGAATTGTGGTGAAGGCCTGGAGTGTCTCACCGAGACGGTGATGGAGTGCATCGGGGCGACTACAGAAGCCTGCGCCTATCCTGACTGTGGGCAAGGCTCATCGACTCCAGCGGAGCCGGACTGCCACGTAGAGTCTCGAACCCAGTGTGTGCCGCAGTACGTCGGGCCCTGTGTCGCGGATACAGATTGCGGCGGCGGCTCGCGTGTGTGGAGCAACAGAGCTGCTGGACGGGCGGCGGTGATGCCGAGGATGCAGGGGGGCATGGCCTTCCGGTCCGAACATTACTGACAGCGGTTCGACTAAATCGGACGCCGGCGGCGCGCCCTAAACCGCTGAGACCAAGCGCCTAGGCAAGGGGGGCGAAGAAGTCTGGATGCAAGCGTCCTACAGTCCAATCCTCGACCCTAACAATGTGCGTTTTCGCGTCATCACATACGCGACTGACGTCACGGCGAGGCGACTGCGTTCGGTCGACTACCAGGCGTGGATCAAAGCCATCGGCGAATTGCTCGCCGTCATCGAGTTCGACAGGGAGGGGCTGTACTGCGGGCCACGAAAATTTTCTGAAACTATTCGGTTGCCGCACGTCCGATGTGCATGGCACCACTCGATGTTCGTGGGGCGCAGCGAGAAGGCGTCCCGCGACTACGAGGCGTTCTGGGATACGCGGCGAGCAGGAGGTCACCACACGGCCGAAGTGCGGCGCATGCGCAACGACGGCGAAGAAGTTTGGTTTCAGGCCTCCTACGGTCCGATACTTGACTTGAATGGTAAGCTCTACAAGATCGTAAAGTACGCGGCTGACATCACGGAGCGAAAGCTGGCGGACATAGAATTGCTCAAGGCCAAGGCCAAGGCCGCCGCTCAGGACGCGAGCGCCGCCAAGAGTCTGTTTCTCGCGACCATGAGCCACGAAATTCGTACGCCCATGAACGGTGTGATCGCGACAGCGGACCTGTTGTAGGGCAGGGCGCTTTCGCCAGAGCAGTTGGACTTGGTCGAGACCATTCGCTGTTCCGGTCAGACCGTGCGGGTGCTGATCAATGATATTCTAGATTGCTCGAAGCTGGAGGCAGGCAAATTGGCGATCGTTCCCGCGCCCACGGATGTGCGTCGGTGCTCGGAGAGATCGAGAATCTCCGTGCGAGGTACGGGCATCGGTATGAAGGACACGAGTTTCCTGTTTCAGAAAGTTGTGCAGAAGGACATGGGCACGACCCGTCGCTTCGGAGGCACGGGGCGAGGGCTCGCCATCTGTCGTCGGCTCTTGGACTTGATGGGCGGAACCATCGAGGTCAGCAGTCGTTTGGGAGTGGGTGCGACCTTCTCCGTGGGTATTGTCGCCCACGAGGTGATCGCGCCCAAAGGACCGGGCTACGACCATTCCCTAGCGCCACGAGCGGAGGGCACAGCCCTGGTTGTGGACGACAATCGCATCAACCGAATTGTGGCGAGCAAATCCATCACGAAGATGGGGTGGACGGTGGCGGTGGTGCTGGGCGGCGAGTTCGTGGAGCTTTCCATCACCGCCGTGACAGCCGGCGCCTCGCCGGAAGATCGCGCTCGTTGTATCGACGCGGGACGGAACGACTACATGACCAAGCCTTTCCGTACGAGGGATCTGGTGGACATGTTGGACCGTTGGGTCCCCCTCGCGGGCTGAGCGCCAGCGTCGCCTTATGAAGGCGTCGCTCCCCCGCCGATCTCTCGAAGGTAGCCGAGCTGCGCTCGGAGTCCTTCGAGCCACCTGAACATATGCTTAACTTGTGTTAATAGTTAGCTTGCGTTAACTATTAACAGGTCGAGATGTCTGGCAAATCCTCAGAATCACACGAGTGCGCTCCACGAGGGGACGTTTTGCATGCGATTTCGGCCCTCCAGAGCCTGGCGGAGGTGTTTCTGCGCCGCCGAGAGCAACTCGCCGCCACCGTCGGTCTCAGTGATTCCCAGTGGGCCGTGCTCGAGGAGATTTCTACCGAGCACTTCATGCCCAGCCTTTTCGCTCGTCGCCGCGAGAGTTCGGCGGCCGGTGTGAGTCGCACCATCCGTCAACTGACGGACAAGGGTTTGGTGAGTGTCAGCGTTTCCCAAGAGGATGCGCGGCAGCGGGACTATTCGCTGACCGAGGCGGGACAACTGCTGATGGCGCGGCTACGGGCGCACCGCGAACACGCGATCGCTGAGGTATGGACGACGTTTGGAACCGACGAGCTTCAACGCTTCAACGCATTCAGCCAAGAATTGATCACCCGCTTGGAGGCCTACAGCTTGACTGCTGAACCGACGAGCCTGGCCACAGAACACGAAGGAGAATCGAATCATGGCTAAGAATCTGTACGAAAAAGTCTTTGAAAGCCACAGCGTCGCGACGCTCGCGTCGGGGCAGACCCAGCTACTGATGGGGCTGCACTTGATTCACGAAGTGACTTCGCCCCAGGCGTTCAGCATGCTCGAAGAGCGGGAGCTCCCCGTGATGTATCCGGAGCGCACCTACGCCACCGTGGATCACATCATCCCGACGAGCAGCCAGCTGCGGCCCTACCAGGACAGCCTGGCTGAGCAGATGATGGTGGCGCTGGAGATCAATGTGAAACGGCACGGCATCCGTTTCTTGTCACCTGAGAAGAACGAACAAGGCATCGTTCATGTGGTCGGTCCGGAAATGGGACTCACTCAGCCCGGCATGACCATTTGTTGCGGCGACTCCCACACCTCGACTCATGGTGCCTTCGGTGCCATCGCTTTCGGTATCGGTACCAGCCAGGTTCGCGATGTGCTGGCCACCCAGAGCCTAGCGATGAGCAAGCTCAAGGTGCGGCGCATCGAGGTCAACGGCACACTACGTCCTGGCGTTTACGCCAAGGACGTCGCGCTGTACATCATCGGCCAGCTCGGCGTGAACGGTGGCGTGGGTTATGCCTACGAGTACGCGGGCACGACCTTCGAGTCCATGAGCATGGAAGAGCGCATGACCGTTTGTAATATGAGCATCGAAGGCGGCGCTCGTTGCGGTTATGTGAACCCGGACCAGACCACCTATGATTACCTTCGGGGCCGTGAGTGCGTGCCGGAGGGGGACGCGTTTGAGGCTACCGTGGAGGGCTGGGAGGCCATCAAGAGCGACGCGGATGCCAACTACGATGACGTCGTAGTGATCGCAGCCGAAGACATCGAACCGGTGGTGACCTGGGGCATCACGCCCAGCCAGTCCACTGCGGTGGGTGGCACTATCCCGAGTCTTGGGGACTTTGCTCCGGACGAAAAGGATACGGTCGAAGAAGCCTACCGCTACATGTCGTTTGAGGCGGGGCAGCCCATCGCTGGCACCAAGGTCGATGTGGCCTTCATCGGCTCCTGTACCAACGGGCGTCTCAGTGATTTCGAAGCGGTGCTTGATTTGATCCGCGGTCGGGATCTGAAGGTCGCCGACCATGTGCGCGCACTCGTGGTACCGGGCTCTCAGAAGCTTCGCCGTGAGATGGTGGAGAAGGGCTACGACAAGGAGTTCACGGACGCGGGATTTGAGTTCCGTGAAGCCGGTTGTTCTATGTGTCTGGCTATGAACCCGGACAAGCTGATCGGAACCGAGCTCTGTGCGTCTTCTTCCAATCGAAACTTTAAGGGGCGTCAGGGTTCGTCGACGGGGCGAACCCTCCTGATGAGCCCGGTGATGGTGGCCGCGGCCGCCATCGCTGGCGAAGTTACCGATGCCCGTGAACTGTTCAAAATCCAAGCCTGAGCCAAAGACAAAGAATCATGACTGATAGCCAACGAATCAAAATCTCCGGCCAAGCCATCCCCGTACGGGGAAATGACATCGACACGGATCGAGTTATCCCCGCCCGCTACCTACGAACCGTTGTGTTCGATGGTTTGGGCGAGCACGTCTTCGAAGACGATCGCGCACAACTCCAGGAAGCTGGCAAGACGCACCCCTACGACGAAGAGAAGTTTGCGGACGCCCAAATCCTGTTGGTGAACAAGAACTTCGGTTGTGGCTCCAGTCGCGAACATGCGCCCCAAGCCATAATGCGCTGGGGGGAGGGCACCCAGGTCATCATCGGGGAATCCTTTTCCGAGATCTTCTATGGCAACTGCATCGCTCTCGGCATCCCCTGCCCTCAGGTGAGCACGGCAGACATTGAGAGCCTGATGGCGGCAGTGGAAGCGAGCCCGAGCTTGGAGCTCACGGTCGATCTGGAGAGTCAGACCATCACTAGTGGTGATGTCGTAGTGAAGTTTACGATCCCTGACGGACCTCGCAGTCAATTCTTGGAGGGTCACTGGGACGCCACCAGTGAACTGCTGCAGAATCAGGACAAGGTTCGCGAGACGGCATCGGCGCTCGCGTACTTTAGCTAATACGATTCGGATCCCCCGCGCCCGGAGAAGGGCGGGCGGGTCCGGGGCCCCTTGTGGCCCGCCGTGTGGTGACGCGAGGCGCCGCAGGACGAGCGGAGTCTACAGTAACCAGGCTACCCAGGAAACGCCGATCCAGGCCCCCATGGCGGAGCCCATGGTAGCCGCCACGAACACCAACAAGACCCGAGTGAAGCGATTTCGCCGAAGCCCCGTGAAGCTGGTCATGTCGCGGTTGATGAGCTCGCAATCCTCCACGGTGGGTTTGAGCAACCAGGCTTCCATCAGACCGGCGACCATGCCGGCACCGATGGTGGGGTTTAGCGAGGTAATCGGAGAGGCGACGAAGGCCGTCAACACGGTGAGGAAACGCGCGCGAACGACCAGCGTGCAGAGGGCGGCCATGACCGAGTTCGGCAGGACCCAAGCGTAGATCATCTGGGTAAAGTCTTCGCCGGAGTGTTTGGTGTAGCCGTAGTAGAAAGCGCTCATCATCAAAGCGGGGATGACCCACTTGAGAAGTTTGGTGGATCTTGGGGTCGGTGGGATCTTACTGAGCTTTTCGCGATCCACTGTAGCGCCCAGGTAACGTTGCATGCCCTCGACATGTCCCGCCCCCACCACAGCGACGATGGTCTTGCCTGGAGCCTCCTGGATGTGACTCATCAGGTAGCGATCGCGCTCGTCGATCAGCGGCGTGTGCAGTCCCGGGATCGCGTTGGCAAATTCGCCCATGACTTCCGAGATGGTGTCGCGATCTTTCAGCTGTTCGATTTTCTCCTCGGTGATTTCCTCGCTCCCGAAGAATCCCCCCATCATGGCGCCGACCATGTTGACCTTGTTGAAAAAAGATAGGGCAGCCCAGCTCCGTTTGAGGGTCGCCTGAATGTTGCGGTCCGCCAGTACCAGTTCTGCGCCGACCTTTTCGGCGGAGGAGACGGCAGCCATCAGCTCCGCACCCGGTTCCACGCCGAACTGCTCTCCGAGCTTTCGTTGGTAGCCGGTGAGCACGAGGCTGCTCAGCAAGAAGAGCACCTTGCCGTCCCGAATGACCTGGAAGATGTTTAATTTTTTCCAACGATCTTCGTCGGTCATCGCCTCATATCGAGTGGCGTCCAGCTCCACACAGACCGTATCGGGCTGGACCTTCTCGATCAGCGCGACCACCTCGTCCACACTGGCCCGGGACACATGGGCGGTTCCGAGCAGATGGATCTCTCGCCCTTGGTATTCGAGCACAGTGACGTTGTCGGACATGGGAACCGAGCGGGTCTTAGCGGGGGATTGGATGAGATCAAAGCCCGTCGACGCTTTGCTCAAGGAACGCGGCGAATCGCACAAATGGAGCGTTTTCTTCGGCGGCCGTGCCAAAAGTTCTTGCCGGCACTGGGTACAGGGACCAAGCCTGGGGGACGATTCGGAGCCACGGTCATGAGCGACAGAGTCTTTTCCCGCCGAAGCCAGTTCGATTTTCAGGCGAACCGCCTGTCGATTGCCTTCGCTGTCCGGGCACAATCCGGGCAAGCGCTGGTGGATCTCACCGTGAGCAGTCCACAAAAATGGGGGCTCGGCCCCGACCCCCAGGCTATATCTGAGGTACTCGGTCGCTGCGGGGGCGCACCCTATCAAGCGGAAGCTTTCGGAATGCTCTCGGCTCGAGAGGCCGTCGCTGAAGATTTTTGCGGTCGTGGGCAAAAGACCGATCCCGCGCATGTGTGGCTCACAGCGAGTACCAGCGAAGCTTACGCCCAACTGTTCCGGTTGCTTTGCGACAGCGGGGACGAGGTACTGGTTCCTCAACCGAGCTATCCATTGCTCGCCTATCTGGGGGCCTTTGACGGCGTCAAACTGGTTCCCTATCAATTGGTTTACGACGGAGTGTGGTCGGTAGACATGGACTCTGTGCGGGCCGCCCTGAGCGATAGGACACGCGCTATCGTGGCGGTAACGCCCAACAACCCCACGGGCAGTTTTCTTCGCCGGGAGGATCTTGAAGCTCTGAGCCAGTTGGATTTGCCCGTCATCAGCGACGAAGTGTTCGCCGACTACGCGTGGCCCGGCGACTTCCCGGATCTGATTTCCGTCCACACAGCGGAACCGGGGCCGAATCTACGCTTCGCTCTCGGAGGTCTGAGCAAAGCTAGCGCGATGCCGGGCATGAAGCTGGGGTTTATACGGGTGAGCGGGCCGGATGCTTTGGTGCAGTCTGCACAAGATCGCATGGAGTTGATCCTCGATACCTATCTGTCGGTGGCGGCTCCGATCCAACATGCAGCTCGTGCCCTACTCGAGTTGGGGGGCACGGCGCGCTGCAGGATCCTGAAGCGCTGCCACGCGAACTATCAGGCCCTGGGCGTTCGGGTGAAGGGCACGGCGCTGAGCCGACTCTCGTCCGAGGGGGGATGGAACGCGGTGCTACGCCTACCCGCCGTTTTGGATGACGAGCAGTGGGCGCTCGCCCTCCTGGAGCGCGGTGTCTGGCTGCAGCCAGGGTACTTCTACGATTTCGCCGCCGGTGCCTTTGTTGTCGTGAGCTTGCTCACGGAGCCCAAAATCCTGATGTCGGCGATGGACAGCGTACTGATGGAAGTAACACACCGCTGCCCATAGGCAGCGGTGTGGTTGTCCTCGTCGTTGGCCGACGGGACTGACTGACGTCTTCAGGAGCGCCGGCGACGAAGGGGCACGAGCAGGGCGAGCAGACCGAGCCACCCCGCGTTGCGCGACGCGGAGCGTGGACTTAGCTGACAACCCGCTCCGGGTTTCTCTTGGATGGTCCCGGGGTTGTCGTCGTCATCATCGGAGCCGCCGGCCCAGAACTCGTCGTCCTGAGGTGTGAGGGCAGGCCGATCGTAGTTTTCTTTGACGGGTTTGTCTTCGTCAGGATCGTCGTCGTCGTCCTTCTTCTTCTTTTCCTTGGTCTCGAACACCATGCTTCGGCGATCGATGATTTCATTTTCGCCGTTTAAGGTGATTTTCGTGGGGGTACCGATTTTGCGACCGCTGCGGGAGTGGCGGACGGTGACTTGGTAGACTCCTGCCTCGTAGCCAATGTCTCGGTCCAGCTTGAAGCTGAAGCGGGTTCGCTTCTGGATTTCTCCGCGGCCGACATCCATGAATCCCACGTCGACGCTTTGGATTTTCGGCGTTTGATTCTTCATCGGGACTTTTCGATCGATGGGATCGTCCCGGCCGTCCACACGACTGCGCTCGAAGTACACCACTTGACGGAACTCAAACTTGAAGGGCACGTGGGCCATGTCCGGCGCCTTCGTCATGAAAAAGGTCATGTCCAGGCGCCAGGCGCCCGATGCGGCCTCGTTGAAGCTCTTCTTCTTCCACTGGACGCGGTCGCCGGCATGGGCGCTTAACGCGAGCAGGGAAAGACACAAACCCAGTAGTACGCTCAGTATCCGCTGGCGCTTTGGGGAAGAACAGGGATCGGAAATAGTGCGAAAATTCACGACGTAACTAGCCTCCAGAAAACTGACGCTATCACGACTCATGGCCGGGGGATCGCGGGAATGGCCGCGGGCGCCGAGTCTCGACGGCGCTGACGCCGGCTTCATCGGCAGCCCGGCGAAGGCGGGGGGCAGTTGTTATGGGCCGGTGCCGGAAAATGTTGCCGACGGCCGGGAATCAGGGGGTGCGCCGAGCCACCAGGATTGGCAAGATCCCCGAGCGTGTTCTTCGGAGCCGTCTGTCGGAGAGCATGAGCGGAAAAAACCATACGAACAGGCTGACGACAAAAGTCTTTGCCCGCTGGAATTCGGGGCCGCGGCCCACGGCATTGGGTCGCAGCTCCCTCGGCTTGCGGCCACTCGTGGCCGTGCTGTGGCTGGTGCCCGCCTGCACTGGGGGGGCGAGCGGACTATCGCCGCAGTCACCCGAACCCGAGCCGACGGCAGGGTTGTCAAATGCGACTGAAGTCGCCTCGGCGCCAACGGCCCGGGCAGAGTCAGCGCTACCGCCCAGCCGTTTGCAGCGGCGTCCCTTGGCCGGACTGGACGACAACTCGAAGCTAGTGGACGGCGTCTTGGAGCTGCCGCAGCCACTATTCCCGGACGCTGAAGGCTCCAAGTTGCGAGCGCGAGACGAACAGTTGCTGTCGCGAGTTGCCGAGTGGTTGCGCCTACATCCCGAGGTGCTCATGCTGCGCATCGAAGTGTTCGCGGGTGGAGAGCCGCGCCCCGGTGTCTGGGCGCACCGGACTCAAATCGAGAGGGCCCAACGCCGGGCAGACAACATCTTCCGGTACTTGTGGAGGGGCGAAGATATCTGGGCGGAGCGCCTCGACGCGGTGGGATACGGCTTTCGCGCGGTTCATCGCGATCCGAAAATTAGCTGGCCTGTGGTGCTGCGCGTGGTGCTGCGAGCGCCGGCCCCTCGCGTTCCCTAGACTCGCTTCAACGCTGCTGGGGCATCAATCGTGTTCGGCCGCCGGGGGGACCACGCAGCGAAAGAACTGGGCAACGTGTTTGCCTATGTTGACGATGGGGTGACTGGGGTCCGCCGCAGCCGGCGTATCGTCTAGGCCGACGAGGGGCTGCCCATTCTTGACCAAGCCGCCGCCGACGCGCCACTCCAGATAACGCTCGCCATTCATGAACTGGGACGGGATCTCGGCGCCAGCCGCTACCTCGAAGAGGTACAAGCCCGCTTCCCGCGTTTCGATCAAGCGATGCACACAGCCGAACTCGAAGTCCTGGCTGTTGCGCGGAAAATCTTCGGTCTTTCGCTCCACGTGAACCGAAGCCGCTCGAGCTCGCCCTTCGAGAGCGCCGGGTTTTGCGATACTCAATTTCACGCCTCGGACCACAGGATGCAGTCCCAGGAGCAGAGCCGATAGCTCTTCGACGGCCATTTCGATCAGGTGGTAGCGACGGAATCGCAGCATCGCCACGAGTTCGGCGGTTACTTCTGAATAGTCCACTGACAGCGCGATGCGCCCCGTTCTTCCGGCTTTCCGGACGTCGGTAAGCAGGCTTAGATCCAGGCGGACCCGTTGGGCTCTCTCGCGCTCGTCCGGGCGAATGCCCACGATGCAGTCCAGCTCCAGTTGATGGATTCGGATTTCGTCCATTCCGAGCAGGGGCATAGGCTCGGTCACGAGAATCGGCAAGGGCGACAGCGGGAACTACCGGGCCTATGTTCAGCGCGTCGGATTTGCGCTCAGTGCGTGATTTTCGGTTTGGGCTCTACTTCGGCGATGATCACGGGCCAGACGCTCTGTTCCCGGCTCCACGGGTCCTCCGGTATGCCTCGCCACTCGACGCGGAGTTCGTAGGTGCCAGGCACCGGTGGCATGGGCAGACCCAGGCAGCGAGTCCGATAGCGGTGGGTCTTGCAGCGGTGGCGATAAACCTCGCTGGAGGTTTCGATGCCCGTCTCCGCGACCAAGATGTATCGCACCTCGAAATCTTGAGTGGTCTCGCTGGCGGAAAGCGACCAGTAGGAGTGGATTTCGAGCGGGATGAGTCCTTTAGGAGGAGGAGGCGCGCCGGGCGGGACGTTGATCTGCTCCACCAGATTGAAGAGCGTCACGTTGTTAGACTGCTGGTCTACAGACGAGCCGTTACATACGGTCAAGAAATAGCAACTCGGCACAGGCCCAGGGACTTAGTCGTCTTTTGACGAATCCACAACGCCGCCGTCTGCGGGGGAGGCCTCGTCAGCTCTTTCCTGTGGGGCCGCTTGGCTGGGCTCCGCGGAGCTACTGGCGTAGTCGGAGCTGGACCGAAACAGGCTGCGCCACAGCTGTCGGCGAACTTTTCCGTTCAAGTCGCGGATTTCGGAGGCGAGGTCTATCCCCTGCGGGCAGTAGGCGGTGCAATTTTTCGCGCCATGGCAGCCCACCACGCCCTGCTCTCCGAGACTTAGGCGTCGGGCTGACTCTTGGTCGTCAAAGCTGCCCGCCGCGACAACGAGGCGCAGGGGTCCCACGAAGCTGCGATCGGAGCCGGTGTTGGGACAAACCTCGAAACAAATCCCGCATTCAATGCACGAACTGAGGGCTGCCGCCGATGTAGCGACGGTGGCGCCAGCGTCGCGTTGTTTTTGCCGTTCCACCACCAAACCCGTAGCGGTCGGGAATTTACTCAGCGGGGCGAGGGCGGCCGTCTTCTTATTCGCCTTACCTAGGATGGATTGGAGCGTCGTCTGACACGAGAGCTGCGCGACTCCGTTGACCAATACGGCACACTTTCCGCAGCCGCCGTCGGAACAGCCGTCGGACCCCGCACCTGGAAACTTGGGGAACGGTGGCTCACTGGTACCGTGCTCTGCCCGGAGTTGTTCGAGCGTGGCGAGCAGACTGCGGTCGAAGCCCTCCGACACGACTGATTCGAAGGGGGCAGTGGCATCGTCGACCTGGGCGCTTCGGTGGAGTTGCCCTCGGTGTATCTGCAGAGTGAGCTGTTGGATCTTGCGCTGGCTCATCCTACAATCAGCCCTCCCAGCAGGCCTGTCCCGGTACCTGCGAGCAAAGTGACGTGGCTGAGAAAGAGCCAGAGCAGAACCGAGAGGGCGATGCAGCTCTGTCGCAGGAGACGCTCTCGTTTCGCACTGATCAATCCCCAGGTGAACGCGAAGCGTTCGACGCCGGTTCCTAGATGGATGCTGAGTGCGGTCACTCCGCCGAGGTAGCCAATGAGCAACAGAGGAACTCCGGAGGTGGATGTCGCTGAGAGCTGCGCGAATACGAAGTCCAAGGAGTCTTCGGGGCGCAATTCGCCGCTCATCACCGGGATGCGGAACAACCAAATGTGGGTGGCGGCCCAGAACAGAATCACCGGCCCCGTGACTCGCTGGAGGCTGTAGCTCCAGTTGTTAGCGGCTGAATATCGGGTCAGATTGTAGCTCTTCGATATTGCCAATCGGAGGCCGTAGGCGGCGTGGACCAGCAACGGCAAATAAACCAAAGAGACTTCGGCGATCAGCCACGGGACGCTGTCGGTGAGTTTTATCCAACCGGACATGGCCTGCCGTCCGCCGCCGAGTCCGGCCAATGGAACGGCAAAAACGACAGCCAGGATGCCCAGGGGAACAACCCCCAGCAGGGAATGTAGCCGTCCGATCAGCAGCGGTGCCCAGCCCGGCATTGCGCTCTCTGGCGGTTCGGCGGAAGCTGTTGCTAAAGATGGCGATCCCACCCCTCCAGCTTCGCACGGGCGGGCTCTCAGCGTCTCCCCCGATCTCGTCCCCGGCGGCGAGTGGCCGCTTGGGAGGGCTGGCTTTGGGTGTGGCCGTGCTGGGTTCCCTGGCGTGCGGTCCATCCGCGGACAATCGTCCGGCGCCTAGTCCTGCGCTGGCTAGCAGCGCGCGTGCCGAGGCTGAATTTCGGATATTGCTCAGGCAATGGGGCGATCTGCCACCGGAAGATCGTGGGCAATTGGAGCCGAAGCTTCAACAATTCGCAGAGCGATTCCCGAAGGATCCGCTGGCCCGTCGAGCTGGCGCCTATTTGGCGTGGTTGATGTTGGACCGGGGGCGACTGGATGCGGCAGCGGAGCTAGTGTCGCGGCTGCGATACGGCCCGCGTGGAGTGGTGTTGGACTTTGTCCGTGTTGTCTACGCTCGTACGCTGCTCTTGAAGGGGGAGAGCCGAAAGGCGCTGGCAAGTTTGCTGCCCATCAGGGGAAAAATTATCGACGAACATGATCGTTTCTTGCTGAATCTGACATTGGCTCGGGCCGCCATGGCTGCCGGTGAACTGGATCTTGGTCGCGAGGTGCTACTGGACTGGTTGGAATACTCGGCCGTGGATCTTGCGCAATCAGAGGTGGATGCACTGATCGCTTCCATGAGTCTCGAAGAGCTGGAGTCGGGGTTGCGTGCTTTCGACCTGCCCGAGACCGCGATGGGGAAAAGGCGTGCCGCGGCTCGTGTCTGGCTGCGGAAGAAAATTCGCCAACGTCTCACCGAGGCCGCCCTGCGTGACCAAAATCGCGGGCTGGCCCAGCGACTGGTGCGTAGCGCCCTGCCGCGACTCCAGCGCAACTCTGAAGAAGAAGCGCTCTATCACCTCGCCAAAGAAGTGAACGAGTCTCCGCGAATTTCTGGGCGGACCCTAGGACTGCTACTGACGCACTCGGATCCCCGGGGCAGAGTTGCGTCAGCGGAGTTGGCGATTGGGGTCTCCTGGGCGCTTCGGTTGCCTCGGGCCGAGGCCAACGGCGACGCAGTCGAGCTATTGGTGCGCGACGATCGCGGTGATCCCGGTCGCCTGGAGGTGGCGCTCAGCGGTCTGGCCGGTGACGGCGCGGCCGTGCTGTTGGCGGGAGCCACGCCAGTGGAAGCGGGTCGCGCCGCTCGTTTCGCCGAGGAGCGCCAAATCCCCGTGATCTTGTTCAGCTTGCCGGATCCCCCGCTGCCCAATAGCCGCTACAGTTTCAGTTTGGTCGGGGACACGCCCACAGCGGTCGGCCGGCTTCGCGACGCGTTGGGGGTGAACGATTCAGCCAAGGTCATTCACGTGGGCGGGCCCGACATGAGCTGTAGCCGACAAGCCGAGGCCGCGGGTTTGACTCGCTTTCCGACCGCCGCGTGGCGGGCACGGGGAGTCAGCGCACTGTTGTTGTCGGGCGGTCCGCGATGCAGTCGAGACGTATTGCGTGAGAGCGCTGCCCTGGGACAGCCTCTAGACTTGGCGGTGGGTTTCGGAGCGGTGCACGAGACCTATCCGGATCTGGGGGGAACGTTGTGGGAGATCGGCGCCGGCGTATTTCCGGCTCGCCGGGCGCAATCCAAACCGCCGCGTCTGCAGGAATTTCTAAACGAAAAGCAACGAGAGCCCACCTGGAACGAAGCTCTCGGCTATGACGCGGGGGTGCTGGCGGAACGAGCATTGATGACCCTCCCGCGAGAAGGTGTTCAAGACGAACAGGCTGTTCGCAAGCTCCACCGCCGCGCACGCGGGGCTCTGGCTTCAGCATCGGCGAGTCTATGGACCAGTACGGCTCCCGGCTTCGAAGGGCGGAGTCAAATTGTCCGAAAATTGATTGTCCACAGCTCGCAGCCCGGAAAGCGACCGGCACCATGAGCGAGCCCGTCCTGGAAGTGGAGTTGCCCACTCGTCGCGCTACCATTCATCTGGCGCGCGACCTATCCGCCGAGCTAGGCTCCGGGGATCTTGTGATCTTGAGCGGTCAGCTGGGGGCTGGGAAGACCTTCTTCGTTAGAGCCGTGGCTCGGGCCCGGGGCTTGCGGGAGTCCGAACGCGTCACCAGTCCGACGTTTTCATTGATTCAGGAGCTGCCTTTGGAGCCTCCGGTCGCCCACGCCGATCTGTATCGCCTCTCCACGGGCCCGGCTGTAGCGCAGTTGGGCCTCGATGAAATGCGCGATCTGGGTCACTTATTGTTGGTCGAGTGGGGCGAAAATTTCGTGGCCGAGTTGGGCGGAGACGCAGTGATCCTCAAGCTTTGCAGCCATCCTCGCAAGGCGGTTTTTAGCTGCACGGGCCCCCGTTCAGACGCTATCTGTCGCGCGCTCCAGGCGCGATTGGCCCGGCTCCCCTAATTCTTAGCTTTCCCTCCTCCGCAGGGGCACTTACACACTGTGTGTGGTGGCAAAGGCGAAAATTGCGTCAGGCTTCGCGCCCGTGGGCGCGTTTTTTCGCCACCAATTTTCGCCGGTACTGAATGTCCTGGCGGCCCTTGGCGACTATCTGCTGCTCACAGGCCAGACGCTTGTCTGGATGTGTCGCCCGCCATACCGCTTTGGTCGCTTGCTGGAGGCGATGGAGTTCATCGGCGTACAGTCGATTTTCATCGTGTCGCTCACGGGGCTGTTTAGCGGCATGGTGCTCGCACTGCAGACGGTGGCGAGCCTGCGGACCTTTGGCGCCGAAGGCATCGTGGGCCAATTGGTCGCCCAAGCGATGACGCGCGAGATCAGCCCGGTTTTTTGCGCGTTGATGGTGACGGCGCGGGCGGGTTCCTCCATGGCCGCGGAGATCGGCAACATGCGGGTGACCGAGCAAATTGACGCTATCACCACCATGGGAGTCAGTCCCGTACAGTACCTGGTGGCTCCTCGCCTGCTCGCGGCGGTACTGATGGTGCCGCTGCTGACCGTGCTGTACACGCTGGTCGGGATGGGTGGGGCTTGGTTTGTCGCGGTCCAAGGCTTGGGTGTGGATCCCGGTAGTTTCATCTCCAACATTGAGCAAAACGTATTGCCCTCGGACTTTCGTATGGGCGAAATCAAGGCAGCGTGTTTTGGCTTTTTGATCGCCAGCATCGCTTGTCAAAACGGCTTCTTGGCGAGTGGCGGAGCTCGCGGCGTGGGGTTGGCGACTACGCGGGCAGTAGTGCAAGGTGCCGTGTCGCTGCTCATCGCTAATTATCTGATCACCACCTGGTTGATGGATCTGTAGCGGGAGCGGCTCTCGAAGTTTTCGTAGCTATTGTGACTCCCATGAATCTAGTTCTCCCACTGCTGCTGCTGCTGCGTGGCGGGGAAGGCCCGCTGAGCATCGCCGAGCTCCGACGCTTGTCGAAGAGTCGCCGCCGTTGGGTACCGGTTCTGATCGCACTGCCGATGTTGATCTCGGTCGGGTTGGACGCCAGTCGGCGTGGTGCTCGGATGATGGAATTCGCGCCGTACTATCAGGGCACCTATGCGGCTTCCATGCTGGAGAGCCTTTGTGTGTGGGGGCTTCTTCTGTACGCGGCTTCACGTCGCTACGGTCCGCGACGATGGGTCTTCAAGATCGCGTTTGCGCTCGCCCTGACCTTGAGTTTCGGTGGTCAGCGGTACTTTTTCGAGCAGTATAATGCCTACCTCAACGTAGACGTTTCGCTATTCGCATCGAACTTCAAAGATAGCATCGTCAATCAATTGGGGGCGGATCTGCCGAACTATCTCGGCGCGATCGCACGACCGTCGTGTTTGGCTTTAGGATTGCTTTACCTGGGGCCGCGATTGTTGCGCCCCGGCGCCTATGCTGCGGGGGTGGCCCAGGCCTTGGCCCCCGTCATGCTGCTGGCCTCACTCTTTTTGCCGACACAGAACCGCCACGTTCAGGCCTCGGTGCCGGACATGCTCTACACCGAAGCCATCGGCGGGCTCATTCGGACCCAGCTGGGATGGACTGAGCAGTCCGATCAGATGCGGCCGCGATTGAGGGAATCCGCCAGCTTGCCCCTGCTCGTTGCGGACAGCGAGGATCCGAAGCGCAATGTGCTGTTCCTGATTCTGGAGAGTGTGCGAGCGGACGCGACCTGCATGGCATACGATCCGGATTGCGAAAAGACGGGCCACTCCAACGTCCTGCTTCCCGATCGCGTCCCCCTACGACAGATGCGATCATTAGCCTCGTGCACGGCCATATCGCTCTCTGTTATGTGGGGCGGAATTGCGCCAACGGAATCCCGCGACGTCTTGCATTCCGTGCCACTCATCTTCGATTTTGCGAAGGCGGCAGGCTGGGATACGGCGTTTTGGACATCGCAAAACATGATGTTTGGCAACGCGCGTCTATGGGTCAGAAATTTGGGCGTGAGCCAGTTCGTGAGTGCCACCGACTTGGAGGCGACCAGTGACCTGGATATGGGAGCGCCGGAGCACTTGTTGGCGACGCACGTTAACCAGCACATCGGTGAGCTGAAGGAACCGTTCCTGGCGGTGGTTCAGTTTTCTAATGTGCACTACCCATACTACGTGGAGGCGGAGGGTCCGCAGCCGTTCCAGCCGGCTACCACGAGCAAAGCGCCGGGGGACAACGCCCACTTCTTCAACAATTACCTCAATTCGGTTCACCAAGAAGACCGTCATGTCGCGTCCATCATCCGTCACCTCCGATCGACGGAACGCGGTCGAAGGACAGTGATCATTTACACTAGCGATCACGGTGAAGCCTTCCGTGAACATGGGCAAATGGGGCACACCTTCAGCGTTCTAGATGAGGAGATTCACGTTCCCGCGTGGGTCGATGCGCCTCCCGGAACCCTCAGCGAGACCGAGCGGGAGCATCTCGAGTCGAAGTCGGACTCCTTCTCCTACCATCCAGATCTGACCGCTACGGTGCTGGATCTCATGGGCGTATGGGAATTGGACGCAATCAGCGAACACCGCGAGCGCATGGTGGGACATAGCTTGCTGGACGCCGGCGATAACGAGGCCGCGATGCCCTTGACCAACTGTGCCGGGGTGTGGAGTTGCGCCTTTGAGAACTGGGGGTACATGCAGCGCAATATGAAGTTGGAGGCTCGGGCGTGGGATCACGACTGGCACTGCTACGACATTGCGGCGGATCCTAAAGAGAAGACCAACTTGGGCACGCAAGCGTGTGCGCCACTTTACGACTTGGCCATGAAGAGCTTCGGCAAGTTGCCAGGTGCCACGTCGGTACAGGAGCGAAATACCCGTCGGAAGAAACTGCACAAGCGGGGCAGGCGGCGGGACAAGAGCCGAGGCGGGGGATAGAAGCCGGGGTGCACTTGAGCAGCCGCCGAGGCCCGACCGCGTGGCGCCGATGTAGGATCAGCTGAGCGCGAGCATTCGGTCCATCGGGATCTTGGCGCGCAGCCGTAGCTCTTCCGGCATTTCCAGTCGCGGTTCGAGATCGCGCAACGCGAGATACACCTTCTCGGGCGTGTTGAGACGCATGAAGGGGCATTCGTTGCACGCGCAATTGGCTTCGGGCGGAGCCGGGATCAACGTCTTGCCCGGGGCCAGCTTTTGCATCGAGTGCAGGATGCCCGGTTCGGTAACGATAATGAAGGTCGTAGCGCTGTCATTCTGCGCAAACTTGAGCAGAGCGGAGGTGGAGCCAACGAAATCCGCCATAGCGAGCAGGTGTTCTTCACACTCCGGGTGGGCGATGATCTTGGCGTCGGGGTTCTCGATCTTGAGCGCAATTAGTTTTCTGGCGCTGAATGTCTCGTGAACAATGCAACTGCCCTGCCACAGCACCATGTCCCGGCCAGTCTCTTTGATTAGATAACGACCGAGGTTCTTGTCCGGAGCAAACAGGATCTGTTTGTCAGCGGGAATGGCGTTAACGATGGTCTTGGCGTTGCTTGACGTGCAGATATAGTCGCTCTCGGCTTTTACTTCGGCGGAGCAGTTGATGTACGAGATGGTGACCGAGCCGGGGTAACGGGCCTGCCAGGCGCGCAAACGATCCGCGGGGCAGCCATCCGCTAGGGAGCAACCGGCGGCCATATCCGGCACGAGCACGACTCGCTCTGGGTTCAATATTTTTGCGGTTTCCGCCATGAAGTGGACGCCTGCAAACAGGATGACATCGGCTTCCGTCTTCTGCGCGGCTTGGGCTAGCTGTAGGGAGTCTCCAACGATATCGGCGACGTCTTGGATTTCGCTCTCCTGATAGTAGTGAGCCAGGATGACCGCGTTGCGCTCTTTCTTGAGTCGTTCGATTTCCAGATCGAGATCGAGGTCGGCGAGGTGTGGGTCTGCGGAGCCGGACTGCATGGGAGGTCTCTCTGTGCCGGCGCTGACGGGCGCCTGGATAATCGTCGGCGAGATGGCGTTGGGCGGCGGTTTTGGGCGTTCCAGTGTGGATCGCTGCGAGACGCTAGGGCTCTCGGGACGCCCGCGCAAGGGTGTTGCTGAGAACCCGCCAATGTCCGGGGATCCGGGCTAGGCTGAGGGGGTGAGTCGCAGGAAGATGCCCTGTCCGCCGCAGATAAGTGGCCATACGCGCGTCGGAACGCTGCGCCGCTGGGTCCGGCTGATCGCGCTCGCCCAGCTCGGCGCCTGTGGCTCGCCGAGCGCCGCTGTGGTGACGGGGCAGCCCGCTGTGGCCGGGGCAAAAGCCAAGAAGTCGAAACCGCGGGCGCCGCGATGGCTCTTGTTGCCTGAACGTCTCGCCAAGTCCCAAAAGTATGAGCCGACGACTGCGCTAGGCGGAGAGGGCGCCATGGGTCGTTCCTCGGGCAACCGAGTGATCGCCCATGGCATGCGCATCACCGATTTTGCAGACGGCGCCATCGAGTGCGCGACGACGCTACTGCCGGAACCGACCCAGGTGGTTGAGTTGCCTGCGCGGTTTGGTTCGGGCTTCCTCCACTACGGGCGGGAATCCATTTGGCGCAGTGAAACGTGGACGGGTGAGTTAGTGCCGGTGCTTCGCTTGAGTGGGGCCATCAAGCGATTGATTCCGGGCTTTGACCGTCTTTATGTGAAACGGGCGGGTTCGCTTCACTCCCTCTTAGCGATTGACTTGAACGAGAAGCAGCTGACGGCTATCGGAGCGCTTCCCGATGCGCCTCGCTACGCCAACGCGGGCTTTCTGGATGCTTGGGTGGGCGCTGTTCAAACAGACCTTCGAGGTTTGCTCGTTAGCTTCGATGCGGGCGTGAGCTGGCATCCCGCGGGCTCAGATATCCACTCCTTCACGACCCACGGCGATCACTTTCGTGTGCGCACGAAGAGCGGCAGTTTTCGATTGGAGAGGAGCGGCCGAAAGTACGCGCTGGAACCCAGAGTGGCTAATGCTGACTCGCGGGTGGCCGACGCGTCGTCAGGGAGCCGGGGGGGCGAGCGCCCGCTGGCGGCGGCCGTAGAGCGCGGCATCGCCTTGAGCGACGATAGGGCATGGGTTGAGCTGGGCGGAGATCTGGTGGAGGTGGATACCCGCCGAGGCGAGATCCGGCGAAAGCGCCGAGCCGCGTTTCCGGAAGGCATGAGCTGTCATGGACTGGCGCTGCAGAACTCGCCAGGATTCTTGTGTGAGACGGCGGGCGGCCCGACGCTGCTGCTCGAGGCACGGTCCTGGTTGGAGTTGGATACCGTTCTGCGCTTCGCCGGGCCGCGTCGGCTGTACGCGATCAGTGCCGGCGCCTTGGTTTTCTCCGGGGGCTGTAGTGGGCGAGCCGAGCCGGCGGAGTCTAGGTACTGCATTCGTCATCGAGACGGTACGATCGAAGAATTCGAAGTTGCTGGAGACACGGGAGTGGAGCGACTGATCCCCTTGCGGGATGGCGCGGTCGTGGTCTTGGCGCCACCCCGTTTTGGCAGCGCCGGAAGCGTCAGTGTATTTCGTGAAGGTACAGGCCAGTCCTTGGCATTGAAGCTCGCTTCTTTAGACGATGACCAGCGAGCGTTCGCCGAAACGGGGTTATGGCTTCGGGGTTTTCATGAGGCGGTTGACGGCAGCCTTCGGGGATGGATCGTGGGCTCCGACCGCTTCGCTGGCGTTAAGATATCCATCCAGGGCGCGGTCGAGCTGTCGGAGATGAAAGCCGGTCTGTCGAGGACCATTCTTTCCGGTCCGCGGGCGCTTAAGCTGAGTGCCGTGGGCGTGGTGGAGCTGAGCGTAGACGGTGGCTTTCACTGGGTTCCGACCGAACTACCCGAGAGCGTTGCGGACACGATCATTCTGCCCCGTGGCAATTCCACCTCGAGTCACTTGCGACTCGGCTGTTCAACAGTGGGCTGCTCTTTCGGTCCGTGGCTGCGTATTGGATTCAGTACAGCGAAGACTCGACCCGCCCTCACTGCAGTAGAGAGTCCCGACTACCAAGGTGTGGAGGGCCGGCCGGGCATGGACTGGAGGTTGCACTGTCAGCCCAACGGACAGCGGAGCCCGCGTCAGGTGGTAGCCCAGCGTGGAGCGCTGCGGGCGCCATCCCGTCGTGCCGCCTTGTCCTCTCGGCCCCAGCTTAGCGCTGTACTGGGTGCTGATCTGGAGAGCTCTGCCTGGGTCCCGTTTTTCGCCCATCGGGTTCCGATCAAGGTCGAAGGGGATACGGGCTTCGACTACGGCACTGAGGAGCAGGCGGTGCGGGTTCGCGGCTACGTTTGGGGCGATCCGAATCATTGGGCCGCTTCTGCCAACTGGGTTCTACGAGGTTTTGACCCGTACTCCGTTGGACAGTCCTTGTGGAGTTCCGCCGTCACCAAGACGCCGTGGAGCGATCCTGCATACGCTGCTCAGGCGTTTGGCCGCGTGTCGCGCGTCAGAACGACCTGGCTCCCGGTATTGGATGCCAGCGCCCAGGCAGGGGCGCTGATGTTGCGCAAAGGCTCGAGCTCGGAGCTTCATCTGTTTGAACAGGGGCGGCCGATTGTTAGCCTCAAGGATGCCGTCAATGTGCGCAGCTTGGCTGGGGTGTTGCGCCTGCCTGACGCGTGGCTGCTAGCCGCTCGGGAACACTCGGGCTTTCGGATCTTCCGTATCAGTGGGAATCAAGTGTCAGCGACATGGGAGTATCCCGTGAAATCGGGAGGACGGTTTGAAATGGGGCTTGCTCGGTCCACTCGTGGGGACAGCGTGGCTCTTTGGCTTGGGGGCGCGGAGTCGCTATTTTTCTATCCCATGGACCCGCGGACGGGTGGCTTGAGCTCCCCGGAAACCGTGTCGAGAAAGGCTGTTGAGACGGCCCCCGTCGCGTGTGGTCCACAGCCCACCGGTTGGCAATTCGAATTGAGAATTCCGAGTTCCCGGCGAGTCGATCTTGGGGATGGCTCCTCGGGGGGTATCAAGGAAATGACAGCGCGCCTCCTCACACAGGGTGGCCAGGTGTGCGTGGCGGAGATCGCAGGAGCCAGCAGTCAGCCTCTCGGGGAGGCTCCACGAGCCGCTTCGGGACAGGCCGCTGAAAAAAAACTGGGACTCGTTCCGTTGAGCCTCGTCGATCGTTCGGTTGGCGTATCTTGGGGGTTTGCTTGCGCGCGCTGAGCGCCAACGTTTCAACGTTGCAAGGTCGCTCATTCGAAACTGCGTGATGATGACAGTGGCGTTACTCGGAGAGGCTTTCTCGAGCGCTCCCGTTAATTGCAATCGCAGATTAGGGTTGTTACCAAAATAGGGTTCGCGCGGAGTGTGGCTGTCCCCCCCGGCCCCTTTGCGCGGGCACTAAGTGTTTGCCTGCCAGATTCAGCCTGCCTGCGACTCATGACCCGGGCGGCGGGTGGCACCGAGTCCTAGCTGCGGCCGAGTTCTCGGGAGCGCGCGGTGGCGGCCGCGACTGCCTGCATCAGGGTGTGACGCAGGCCGCCCGCTTCTAAGGCGTTGACCCCGGCGATGGTGGTGCCTCCGGGGCTGGTCACGAGGTCTTTGAGCACACCAGGATGTTTGCCGGTGTCGAGCACCAGCTTGGCCGCGCCCATCACGGTTTGAGCCGCGAGCAGGGTGGCTACGTCTCGCGGTAGACCCGCTTGCACGCCGCCGTCGCTTAGGGCTTCGATGATCAACATCACGTAGGCGGGTCCGCTACCAGACAGTCCCGTGACGGCGTCTATCTGGGACTCATGGAGAACGACCGTGATACCGACGGCGGAGAATAGACTTTGGGCGAGGGTGAGGTGTTCGTCTGTGCAGAACTCGTTGGGGGCGAGTGCCGTCGCACCGCTTTGGACCAAGGCGGGCGTATTCGGCATTGCGCGCACAACGGCGGTTTTCGGTGCGAGGGCGTTTTCGAAGGTGGACAGAGGAGTGCCGGCGAGGATCGAGAGCACCAAACAGTTGGGGCTGAGGCTATCGGCGCACTGGGAAAGCACGGCGTCGATCAGCTGAGGTTTGACTGCGAACAGCACGACCTCGGCCCAGGCACCCAGATCCGTGTTGGAGGAGGTGGTCTGCACACCGTGGTTTGACTCGAGCAGCTCACGACGATCGGCGCTCGGGTCTGAGACCCGAATCTGCTCCTTCGTCAATGTGCGAGCTGCGAGCAACCCACGGACGAGCGCTTCGGCCATGTTACCCCCACCGATCAAGCCAAGTTTTGTCACAGGAATAGCCTCTTCAGTCGCCGAACAAAGGTTCGTGGTTCTTGACGGACTTCGTCGCCAAATTCGCGACCCAGCTCTTCGACCAAGCTGAGTTCCGTTTCTGTCATTTCCGTTGGCACACGGACTCGAATGTCCACCAGTTGGTCGCCAGAGCCCGCGCGAACTCGGTGGGGAACACCGAGGCCCTTCATTCGCAAGACCTGTCCAGGTTGGGTCCCCGGAGGGATCTTGAGAGACGCCCTGCCCTGTAGGGTCTCGACCTCGACCGTGGTGCCGAGGGCAGCCTGCGGAAAACTGATCGGGAGAGCGCAGCGCACGTTGTCGCCGTCTCGGCTGAGAAATTCGTGCTCCCCGATCTTGATGCGGACGTCCAAATCCCCGGGCGTGGACGTCCCGGGTGCGTGGTGCCCCTCGCCCTTGACCGCGTAGCTCTGGGCATCCTCGAGCCCGCTGGGAAAATCCACCTCCAGAGTTACTCGGCGTTTATGCTGTCCGCTCCCAGCGCAGGGGGTGCACAAGCTCTTGGGTTTTTGCCCGCGGCCACGACACTTTTCGCACCGGCGTTCGGGGCGAAAGCGAAACAGGCCCTTGCCGCCCCGGATCTTCCCGCGCCCGCGGCACGCGTTGCAGGGGGAGAGTCCGATACCACCGCGACCCTCGCAGGAATCACATTCAGTTTGCCTATCGTAGGATACGGATTTTTTGCAGCCGGTGGCAGCCTCCTGAAGGCTCAACTCGACGGTGGCCCGGGCCCGACTGGTACGTGCGCTGCGCACACCGACGGCGCCCAGAAAATCAGAGAACAGATCCCCGAAGCCGCCCAAGTCGACTTCCGGAAGCTCATCGCCGTCGACGCCGATGCCCCACATATCGTAGCGGCGTCGGCGCTTTGAGTCGTTCAGCAGCTGGTAGGCCGCGTTTAACTCGCGAAAACGCCGTTGGGCACCCTCGTCGCCGGGATGCAGATCCGGGTGAACTTTGGCTGCTCCTCGACGAAAGGCAGAGCGGATCTCCGCCTCTCCGGCACTCCTATCCAACCCCAGCAATACATATGGATCGTCCACGGGACCGGGCATAACACAACGCGCGGGGGCCGTGACCGCATAGAATCGCGATGTTGGCCCTCCAGATCTAGCTACGGGGCATCGAACGGGTTAGTGTCGTGAAGTGAGTGATGAGCGACTGAGTGATGAGCGACGTGGCAAAGCCCGAGTGCCGATTGAGTTGAAGGTTGGCTATCAGCGGGTCAACGCATTCCTGGCCGACTACACTTCCAATATCTCCAAGGGTGGCACCTTTATCGCTACCGAGCGGCCCCTGGCCGTGGGGACGCAGTTCGTCTTCGCCCTCGGCATTCCGAAAATGGACGAGCCGCTGCGGCTACGGGGCAAGGTGATGTGGATCACCAGCGTCGAAGAAGCCTCCAAGGCGAACCCAGCCGGCATGGGCATCGAGTTCCTTTACACGGACGACAGCGAGCGCACTGAACTGGAGAAGGCCGTCCGCAAGCTCGTTGAGAACGAGTTGGGCAAAGTGCTCGCCGAGCGTATTCTCGGTCCTGCGCATTAGCCCCGGCGTCCCATCAGCGCGTCCCGTGCAGCGTCTGTTGGCCAGCGCTCCGAGGGAATAGCCTCTGTTGTTGACCGGCAGGGAGCTGTGGACACCGATAGACTAGGGCAGCGGAAGGCCCTGGGGTAGTGGGAAACGCGTCTGTTTTTCGCTTAAGTTGCGGGCGATAGTGACCTCGACGAGCTCGATGGCTTCGCTCTTCCCGATGGACAATAGGGATGATTTTGCTTTGGCCGGCGTCTGAGACATGGCTGCATAAAAGCGTGCCTCCACCTTTTGGACGCGGGTGGTGGCGGCGGCCAGCAACTGTTCGTGGCTTTGGCGCCCGTTCCCCCATGCCTTGAGCCGGGCGGGCCAGCCTTCGCGAGCGCTGATCGAAGACAGGGCGTCCTCCCACGTGCCATCGCTAGATACGCCGAGTCGTTGCTCAAGCAACTTCAGCCAGAGGGCGGTGTAAATCAGATCTTCGTCGTCGAGATTTGCATCGATGGATTGCCGAACTGTCTTGCGTCCCAAGGCGAGCTGCCCGAACACCAGTGCGCGTCGCGAGGTGTCCAGTAGCGTCATCGAGAGCTGCCTACTGTCGTTAGAAGATGCCTCGAAGGCACGTTCGCCGGCTCGTGTCGCATGGGAGAGCTCGCCGTAGTGCTCAAGGATCTGGGCGAGGGTTCGCTCGGCTCGCGCCGTTTCCGCCCCGGTGTGGGCGGTATTGCGGGCGTCAAGAGAGCGCAAGAGGGCTCGCTCAAGGGCCTTTCCCTGGGCCCTAGCATCGCCGAGCGCTCCGTACAGTTCGAAGCGGAAGAGCTCCGTCTCCGCTTCCCCGGCGATGTTTCCGTTCGACCGGTGAATCTTGAAGACGCCATCTAAGTCGGCCAAGGCGGACTTGAGTTTTCCCTGCTGGCGATGGATGGCTGCCAAACGTTTCAGCGCGTCGGCGCTGGGGCCGATCGCGACAGCTTGGCTGAGGTAGCGTGCCGCGGCCGCTAGATTGCCCGCTCGTGTTTCAATCACACCCATCGTGTAGCGGAGTTGATTCGAGCGAGGTTCGATGGGCGATCCAGCTTCACGGGAGGCCAGTTCGAGCAATGGCGCTGCATGCAGATAGGCCCGCCGAGCCGCCGCCACATCACCCATGGACTCTTCGGTGATCAACGTCCGGAGCAGCACATCCAGGGCGACGCCTAGCTCCTGGGGAGACGGGTCGCCGCCGAGCGCCTCGACGAACATCGGCGCGCAAGCCTCGCCCATGGCGTACTCCACTAAGACAGCGCAGAGCGGGATGGTGCCCTCCACGTTGCCGATCTGCTCGCGGTACAAGCCGACGGCGGCGCCGAAGGCGGCTCCGTTCGATATGGCATCGTCCAAGCCTGTTTGGTGCGGCTGGCCCGGTCCGGCTCGCCCCAGCAACGAGAGGAATCCGAGCCAGGACTCCGGCGCATCGCCGTCGCTCAAACGTCCAAGCTGCTCTTGAAGGTTCGGGGGAACGACGCGATCGAGGCTGGGGTGATCGAGGGCCGCGAGACCCTCGTCGATGTGCCCACTTCTCAAGAAGAGTGCGGCCAGATTCAGCGCGCCCGTGCGGAGTGCGCGATACGCTTCCATGCCTTCTTCACGCTCTTGCATCGTGCGCGGGGCGGTCTGTTCAGAGGTGAATGCCTTCGCGAGCTTGACCCAATCCTGAATGGCAGCGACAGCTTCGCTTCGGCTCTTGAGTGTGGGCTCCACCATCGCCCGCTGCAGTGTGCTGCGCTGAATTTCGCCTGCTCGGCGCATCGGCCCGGCGCTGGTGTTCTCTGCTCGGGTCCAGTCGTTCAGAGCGGCCATATGGGCCTGGGCGTCGGTGCGTTCGCCCAGAGTCGGCGAAATTTGCTCAAGCATGCCGTAGAACGCTAATGCGCGTCCCGAGTTACCAACCTTGGACACCGCTCTTGCTGCATGCAGCAGTGCAGCGTCCTGGCCCTGGAGCAGATCCGCTGAAAATTCACCGGGGCGTGCCAAGTAGAGCGCGCCGACCAGGGCCCGCAGCCCGGCTTCCGGGTGCCCATTGACGAATCGCAGCTCGGCTCGAGATAGCTGGTAGCGCATCGCGGCGCCCAGCTGTTTGAGCCTCTCTCCGCTGGGCTCCGTTTCCCGGAGCAGTTCGTGGACGATTCCCGCGAATTGTGCGGGTTCGATGGTGATGTGGGGAACTTCCGCGCCGGGTCCGCCGGTGGGGTGCTTCGCGGTACTTTGGCCGTTGCCGCAGCCGGCGAGGGAAATGCAAGCGGCGAGCGCGACCCCGCATCCGACTCGCCTGGCAACCGCAGGAAGGGACGCAATCAACCCGTTTTTGGACGACATTGGCTGGGGAGTCTACTCGATTCGGGCTCCGGGTCATCTATCGTGGGTCCAGGTCCAAAGAATCGACGCGGCTTGCGCCTCCGCACACGATCTGTCGGCCATCGAGGCGGTGAGAGAGCCAAAGATCGGCTATGGTCGCCGCCGTATGAGCGATCCGCCGCCTCGTGCCACCCCGACGCAGCTTGCTGAATTCGAAATAATTCGGCGGCTCGGGATCGGCGGCATGGCCGAAGTCTTCCTAGCGAAGAAACGAGGCGCTGAGGGCACCTACAAACTGCTGGTCGTCAAGCGAATATTGCCGGCCCACACATCGTCGCGTCGCTTTCAGTCGATGTTCGCCGAAGAGGCGCAACTCGCCACCCGGCTCAACCACCCCAACATCGTCCAGGTCTACGAGTTTCAGGACTACGGCGACGAGGGGCAGTTGCTCAGCATGGAATATGTAGAGGGGCCCGACCTGAGGAAATTGGTCCTCGCGGCCAGAAGCAAAGAGGTCCGAGTTCCGCCTTTCGTGGCCGCCTATGTATTGGGCGAGGTCGCTAAGGGGCTGCACTACGCCCACGAACGGAAAGACGAGGGCGGTGAACGTCTCGACATTGTGCATCGGGATGTGTCCCCTCAGAACATTCTGTTGAGTTTTGACGGGGCGGTTAAAATCGCCGATTTCGGCATCGCCACGGCGAACCTCTTTCGCGAGGAGCCGGGCGTTCTCAAGGGCAAGACGGGCTACATGTCGCCCGAGCAGGCTCGGGGAGAAAAGGTCGACTGTCGAACTGACATCTACTCATTGGGGGTAGTGCTTCACGAGGTGTTGACGGGTCGGCCGCTTCACGGCTCCGCCAGTGAGGGGGAACTGCTGGCCCTGGTGCGGGATGGCAATGTGCAGCCGCCCAGCTTGTATGCGCCCGGCGTACCCGAAGATCTGGAAGCTATCGTGATGCGCGCGCTTTCCCGGGAGAAAGAAGATCGCTTCCAAAACGCGCGGGATTTTGCCGCCGCTCTAACCCGCGTGTTGTTTCAGCACAAAGAGCTAGTGGATAGCCAAGTTCTGGAGGGCGTGATCTCTCAGCTAGTGAGTCGCGAACATACTTCTCCTGGCGTGGCTCTGGACGAATCTGCGGACGGTGGCGATCCCGGTGAATTGTCGGCGGACTCTGCCGTGGGAAACGATTCGAATAATCCCGACCGGAATCGGGTAGAGGAGCGCAGACTTCGGGCGAAGTCCGGACGCGAAGTGCGCCACGTCGCCGTGGTGAGCCTGCGCTTAAAAAAGATGGACGAGCTCGCTGCGGCGATGGGATTCGCTCGTGCAGCGCAGTTCAGTGATCTGCTCCGGGCGACATTGGATGAAATCGCGTTCAAGCGAGGCGCCAGGTGGTCCTGGGAAGATCGCGAAGTCGAGCAAGATGGTCGCAAGTGGAGCATCGCGACCGGCGCGCGAGCGGTGCTCGGACTGCTCGCGAATCCGGCGGGCGCTTCCGCCGAAGCTGCCTGGCTGGCCGTCGACGTGCACGAAGCCATTCAAGGCGCCTGTGACGGCATGAGTGTGGAGCTCTGGGCTAGCGTCGGAATCGTTCGCGGTATCGCTACCGGTAGTCGGGATTTGGACGGCCATTTGATTCGCCATCACCTGGAAAAATCTGCGGATTACCTGGCTGACGCTCTGGGCGAACGAGCGCCCGAAGGGCAGACCTGGGTGGCCGGCGGGTTGTATCGCTTGGTGCGGCGAGAATTCGTGTGGGGGGACGCTCCCACCATTGAGCTGCCCGATGCCGAGGCGTGGAACTTGCCGGGCAATATGCGCATCTACGCCCTCAAGCGACCGCTCACCCGTCAAGAGCGCCTGCAGCAGGCGGCGAATGCCCCTCGGGACTTGATCGGACGAGACGCTGAGCTCGGGGACTTGCACGCCGCTTACCACCGCGCGGTCTCAGTGGTTTCCGCCGGCCCCTTATCCAAAGTGACATCCAGCTTGTACGGCTCGGCCTCCGGAGACACCGACCGCGAACTCGTGGGGCGCATGGTCAGCCGAGTGGTGGTCGGTGAAATGGGGATCGGCAAGACCGCCTTGGTGTCGACCTTCTTGACGGAACTCCCGCCGGACGCACGAGTTTTGCGCATCGAATGTTCGCCGGTACGCTCCGAGGTGCCCTACTACGCGGTGGGCCAGTGTGTACGTGAGCTGACGGGAATTCACCTCGACCAGCTTCCCTCCGAAGCCAGCGAATTGATCCGTACCGCCCTCGGCGAATTTGCCAGCGGCGAGTCGGGCGAGGACATCGTGGACCGCTTGGCGTCACTGGTGACGGGCCGCATGACGCCTGCCCAAGACCAAGAGGATGCCGTCCACCACAAACATCTGCTGGCATCCGGCCTACGACGCTTTCTGCTGCGCGCGGCCTTGGACGCGCCACTGGTAATGGTAGTCGAGGGTGTGCAATGGGCGGATCTAGCCAGTTTGGAATTGCTGACGTCGATCATCAGCCGCACGGATCCACTGCCCATCCTGACGATTTTCGTCACCCGCCCCGATCAGCGAACCGACGCTCGCACCGAAGGCCTTGTCCGCATCGATCTGCGGGCGCTGAGTTCAGACAAACAGATCCGCTTGGTTCAGGCTCATGTAGAAGCCAGCGAAGGCGTAGGTGCGGCTTGTCGGGAACTGCTTCCTCGAGCCGCAGGCAACCCCTTCTTCTTGCTAGAGATAGTGGATGCTTTGCTGGAGCGCGGTCTGCTCGAAGTGGTAGATCTGGAGGATGGTGGCGCTGAGCTTCGGCGAACGGAGCGAGCGGGCGAGCACCGCGAGGCTCTCCCTTCGACGCTCGAACAACTGATCGCGGACCGTCTCAACGAACTGCCGCCTCAGGAACGGCGGGTGGTCTCGTGGTTGGCGGTATCGGGTGGCCCCCTCGAGGAATCGGATCTAGCTGAACTGGCCGGGGCCAGTGACGATGCGGTGATCCGACTTTGCGCCCGAGGATTGTGCGACGCCCGAGGGGACGCGGTCGATGTGCGGCATCCGCTCACTCGCGACGTAGCCTACTTGGGATTGGAGATGCCTGAGCGCGTCGCCATGCACAAACAGCTGGGTGAATTTTTGCTCAAGACGCCGGCGGCCGAGGGGCTCAACGCCGCGATCGTCGCTCGGCATTTGGCCTACGGCGGCGCGGTGGAGCAAGCCGCCGACTGCTACCTGGAAGCCGCCCGGGCCGCTCAATCCAGTTACCAACTCAGTTACGCGATTCGCTATTTTCGCCAAGGACTCGACATCCTGCCGCCGGATAATTTCCGACGCATGGAGGCGCTGTCCGCGCTGGAGAACATCTTTCGAATCCAGGGGCGCTCCAAAGAGCGGGAGACTTCGCTGGCTGAGCTCAGGCGGTCGGTGCACGACGCGGGCAGCAGCCATTGGGCCGCCATAGCGCTAATTCGGACCGCCCGTTTCGATCTCGACGCGGGGAATTTTGCGCGGGGTTTGGCTCTGTCTCGCCAGGCGGAAACCGTCGCGCGGCAGGCCGGCTCCTCAACCTTGGAGGTGGAGGCTCAGGCCTTGATGGCGGAGACCCTGCGCGATCTGGGAGACATGCAAGGAGCTTTGGCGGCCTGTGACCGAGCCCTGGAAACGGCGAGTCACTCTCGTGTGCCGTCACGCCTTCGGGCGGACGTGCTGCGAGCTCGAGGAACGCTGCTACTGCGCGTCGGGCGTGTGCAAGAAGCGGTGGACGCTCAGATCGAGTCCATCGGCGTGTTTCGTCAGGTCGGTGCGCGGCGCGCCGAAGCGCGGGCGAAAAATGCTCTCGCCTTCGCCATGTTGGTGCAAGGCCGATTCGAGGACACCATCGCGTTGGCTCTCGAATCGATTCGCATCGACCTGTCTATCGGTGGACGCTTTCAAGTCGCTAAAACCCTGAGCAACATCGGGCAGTCCTACGCCCGCCTCGGCGATGGGGCCCAAGCTATCGCTTACCTGTCCCGGGCCCGGGATGCACACCAACTGTACGGTGATCAAGACGGCCGCGCCGATACGCTGCTCGTCAGCGCAGAGGTGCTCATGGAATTCGGCGAGGTCAGCCAGGCGGAGACCTTCGTCGGCGATGCTGGAGCGCTCTCGGCCGTAACGGGCAGCGCCTATGACTCCGTGCACGAGAAGATTCTGCGCGCGATTGTAGCTCGTCACGCGGGAGATTCTGGCAGTGCCGTGATGCACGCCTTCGATGCTCGTCAGGTGGCCGAGGCTCAGGCTTACGTGGCGTTCCATTTCTACGCGATGGCGATCGAGTCGGTTGCGCGAGTTGAAGTGGGCGAGCAACACACGGGCGTGCTGCTCGCCACCACCGCGATGGGCGCGATCGAGACGGTGCAAGGATCTGAGTACGGACTCGAGACCCGTGCCCTGTGTTGTGACGCTCTCCGATTGGCGGGATCACCTCAGCTCGATATCTTGTTGGAGCGGGCCCAGCGTTTTACGGAGGCCATTCGAGACTCCATTCGCGAGCCCAGCCTACGGGAGGGCTTCGTTGGGCGCGCCCTGGTGGATCGCCTGATTCGCGGGTCGGTCTCTGAAGCTGCGCCGCCCAACAAGTGAACACGGGGCGCGCTGCTTCGGGAGCTGGGATCTAGACGCTGGGGCTAGGCGGGGGATAGATACTGCGCCAGTACCTTGCGGGTGCCGAAGCCGCGAAAGCGCGCCACGACGGTAACGTTGCCGTCGTTCTCGACACTCTCGACGATGCCCTTGCCGAAGCGCTTGTGCATGACTTTGGAGCCCTTGCGGATTTCCACGCCTTGGTCTGGCGGAATGTCGTCGAAAGCGTCGTAATCGACCACTTGTTCGCCTTCAGCGAGGGAGGGCTCGCCCGTCGGCGCGGTCTCGGCTTCCGGGCTGCGCCAGGCAAGTCGGGTGCTTTGTTCGTAGCGTGGTGCTTCGGGACGGCTGCTGGAAGAGTATCGAGAGCGCTCGGGGCGTGGGTTGCGATTCGGCGGGGGCCGCTCGAATTCGTAGGCGGATTCGTGAAACTCGGTTGCGTCTGGCGGCAAGTCGGCGAGAAATCGACTGGGGGCTAGATATCGAGTCTGCCCGAAAATCATTCGGGTGGAGGCGTGAGAGATATGCAGCTCGGTCCGTGCACGGGTGATCGCGACGTAGGCGAGTCGGCGCTCTTCTTCGAGCTCTTCGGGAGAGTCGCCGTCGATGCCGCGATAAGGGAAGACCTCTTCTTCCATGCCGGTGAGGCACACCGTATGAAACTCTAGGCCCTTGGCAGCGTGAACGGTCATCAAGGCGACCTTGGGGGCATCGTCCATGGTGTCGACGACGCTTACTAGGGCGACTCGCTCTAGGTAGCTGGCGAGGTTGGGCTCTTCTCCGGCTTCGGCCGTATCTTTTTCATACTCCAGGATGGAGCCCCTGAGTTCCTCCAAGTTTTCTAGTCTGGCGTCCGCTTCCGCGCTGTCGTCGCGGCGCAAAAGTTCGCGAAAGCCAGTGCGCTCCAGCACCTCGGTGATCAATTCGTGGGGGCCTGCGCGCTCGGCGACTTCCCGTAGTTTTTGAATCAGTCCCTGGAAGGCCAGTACCTTTTTCTTCGGTCCCGCGCCGAGCTCGCTGACCGCCGTATCGATGGCGTCCCACCCGCAGCTGCTTCGGGCCGAAGCTGTCGTCATGATGCGCTCGACGGTTTTTTGTCCGATGCCTCGGGTCGGCGTGTTGATGACGCGGATCAAATCGGCATCGCTCCGCGGGTTGTCGATCAAGCGCAAATAGGCGAGCGCGGTTTTGATCTCGGCGCGCTCGAAGAACTTCATGCCGCCAATGATTTGGTAGGGGATGCCTTCGGATCGGAGGGCTTCTTCCAACACCCGCGACTGCGCGTGGATGCGGTAAAATACGGCGATCTCGTTGGCAGGGACATCCCGCCGCAGGGAGCGTTGGATGACGCTCAGCACTTCGGCTGCTTCCAGACGTTCACTGGAAAGTCGGCGCACATGCACGGGCTCGCCGGGTTCCTGAGCAGTCCACAGTTTCTTCGGTTCGCGATCTCGCGCCGGGGCGATCACGGCGAGAGCGGATCTGACGATATTGCCGGTGGAGCGGTAGTTCTGCTCAAGTTTGACGATTTTTGCCTCGGGAAAATCCCGATGGAAGCCGCGGATGTTCGTGACGTTGGCACCTCGCCAACTGTAGATGGATTGGTCGTCGTCCCCGACTACGCAGAGGTTCTCGTGCCGCGCGGCGAGGGCGCGCACCAATCGATACTGAATCGTATTAGTGTCCTGAAATTCGTCGACCATCACGTGATCGAAGCGCTCCTTCAGTTCTTGTGCCGCCGCGCTCTCCTTATTCTCGACGATGCGAACCGCGAGCAAGATCAAGTCTTCGAAATCTACGGCATTGGCAATGCGCATCGCTTTTTCGTAGCCCTCGTAGAGCACCACGAGGGTCGAGTCGAACGAGCGAGAAACGCGAACGTCTGCGGGGCCGAGGCCCTGGCGCTTCTGCCGATGGATTCGACCCAAGACTTGTTTGGGCGGGTAGGCGCGTTCGTCGGTGTCCGCTGCGCGCATCACACGTTTGAGTACGGCCTTTTGATCGCTGTCGTCGTAGATGACAAAAGTTTTTTCAAGACCGACTTCGGCATAGTAGCGGCGCAATAGCTTGGCGCAGATCGCGTGAAAGGTGCCGACCCAAAGGTCCCGGGTGACGGCCGCTCCGGCGAGCTTGTCGAGTCGTTCGCGCATCTCTCCCGCCGCCTTGTTCGTGAAGGTCACGGCCAGGATGCGATGGGGCGCCACATTGTGCTCGGCGATCAGATTGGCGATGCGGTAAGTGATGACTCGCGTCTTGCCGCTGCCAGCGCCTGCGAAAACGAGCAGCGGCCCTGCTGAGTGAGCTACGGCAGCTTTTTGCGGTTCGTTGAGTCCGGTCACCCTTTGGCGCTAGCGCGACGGCCTGCGGCACTCAATAGGGACATCCCGGGCAGCGAAAATTGGCGCCGGCTGTGGGGATTCTTGGGCCCCTAGGCCATCTGCGCAATATGGACGATGATGCTCGCGTGCGGCTTCCGTTCCGAAATGCCCCGGCGCGGGGAGTTGCGTTAGGCCCGCGAATGTGGGGCGCGCGGCTGGCGCGATATTGTGCGCGGCGCTATCGCGTGTGGGTGTCGCCGGAGCGGGTTTGGCTGCACCATGCCAGCGCTGTTCCGGAAATTCTTCCTTCGCAATGCGCTTGTTGTGGACTTCCCGCGTCCCAAGTTTCCGCAGAGGGCGATTCCGGCTGGCAGCGCCTGGTGCCCTACTGCGACTATTGTCTGGGTCACGCCTCTCGACCCGCTACGCGCCAGCTGGGTGCGTGGCTGGCCAGTACGCTGCTCGCCGTCACCGCCTCCGCTACCTTTCCACTCATCTGGCCGTGGTCCAGTTGGGCCATTCAATTGATCGTCGTTCTGTTGTTGACGGTCACGCCGGTAGGCTTGGAGCGTTGGTGGCCGCCGAGCCGAGCGAAAGGTCACGTCGCTGCCAAAGCGTTGTGGTTGGGTTCTGATGGTTTGGTTCGGCTTCCGACACGGGCAGTGGCGAACGGGTGGTTGCCTGCGGGGCGGACCGGGCAGCCACGCAGGGAACCAGGTCGGCGCCGCGACGGTCGTGGGGTCATCTTCCCGCTCGCGCTGGCGGCCCTGCTGTTGCCTGTATTTCATCGGCTTCATCACCCTCCGCTCCGAGTGCTGAACTTGAGTCGGGAGGTCCTGAGCCTTGAGGTGGATGGCCGTAGTATGGGAACTTTACAGCCATCTAGTTCCGAGAGCGTGAGCGCGGGACTGCATCTGCGTCTGCCCAGCGGCTCTCGACAATTGCTCGTGCGCAACCAACAGGGTGCGGTACTAGCTGAGACCCGGGCCGAGCTGCTGAGTGGTGCCCATCATTTGTATGCGCCGCTCAGCCCTCACCAATGTTTTTGGATTGAGCAGATGAGTTACGGCCGGGCCAAACACCCAAAGGCTGCAATGAACCGGGCGCTGGGCGGGCACACTCGTTTTTGGGTGCTGCCGGATTCTATCGATATCTGGTTCGCTCCGCTGCCTCAGGAAGTTGCCGACGGCATGTCCAGCGGGGGCGTCGTTTCGGCTCTTCGACACGCGCTCTGCGTGGACGTGCCCGAGCTGACCCGCTGATCTCGCCTATACGGTACGCGGCCCAGGGCGTGCGCAGCAGGGTCTTATACGCGCTGCATCATTCCGTTAGGAAAAATGGGATCGTAGAGCTAGACTGCCCGTTGCCCAGAGCATAGGAATTAGAGCGTGAGCGAAACGTCGAACCCAGCCGTACCTGAATCAAGAGCCACCGCAGAGGGAGCCAGCGATAGCGCTCCACCCGCCTCAGCGTCCTCCAAAGACAGCGCTGCGCCGTCTGCTGTTGAGGCTGAAGTGGTTGAGGCCGAAGTATCGCCTGCCAGCGGAGAAAAGCCGGTCGAGGTGATCGATGCCGTGGAGGAAGAGGTCGATATTCTCGATCCTCTCGAAGAAGCTCAAGCAGAAGCGGTCAAATTCAAAGAGCAGCTGTTGCGAACTGCGGCAGACTTCGACAACTTCCGCAAACGATCCCGGAAAGAGGTGACTGACGCTGCGCGTCGTGGCCGGTCGGAATTGCTCTTGGAGTTGTTACCGGTATTCGACAATTTGGAGCGCGCGACCGCTCACGCAGCTTCCGCAAAGGACGTGAAATCCTTGGCGGACGGAGTGTCGATGGTGATGCGTCAGTTCACTGACACGCTAAATAAGTTGAGCATCAGTCGGATTGAGACGGTGGGCAAACCCTTCGATCCGTCGGTTCACGAGGCCATCCAGCAGCAGGAAACAGCCGATTTCGAGCCCGGGACTATCGCTGCCGAGGTCCAAGGAGGCTACCGCCAGGGGGATGCGTTGATTCGCCCGGCGATGGTGGTTGTAGCCAAAGCGCTGCCTACTCCCGAGCCTGCCGAAGAAGCCAAGGAAGAATCTAGCGCCGCTGATGGCGAATCCGCGGCGGCCGGCTCCGAGGCACCGGCCGAATCGGAGGGCACTGGTGATGAGGGCACTGGTGATGAGGGCACTGCGTCAGAAGATTCCGACGACGCTGCCGACGCTGCCGACGCTCCGAGCGCTGAAGAGGAATAGCGTGAGACCGGTTGGCGATTTGTTGCTAGCCTGATCAACTCGCTGCTCGCAGACGTTTGTAATTATGGGAAAAATTGTCGGTATTGACCTAGGCACCACCAACTCTTGCGTGGCTGTGCTCGAAGGCACATCCGCTTCCGGTGCCCCAGAAGTAATTGTCATCCCCAACGCGGACGGCGCCCGCACCACTCCCAGCGTTGTCGGATTCACGGCTTCTGGTGAACGCCTGGTTGGACAGGTTGCCAAACGCCAGGCAACGACCAACCCAGAGAACACCATTTACGCTGTGAAGCGTCTGATGGGGCGCAAGTGTAATGAGGGGGAAGTTCAGAAGCAGAAGGCTCTGGTCCCCTACCACATCGTCGAACACGACAACGGCGATGCCTGGGTAGAGGCTCAGGAGAAACGCCTCTCGCCTCCCGAGATCGCAGCGATGGTGCTCGGCGCGATGAAAGAGATCGCAGAGACCTATCTGGGCGAAGACGTGACTGAGGCCATCGTCACGGTCCCTGCTTATTTCGACGACGCTCAACGTCAAGCGACCAAGGATGCCGGAGCGATTGCTGGCTTGGACGTCAAGCGCATCCTCAACGAGCCGACGGCTGCTGCGTTGGCGTACGGTTTGGAGACGAAAGATGCCCAGACCATTGCGGTTTACGATCTTGGTGGCGGTACTTTCGATATTTCGGTGTTGGAGATCTCGGAGGGGGTATTTAACGTCAGGGCGACCGGTGGCGACACCCATCTAGGTGGTGAAGACTTCGACATTCGCATTATCGATATGCTCGCCGATGAGTTCAAGAAGACGAACGAGATTGAGCTCCGCGAAGATCGCATGGCGTTGCAGCGCCTCCGGGAAGCGGCGGAAAAAGCGAAGCATGAGCTGTCGTCGTCTCTGAAGACGGAAATCAACATTCCGTTTATCTCCACAGGTTCTGACGGCCCCTTGCATCTGGAGCGCTCCTTCACCCGCAGTGATCTCGACATCCTCTGTTCCGATCTCATCGAGCGCACTATCGACGCCTGTCGAGTGGTGTTGAAAGATTCGGGCCTCAAGGAGAGCGCTATCGACGAGGTGGTGCTGGTGGGCGGCATGACACGAATGCCTGCCGTGCAGAAGGCCGTCAAAGAGTTCTTCGGCCGGGGGCCGAACAAGGGCGTGAACCCGGACGAGGTGGTGGCCACGGGTGCCGCGGTCCAGGGGGCAGCCCTCGGTGGCGACATCGACGAAGTGCTGTTGCTCGACGTGGCGCCGCTATCCATCGGTGTCGAGACAGGCGGCGGGGTGTTCACGGCATTGATACCGCGCAACACGACTATCCCGACCGAGAAGAGCGAAGTGTTCACGACTAGTTTGGACAACCAGCCCTTCGTGCCGATTCACGTATTGCAGGGCGAGCGTGAGATGGCGGAGGACAACCGAAGCCTGGCGCACTTTGAGCTGACGGGTATTCCGCCAGCACCCCGTGGCGTGCCCAAGATCCAGGTGACCTTCCGAATCGACTCGGATGGCATTCTTGCCGTCGAGGCGACGGATCTTGGTACCAGTCGGACTCAAGCCATCAATGTGACACCCAGCAGCGGGTTGAACGAGGCCGAGATCCAGCGACTGCTGGAAGAAGGCGAGCGCTTCAAGGAAACGGACCAACTCCGTCGCGATCTAGCGGAGGTGAAGAATCAAGCGAACACGCTGATCTACACGTCCGACCAGGCGCTTGAGGGCTACAGCGATCTACTCGAGGCCGACAAGGTCACCGAGATCCAGGAGCTCATTGATGTGCTGCGGGAAGCTCTCGAGACGGAAGCCGATCTCGGCGCCATTCGCGAAGCCTACACCTTGCTAGAAAATGCCACTTTCGCCATCGCTGAAGCGATGTACGGAGTGGACGAAGAAGAGTACGGCGAAGAGGGCGAAGCGGAAGCATCCGAATGACGCTTGAGTCCTGAATCGCTTGAGTCCTGGGGGACCAAGTCGTAACGGTCTCACATGAGACTGGGTCTGGGTGAGCCGTGAGCCTCGCGAAGGTGCCGGAAAGATACGGCCCGTACAGCGTCATCGAGGAGTACGAGAACGGACCGGTATTTCGTAGTCTGCGGATCAAGAGCCATGGCGTAGAGGGCTTCGAAAAGCGCTTGGTGGTCAAAGAGCTGCAGCCGCGCTACGGCGAATTCCAGAAAGCGCGCGACTATTTTGTCGAGCAAGGCCGCAGCGCGGTCCGTTTGCGTCACCGGAATTTGGTGTCGACCTTCGATGTGGGCACGCTGGCCCCGGAATATCCTGAGCGGGTTTTCGTGGTGCAGGAGCACATCAGCGGCGTGTGCCTCGCGGATTGGCTCGACGCCCTGGATGCGAAGGGCGAGCGGTTTCCCTTGGAGCTCGCGCTGTACCTCATCGCAGAACTCGCCCGCGGGCTCGATAGTGCTCACCGACTTCGGGACGACAATTTACGGCCGGATGCTGCCACCCACCGCTGGCTGACGGCCGCGGATGTTTGGCTCACTCGCGATGGCGAAGTGAAGTTGGCGGATTTTGGCCTGACGTCGACGGCCTTGATTCGCAGCGCGAGTGTTGACGAGTTGCCGCTTGCCATGGCACGGGACATTGCCTCGCTGAGTCCCGAGCAACTCTGCGGGAAGCCTTTTGGCCCCTGGAGCGATATCTTCGGTTTGGGGGTGTTGAGCTACGAGCTACTCAGCGGTGTTTCGCCGTTCCTGGAGGGGAGTCCCGCGGAAACGGCGGCGCGGGTAGTGGAAGGCGGAGCGCGACCCCTGCAGACTGTTCAAGCGCTGCCGGAGGACATTGGCTTGCTGATTGATGGTTGCCTCAGCGCGTCCGTCGAGAATCGTCCTCGGGAAGCGGCGCTGATCTATGAAGGCATATCCTCGTCTGCGCGGCGAGCGGGCCTTCGGGGAGGGCAGTTCGCCCTGGCGAAATTTATTCGGGATTCCTACGACACCTCCTCGGCGCCTCCCCCGTTGGCGTCGGCGCTGGATCGGGACGCCAGTCTGCGGCCGTCCTTGCCCGTAAACGTGCCGGAAGTGGATTTGTTGGGCGCTAGCGGCGTCGTAGCTGGAACTCATTGCGACGGAGCTCTGCTCGCGGTGACTGGCTGTCCCGGGCAAGACTGGGATCGCGAGGCTGCGGGCGTTTTGCTTGAGCGCTGGGGCGGGATCCGCATCGATGTCCCATCCGGCGCCTTGCTGGGCTGGTTCGGAACAGGCGCCGGCGGGAATGCGGAGGCCGCGGTTCGTGCTGGCCTGGGACTACTACGAGTGCTGGCAGACGGTGGCTCCCCCAGCGTTGGCATTGATTGCGGGCAGCTATCGATTTCTGGGGGCCGGCCTGTTTCCGATGCCAAGCTTGCCCGGCTCAGCGAGTCGGCCGAAGCCCTCGCTGGGCGGTCGGAGTCGGCGCTGATGGTGAGTACAGCTGTGGCGGGACCACTGCGCTCCTTCTACGATCTCAGCAGAGAGGGGTCTGAAGCTCCCAAGAGTTGGCGCGTTGGCGATCCCCGCTGCTCTTCGGCAGAGTCTCGATTTGTCGGACGTCGCGCCGAGTTCAAAGCCATCAGTGAATGTCTGTCGCGCGCCTCTAGACGAAAGCTTCAGGTGGTCGCGGTGGTGGCGGGGGTGGGCATGGGAAAATCGCGGCTGCTCGCTGAGGCGGGGCGTCGCATGAAACGCGCTCAGCTCGATGTGGGTTACTACGTAGCGGGCTGTGCAAAGCTGGACCAGCGGCCCTACGCGGCCATCGCGGCCATGTTGGGCCAACTGTGTGGAATGCAACCCACTGATTCCCTCGAGCGAGTGGCAAGTGTCGAGCCCAGGTTGCGGACGCTGGGCTTGGAGAGTTCCCAAATCACGACAGCGTTGGATCTCCTGCGGGGTACGGCGGATCTCACAGCCGTGGCCGTAGGGGCTGCGTTCACGGAGATCCTGCGGAGCCTCAGCAAGGATCGGTTGCATGTGCTGTTCTGGGATGACGCTGACGAGCTCGACCGGGAGAGCTTGGCGTTGCTCTCGGTGATCAGCGGCGAGCTGAGCGGATCTCGATTGGTCCTTGGCTTTGCCGCGGTTACAGCCCTCGCCACAGAAATGGGCGCGCTGCCCATCTTGATACCTCTCCTTGAGCCCAAGTTTGCCGAAGAGCTCTGCCGGGCCCGGCTGGGAGCGGCCGCGTCGGCAGCCCCGGGCGTAGCTGTCGTGATGTCAGCGGCGGACGGAAACCCGGCTCACCTCGAAGTCGCGAGCGATCTGTGGCTCGAGCTGCGTGCTGGATCGGCGTCGGTGACCCGTCCGGATATACTCCAAGGGACTGTGGAAGAGCTGATGCTCGAACGGCTCAGCAGATTGGGCGCCGCGGTGTCGGATTTGGCGCTCGCTGTCGCGGCCTTGGGATCTCCGGTCGACGTGGCCGTCGCGGCACAACTGCTGGGTGTGACGGTGTCGGAGCTTCACCAGCACGGTGGCGCGCTAGAGGCCGCGGGTTTGGCTCGCCGCAATCCACCGACGAGCATCAGTCTCAGTTCCGGTCTATCGCGAGCGCTCCGTGCGGCGGGCTCCCCGCGACTGACCCTGTTGCGAGATCGTTCCGGAGAGGCGCATACCGTCGTGTATGGGCGACTCAGTCGCTTTGACCGAAGCCAGCCATGAGTTCCGGCGGCTTGAGGCGCAGCTAAATGTGGGTACACTCCGCAGGTGCACCTACACTGTAGGCAGACCGTGGCTGGAGCGATGCCGTGGCTCGACGGGTGTCCGCCGAACACAGCGATCAGGCGGAGGCGGATTCCGGGGCGGGGCCGACGATAGCGTCGCCACTCACCTTGGCGAGGGCCGGGCCATTGCTCATCCACAGAGAGATTGTTGTGGTGCGCGCAGGGAAACTCGTATCGATCCGTAGGATCCTTCCCTGACGGCCATCATCGAGGAGCACCATCTGCCCGGTAGTCATCAAATGCTGTAGCTTCCCCCGTCTTGCCATGACGTTGAGTATAGGCCCATTGCCTACACTCGCCAGTTTTGGGAGGTGCATCGCCCCCGACGAACCCGGTTGAGTCCGAATGGAAAAGGCCAACGATATGGAATCGTTCTGTAAGTTGCGATTACATCTACTGAACACAGGGCTTGTTCAGCAGAGGGCCCTTGCGGTCAACTGCTGAACAAGCCCTCGTGCGCTGACAAGCGGCCTTGTGACCGACAGTGGTTCGGGCGCCGGAGCACTGTCGGTGAGCCTCGTCTAGAGAGCTAGCTGCTGTTCTAAAGCGGCCAGGTGAGCCGTGACTTCCGGGTCCATGGCTTTCAGGCTCTCAACGCGCCTCACGGCGCTCATCACTGTGGTGTGATCGCGATTTCCGAAGGCCCGCCCGAGTTCCGGGAAGCTACAGCTCAAGCGTTTCCGGCAGAGATACATCGCTACCTGACGAGCGAAGGCGACACTGCGGTGTCTGTCCTTACTCAGTAGTTCGGCGTTGGTGAGCTTGAAGTGGCTGCACACTGCTTTCTGGATCTCTTCGACACTGACCACCTTGGCGCGTTGGGGAGCTGCCTGCCGTAGCTCGTGGCTGGCGAAATCGTAGGTGATGGCTTGGCCGGTTAGCGAGGACTTCGCCGCGAGGCGTATCAAGGCGCCTTCGAGCTCTCGCACGTTGCTGTGAACCGTCTGGGCCAGCAGCACCGCTACATCGTCGTCCAAATTGATGCCCTCGAGAGCAGCCTTCTTGCGGACGATCGCGACCCGGGTCTCAAGCGCTGGTGCCTGGACGTCAGCCACGAGGCCGGACGCAAATCGAGAGATCAAGCGATCCGGCATGCGCTGGAGCTCGTGCGGGTACTTGTCACTAGACACAACGATGGACTTGTCCGCGTCGTGCATCGCATTGAACGTATGGAAGAACTCTTCCTGGGTCTGTTCGCGGCCCGCGAGAAACTGAATATCATCCAGCAGGAGGAGATCACAGCGGTCGCGGTAGCGCCGACGGAACTCGTCCATTTTGTGATGCTGGAGCGCCTCGATGAATTCGTTGGTGAACCGTTCGGCTGATACATAGAGGATCATTGCATCGGGCCGGGCAGCCTTTACCTGGTGCGCGATGGAGTGCATCAAGTGGGTCTTGCCCAAGCCGGTCCCCCCGCAAATGAACAGCGGATTGTATCGAGGGCCGCCACCCCCAGCCGACGCGATAGACGCGGCGTGGGCCAGGGCGTTGGACGGTCCCACAACAAAGTTGGGGAAGGTGTGCATTGGGTTGATGGGATCGCCGAGCGCAGCCCCAGAGCGGGGCATGGCTCGGGGGCGCGACGAAGGAGCCGATCGCGATCCGGGGTATGAGGACGGATTGGACCGCGAAGGAGGAGCTTCAGAAATGCTCGCCGCGCCCACTGCCGGACGCTCTTCGCGTTCGATCGTGCCGCTGCCTCCGGCGCTGGCCTCAGGCGGAGCACTGGCACTAGGCGCCGCCACCGGCGTCTCCAGCTTCGCGCTGATGCTCCAGGCCACTTGAATGGCCTCCACGGCCTCATTCCCTGCGGCTGATAAGCTTTGTCGCAGGCCGTCCGTTAGAGCCGGGACGAAGTGACTCTTGACCCAATCCCGAACGAACTCGTCTCGGGCAGTGAGTCTGAGGGTGAGGGATCCGCCCTCGCCCTCAGTCAGCCCGCCGAACTCAACGCTGCAGAACCACTGGTCAAATGAGGCTGGAGACCGATCTCGCGTGTAGGCGATGGCGTCGGCCCAGAGTTTAGAATCTTCTAACGGCATATTGTTCGGAGCGGATGGCAAAACGACAAACGGAACAGGGGCTCAACAACTTATCCACAGGGTGTGGACGTTCGCCCCCAACGATTTGAAACGACGGGGAGAGAAGTTGAGCAACGGAGCCAGGTCTAGAGGGGTGGGGTCGTGATTAGGAAAGTGCGTATGGGGTCCGCGAAGGGTCGGCAAGAAAGCGGTCGGCCGGTGAGCAGCGGCGGTCGGCGAAAAAGCGAGGACAAAACGAATGGCTGAAGGGTCGGGGAGTCGGGTTCAGGCTGGCGGGTCAGGAGCCGTGTCGTTTAGAAACGTCAGTCAAGCACCCGGAAACTGCGCGTGCTCCGCATGTCCGCGGTTCCACCCATCATCCACTTTCGCCAGGCACAGATAGCTGTGCTGCTCCTCTCCCTCTGATGTGCCGACGTTGCCTAGCAGGCGGTCGGTTTTGTGTTGTCCCGAGCCACTGACTCGAAGACCGTATTTGTTACCTACTGAATTTAGAACGTTCTGAGAACTGCGACGTGCTGAAAAAGTGACGTACTGAAAAAGTGATCGGGTAACGCGGGCCGATTGAAGATTGGCGACCGTTGCGGCTGTGCGTTGCGGCTGTGCGTTGCGGCTGTGTTGAAGCAGATTCGGCGCGAATAAACCTTCGGATGCTGGCGAGTAATAAGTTGCTGACTTTGGCCGGTAGGACTTAAGTGCAGAGGTCTCCAAAAGGAACTGCGCTCAAGGAAGCCGAGCTAGCATCGGTTGTTCAGGGAGTTCAATGCCTTAATGAGTTTGGGCGCTGAACGCGCAGAAAAACCGATGATCTTTTTCTCCCCTTGGGAAGGCCCATGGCCATTCTCACGACGACGTGATCGAACGCCCGCGAACACCACGATAGAACGTGTACGAGCGTGCAAAGCGCGCATCCTGCAGTCACAAACAAGCTAGCGCGCGTGGGCTTTTCATTCGTCAAGGCACCATCATAAAAAACACAAAGGCGCGCGCAGTGTGTTCAGGATCCGAACTGTTTTCATTCAGTCGGTGTCGGGTTCCTGTTGATCGGTGGCGTGGATGATGGAAGGGCAGAGCCACGAATTAATTTCAAATTCACACTTGCGATTTGCTGCGCACCTGCGCCGCGATCGCGGCGAAACATTTCGAGTTAGCGGGAGACCGTTGACCCAAGCTATGGCTTCGCTCGGAACGGGTTGGGGGCGATGGGCTTGTGCGGCGGTCTGGCTTCCGTGTCGGCGGGGAGCTCGGCTGACCCTCAAGATGGGGCTGTGGCGTCTGGGACCCGAGCCTCGCTGCTCTCTCGCCCCTGTGCGTTTTTGTTGGCCACGCTCCGTCTAACCAGGTAGCTGTGACCGCACTTCTATACGAGTCGTGAGCTGCCTTTGAGACAACACCGCCAACATCGGAGCCCAGACCCGCGCGGCCTGACTTCCGCGGCCCCCAGCTGGGTGTTGGCGCTGGCCGGGGTCGGGTGCGTAGCGCTGCAGCCAGCAGAGGCCGTCGCTGCGCCCAGCGAACTGCCGTCAGAATTGGGCTACAACTACGGCAAGCAGGAATCCCCGCGAGTTCTCGCCATGGGCGGCGCACTGCGCGCGCTCAGCAACTCCACAGAGGCGCTTTATGAGAACCCCGCCAACATGGCGGCAACCCGGGTTTACCACTTCGCCGGTGTGGTGCAGCTGGTACCCCAAGCGGACCGCCAGAGCTACGGGGCCACTGCCGTGGACTCGGTGGTGAGCAAGTCCCGATTAGCGGGCGGAGTCACCGGAGTGTGGAGCCAGCAAGACTCAGACGGGCTGGATCGGAAATTTCGCGATCTGCGTCTGGGATTCGCCTACCCGTTTTCGGATAATTTCATGTTTGGGGCTTCTGGTCGATACTTCACGTTGTCCCAAGAAGGCCCCCTTCGGCTCAAGGATGGAAGTTCCCACCCACTTCGGGCGGGCACGGGCTTGGTCAACACCGAGATCGTCAAGGACATCACTTTCGACGCGGGCGTCACGCTCAAACCTATTCCCGAGTTGGCCTTTGCCGTCGTAGGCAACAATCTGACGGATCCCGGACATGGTTTCTTGCCGCTGCAGTTCGGTGCCGGCATCGGTTACGGCAACCAAGATTTTTCCTTGGAGGTCGACGCCGTCAACGATTTTACGACCTACGGCGACACCACGAGCGTGTTGATGGGCGGTGGCGAGCTACTGATCGCGGATCACTACTCGGCACGCGGTGGCTACCGCTATGACGAAGCTCTGGATGTATCGGCCGTCAGCGGTGGCATCGGCTACGTGAATCGCGAATTCTCGGTCGACCTCTCGGTGCGACGTTCCTTGGGCGAATTGGCGGCGACCTGGATTGCTTTCGGATTCAAGTACCACCTGGAGTCGACCGGGCTCACCGGTGGCGGCTATTAGTCGTCGCTGTCACGGGGCTAGACTGCGGCGTGTTCCACCAGCGTCATCAGTTCACTCAGCCCTAGGCGGAGCGATGCCTGGTCGGCCACAACGTGGGGCGGGAGTTGGTTTTCACAGCGTAATTGTTCTGCGGCCGTGGGATTGCGAAACCAATCGTTGTTGTGCTCTTCGGTGAGAGTGGCATTTTGAGCGAGGGCGAGTAGCGCCCCGGCCAGTCGCTGGGGATCTTCCAGTCGCGCTCTGAAGATGACCCCAAACAAATTTGGAAGCAGTGGGTCGCCGAACGCCCGGTTGGACAATTCAAGGAAACGTTCCGCCGCTTCTTTTTCTCCGGACAAGAGCGCTTGTCGCAGCAGAACGCGCATAGCCAAGGAGCGCACATGCAACAGAACGCTGCGACTCAGGGCTCTGCGATGATCCTCGAAGCGGCTCCGATCGACGTCTAAGAAACGTTTTGCGAAGCTGGCCTGTAACGGCAATGCGCCGAATAGGAAGCCGGATTGATGCGCGCGCAGATTGTAAGGGTCACGGGCGACCACGAAGGGCTGATCGGTGGGCCCGGCGGCTCGCTCCCAAGCGTGGCCGACGGCGTAGAGTGCTCGCAAGAAGCTTGCCGGTGCGTGGGGGGCAGGCAGATTCTCAAGTTCGGGGCTCAAGCTAGCAAACAGATCCGTGTCGGCAAACCATGACGATAGACTGCGTGACGAGATCAGCGCTGGCCACACCGCGGGAGAATTGTGCCCGAGGCCGTGGCAGACGAAGGCACCGAGGTTGCGAATGCCGATGCCGTCGTAGATCGCGTCGCTTTGGCTGAGCAATTCTTCCGCAATCGCGCAGAGTTCCGAACTGGGGCTTTCGACTTCGTCGGGTCCGCTAAGCCCCATGCGCTCGGCCAATTCCTGGCGGCGTTGCCAGAGCACAATGTGGCGGAGGGTCAACGGCGCTCCCCGTTCGGCGAGGGCTTCGGCGTAGTGACCTCGTCTCGCTTCGTCCGCTACCAAGCCGCTCATGAGCGCGGCGACGCTTAGGGGATCGCCATCCAATTGCGAACTGGGCTCTGCTGTGAACCGCCGCAGCACGGCGAGCTGCCAAATATGGGCGCCGTTGATTCGTTGCTCGGCGAGGCGATACACCCACGCCCGGAGGCGGCCGGCAATGGGCACGTCATCGGAGAGTTCGCACAGTTCGCTGAACGTTTGATGTCCGGTGGCCCAGCGCGTCCTTTCGAAGGGATCGCCGGAGTCTGAGGGATCACTGCGCAGCGCGGCTCGCCAGTATTGCCAGGCATCGGCGGTTTCCCGCAGGGTGCGGTCCAGCTTTAGGGGATCGACGTCGCTCATCTGTCCGAGCTACAGCACAGATTTCGACAGTCAGCTAGCCAGTACGTTGCCGGGACTGCGGTGGCGTCTGGACCCGTGGCAAACTCGGGGTTAGGATCCCTTTCGTGAGTCGACTCGACGAAGAACTGAATGAGGCCCTGGAAGTATCGGAATCCGGAACTGATGGCGCCGCCCCTCCAGGCGTGGCGGTTGAGGTTGCCGAGACAGATACCGAGCCGCCGAAACGTAACGTGGCCCTGCTTGGCGGATTGTTGGTCATGGGCGCAGCTATTCTGGGATTAGTACTCAGTAACGCTGGGGATACTGCGATCTACTCCAAGACCGTCCCGGAATTACTTGAGGAGAGCGCGCGCCTGTCGGGCAGAACGGTGCGTGTGACCGGCACCTTGGTAAGCGGTTCCTTGGCTAGGCGGCAGGAACCTTGCGAGTACCGTTTCCAACTACAGAAGGACGGCAAAACTGTGCCCGTGCGCTACGCCCAATGCGTGGTGCCGGATACATTCCGCGACGTACCCGGAATTCCAGTAGAGGTGACGGCCGAAGGCAAATTGGCCGAGGGGGGACATTTTGAGGCGTCGCACATCATGGCCAAGTGCCCCAGCAAGTACGAGATGAAGGAGCGTGCGGCCAACGGGGAAGAGATCCCCCACGGTGAAGTGCTGGATCCGGCTAGCGCGCCGAGTGTCGCCACCCCCACGCCCTGAACTTTCAGTGACGGCGTAACCACCGCGATTCCGCCTGGGCATTGGTTGCCCACGCATTCACTTTCCGCCGTGGTCGGTGTACCCATTCAGACATGTGGGATAGATTTTTAAGGGCTTGTCGTGGAGAGCCGGTAGACCGGACACCGGTGTGGTTCATGCGTCAGGCTGGGCGGTACATGCCCGAGTACATGGCGATTCGGAAAAAGTACACGCTACTCGAGATCGTTGACCGACCCGAGGTCGCCTGCGAGGTGACTCTCCAGCCGGTGATCGCCCACGGCGTCGACGCGGCGATCCTTTTTGCCGACATCCTGTTGCCCCTAGCCCCCATGGGCGCCTCCTTCGAATTTGCGAAGGGCGAGGGCCCGGTGGTGCATTCACCGATCCGTGTCGCAGCCGACGTCGAGCGCTTGAAAGTCATTGATGCAGCGGAAGAGCTGTCCCACGTGATGGAGGCCATCAAGCTGATCCGCCACGAGCTGGATCAGAAGACGCCGCTTATCGGATTCGCCGGCGCGCCCTTCACGTTGGCCAGCTATCTGATCGAGGGCGGCAAGAGTTCGAATTACGCCCGGACCAAGGGCATGATGTATGGCGACACGGCGACGTGGCACAAGCTCATGGGCAAGCTCAGCGCTGTGGTGCAAAACTATCTACTCGCACAAATCGACGCTGGCGCTCAAGTCGTGCAGCTCTTCGATTCTTGGGTGGGCGATCTGTCTCCGAGCGACTACGTCGAATACATCAAGCCGCATCTTGAGCCGATCTTCGCCGCCCTGGCGAAGACGGATGTACCGGTGATTCATTTCGGTACGGGCACGGCGCTCTTGTTGAAACATCAGCGGGATATTGGCGGTGACGTGATTGGCGTTGATTGGCGCACGCCGCTGGATTGGGCCATTGCGCAGTTGGGCCCGGACGTCGTGGTGCAAGGCAATCTCGAGCCCAATCTACTGAGTGCCCCCAAGGCGCTTTTGGATGCTCGCATCGAGGACATCCTGGAGAAGGGCCGCGGCGCCAAGTCTCACATCTTCAATCTGGGTCACGGGATCCTGCCTCACACCGATCCAAGCAGCGTCAAATACGTTGTCGAGCGTGTGCACGAACTCTCGGCCCGTTGAGGCAAAGCCATGGCGCATAAAAAAATCGTTATCGTCGGCGGGGGCATCACCGGCTTAGCGGCGGCGTACCAGCTGCTGAAAAGCGGTACAGATGCAGATGTTACGCTGGTCGAAGCCTCCGATCGCGTAGGCGGCATCGTTCAGACAGAACACGTAGAGGGCTTCGTTATCGAGCGGGGACCGGATTCATTCCTGAAGACGAAATTACATGCCCGTCAGCTAGCGGTGGAGTTGGGTTTGGAACCCCAATTCATTTCACCGCGCTCGCATCGGCTCTATTTCGTTCACAAAAGTCGCTTAGAGAGCCTTCCCCCCGGCATGGTTCTCGGTATTCCCACTCGGGCCAAGGGCGCGTGGAACACTCCATTGCTTTCGAAAAAGGGAGTGCTTCGGGCGCTAGCCGAACCCGTCGTGCCAGTGCGGCGGGGCAATGGTGATGAGTCTGTTCTTGAGTTTTTGAGCCGGCGTCTGGGACGAGAGGCCGCGACCCGCATTGCCGCTCCCTTGCTCAGCGGGGTATTCGCAGGAGACGCAGCGGAGCTCAGTATCCAGTCCACTTTTCCTCAACTAATAGAATTAGAGAAAAACTACGGCAGCCTGCTTGGCGGGCTTTTTGCTCAGCGATCCGGCATCGTCGGGGAAGCCAATGCCCTCACTCGTGCCGCTCAAATCCTGAGTTGGATGATGCGCGATGAGGATGTCGCGGACAGTCCTTTTGTGTCCCTCGCGGGAGGCATGGGCGGGCTAGTGGACGCTATCGTCGATGCCCTGCCACCCGAGTGGATACAAACCAACTGTCAGGCCCATAGCGTATTGCCCGCCAAGTCGGGGGGCTGGACAGTGGCGACCGAAGGCGCTGGCGTTCTGGAAGCGGATGCAGTTCTTCTCACGACTCCCGCACGGGTCAGCCAACGAATCTTGCCTGCCGGAGCGCTTCGGGAAGAGCTCGGGCAAATCCCGTTTCGGTCGACTGTCATCGTGACTTTCGCTCTTGAATCGGAAGGCTTGGGTCACGATTTGAACGGTGTAGGATTTGTCGCACCCGATCGAGACCGCCGGTTGATTGCGGGCACTTTCAGCTCGTCCAAATGGTCCGGCCGGGCGCCGCGAGGCAAGGTGCTACTTCGTGCCTATCTCTGTGAGTACCCCCAGGGTTCTCGCTTGTGCGATGCCTCGGATGCCACCTTGGTCGGATGGGCGCAGGCCGGCTTGCTGAAACTGTTCGGGCGCGTTGGCCAACCGCTGTTCACACGAGTCGTGCGCTATCGCCAAGCGAGTCCCCAGCCAGTGGTCGGCCATCAACAGCGGATGGCCGGTATCGACCGGGAGCTCGAAAATTTCCCTGGTGTGTACCTCGCGGGTGCCGGCCTCCGCGGCGTTGGGCTCCCGGACTGCATTCGACAGGGCCGCGAAGCCGGTCGCCGGATCCTCGCAGATCTAGGCTGATCCGGCGGGTGCTTCGCAGGCGGAGCGGCGGCCTTCGATATATCGTCGTGGCCCCGCTGGCGCTGGCAAACAGCCCGCGCCATGCTGATTTTTGGATCGCTCAGTTGATTCCTGAGTGCCTTTCCGGCAAGGGTAGCGACCCCGATCCGGTGTCGTTCAATGGTAGGACAAGGGACTTTGAATCCCTGAATCGTGGTTCGAATCCTCGCACCGGAACCGACGAAACCGAGCCGGACGATCGCTAAGCCGCCCACCCTGGGGGGTGAGGGCGGGCGGCTTAGCTCTGCGTCCGGCTTTGTCTCGTCGGGGATTTCCTGAGGTCCTCGGGCTCGCCTTCGGCGAGTCCAGTGGACGAGCCGCACCCGGCGTTCGCTACTTCAGGGCGTCGGGGCACTACTGAAGTTTTTCTCTTAGGCCTTCGGACTTTCAGGCCTGCGGCGTCCTCGGCCCTCATTGGGCGTGCGGATGTTCCGACCGGGGCCCCAACTCCAGTCGGGTCCGTGCATTCAGCTGGTTCTAAGCTGGAGCGTCGGTGGGTCTGCCGTGATTCGACGTGGTTCCGAAACGTAGCCGCGGGCGGTCGACAACCTGGCAAATAGGAAGAAAACTCCAGTACCGCCGGAGCCTGAGGCGAGATCGCCCAAGCGTCTGGCTCGAGCCCTGTCTTATGATGAGGGGACTGAGCGTTACCGTGACCGAGGCTGATGACGAGAGACGGTTTCTGCGGCGGTTGCAGGCGCGGGATGAGCATGCGTTCAACGAGCTGGTGCAGCTGTACGAGGGGCGGGTGTATCGGCTGGTGTTGCGAATCTTGGGGAAGCCGGACGAAGCCGAGGACATGGCTCAGGATGTGTTTGTTGCCGTGTTCCGATCGGTGGACAAATTCCGTGGCGATTCCAAGCTGAGCACTTGGATCTACAAGATCGCGATCAATCTCTGTAAGAACCGGGGTCGCTACTGGAGTCGGCGGCCGTCGGAGGCGGCCGAAGACTTGGGGGATGTTGAGGAGAAGGGCTGGCTTGAGGAAGGCCCGGCTCGCACTACCGCGGAGCTCAGCGCACCGGACCAACACGTTCAGGGCTACCAAGTCGAAGAGATTGTGCGTCGTTGCATCCAGGAGCTCGGGCCCGACTACCGCGATGTAGTGGTGCTCCGCGATGTGGAAGAGCTGCGCTACGAGGAGATCGTAGAAATCACCGGATTGCCCGAGGGCACAGTGAAAAGCCGCCTGCATCGCGGGCGCGCCTTGCTTAAAGCTCGTGTGTCTCGTCTATTGGGGGAGAAGATCGAATGACCGAAGCAGATGAGGAAAATGGCCCGGACTCAGGGCACGATGAGATTCGTTCACTAGTGAAGGGTGCGTTCCGAGGGCAACAGGAGGATCGAGTGGATGTGCTCGCCGGAGTTCAAGCAAAGATTTACGATCGCTCGGGGGGGAAATTTTTCTCGGACGGTTGGAGCACTTCGCGCACGCCGCCGATCTCGACCTATCTGGTGACGAGTTGGGTCATGCTCTTGATTCTTGCTGCGCTCTATTGCGTGCTCGCCCCGATATCCGGGGAGCCCAAGCGCGTACCGACTTATCCAGCGCCGGTACGAGTCATCCCCGCAACGCAGTAGTGGCGCGGAGAGACAGCGCGGAGAGTTGCCGCCCTGCGGGAGGGAGCAGTATTTGTGCCGGAAGTTTATGCGTCGAACTGCACGGGCAGTTGGTTGGGGCCGCGGAACGCGAGCCCGACCACCATGGATTTCTCTTCTTCCCCGTCCTGGAATCGCAGGTTCGGCAGACGCTTGAGCAGCACTTCTAGACCCACCTTGGCCTCGGCATAGGCGAGGCGGGAGCCGGCACAGAAGTGTTTGCCGAGACCGAAGGCTCGGTGCTCCTTGAGCGCTTCAGCTCCGCGATGGATGTTGAATTGGTCCGGGTCGTCGAACTTATTCTCGTCTCGGTTGGCGGATCCCAAGGCGAGGATTACGGCTTCGCCCTTGGCGATTTCGTAGTCGCCGATCTTTACGTCTTCTTCGCACAGCCGCGACACTAGGCCGACAGGTGACTCCCAGCGGAGGGTTTCGTCCAGAGCAGGAACGACCAAGTCGCTGTTGTCACGTACCTCGGCGAGTTGCTTTTGGTTCGTGAGTAGGCCGTAGAGCGCGCTGCCTAGCAGGTGGTAAGTCGTCTCCGCGCCAGCCAGCACGAGCAGGCACACGAAACTGATGATCTCTTCATCCGTGAGGTGCTCGCCGTTGACCTCGGACGTGCAGAGCTTACTCAGCAAGTCGTCTTCGGGGTTGTCGCGACGACCCTTAACGAGCGGCGCGAGGTACTCTTTCAGTTTGGCGGAGGCGGCGAAGCCAGCTGCCGGATCCACTCCGATGGTCGCGAGAGCCGCGGCTGTCTCGTGTACGAACTTTACGTCCTCGGCAGGTAGCCCGAGGATTGTGGTGAAGACTCGCAAGGGGTAGTTGAACGTGAATTCCTTCACTAGGTCGACTTCGCCTTGGCCGGCGAAGTCATCGATGATTTCGTTGGCGATCTTGTCGACATTTGCCATGAAATCTCCGCGAAGGGCGCGGGGAGCTAGCGAGGGAGTGACCAGGTTGCGGTGCTTGGTGTGCTCCGGGCCGTCCATCTCCACGATGGTCTTGCCCATGACCAGCCCGATTCCGCGACTGTTGGACCGGTTTGAGTAACGTTTGTCGTCCTTCAGGATCTCAATGCAGTCATCAAAGCGAGTGACCATATGAGCGTAGTAGGCCGCACCCTTGAGCAGGATGACCGGTTCTTCCTGCCGTAGACGTCGAAAGGTCGGAAAGGGATTTTCGACCGGTCCAATTTCATTGTGGCCGAATATGTCGACGAACTTAGTTGCTTTGCCCATGGTGATTAAGTCTCCGGGTTCACAGAAGGGAGAGTGGGGGGGATTTCTGTGGGGAAATGAGGGTTCGGTACATGGCTGTGACGCCGTCGACCATCTTCTGCGGATCGGGATCTTCGAATAGGTACATCGAGATCAAGAAGCGCGTCATCCAGTCGGTGAATTGTTTGGCGTCGACTTCGCTATTGGCGAGAGCGGGCGCTTGTTCGAGATAGGGGGCGAGCACGTGGTGCAGCTCATCTCGAATTGTCGGAAATAGAGATCGCAGGGATACCATCACGAAGGCAGGATCTGTATTGAGCAGACGCCTCAAGGCTTCGTGTTCGTGCATGTGCAGGATGGTTTGCTCGAGCATCACGCGAACGCGCTCGTCTCCGTCGGAAGTTTCGTTAACGCTGTGAATGACCCGCTCCCAAAATCGGGCGACTTCGAAGCGCCCGAGGGCGATGAGCAGCGCGTCCTTGGTGGGGAAATAGCGGTAGAGCGTGCCGCGGGAGACACCAGCGAGTTCGCTGACGTCGATCATGCCGAGCTTCGAGATCCCGTGGCGGGCGACGGCGCGAACGGCGCCATCGAGGATGCGCTTGCGGGTCTGGGCGGGGTTACTCATAAAAGTGAACAGATGAGACAGTTAGTGTTCAACTGTCCCGGCTAGTCGAACAAATCGGACAGAACTTGTCAATGTGTTCCGAGTTCGTGCGGCCAATAACCGGTGTTCCGGATAAGTAGCTGAAATTGCAGGCCGTTCAGCCATTTTTGACCGATCTGAGCAGGGTAGCCTGGGCGGCGGCCCGCGGGAATCGAACGCGACGGAGTGTATTGAGAGCGTCGACCGGTGGGCGGTCGCGCCGTCAGAGCGTGCGATGAACGAGGAGGGTCAGCCCCAGCTTCAGACGACCCAGCTTCAGACGACCCATCGAGCGAGTACCGCGCTGATGTTATCGGGTCCGCCGGACTCGTTGGCCGCGTCGATCAAGTTCTGGCTAGCGCTCTTTAGATCGGGAGCTGCGTTGATGATGTCGAGAATTGCTTCGTCGCTGATCGGGCCGGCGAGACCGTCGCTGCATAGCAACATGGTGTCGCCCTCAAGGGGAGTCTCGAAGCGGGTGTCTACCTTGACGGTGTCCTTCATGCCGAGCGCACGAACAATCACGTTCTTGTGGGGGAAGTTTTCAAGCTCTTCCTCGGTGAGGTTCTTCATCTTCTTGTAGTCATTCAAGAGCGAGTGGTCCTCGGTGAGCTGCTCCAGCTTACGATCACGAATGCGGTAGACGCGGCTATCACCGACGTGAGCGATGTAGACACGGTCCTCTACGGCGAAGATCGCGACAACGGTAGTGCCCATGCCTTTAGACTTTGAATTGCCTGCCGCACCTTCGAAGATCCGCAAGTTGCTCAGCTTGATCCCCGTGATGAGACGGTTCTCTTCGTAGCCCTTGCTGCGGTCCATCTTGTAGGGCCACGTGCGTTCGGGATCGTCCGCTGTCGACGCGAAAAAATCGCGCAGGGTTTCGACCGCCATCTTGGATGCGACTTCGCCTGACGCGTGTCCGCCCATCCCGTCGGCAACGATGTACAAACCAAACTCTGAGTGGATCGCGAAGTTGTCTTCGTTGTGAGCGCGTTTGCGACCGATGTCAGTTTGACCGGCGACTTCAATTCGGAGTGGTTTAGGCACGTCCCGTCATCTTCTGCGGACGTCTCGAATACGTCAATTGACCTTTGCTAAACCTTCGCTTTGTTAAGCACGCCCGCAGCTGGGGGACTGGCCGCAAATCGACCCTACAGCGTCAGTTCGCGGACTCCGTCGGACCCAGCGATGAGCACCAGGTCGGCCCGCTGGACAAATAGTCCGGTCTCCACAACTCCCGGGATATTTAGCAGTTTGGCGTCAAGTTCCGCTGGTTCTGCGAGGATCCCGGCCGCTAAATCGTAGATGTAGTTGCCCGCATCCGTCATCCATGGCTTCCCGTCGCGCATCCGCAGGCTAGGTTCGCCGTGCTGCTGGAGCTGAGCGACAGTTGCTTGGTGAGCAAAACTGAGCACCTCCACTGGAATTGGCCATTTCTCCCCGAGTTTCTCACTCAGCTTGGATTCGTCGACGACGATGATGTTCTTTTTCGCGGCCTGGTTGACGATTTTTTCTCGGGTCTGACATCCGCCGCCGCCTTTGATGAGATCAAGCGACGCGCTGACCTCGTCGGCACCATCTACACACACGTCGATGACCCAGGGTCCGTCATCGGACAAGAGTTCGATGCCTAGTGAGATAGCTTGCTCCCGGCTGGCTTCGCTGGTGGGCACTCCCTTGAGTTTTCTTCCGCCGGAGACCAGTCGTCCCACGCCATTGATGAACAGCTTGGCGGTGGAGCCAGAGCCCAGCCCCACGATGCCCTCTTCCGGCAGGTATTGGAGCGCGGCTTCGGCAACCTTCTGTTTGGCTTCGTCCTGGGTCATGGCGTCGACCCTATCGCGTCCCTTGGCCTGGGGCGAGCGCCGTAAACCTAGACTGAAAGTACCGCGCAGGGCGCTGCCGTCGGAGGGAGCCGCTATTTTTGGGCGGTGCGGCGTTCGCCTTTGGCGGGCATGATGTAGAAAAAGTCTCGCCGCGCGCGGTCCCGAATGAACTCCCCGTCGCTGAACTCGAAGCCGTCCGCCAACGGGAGGGCGAGGCGCTCTTCGGTCTTTGCGTTTTTACTGAAGACGACGAACTTCGGATAGGAGAAGTTCACGTCGAGTTGGGCGACAGTGGGAGCGCCCACGTGATGCATGCCGAGGGCGATGGCCGGCGCCGTGGTGTGATTGCTGATGCCGATGTAGAGCGTGTCGTTGTCTGGGCTGAGTCCGATAGCTGAGCGGCGGATGACAGTTTCGCCGTCCAGGGTGGCGCCCCATTTACGCGTATTTCCAGACTCTAGGCGGCTATTTACCTTGCCGTCCTCGTACATGCAGTTGGGCGTTTGACGCCACCAAAGCATGTCTGCTTGCTGGTCTTTCACTTTGCCCCAGGAGGCGAGCCTCATGCGGCCGTCCTTGTACTTTACGAGGGTGCAGACGCCCTTGCGCGCTTTGACGAAGGTCAGCCCGCCGAGAAACATGCCGTATCTGCCATGCTCGGTCTTGAAGCCCCCGTTGAAGGCGGCGAGCACATTCGTGCGGTGAGTTTCGGGGATGGTGCCCGGTCGTTCGATCTCTTTGGCTTCTTCTTCCCGTGCCTGGGGCTCGTAGCGTCCTGCGACCATGTGAATGTCGGCTCGGCGGAGATCGATGGCAACGACGAAGAGCTCGGCCCAGGACCGATTCTTGTCAGGATGAAGAAGCGTCTTGTAGAGCCGTGGCTCCTCTTTGGGTCGTTTGGGATCTTGAATGCCCACCCATTGACCATCGCCGGGGGCTGACCAGCTCTCGTGCACAGGTCCTGCAGCTTTTGGTTGGAACGGCGGCAACACGGGGGATGCGTCTGAGCCGTTCTGATCGGGCGAGGGGTTCGGCTGTGGGCGGGCGCTTGTCTCGGGTACGGCCCAATAGGCTTTGGGCTTCTGCCCACGGCGAGTGAAGCGAAATACCTTGTCTTGGACGCTGTATCCGAAGTCCTCGATGCTCGTGACGTTCTCGGCTCCGATCACGCTCCGGAGGCCATCAGCGACGAACGGGCCCAGCCATTCCACCCGGTTCACGGCGATCCAGAGAGCGAGGACTGCGATGGGGGTGCCGCCGATCACGGCAATCACCGCCATTCGGCGCCATTTGGAGGCACTTTTTCCGCTGTTTGTGGATTCTGGCTGCTTTGGCGGTAGCCCCATGGGCCTACCTTAATGGATCGTCCGGTAGCAGGCCCATTTGTGCGCTTTGTTGTAAGAATCGGCATAGATGCGCGCCCTTTGCACGATCTGCCAGCTTCTGCTCCTCGTGGCGGTGGTTGGGATCACTCCCGTGGTGGCCCAAGAGGTTGGCACCTTGGCGGTCGCGCCCAACTCTTTGGCACCGGCGAACCGATCGAAGCTCATCTCCCGCATCGACATTATTTTTGAGGGTGGGCGGTGGAGTGATTCCGTCAAGCTGCAGCGAGTTCGAGTTGGTGAGGTTTTCACGCCGGCGCTGGCGCGTCAGGCCATGGCCGAGCTTTTGGATACGGGGCGATACGCATCGGTCAGGGCGAGCGTGTTGCCTGCGGGCGATGCGCTGATTCTGCGATTGGCCGTGGTGCCGAGGCGCATCATCGCCGCGGTGAAATTCATCGACGGAAAATTGCCGGAAGGTCCGGCTCGACGGGCCGCAGAAGTGGCGGTCGGTGATGAGCTGACAGCTCTCAAGCTGCCCGCTATCGCCGAGCGACTGGTCAGTTATTATCGCGCGAGTGGCTTCCCCGATGCCGCGGTGCAACCGAAAGTCGTAGATACAGACCGTGCACTGGAGGTGCTCCTTCTCTTGCACGTTGACGCGGGGGACCCTCGGATCGTGCGCGAGCGCATTTTCGCGGTGTCTTCGGTGTCGTCTCCCGCGCTGGCGTCGGTCCTACGCTCCTACGAAGTGCGAGTCGGGGCCAGACTGGACGAAGCGCGGCTCTCGGACGCGGATCGTGCGCTGCAGGATTCCCTTCGCCGGGGTGGCTGGCACGCAGCTTTGGTGAGTCACTCCTTGGGGGGCGACCGCCGCGATCGACTCAGTGTGAACGTTCAGGCTGGTGCCTACACCCGCATTCGTTTCGAAGGGGTGCGCGCCTTCGATGCTGTGGAATTGCGACGGAGTCTCGATTTACAAGAGAGCGATGACCGATCGGTCACGACTTTGGCGGGGCGGCTCCGAAAACACTACGTGGCGCGGGGCTTTCTCGACACGTCCGTGACACCGCGTCCCCGCATGTCGAAGGACCGGAGCCTCTTAGACTTGAAGTTCGTCGTTCGCGAAGGCACTCGTGTTACCGTGATGGCTCGTGAGTACCCGTGTCTGCGTGGGGCGCGCAGCGCGGACGAAGTGGGCGAAGAGATCGACAGCTTCTTGACCGAGGCGCTCCCCGGCAGCGGCGTACTCGCCGCTGTGGATTCAACCGTGCTGGATTCGCGCTTGGGCCCCCGCGGGCGCACCGGATCGCGCCCGATGCCCGAGTCTCTCGATCCCTGGGCGACCTACGTGCCTGAGGTCTATGACCGAGCCATCGAGCACTTGAAGGGACTGTACCGATCCGAGGGATACCTGTCTGCCGAGGTGGGTCCTGTCGTTCCCATGCGTCGCCGCTGCAGCACGCAGTCTCCACCGGGCCGCTGCTTGCCGGTGGGTCAGCGGGAGCGTCCGACAGTGATTTGCCCGAAGGATGACTTAGCGCTTCCCCAAGAAGATCCAGGAGCGGGCACGGTCGTGGCGTGTCGCGCTGACCGCGCGCGGGGAATATCATGTGAGCGCAGCGTGGTCCTGCATATTCCCGTTAAGCTGGGTCCGCGCTCCACTCTCTGGGACGTAGCCTTCGATGGCAACGAACGCTTGCCGTCTGCAACCCTGCTGGAGGCCGCCGACGTCAATCTGGGGCAGCCTGTCTCTCAGGTGGCCCTCGAGCAAGCCCGGCACCGGGTGTTGGAAGCGTATAAGGAGGAAGGCTACGCCTTTGCCGCCGTCGAGCTCAGCCTCGATTTGTCACCGGATCATTCTCGGGCGCGAGCGCGCTTCACGGTAAGCGAGCACGAACAGGTGATCGTTCGCGACATCGTCGTGCATGGCGCCAAGCTGACGCTCGAATCGTTGATCTTAGGCCGGGTCGCGCTAAAGATCGGCGGCATATATCGACGCAGTGAGGTGCGGGCTACCGAAGAACGGCTGGCAACCCTAGGCGTTTTCAGCAACGTGACGGTCGCGCTTCAGGATCCGGAAGTGCCGGCGAAACAGAAGCTTGTAGTCATCACCGTACGCGAGCGACCGGCGCAATACTTGGATATTCGACCCGGTATCAGCACCGGCGAAGGACTTCGAGCCACCTTCGAGTACGGTCACCGAAACGTTGCCAGGCGGGCCATCCAGTTCGTCTTTCGGGTGCAACTTGGTTTTCTGCCGGGGTCGTTCATTCTTGATGACAATGTTCGCCAACGTTTTGATGACCTTCCCCTTGGTCGCAGGTTGGAGCGGCGCAACACCGCATCGGTAGAGTTTCCGGAGATAGGCTTGGGGCCGTTGTTTCGCTTCGGCATCGAGGGCGTGGACGTTCGCGACAACTCCCGCGACTTCGGCATCACCAAGGATGCCGTGATCCTCACCTTGAGATTCAGGCCGAGCCTCAAGTTTTCCACCGAGCTGGGAGCTTCTTTTGAACTCAACGACGCCGAAATTTTCGGTAAGGATGAGGCGGGAGCACTGCAGGCTTACTTGGAGCAGAACAACTCAGCTTCCTTGCGCCGTTTGCTCGACGTTCCCCAGGGCAGCACATTTGTGGTCGCCCAACGCACCGGGCTGTCATGGGATCGCCGGGACAACCCCTTCGCGGCTACTTCCGGCAGCTTCTTCTCGGTGGGGGTGGAACACGTGCAGGCCTTCCCCTCCGAAGACACGTTGACCACGCAGGCGGCGGATGAGATCACCGAGACGGTGACTCAGAAAGAGTTCACCGATAGCCAGTTCCTTCACGTGACCCACCGCGTCGCCGCCTACGCTAAGTTGACCGAGGGGGGGCTGACCTTGGCGACGAGCTTCCGCTGGGGGATGAACTACCAATTGAGGAACGATTCCTTGACCTACCCCGATCGCTTTTTCTTTCTCGGCGGGGTCGATTCGCTCCGCGGCTTCGTGGAGTCTTCGATGATTCCCCAGGATCTGGCCGAACGTATCCTCGACCCCAATGACGCTTTCAGTGAGGAAAGCGTTACGATTCGCGGCGGAGATGTATTCATCAATCCTCGGGTGGAGCTGAGAATCCCGTTGGCAGGAATTTGGCAGACAGCGTTGTTTGTCGATAGCGGCAATTTTTGGCTCGATCCCGCACGGCTCGATCCGACGGTATTGCGCTACGCAGTGGGTTCGGGTTTGCGCGCCCAAACGCCGATTGGACCTTTGGCGCTCGACTACGGGATCAATCTAGATAGACGCCCGTGGGAGGATCCCTGGGCGATCCATTTCAGCATCGGATTGTTCTAACGGTTGGGTGGCCGGTGCTTCGTACAGCTCGATCGTCAGCCCGCAGAGCACGCCGGCGACCCGGAGAGCCCGGAGAGCCATCGTGACCAGAGGGAGCTTCCGGACGGGCCCCGGCTGCCCTAGAGATCAGCCTCAGAAAAACGGGACCCCCACCCTATGGGGCCGAGATGTCGATGGCCGTTGGGTCTAAGGCTGGAGAGACGAGTTGGCTGGCACTGAAGTGAACGATATCCCGATCGGGCTGGGGGCGCAGTTTATGCGTCACTCGCCGCGATTTGCCGTCGGCATGGCCTTCCTGGCGGGCTATCAGATCCTTCAACGAGATATCGATCTAACGGTGAAGGACGCCGTTGACGAAGCGGTCGCCGGAAATACCGAACTGGTTCAGGCTCTCGGTGTCGCGATGGTGGTGATGGCGATCTTCGCCTTTATCATCCGGGTGCTGTCGCGTATGGCGATTTTTGATGGGGGCCGTATTGCCGAGTACGAACTCCGCCGGGCCCTGCTGGATCGACTTCACACCTTGGGTCCGTCCTTCTACGGGCGCATGAGCACCGGCGAAGTGATGAGCCGCGTTACGAACGACCTGGCTCAGGTTCGCACTCTATTGGGTTTCGGTGTGCTCACCTCGGTCAATACCGTGTTCGCCTTGGTCAGCGCGCTCAGTGTCATGATTCCCATATCGAGCAAGCTGACGGCTGCTGCCCTCAGCGTCCTGCCATTGCTTTTCTTGGTGATGCGGCAGCTGTCGGGTCAGCTTTACACTCGCCAGCGAGAAAATCAGGAAGCGCTCGGAAGCATGAGCGAGAGCGTGCAGGCGAGCATCGCCGGCGTGCGGGTGATTCGATCCTTTGGGCTTGAAGCCTTTGAGGCCAGGCGATTTGATCACATCAACCAGGACTACCTGACTAAGGCTCTGGCGATCGCCCGACTGCGCGGATCCATGTGGCCTGTCATGCAGACGATTACCGCCATCTCGGTCGTCATCGTGTTTTGGTACGGCGGACACCTCATGCTAGCCGGTGAGCTCACTGAAGGAGATTTTTTGGCGTTCTATCGGGCACTATCGCGCCTCGTGTGGCCGCTGATCGCCATCGGTTTTCTTGTGAGTGTGCTGCAGCGGGGCCGCGCCGGTTACGATCGCATCGCCGAAGTCTATTCAGCCATTCCGGATATCGTCGACGGCGACAAGCTCGGTGCAGATTCTGCCGCTGGCTCTCTTGATGTGCGCGGACTCAGTTTCGCCTATGGCGAATCGCGGGTGCTGAACGACGTTAGCTTCGAGTTGCCTGCGGGCAGCTCGTTGGCGATCGTGGGTCGAACTGGCAGTGGCAAGTCGACGATTGCCAGCTTGCTCGCACGACTACAACCGACTCCCACTGGCACGGTCTTCTTAGATGGCGTGGATGTTTGCGAGCTTCCACTGAGTGCGGTTCGTGAAGTCATCGGATTTTCCCAACAGAACCCGTTCTTGTTTTCCACCACAGTTGGCCGCAACATTGGTTACACACTTTCGGAGCCGGACAGTCAGGCCTCGGACGCGATCATTCGGTACGCCGCGTCGGAAGCGCAAATCTTGCCGGAAGTGGAAGACCTTCCGAACGGCTTTGATACCGTCGTCGGAGAGCGAGGGGTGCAGCTATCCGGCGGGCAAAAGCAGCGTGTAGCCCTCGCGCGCGCTTTCGTGAAGGAGCCCAAAATCCTCGTACTCGACGACCCGCTCAGTGCCGTCGACGCCCGCACCGAAAAGGCCATTCTCGAAACTATCGACCGTCAGCGGGCCGAGCGCGGGGTGTTACTGATTACTCATCGCGTGTCCGCAGCGAGCCGCTGCGATCAAATTCTGGTACTGGATAAGGGCGTGGTTGTTGCTCGCGGCACCCACGAGCAATTGGTCGCTCGTGAGGGCCTGTACGCCACCTTCGCCGAAGAGCAACGCATCGAGGGCGAGCTCGCTCGTTTGAGTCAGGCCGAAGAGGAGGCGCTTCATGTTTGAGCCGCTTCAACCGACCGTGGCAGCCGCGCCGGAGTTGTCGGAGTCGCCGGAGTCGTCGGAGTCTCTTCGGAGCCGGACCGAGCGAACTGAGGCGCTACTGAAGGCCTTCCACGAGGAGGCGGTTCTCGGTAACGCCTACGACGCTCGTCTGATCGGTCGGCTCTGGCCGTTTATCTCGCCCCATCGACGATTGGTGATTCTGTCGATTGGCACTGGCATCATCACTTCCTTGGCGGCGCTTTCCCGTCCCCTGATCATGCGTTTTGCCATTGACGACGGAGTAGCTGCCAAGGACCCCAGCGTACTGTTGCGGGGCGGCTTGATGCTGGCAGGCGTGGTCATCTTCAGCGAACTGCTGCGCTTCGTGCAGACCTATTCCATTCAGGTTGCCGGCGCGCGCGCCATGGCCGCCCTCCGTCAACGGGTGTTCGGATTCCTTCACGAGTTGCGCTTGGCGTATTTTGATCGCCAGCCGGTGGGTCGCCTCGTGACCCGGGTGGTAAATGATGTCGACGCCGTGTTCGAGCTATTCGGCTCGGGAGCGCTCAACGCGCTCACGGACATGCTCAGCTTGATCGGTATCGTAGTGATGATGTTGATCCTGGATTGGCGTTTGGCGCTCATTAGTTTTGCGGCGGTACCGCCGGTGGCCTTGCTGGCGCGGGCTGTACGGAGGCGAGCGCGGGAGGCGTTTCGGGAGATTCGTTCCAAGACCGCGCGCATGAACGCGACGGTGAACGAACAGGTTAGCGGCATGAGTGTGGTTCAGGCCTTCGGTCAGCAGGAAGCCGCCGCCGAAGAGTTCGATCGAATCAATGTCGCCTATCGGGAGGCGAATATCCGCGCGATTAAGTTCGAGGCGACCCAGGACGCTGCCATCGAGATGGTCTCCACCGTATGCCTCGCGTCCATCCTGCTCTCGCTCGCCGGACACCCGGTGAGCTTCGGCACCGTGGTGGCGTTCAACGCCTATTTGCTGAGCTTTTTTGAGCCGATCAGTGCATTGGCCCAGCGATACACGATCCTGCAGAGCGCGATGGCGGGGGCAGAGCGTGTGTTTGGGTTGCTCGATTTGGAGGAGCAAGACGCTCCGCCGCGGGACGCTGCGGCGGCTACCGACGAAAATGTTGCGCTGAGTTTTGACTCGGTAGATTTCGAATACCGCGAGGGCGTTCCCATTCTGCGGGGCGTTTCCTTTGAAGCCAAGGTCGGCGAGAAGTTGGCCTTGGTCGGACCCACCGGCGCCGGTAAGTCAACGGTGACCGCTCTGTTACTGCGTCTCTATGAGATCCAGAACGGGGTGGTGCGCGTTCAGGGGCGAGACGTAGTGGGTTGCGAACGCACGGAATTGCGTCGAAAGTTTGCTGTCGTGCCCCAGGAGGTCTTTCTATTTCCCGGGACGGTGGCCAGCAATATCGCGCTCGGGGAGACCGAGGACCGCGAGCGAGTCGAAGGTGCCTTGCGACGAATAGGCGCGTACGAGACCTTTACCGAGCGAGCTGGTGGCTTGGACGCCCCCGTGGTGGAACGGGGCGCCAATTTCTCAGCCGGTGAGCGGCAACTCATTGCGTTTGCACGAGCGATGTACCGAGACGCTGAGATCTTGATCCTGGACGAGGCCACCGCCAGCGTAGATTCGGCGACCGAGGCGAGGCTCCAGCACGCTCTCGAAGAGCTGATGCGAGACCGAACATCGCTCATCATCGCTCATCGCCTCAGCACCATCCGCCATGCGGATAGAATCGTGGCCTTCGCCCGTGGGCGAGTCGTCGAGCAAGGGACTCACGCTGAGCTGTTGGAGGCCGGCGGGCTCTATGCTCGGCTGCACGAGCTGCACTTTTCGAAACAGGCTGGGCAGGGCACGACGACGAACTCAGACGTCTAGAACCGCTTCTGAACACCCTCAGCACCAGCATGACCCGGCCAGAGTCATCCGGGCCAGTGCATCACGGTATTTTTTGATCGCGGTTCGCTGTCTCCTACGGTCGCGGATATTGGTTAGATCTGCTTACGGCGCTCAGCTATGCCGCAATCAGTTGGCGTCTGCCGTGGAGGCATCTCCGCTGTCGGCCAAAGCTAGAGCGTCGCTGCCGCCGTCAAGCGCCGGCAGCGTCAACGGGACATAGGAAGCGGTCACGCGAAGATAAAAATCGGCGCAGGTGTCGTTTCTTACCTGGATGTATTCAGCGGTTATATTCTCAAACACCACTTCGTTGCCCGCAGCTTCACTCGTGTCCCCCACCGAGCGATCTGAGTTCGAGCACTCGTGATTGGGGTCCGGCATGGGACATTCGGCGAATGAGAGATAAGCGTTAAAGCTTTGCGGAGCGCCGTCGAGCTGGTGGTAGAGGCGGAAAGTTTCGCCGGGCGGAAAGTGCAAATAGGGACCGACGCTAGGAGAGCTTTGGTAAAAACTGGCTTCGCTACTGGTCGTGCCCTGTAGATAGGCGACCGCAGCCCGATCGTCTCCGCTCCGGTCGCAAGTTGGGCCCAGGCAGCCGGGACTCACGATGGCTACCAGTGCGGTGAGCGCCCAGCGCCTGGCCTGGCGGCGCCTATGGGGGCAGGGTCGATGGATGTCAGTTGGAATGGTCATGCTCGACTCCGTGCCAGAGGCGCGGCGGGGTCCCAGGCTAGCCCGCGCGGCTACACTGTCAACGGAAAGCGTCTTTATTCAGCCTGCGGATGGCCGGTCGGGTGTTTCGCCCCAGTCGCCAGAGCCCCCCGTGGACCGCCGGGCGTTTCGATTGCTGCTCGGATTGCGCTAGCGTGTAGCTTCCGGGCCGTCGGACGAGTCGGCGGGCTTTGTGCCAATTCTATGACCAATACTTCCGATCCTAAGGCGCTGAATTCGCGTCAGGGCACTGTGTACCTGGTGGGCTCTGGCCCGGGAGATCCGCGCTTGATTACCGTGCGTGGATTGGAGCTGTTGCGCCGTGCGGACGTCGTCCTACACGACCAGCTGTCTCACATGGCGTTGCTCGACGAGTGTCCGGCGACGGCTGAGCTCCGGGATGTTGGCAAGCGAGGGGGCAAAAAGAGTCCGTCTCAGGGTTGGATCACCGCCCAGTTGATCGAATTGGCCGAACAGGGGCGCGACGTTGTTCGTCTGAAGGGGGGAGATTCCTTCATATTCGCGCGCGGCGCCGAGGAGGCCGAAGCGCTGAGCCGGGCAGGAGTCCGCTTCGAAGTGATCCCGGGCATCTCCTCCCCGGTCGCCACCTCAGCCTACGCGGGCATCAGCCTGACTCACCGTGATTTTTCGTCGAGCGTGACGTTCATTACGGGCAGCGACAAGGTAGGCAAGGCCTGGTCACCGGAGGCGTGGCAACGGTTAGCGACGGCGACCGCGACCATCTGTGTGTTGATGGGCATGCGCCGTATCAAAGAAATTTGCGACGCCATTATCGACGGAGGTCGCTCGCCGGAGACGCCTGCCGCTGTGATCCAGTGGGGGGCGAGGCCTCAGCAACGCGTGCTCACGGCCCCTTTGTCTGAACTCGCGGAACGGTCGAAAGCGGGCGGCTTCTCAAACCCAGCGGTCATTGTTGTAGGGGAGGTCGTGAGCCTTCGAGAAACCCTGAGCTGGTTTGAGAAGAAGCCGCTTTTTTCCAAGCGGGTGTTGGTGCCCCGGCCGAAACAGCAGGCACGTGCCACAGCGCATTTGCTACGGGAACGCTCTGCCGAGCCCGTCGTGTTCCCAATGATAAGCATCGTCGATCCACCGGATTTGGCCCCGCTTCGAACGGCAATATCCAAGCTGGCTAGTTACGATTTGGTGCTCTTCACTAGCGCAAACGGCGTGGGCAGATTTTTTTCCGAGTTGGCGGCTCAGGGCGGTGATGCACGAGCCTTCGGCTCTGCGAAGGTCGGGGTGATCGGTCCGAAGACCGCCGAAGCCCTTCGGGAGCACGGCATCACGCCCGATCTGGAGGCACGGGAGTTCGTTGGGGAGGGTCTCCTCACTGCCATCGAGAAGGCCGGAAAGTTTGAGCGAGTACTGCTGGCGCGTGGTCTCGTCGGTAGGGCGCAGGTGCCGGATGCGTTAAAATTGACGGGAGCGTCAGTGGAGGTGGTGCCGGTCTACGAAACGTTGCCGGTGGGCGCCGAGGCGGGGTCATCGTTGTTCGCGATGTTTGAAGCCAAGGAGCTAGATTGCGTCCTGTTCACCTCGAGCTCCACCGTGCACTCGATGGTGGAAGTGTTGGGGGATCGTGCCCGCGAGTGCTTGAGCGGAGTCGTAGTGGCCAGCATCGGGCCGATAACCTCCGAGGCTTGCCGAGAGAACGGCATCGAACCCGATCTCATCGCTACCGAATACACGGTGCCGGGGTTGCTCGATGCACTCGAACAGCACTACTTGTCGCAAGCGCCGAGCTGATTGATTCGAAACCTGATTGTCTAGGGAGCTGCCGGATTCAGTCGGCCGGGTGTGTGCCGCTTCAGTCCACGCGGTACCTGGCCAACAGGAACTTGTTGTTGAGCTTCTTCGTCGTCAGCACATCGAACTTTTTAGGGTTGTCCAACTCGCGCTTGAGCGAACTGATGCGGGAGTGCTCTGTAGTAAAGAAGAATACCTTCACACCGAGCTTCTTCTGCTTCTTCATCCACTGCTTGAATTTTTTTCCGCTCGACACAAAGGCGGGCATCTTGTTTCCAAGGTAGAAGTTCTCGCCCTTCCAGTTCATCTGATACGCTACCAGGGGCTCCTTGGGCGTTGAGCGATGCTCATAGTAGGCCTGCATAGTTTCGCGCTGTCCCCAATGGGGCGAGCACCGAACGAGGTACACATTGACGCCCCAGACGGCTCCAACAAGGGCGCTGGCACAAAGCGCTGTGGCGACATGGTGCCGGATGGGGCGCACCACCAGCAGCAGGCAGAGCACTGCGCTGACCAAGCCAAAGGCCAATAGGATGCCCTGGAAGTCCAGATGCTCAGGCCAGTGGCGGGAATAGTTATAGGTGAATAGTTGCATCAAGCGTGAGTTGCCCGCGGGCTTGATGTCGTTCTTGGTAAGATCTCGAGTCACGGCCAGAAGCGTGAGCGCGGCCATCACACCGAGGGCAGCGATGACGCTGTGTTCACTGTCGAGCTCGCGAGTCCGAGCTTCATCGGGGCCGGCTTTTATTCGCTGCCGCCCGAACGCGATGGCGCCGAGTGTGATCAGTACGACGCCGAGCCCGATGCCCACGGCAGCGACCCACCATAGGGGCGCCTGGTCGCCAGGGGCATCTCCGGAAAGTGTGCCGGGGAAATTTCGAAAGGTGCCGTAGAGCATCAGCACGGAACCACTGCCGATCAGGGTCAGGTAGTGCGGAAGCTTTCCGGGTTTCGCGGGGGAGCCGTCACCGAATAGGCGATCCAGTAGAGCGCCGGTGAGCATGCAGGCGGGCGGCACCAGGGGCAGGATGTAGTGGTGGAACTTCGTGAGGGTGATCGTGAACATACCGAAGCAGGCGATCAGCCATACGAATAGGAACGACGAGCCGTTGCCGCTCCGGTCCGATGTGTGCTCGCCTCGTCGCATCCACCAGAATAGGCCGCCCACGGCCATTCCGGACCACGGGAACAAGCCATATCCCAGCTGCCAGAGGTAATACCGGAAGCTGACGTCCGAGCCCTTGTTCGTGTCGTGGACGTGCACGAAGGCCCGCTTGAACATATCGTGGAAAATTAGGCGATCCGTGAAAGGCGAACCGTGGCGCATGAACATTTGCACGTACCAAGGCAGGGCGACGCAGAGCAGCAGTGCCAGACACGCTGGCAGTTCGGCGTGTCCCAGTTCATCGAAGCGCCGAGTGGCGACGATGAAGGCACCGAACGCGAAGACCGGCAAGATGAAACCTGGCGCGCCTTTGCCCATGGCGGCGAGGGCGACAAAGTACCAAGCGGCGAGGTAGGCGATCCGTTTCAGACGGCGCTCGCGACGGTTGCTGATCAGCAACGCTGCGGTGAGCGCAGTCCAGAGGCTGGCTAGTATCCATGGCTGAAGCTGGCGGTTCACCGGCTCGCTGCGCACGCAGGCGCGGTTGCCGGGCAAGCCGCAGTTGCCGCCACCAGAGCCAGACCAGAATACATCCGCGTGAAACTGGTAACCGAAGGCGCCAAGCCATTCCCGTATGCGGCTGAATGAAAACTCGCCCTCCCCCAAGTGGAACGCGACGTTTCGGGAGTACAGATACAAGACCTGCGGAATGATGGTCAGGAGGATGACGCCAAACACCAAGTGGAAGGCGCTGATCCTCAGGCGTCGAGCGCCTAGGTGGAGCTCGAAGCTCGGGGCGATCTTGTCTGCATCCGTATTCAGCGCGAGCAGTAATAGACCCATCGCGGCGCAAAGCGGAGCGACGTAGGGCATGTCGGCCATCGTCTGGTGGGCGACAAAGTACCAGTAGGGAGTGCTGAGTAAGATCAGCACGCCGAAGAAGGCTGGCCGGCGCCCGTAGGCCTGGGCGACGCCCTTGTAGAGAGAGTACTCGCCCAGCAACGTCAGGATGAACAGCGGGGTTCGAGCTGCCCATTCGGGGTGCGGGTCCAGTCCTTGGTTGACCGCAGCGAGCATTTGTCCGGGCTCGAACTGAACCCCCAGCAACGAAAAGCTCAGGCCCTGCATCCAAAAATTAAGAATGGGTTTCGACCAGAACCAGCCGTCTTGAGCCCACCAAAGCGAGATCCAGTCGTCTCTTGAGAGCATCTCGCGCGCGACTTCACCGTAGTGCGTTTCCCAAGGATCGCTTAGCGAGTAACTGCCGAGCAGGGGCAGATAGATCAGAGTCGTGATCGCGATGAGCCAGAAGCCATGTCGCTCGTGCAGCCTGCGATCCCTGCCGCCTTCGTCTTCGCGCCAGGCGCCGAAGGTGCGGCCAGTTCGGTAGATCGCCGTGACCAGCCATAGAAATGTCGCCGGCACCAACACGGCACAAAGCCACATCTGTTTGGGTAAGACCCCTTGTACCGCCGCGTACAAGACCGCGAGGAGAGCGCTGCCGCTGAGGGTGGCTTCCAGCAGTCGTGGAGCCAGCTCGCCGAGGGTTCCGCGTCGGGCTACGGGTCCCTCGGTATCACCGAAGGAGCCGATCATTTGCATAGCGCCGAGCGCGGCCAACAGACAGCTGAGGAGCCCGACAGGCACGCTCGCTCGCCAATGGTCATTGGTGCCCATCAGAGTGAAAGCGGGCAAGCTCCCGAGCAAGAGCAAGAGCAGCCCGCTCGCGCGCTGCTTCAGGCTGGAGCGCTGCCGGGGAGCTTCCTCCTCGGTTGTCGGCGTAGACTCAGGCACCTTGGCGGGCGACTCGGCCTCGGAAAGTGTGGTGGCTTCTACGTCAGCATCGGAGCTTGCGCTCAATGCGGCGGCAGCTTCGGGGCTTGCTTCGAGCTCGAGCTCGGGCGCGGGGGCGTCTGGCGTCGCGGGGCGCGGGGTGTCGTCCGGGTCAGAGGATTCGGTCATTGGGGGGGGGATGCTTCGAAATCGGTGACCGGCTGCGATAGGCGAGCCGTTTCGCTACGCAGGCCACGAGCGCCGTGATCTATCAACTTTGCCCGCTGATGCCCAGGATCTCGGGCCCGGGCTGGTCGGCCTGGCGCGCGCAGCGGAAGGCTCGGGGGCATCCGTGTAACCTATGGAAATCATGATTCATTATGCCGCGAGGAGAAGCTTTGGCCGGGCTAAGAAGTCTGGCGAGCGACGGACGGCGGGAGTTGGAGCTGGTGTAGCCCCCGCGACACCGTATTCTGGGGGCTGTGACCCTACGAACTACCCTGGTGTTCTCAGGCCTGGCGGCGCTGTTGGCGTTTGCTGGCTGCAAGGACCGCAAAAACACCGCTGGGGGCGAGCTGAGCCGAGCCCAGTGCCGCGAGTTGATTCGCATCGAACACGCATTTATGTCCGCGGACACACCCGGCATGGCTATCTCGTTGGGCGCGCTCGAAAATCGCAAGCTGGACGATTGCCTCAAACGCGGAAGCGAGATGGCGTATGAGTGCATCCAGAGTGCGGAGAGCGAATCGGATGTTCACGACTGTGAAGAGGACATGTTGGACCTCTAGGTCGATGTTGCGACCCCGGCCACGCTGGGTCCCGCTCGCTCTGGCTATGGTGATGGCTACAGCGGTGGGTGGCTGTGGCGCGGGCGCGCAGCCGCCCGAGGCGCCGGCAGCCGCTCAGGAGTCCGCTCCGGTGGACGACAACGCGGTGCTGGCAAAGCGTATCGGCGAATTGCCTGATCTGGGCTCGGTGTATGGAGCGCTGCCGCCATCAGTGACGACGACACTTGAGAAACAGATCGCCGCGCTGAACGACGCTGACCGAGCGACGCTATTGGACCCCGAAGGTGTGATCGCTCGGCTCCGGCCCTTGCTTTACGTAGTCGGAGGCGGCGGCAGCCCCCTGGCTCTTCGCGCCCTGGCGTTCTCGCCGGCGGCGGCGCGCGAGCTAGCCGAGCAAGCGCCAGGCACGCTTCCCGTTGGAGCGTCGAGCTGGGGTCCGGTGGTGAATCAAGTCAGTCGTCGCGCTGCTCGCCAGCTGTTAGCCCGCGAGCGCCTGGATTACGATCGTGAAGGCGAGTGGTCGGCTTCTCAGATTGACCGTGTCAGGCGCTGCGCTGCGCTGCTAGGGCAGTGGGAGCTGGTGGATTCAGCGATGGCACTTCAGCTCAAGAACGAGCCGTCGATGGCTCATCGATTGCAGGCTGCACGGCGGGCTCTCCAGGCCGTTCGAATCGATGAAGCGCGATGGCTCCTCGACCTTGTCGACCCGGAGAAGCCATCCCAAAAAGTCGAGTTGGCGAGGCTGCGAGCCTTACAGCTCAGCGCAGAGAGCGTGCAAGAAGTGCCTGCGGAGCCGCCGGAGGTCAGCCTCGCGGTGGCTCAGGCTCGGTCGCATATGCGACTGCAGGCCTTCGATTCAGCGGAAGCTTGGCTCAAGGGCATCGCTCCCGAAGCTGCGCTCCGACTGGATGTTGCGGTTCTGCAGGCACGCGTCGCGTCTCGCGACGACCTGTGTCCTGGAATTCCTTCGGGGACCGGAACGCGGGCCCTCTGTGCAGCGTTGTGGAAAGCGCACTGGACACGATTGGGGCGCGGTCGATCTCTTGAGCTCGCGTGGCAGTCTGGTCAAGGTCGGGACGCGCTGAGCGCGGAGTCCTACTTCGGCTTGCGCTATGTGGTGCCGTGGATGTACGGCGGCGCCTCCGGTCAGTCCCTCATCGAAGAATTGGCCCAGCTCTCTCAGGCAGCTTCCGAGGTGGAAAGTTTGGCGCCTCGATTCAGCGGTTTGCGGCTATCCGTTGACACTCTGCGGTCCGTGTTGCTTGCCTCGATGCAGCGAGAATCGAGCCAAGCCATTCAAGTCCCGCAGGATCAGCAAGACGAGCTGGTGTCGCGAGCGATCCAGGAGCTCAAGAAGTCCCCGACACCCGTGGCGTCCACAGCCGCAGCTCTGAGCGTGGCGGCGATGCTTGTGCAGCACCGAGACCTATCGAGTTTGTTGAATTCGCTGCCGGAGAACATGCCGCCCGCCCTGGCCCGGGTAGGGGCGGAGCTGCAGCTATTGTCAGCAATTGCGACGGACAACCAGGCCATGGCATCCAAGGCTAAGGAACGGCTGACGGAAATATTGCTCTCACCGGGGACGGGGGAGGATCGCGCAGAAATGGTCCTGGCGCTATCGGAGGCCAGTTTCGCTATGAGCCGAAAGCCGGGCGATGCTGAAGTGTTGGCCCGCGTGGCGGAGCGACTTCTGTCGTCGAGCAACCCGCCACAGCTCCGCCTGCGAGCCGTGTTGGATCGGGCGGGAGCCTTGCAAGCGATCGGCGACACGACGGGGGCAATCGAAAGCTTGGAAAAGATCATCGCCGATCAGACGCCCCCCGGGCCACGGGATCCCCGCTGGGACCTGTACGTATTGGCGAGGAGCTATCTGTTGATCCTGCGCGGTACGAGTGCAGGGCCTGCGGAGCGGCGGGAGTACCGTGAACTACTGGCTCGCTACCTGGACGAGGTCGACGCTGCCGGAGGGGCTGCGCCGAGCGTGCGCGCCTGGACCACCGCGTGGTCGGCACAGCTTCGCGGATCCTTTCGGCTCAATCAGCGTGCCCTCGGAAACATGGTTGGCAAACAAAACGCTCGCCTGATGAGAGCGGGCACGCTACCTGCCGGCAGCATCAATCTGAGTTTTCGTTACACAGCTGACGGCAAGCTGACCAACGTGGTTGGCGTCGGCTCGCGGCTATTGCCCCTGCGCTTGCCGTAGCTAGTCGCCCAGTTCGGCGGCGAGCTTTCGGCCCTCTTGGAGATGTTCGATTTTTTTCACGAAAGCGTCGCGCTGGCCTGTCGCCTCTGCGATGACCTCCGCGGGAGCCCTCTCCAAGTACTTCTTGTTGCCCAGTCGCTTGTTCAGCGGGTCTAGTTCTTTCTGGGCTTTCTTGATGGCGCGCTCGATCCGTTCGGCCTCCTTATGCCCCTCGACATGGCCCTTCAGCATGACCAGGATCTCGATGCCGCCGGCAGAGCTGAGCACGGCGCCCGGGAGACGCTCGCCTCCGGACTCTTCGATGAGGGGCGGGCCCTCGGTTTTCACCAGTCGACTGATGCTGCTGGCCTCTTGAGTGAGTAGCTCACGGATCTTCGAATCATTACTGCGCAGCCGTACCTGGAGTTTGGCGCCCGGGTGCACCTGGTGCTCCGCGCGTACCGTGCGAGCGGCAGTGATGGCCCCCATGACGAGGCCCATATCGTGTTCGGCGGATTCGTCGGGTTGTCCGCTCGCTGCAGTGGGGTAGGGCGCGAGGGCGATGGTAATGGGCGAGTCTTTGGGACGCGGCACCCGTTGCCAGAGTTCTTCGGTGATGAAGGGAATGTAGGGGTGAAGGGCGCGTAGGGCGCCTTCAATGACGTGGGCGAGAACGTTCCGCGTCTCGGCTTTCTCTTCGTCCGTGCCGTTTTGGAATACGGGTTTTGTTAGCTCTAGAAACCAGTCGCAGAGCTCATCCCAAAAGAAGTGGTAGAGGGCGCGGGAACCATCATCCAAGCGGAATTCTTCGATGCCTCGGCTGCTCGCGATGACCGCACTGCTAAAGCGCGAGAGGATCCATTGGTTTGCCAGCATCTTGGTGGTTGGCGGCTCGGCACTGAGCTCGGCCCCCTCCAAATATTCCAGGCTGTAGCGGACCGCGTTGTAAATCTTGTTGCAGAAGTGCCGGTAGCCTTCGATTCGCTTCGGACTGAGCGCGATGCGCTTGGCTTGGGGGGAGTAGCTACATAAGGCGTAGCGCATGGAATCAGCGCCGTAGGCAGGAAACCCTTCGCCCATTTTCGCAACCGACGGGTAGGCGCCTTTGAACTTCTTGAGCGATTCGGCGAGGGGGGCGCCGGGGATCGCCTTGCTCACCACGGTGTCGAAGTCTGCGCCGCTCACGAGATCGAGCGGGTCAATGGTGTTGCCTTTGACCTTGCTCATCTTGTCGCCGTTTTCGTCGACGATGAGTCCGTGCAGGAGGACCCGCTTGAAAGGCACTTCACCCATGAAATGCAGTCCCATCATCATCATGCGGGCGACCCAGAAGAACAGGATATCGTATCCGGTCTCCATGTCGTCCGAGGGGTAAAAGCGCTTGAGCTCGACTGTCTCTTTCGGCCAGCCGAGGGTGGAGAAGGGCCAGAGCGCGCTGGAGAACCAGGTGTCCAACACGTCGGGATCTTGCGTGACAGCACCGCCTCCGCACTTTTCACACTTCCTAACGCTGCGCTCTCGCGTGACGCTGATGTGTTCACAGTCCCCGCAATGAAAAGCTGGGATGCGATGTCCCCACCACAGTTGGCGTGAGATGCACCAGTCCTGAATGTTGGTGAGCCAGTGTTCGTAGGTTTTTACCCACTCGGCGGGGAGGATTTCGGTTCGCCCGTCGCGAACGGCCTGAAGCGCTGGCTCCGCCAGAGGTTTGGCTTTTACGAACCACTGCGTGGAGATGATGGGCTCGACGACCACCCCGCTGCGCTGACTCTTCGGTCGCTGTATGACGTGGGGTTTGCTGCCGCGCTCCAGTCCCTTCCCCTTGAGGGCGCGCTTGACTGATTTTCGCGCCTCCTTCACCGTTTGCCCGGCGAACTCTCCGGCGTTCTCGTTGAGAGTGCCGTCCAAGTTGAGGATGTTGATCTCTTCGAGTTGGTGACGTTTACCGGTCGCGAAATCGTTGAAATCGTGCGCGGGAGTGACCTTGACCGCGCCGGTCCCGAAACTCATGTCCACCAAGATGTCGTCGGTGATGACGGGCACTTCGCGATCGAGGAACGGGTGGACCAGAGTCTTGCCGTGCAGGTGCTGATAGCGCTCGTCGTCCGGGTGCACGGCGACAGCGGTGTCGCCCAACATGGTTTCCGGGCGGGTGGTGGCCACAACGAGTTCGGCTGCTGCACTGTCGCCTCCAGGATCATTTACCGTGTAGGCGAACTCATAGAGCTCGGCGTTGACCTCTTCGGATTCCACTTCCAGATCACTGAGGGCGGTCTGTGATTCGCTGTCCCAATTGATCAGGCGCGTGTCGCGATAGATCAGCCCTTCCTCAAAGAGGCGAACGAAAGCTTCCGTGACGGACTCCGATAGATCCGGGTCCATGGTGAACTTGAGTCGCTGCCAAGCCGCGCTGCAGCCGAGCACGTGCATCTGTTCGACGATGCGACCGCCGCTTTGCTTCTTCCACTCCCAGATCCGCTCGACGAATTTTTCTCGCCCGAGATCGTGGCGCGTCAAATTCTCACGCTTGAGTTGGCGCTCCACCACCGTTTGGGTGGCGATGCCCGCGTGGTCCATTCCCGGTTGCCACAAGACGTTGTGTCCCTGCATTCGCTTGTGACGACACATGGCGTCCTGAATCGTCCCAAACAAAGCATGTCCCATATGCAGCGAGCCCGTGACGTTGGGGGGCGGCATGGACACGACATAGGGGGGCCGTGAGTCGTCCGGGTCGGCGCTGGCTTCGAAGATGCCGTTCTTCATCCAGAACTCGAACCAGTGGGGTTCGACTTGTTTCGGGTCGTAAGCTTTGGGCAATTCGCTCATGGCGCGCGGAGCCTAATCAGCGGCGTCTTGTGCCGCAACGCGCGCGAAACAATAGCTATCTGTTCAGGCTCAGTCGGGCCGTCGAACTGTCAGATCGGAACGGTCGGCCCGGGGAGAGCCTTGCCTGTCACCGTGGCGACCCCCTGCCCCTGCACGTACCGATGCGCGGAGCTGGGCGCGAAATGCCCGTACTTGTCCGCAGACAACCGTGACGGTTTGCCGCGAGAGTGTGTCAGTCAGTAGATCGCGGGAGAATGTCAGCCCGCCGTGACGCGTGCGATCTCTTCCTTGATCATCGTTTCGGCCAACACGGGGACGACTTCCCAAACGACTTGCTCGAGAACTTCTCGCGACAGGGCGAGCACGCCTTCCATTTGTGCTTGGCTGAGCCCGAGGCCCTGGAGCTTGTCGGCGAGCTGACCGCTGGCCGCGGCCACGGTCGAGGCGCCAACGGGAGAGGCGGTGGGCGCGGTGTTCGCAGCAGTAGGCGGTGCTGTCGGAGGTGCTGCTGGAGCCGCTGCCCGAGCTTCGGGCGCGCGCTGAGTAGGCATTGCTGGTGGGCGTGACGCTACGGGTTGCGGAGGAGCTTGCGGAGCCGGGCGAGAGGGTTTCGGAGGCGCGGCGGCAGGGGCTGGACGCGCAGGTGCAGCCGCGGGAGCTGCTGGACGCCCCGCTGGAGCCGGGGCGCGACTAGCGAGTGCTGTTACCTTGTCGATCAGTTGTTGGCTGTCGAAGGGTTTGTCCATGAAGTCGTCGGCGCCGACCTGACCGCCTCGTGCGGCGTCGTAGGGCTGCTGCTTGCTTGAGAGAATCAACACGGAGGTGTTGGGACTCTGAGCCTTCAGTTGTTGACAGAGATCGTAACCGTTGACGTCCTCTAGGGTCACGTCGACGAGAGCGATATTGACGGGCAGCGTCGATATCGCATTCATCGCCTCGGTGCCCGAGCTCACGAGTGTGAGGTTTACATTTACAGCAGCGAAAGTGATCTCAAGGACCTTTCGCATGGTTTGGCTGTTTTCCACAGCAAGCAAAGTGGTGGTCAATACGCCTCCGAAATCCCGGTAATGGGTAACAGAATCATCGGTTTCCCCGTCAAATCTGTCAAGATTTGGCGTGGTTAGCGTGCGCCTTACTTGCGGAAGTAGCTATCCGTTCGGCCGACGGATCGACGGACGACGTGCATCCGGCCCACTGGAATCTGCCTGTTGATAGCTCCCCTGGGGGCGCACCGATTTAGAAAATATTTTAATTAAAATCAGTAGTTACTGTTCCTGTCTCTAACCTTTCGCTTACGGAATTGGCGGCGCCCGGCTGCTGGAATCTGGCGCTCCTGTTGGACCAAACGGCGTTTTTACGACGTACGATTTTATGTTGGCGGGCTGAGCAATTTCGCCGATTCGAGCGCGAGCTTGGGTTCGAGTCGGACGCAATAGCGGCATCTTGAGCCGCCGTCGTTGGCCGGCTCAGGGGCCAATGATAGGCTCGCACGGATGTCCTCCAACGACCCAACGGATTCTCCACTCGATCGGGCTCTGCAGCTGGCGCTGGCAGGGGACGAAGAAGCTTCACTGCGGCTCGGCGCTAGCGAAGTGAAGAGCGATCTAGAAAACGCGGGAGCGTTGTACGCGATCGGTCGGGCTCTTGTGGCGATGGATAAGACGGCACTGGCCCGTCGTGCCTTCGAGTGTGCTGCGGGTGTCGCCAACAATGCAGGCAATCTGCCTCTCGCGATCGCCGCGGGTGCAGAGCTGCGCGTGTTGGGCAAAAATCCTACGGCGCTGTGGGACAATTTAGCGGCGGGCTACTGCGACGGTTCTTCGCGCTTGTTGGAAGGAGTGGCGAAACCGCCCGCTATCCAGCATCGTGCGCCGAAGTCCGGCGCGATCGGCGACGGCGTGCGCGGCAACGCGCTGATCGCGGAAGTGGACCAAGTGCTTGAGTACGCACAGGCCAGTCTGGATAGCGCAGAGCAGAGCACACGCATTCCCCCACAAATTCTGTTTTCGTCTCTGAGCCGAGTGGCGCTGCGCAGCTTGCTGGATATTTTCGAAGCTCGAGTCGTGAAGGGCTCGGAAGTCCTCATTCGTCAGGGCGAGTCGGGGGATGAAGCCTTCGTGCTGGCCCGCGGGGAGCTCGAGGTCCGGCGGGATATGACGGATACCAAACAGGTACAGCTAGCGCGACTGGGCGCCGGTGCCTTGTTCGGCGAGATGGCGCTGCTGGCGCGGGCACCTCGGGCGGCGACCGTTGAAGCGATTCGGGTAAGCGTAGTGCTTCGTGCGTGCAAGAAAGATCTCGATAGCATCGCGGCTGAGAACAACGACTTGGCGACGGAGTTTGCGGCCCATTGCCGCCGGCGCATGGTCGCTAATGTGCTGAACACCAGCGGGGTCCTGCAGGCGGTGAAATCGAGCCTGCGACCGGCTCTCATCGAGCGATTTGTGACCCGGGTTTTCGAGAAGGGACAGAAGCTGGTCACGGCGGGGCAGAGAGCCGACGGTCTTCACCTAATAGCTTCCGGTTCGGTCATCGTGAGCCACGACGGCGAAACTCTGGCGACTTTGGGCATGGGAGACGCGGCTGGGGAGATCTCGCTGATTCTGCGGCGGAACTCCAACGCGGATGTGATTGCCGTCAAACCTACGATCTCCCTGTGTTTGCCGGAGAAATCGTTTCTCGGATTGGTCGAGGATCACCCGTCGCTGCTGGCCGAGCTGTACCTATTGGCGGTCCGCCGGGATGACGCCACCACGGCTCAGATAGGCGAAGACGCCTCAAATTACGTGATGGTGTAGCGGGCCTTGTGTGCCCAGGACGAAAAAAACGAGCCCCAGCGCCGATAATTCATGGGCTTTGCTTGACCCAGAGCTGCCGCGTCGCTTAATTCGCCGCATGAAGTTTTCCGGCCCTTCCAAGACGATTCATGGCGCGATTTTAATTCTGAGCTTTGCCCTTCATGCCAGCTCAGCGAATGCTGGTGGCATTGCGGTTATCGATACCCAACGAGCGGTGATGGAAACCGAGGACGGCCTGCGAGCCCAGGCGTCCCTGAAGAAATTCTTCAATAGCCGACAGAAGGAACTCGATCGCAAGCAGAAGAGCCTTCGAAAAGAGCGCGAAGACATCGACAAACAAGCGAAGGTGCTGAGCAAGCAGGCTTTGCAAAAGCGCATCGAAACTTGGCAAGCCGAGATGGTGACGATTCAGTCCACCTTTGTTGACTACAACAAGGAGCTTCAAAAGAAGCAGGCGGAAATCACACAACCCATCCTGCGTAAGGTTATGGGGATCGTGCGGCGCGTGGCGAGTTCCGGTGGCTACGATATCGTGGTCGACAAACAGGCCGTGCCCTATGTGCGCAGCGATCTCGATCTGACGGACCGCGTGATCACGGCCTACAACCGCGGTGGGGTCATCGATACTCCGACAGTTACGACTCCCGATCCGAAACCGGCCGCTCCGAAAAAATAGTCCGCAAGCCTCGCGCTAGCGCCTCGCGCTCTGGTTGCTGCCTGTCTTTACGGTGCCTAGCGAGTCTATAGGGCGCTGTATCTATTTGGCGTCGAATAGATTGTCAAATAGCTCGTCGAACTCGTCGTCGTCATCCTTGTTGACCTGGGACTGCGGTGGCGCTTCGTCGTCGGTTGACTCGAGTTGTCGGATGCGTTCGGAAACGTCCCGATAGGTCGGGTCGCGCTGTGCAATCTTCTTGAGGTAGTACAGCGCCTCTTCGGTGCTGTCCTTCATGTCGTAGATGGTGCCGAGTTCGTAGTAGATGGCCATCTCCTGGTCGATGGTCTTCTTCGGCGCGCCGAGGCCCCGAATGTAGGCTTCTGCGGCTTGGTCCAGATGCCCCTGCTCGAAGTGAATCATCGCGACCATGGAAAAACTCATGCAGGCGCGAGCTGGATCGTTGGAAGCGACCTCAAACTCTTGAATGGAATCGTTGAACAGTCCCATCTCTTTGTAGGCAACACCTAAGTCGTAATGGGTGGCGCTGTCCGCGTCGGACACTTGGGCGCGTACGCCTTCTTTGAATTTTGCGAAGACCTCGTCGACGTCAACTTCATCGGCATTTTGGGTGAGTCCTCCGCCGCTGGGGGCCGCCTGCTTTGGCACATCGTCGAGGGCGTCCAGGGAGGCGGCGATATCGAAGGCGTTGTCTTCAGTCTGCCCTTCGGATTCGAGGGCGGCACGATCGCGGGTTCCACTCTTGGAACCGACGTTCATCGCCTTCTCGACTTCTCGGAGCCGTCTGGTCACCTTGGGGTGTCCTGGGGTCCTGGCCAATTGGTCGGCGAGGATCATCTTGGCGTCTTCGTACAGACCGCGGGATTCGAAGAAGGCCGACTCGTCCAAGATCTCCTCGATCTCTTCCTCGTCTTCGTCGCTCAGCGGGTAACTCGGCAGCGGTTCGTCGTCGGTGCTGGCGAATGGGTCGTCGACGGTGGCCAACGCATTGTGAACCGGAGCTGCCGGAGGCGGCTCGGAAATAATGGCTGACTGCGGAGAAACGCCTTCCAGATCGTAGGAGGGTAGCGGCTCCTCGAGCGGGTAGCTGTCCACGGTTTGGGTCGCCGTGTCCTCGACGGCGCCGTAATCTTCGGGACTGAAGGCGCCGATTTGTTCGAGCATCTCGTAGGCGATGGGATGCTCGGGCTCTGCTTCCAGTACCTGGTAGAGCTGAGACTCAGCGGCGTTTCCGTCGCCGCGTTCGATGTAGACGGCGGCCAGCGAGATCATCTCCTGGATGGCACCGTCGCGATCGCCGGACTCTGCCCTGATGTCGCGTAGGCGCTCGCGAATCTCGATGGATTGGGGGGCGACCTCCTGGGCGATCTGGAGAGTTTCGATGGCCTTGTCGTAGAGCTTAACGCTTCGGTAGCTCTCGGCGTCTACCAGAGCCTTGTGAGCATGCCCCGAGCCGTCGGCGTCTTTGTAGTCGTAGCTCTGACGCTCTTCGGCAGGGGGTGCGCGTTGGACGGCAACCCGGGCGGGGGCGTTGACGTTATCGACCATGACTTCCGAGGTGTCGATGCCCGGTGCGGATTCTTCGGGGGCGATTTCCTCGAAGTCGTCTTCGAGCAGATCCACCTCTTCGAGCAGATCGTCTTCGACCGGGATGGCGTCAGCTTCGATGGCGTCGGCGGAGATCTGTTCGGCGCTTGGCTCCTCGGCTCTGCCCGTGGGGTCCCCGAGGGCAATCAGCTCAACGACCTGAGGATCATCGGTCGCGACCTGGCGCAGGAAGCCGATGAGCTCGTTGTACAGTTCGGGACGCCCCCCGCTGTGAGCGAGGCGCGCCATTTCCTTTTGCACCTCGATGGCTTTGCTCGACTGACCGATGGTGGTGAACGCACTGGCCAGCAGACCCAGGGTGTCGAGATCCTGGGGATTCGCCTGGAACGAGATCTGCAGTTTGGCGAGAGCGTGCAGCCCTGCCTGTTGTCCGCCTTTGGCCAGGTACAGCTCGGCTGCGACACGGGCGTAGGTGGGCTCCGCTCGGAAATGCAGGAGCCGCTCGATGACCTTGAGAGCATCGTCCGGGCGCTCCATGCCAATCAATAGCTCAGCGGCCGCCCAAAACGATGCGATCGCGCTGTCTCCGTCTTCCACCCGGCAGCAGGCTTCAGCGTGGCGCAAATGCGGAAGTGGATTGGTGCTGTCGAGCGACACCATTTTCTCGAACACTTCGATGGCGTCCCGGTCTCTACCGGCGCGCTGAAATCTAGTCGCCACCTCGTCGTAGGCAGCGAGGGCGTCGCTGGTGAGCCCGAGTTCCGTGTAGATTTCGGCTAACTTGGGGACAATATGGCCGTAACGATCCCCAAGCTGGGGCGCATGTTTTTGAATCAGTTCGCGGATCTGCTTGTAGACAGCGATCGCTTTGAGGGCGAAACCCTGGGCGGAATAGAACTGCCCAACGCGATCGTAGGTAGCGATCGCCTCGGGGTATTGCTCCATGCGGGCCTGGAGGTCACCCAGCTTGAGGAGCGTACGAGCGTCGTTCGGATCGGATTGAACGATCTTCTGATATTCAATAATCGCTTTGTCGTACTTCTTTTTGTTGACGTACTTTTGAGCGGCTTGAAGGATTTTCTCGCGATCGGCTGCCAACCAGACTCCGGAATGAAAACGCCGTGGTGGCGCGAAGCGCCAAAATGAAAAGGTTCAGACTCGCCGGTGGGGGATGACCACCATTGAGCGGGAAAAAGATGAGCGGGGATGAAGACGCACCAACGAAAGAGCTGGCAGCCAAAGAGCAAGTTTCGACTCTAGTCTAAGCGGCGCCATGCAGATGCACCATAGGGCCTCAGCCCAAGGAGGGCGATTCAGCGAAGAAATATATCGTGACGCGTCGCGCAAGCGGACTCTGCCGTCAAGATCATGACGAACTGCCGTGTAGAGGCGGTGGAGGTGTCTCGAACACACTGGCTCCAGTGTAGGAAAGTTGCGCACTAAAATGGTTCGACGACCACCAGGAAGACCGCCCCGACGGCGCAAATTAGCATCAGCCACACACGCCCGAGGCTCTTCGATGTGTCTTCGGTCGCTCCAGATGCGACCTTGCGAGCGCGACCGCCGAGCATGTGATGCAGCGCAATAATGGCCAGTGCCAGTGGCAGCTTCGCGTGCATGAAGTGTCGGTCCACGAAGTAGTAGTGGGCGGAGCTGACGAGGCGAGCTGTGCCGGCGAGAAACGCTATGACAAAGGCCGGGGACGCCAGTCGTCGATATACCCCCAGCGCGATTTGTCCGCGGAGTTTTGCTGTGCCGTCGGCCGCAGCCAATATCAAGCCGACTGCTGCGCTGGAACCTATCCAGATCACGACCGCGGCGACGTGGACGAATATGAGCAGGCTGGGGAGGGACAACATGGGCGTCAGACTTTCTAGGATGGGATTTTTGCCCGGTGCGGCGTCAGAACGCGAAGTCCGTGAACCAGGTTGGGCGGACCTTGCCAGAGCCCGTCGAGGGCTCCAAGCTAGATAAATGCAGTCGGGAGAGTCGGATGCTGAGCAGTGCCCGCCGCGTCGGTGGCGGCAGTGATTGCTTAGCGCGCCAGAGCGGCGGCCTGCTGGGGCTGCTTCTGCGGCTCGAGCGCGGAGAAGCCCCGGCGCGTGGTAGGTTGTGTCGTCCGGATCGCCCCGCGTCTCGGCTCCTGAAAGTGATGGAATATGAGTGAAGCTACCAGTCGACGTTATCGCGCTCCGTTTTCTATAGGTGGCGAAAACGAAGTGGATCCGGATATCGCCCGCAAGCTGCTCGAGTTGTCGCTATTCCGCGGGGCTGATTATGCGGATTTGTTCTTCGAATACCGGGCCGCCGGGGGGCTGTCCTTTGAGGAAGGCATCACTCGCAGCGCGTCTCGCGGCGTCAGCATGGGCATGGGGGTACGCGTGCTCAAGGGCGACGCATCGGGCTACGCCTACGTGGAGGATCTCAGCTGGGACAGTATGAAACGCGCAGCCGAGACGGCCGCCCGCATCGCCAACGGCGCACGCCATGCCCACGCAGAGAAATTGGAGCCGAGCAGTCTGCCCAGCCGATATCAGATTTCGCGCTTGAGCCTGGAGGTGGATGGTGTCGAGAAACGTTCACTACTGGAGCGAGCAAGCGAGCAAGCGATGAAGTACGACTCCCGCGTAAAACGGGTAGAGAGCAGCTTCTCCGAAGAAATTCGGGAGATATTGATCGCTACCAGTGATGGCGTTTTTGTAACCGATCTCCAACCGCTGATGCGCTTTGGGATCCGCGTGATCGTTGAAGATGGCACCAAACGAGAATCCGGGCGTAGCGGAGGGGGCGGCCGCACTTCGCTGGCTTACTTCGAGCGCCTCTCGCCGGAGCACCATGCCGATGTGGCCGCGAAACAAGCCTTGAGCTTGTTGGACGCGGTGGAAGCGCCCGCCGGCCAGACCGAGGTGGTCCTAGGACCGGGCGATAGTGGGATCCTGCTGCACGAGGCCATCGGTCACGGTTTGGAGGCGGACTTCAATCGCAAGGGGACCAGCAATTACACCGGACAGGTGGGTAAAAAGGTTGCCAGCGATCTGTGCACTGTCGTTGACGATCCCACCTTCGTGCAAGGCCGAGGCTCCATCAACGTTGACGACGAGGGGCGGGATCCCGAGAAGAACGTCTTGATCGAAAATGGGACTCTCCGGGGCTATCTGCACGACAGAATTTCTTCGAAGCACTTTGATACCCGGAGTGGAAACGGCCGCCGGGAGGGATTTTCGTCTGTCCCGCTGCCCAGAATGACGAATACTGTTCTACTGGCGGGTCCGCACGAGCCCGAAGAGGTCGTAACAAGCGTCAAAAACGGCATTTACGCCAAAACCTTCGGCGGCGGGCAGGTGGACATTGCCACCGGGGACTTCGTTTTTTCGCTTACCGAGAGCTATTTGATCGAGGGTGGCAAGCTGACCGCCCCCCTAAAAGGGGTCAATCTGATCGGTAACGGCCCGGAAACATTACGCCAAGTGACGATGTTGGGGAACGATTTGGAGGTTTCCGATGGCATTTGGACTTGTGGTAAGGATGGCCAGAGCGTTCCGGTCGGAGTAGGTTGCCCGACCATAAAGCTCCAGAGCATTACCGTCGGTGGCACAAACATCTCCTGAAAAAAGAAGCGTAGTCCGGTCATTCGTGGCCGTGATTGGCCATGGCCCCTTCCTCGATCGGGATGACGGCGCCGCGACGGTCCTACGGCAACTGGGAGCGACAGTCCGCACCCTCGACTTGTGGGACGATCCCGCGAGTCTATTCGAGGAGGACGAGGAGGTGCGCCCCCGGGCGTTGCTCTTCGAAGCGCTTGACCGACCGGATCTCGCGGTTGCAGCCTTGCGAGCTGTTCAAAAGGAACAGGTATTCGACAATGTGGGCGCGATCATTGCGGTGACTGTCGGCCAGATTGCCCGTATCGATCCGTCGAGCGGATTCGACGACTTCGTCCTGCACCCCTACATACCTGAAGAGCTGTACTCGCGAATTCGCGCGGTGGAGTGGCGGCGTAGTGAGTTCGCGACCGAGGAGCGGCACAAGGTCGGCAACATCGTGGTCGATAAGGCGGCTCACGACGTGACTGTGGACGGTCGTCCGGTAGCGCTGACGGCGAAGGAGTTTTCGCTGCTGGCTTATCTGTGCGAACGCCGGGGCAAAGTACTGAGTCGAGATCATCTGCTCGCTCGCGTCTGGGGCAATCGCTACGACGGCGGCCCGCGAACGGTGGACATTCATGTGCGGCGCTTGCGGGCGAAGCTGGGAGACACGCTGCCGCTCGAGACCCTGCGGGGATCCGGCTACAAGCTCCGGGCTCCCGACCGCGACGCTCAGCCTAGTAAACGCGAACGGTGATCGTCGTATCGGCGGGTTGCCCCTCCAGTGTGGGCCCAGAGGTATCGGTGGTGGCCGCCGCGCGCTCCCGGAGGCGGGTCGTATTGGTGGGCAGTCGTCGCGCACTGCTGCGCGCAGCGTTGCTGTACGGAATCGATGCCGAGCAGTTCGGTGTATATGAAGGCAGTGCTTCACGGCGGCTCTCGATATTGGATTCGGGGCCCCAGCTGAAGGACGCCGACATGCGACCGGGTAAGCCGGGAAAGAAAGCTGGAGTCTCTCAGTTACTCGCGGTTGAAGAAGCCTTCGCACTGGCAAAACGCGAGGGCGTTCCCATGGTGACCGGCCCAGTTAGCAAGGCTGCGATCGCCCGCTGCGGATTGTGGCGCGCAGCAAACTTTCGCGGCCACACGGAGTGGCTGGAGAAGCTAGACGGCGCGCCCTACTCAGTCATGTGTTTTGCTTCGCGAAAACTCAACACCAGTTTGGTGACCACCCATTTGCCCATCTCCCGGGTGGCGAGGGCGATAACCCCGGACAGAGTGCACCGGGCGACAGTCGAACTGGCGCGCTTGCTCCAGTTCAAAGGGACTGTGAAGCCACGCATCGCGGTGGCTTCCCTCAATCCCCACGCAGGGGAGGCGAAGTTGCTAGGCGGAGAGGAGGCGTCCGCCATTGCCGTGGGGGTGCGCACGGCCCGACGCGAGCTGCGTTCCGGGGCGATCCTCCAGGGGCCCCTGGGGGCAGAGACGGCTTATCGGCAAGCCTTCGCTGGGCAGTTTGACGGCGTCGTCGCCATGTATCACGACCAGGCGACCATCCCGATGAAGCTGGTGAGCTTCGGAGATGCTGTGAACGTGACGATGGGTCTCAGCGTGATTCGCACCAGTGTCGACCACGGCACGGCCTACGACATTGCGGGTCAGGGCTGTGCGGATCCCGGGGGTATGGCGTCGGCGCTACGCCTGGCGGGCACGCTGCATCGTCAGGCGCGGGCTAAGCTTCAGGGTTGAGGTTGCCCGGCCAGGTGGGCGGCGCAGTGTTTCCAGCGGCGCAGCAGAACTCCGGGCAGCATCTCTGGGCTTAGAGTGTTTCTGGTGGCCCCGCCCCGGACGGGGGGCATGAGCATGTTTGAACTATTCGGTGGAGCCGAGGGGAATCGAACCCCTGACCTCAAGACTGCCAGTCTAGCGCTCTCCCAACTGAGCTACGGCCCCTAAGGGACGCGGACCCTGACACGCTTCGCGAACAAAGGCGAGAGTGGATCCCGGCATTCCCATCAGAAAAAACCCGCCCGCGGACCCGATTACCCTGGGGCTAGGCGTTTCAGCTCAGGATCAACCTTCCCCGCCCATTTCGGACACAAACTCGGCGGATCTTCAGGGGGCGGCTGCCGCCTGAACGTCGTCGCTCGGCGCGGCGTCACCCTCATTGGCAGGATCGTCCTGCAGAACCAGGGCAAGGGTGCCCGCTAGTAGAAATAGCGTGGCACCAAGAATCGTAAACCAAACCGGGGTCGGGGATTCATCGTCGGCCAGGACCTCTTCTGCTTCTGTATGTTCGTCGCTCATGGAATTCGGGTTATCCGCCGGAGGCTCTCCGGTCAAGCGGTGAGGCTACCGAAGCCGTGTCCACTCAAGCGAACGCACGATTCAGCGGCCTTCCCTCCGGAACAACTACTTAGCGAACCTGCGTCGTTCACTTTTGCGAGGTAACGCGGCCTCATCGCACCCAGGGGAATCCCTAGGCCCGTAGCTTGCCCTTGTAGCCCAGGGGTCATAATCTTCGCCGCACCCCCCGGTGTCTCTAGCGACACTCCGTGAATTCCGATGGCCGCCCAACAACAACGATATCGCGTAATTGAGCGCATCGCTGCGGGCGGTATGGCGGAAGTCTACCGCGCCGAGAGCGCCGGCCTGGAGGGCTTCAAGAAAGCCGTCGCGATCAAGCGGGTGCTTCCGCATCTTTCCGAGAAGAAAGAGTTCATTGGGATGTTCCTTGATGAGGCTCGGCTGAGCGCTCATCTGAACCATTCCAACTGCGTTCAGGTTTTCGATATTGGTGTTGGTGACAATACCTACTTCATCGTCATGGAGTTCGTCGACGGGGCGGACCTCAAGGCCATCATCGAGACGCTGCGCGAAAAGAATCAGCGCGTGGCCGTCGAAGTGGCCTGCCACATCACGCTCAAAATGTGTGAGGGCTTGGACTACGCGCACAAGGCGACGGATCACGACGGCGTGCCGCTGAACATCGTGCATCGAGATCTATCGCCGCCGAACGTGCTGGTGACACGTTTTGGAGAGATCAAGGTGGTGGACTTTGGTCTCGCCAAGGCAAACAGCCAGCTGGAGTCGAGCCAGCCCGGCATCATCAAAGGAAAGTTCAGCTACCTTTCTCCCGAGGCCGCCCAGGGCCTTGCCGTCGATCTGCGTACGGATATTTTCGCCGCGGGCATCATTCTGTGGGAGATGCTGGCTGGTCGAAGGCTGTTCTTCGGTGACACCGATCTAGCCACAGTGCGTCAAGTTCAGGCAGCGAAAATTCCCAGCCTGCGCCAGTTGAACCCCGCTGTATCGCCAGAGCTTGAGCAAGTCATTCTCAGGGCTCTGGCGCGGGAACCCGCCAATCGCTACCAAACCGCTAGCGACTTCGGCAAAGACCTCAACACCCTGCTCTTTCGTATGGGCCGCCCGGTGTCGTCTTTCGACGTCGCCGAAACGGTCCGAGAAGTTGCGGCGCTCCAGGCTAAGCTCAAGGCCAAGGCACCCAAGGGCTCGCTCATCGGCAGCTTGATCGAAGACGCGATGATGAGCTTCACCTCGCTAGATGCGAAGGGCGACGCTGCGGGCTCTCCGGTTGCGGTTCCGAAGGATCGCGATGCGTCGGCGCCTCTGAACATCGGCGCCTTCCAAGATGTACAGGACTGGGCCGGCGACTTGGACTTGCCTCCCGTCGGTACCGACCGCACGAGCCAGCTGCCGGATGATTATTCCGCAGGCAATCTAGCCCAGCTAGAAGACGACGCCCCGGGTGTGTCGCTGAGCGCGGCTCGCGAAGAGGAAGACGAGCCGGAAGAATCTTCGCCGACCGAGCCGCCGGTGCCCCAAGCAGCCCGTCCGACAGAACCGCCGAAGAACAAGAAGAGTGGCAACGGAGGGTTGATCTTCTTTTTGCTGCTGTTGATGGCCGCGGGAGGCGCGATTGGCGCCCACTACGCCGGCTACATCCAGCTTCCGATTTCGCTACCCCCGCTGCCCAAATAGCTTTTCGGCAAGTCCAGTGGACGAGCCGCGCCGGACGCTACTCATTTTGGCCCCCTTGGGTGAGGGCTGAAATACTTCGCTCCGTTCGTCCCCCTTGGCTCTACAGGAGCTAGTTCCTTTAGGTCCTCGCTCCTGCGGAGTTGCGGTGTCCTCGCGCCATTGGCGCTGCGGTTTTTACGCCCGGGGCCCCAACCTGACTATTGATCGCATTCTTCTGCGCGTTGTGCGGTCTCAATGGAACGGCGCAGTTGCCAGCCCATTAGCAATGTCGCGAGTTCGCGATAGCCGCGGTGCAATATCAGCCAGCCAGGGCTCCCGTTGTGCTTGAGGTGGCCACCGAGGGAAGCGATGGCGAGCAACGCTTCCCTCGGTGGTGCAGTCGCGGGTCAATGGGGTGCGCGACGCTGCTAGCAGTACTTCTAGCTCCTCTTGCTCAAGGATTTTCGTCGCTGGTTCGTCCGGTCGAGCACGAGCCTCTGATTTGAGTAACAGTAGTTTCCAGGCGATTGGTGCAAGCAGGGCCATCGTGTTGGCTAGGGCATGCAGCTCGCCGAGCTGCCGCTTTTCCATTCCGCAACCTGGCTTCAACGCCTTGAAGTACTCTTCGATGCACCACCGCGCACGATACCAATCTACGACCTGGAACATTTGCTCGGGAGTATCGACAGGCTCACTGGTGTAGAGCAGCCACTCGAGACCTTTTTCGTCTTCGGGTGGCTCCGGCTCCCAAACTCTAACCACGTTGAGCCTCAGCGACCCTTCTGTGGGGCGCCTTGGATCCTTGGCAAGTTTGACTGATGACGATGCAACAAGCAGTGACGCCATTCGTTCGTCGCGGGGTGGGTGGATCCGTCGTTGCTTCGAGCCCTGCTTGCCTCGTCGGCGTGAAAACCTGACGATCCGAGATGCTTTGCCGCAAGCGTCCCGCTCCAGGACGCCTCGCAATTTGCCTTCAGCGAGGCGTCTGTTGTGCTGCACTCACACAACAAACCGAGTCCCCAACCGCTGCAGCAAGTGTAAAACGTCGGAATCGTCCGCCGCGCGATCCATAAGATGGACGACAGCTTGAGGACTCATCCCAAGCGAATGAGCCTCCTTAATGTGCGCAGACCAACGCTGTTGCAGAGCCGCGTTCTTGGTCTTTACCGGTCGGTGGTAGCTGAGAGCGACAACGCCTTCGGGGCGGTGGCTACTATCGGCGCGAATGGCCAAGGAACAGTGAGCAAGAAAGCGTTATTTCAGTCCAGCCTCTCCGACCAAGTCATCGCGTCCCGCCTCGGTCTTGAATGAAATCACCGAGCTGTCGTGAGCTACCAGAGTCACGTCTTGAGATGCCACACGCTTGAGAGTCTGGCGAACGTGAGGCGCGATGACGGCATCAGAAGACACCGCCGAACTGCCACAAAATCGATACGCGGCCTCCAGGTCTGACGCCGGCAACGCTGAGGGAAAGCTCACCTCCGGTTTGTTGGCCATGGGCTTAGCCAGCCAGCCGAAGCACGCGTTGCGCCGGGCGCGGATCGCCGAAATCCGCGCCCGTAAACTCGTCCTCGATGTCCCCGTTCTTGTCGTTACCCACCCTCAGCTTTGATCAGGCTCACCGGAATCTTTCAAGAACTTCCGTAGAATCCATAGGCGCCGACCCCACTCGCCCGGCATCCGGGTACCGCCGTCAGGCTGTACAACGCGATGAAGACCGCGCAGCAATAAGATCGCTGTGCGGTTTTTGCGTTTGTATCGATACCCCGATGCGGGGAAACCGCGGGAGCCTGAGCTCCGAGGACGCCGCAGGAGCGGAGCTCCGAGGACCTGAGGAAATAACTCCAGTAGAGCCAGAGCCTTCGGAAGTAGCGAAGCGTTCCCCCCTCCCCCAAGCGGGGGGAACGAGAAGCGGCGAGCGCGGCTCGCAAACTGGACTCGTCGAAGGCGACCCCCTCAGCTTTCGGTTGCGGCTTCGGATGACTCTTCGGTTTCGGATGACTCTTCGGTTTCGGACGACTCGTCGTCGTCGTCGTCGTCGTCGTCGTCGTCGTCAGGCTCTTCCTCGGGCTCGTCGGGCTCGGGCTCGCCGGCTTCAGCGCGAGCGGCCTTCTCCGCGGCTACGCGCTGGAGGAGCTGGGGTTTGGGGCCAATCAACATGCCCATGGCGCGGCCTTCCATTTGTGGCCGTTGCTCAATGTTGCAGAGGTCTTCGAGATTCTCCAGCAACCAGTCGAGCTGCATATGCGCTCGCTCGGGATGGGTGATCTCTCGGCCGCGAAAGCGCACGGTGAACTTCACCTTGTTGCCGGACTCTAGGAAACGTCGGGCGGCCCGTAGTTTCGTTTGCAGATCGTGGTCGTCCGTTTTGGGTCGGAGCTTGACCTCTTTGACTTCAACGACGGTTTGTTTGCGCTTTGCCTCTCGGGTGCGCTTCTTTTCGTCGTACTTGTACTTGCCGAAATCGAGGATCTTGCAGACCGGCGGCATGCTCTTGGGGTTCACTTCGACCAAATCAAGCCCGCGTTCCTCGGCCTGGCGCAGGGCATCCCGCGTAGCCAACACTCCGAGCATGGTTCCGTCTTCGAGCACGACGCGAACTTCCGGGACCCGAATTCGGTGATTGATCCGTATCTGAGGGCCGCGAGGCTCGCGGTGCATGTTGCGTCTTCCCATCGCCATGTGTCTGTCTTTCCCTGATTCCTTCCCTGGCCTTAGCCAGAACTCGTTAACTGATTATCGCCGGACCCGAGCACGTCCGATTCACACGACCGCCAAAACGGCCGAAAGTGGAGTCGTCAAAAGTACAGTAGCCGCGGCCAGGATCCGACAGGATCCGCCCGGAGGGCCCGAAGAGGGCTCCCCAGGAGCCCTCTTGGCCGGAATGGCATATCACGATGTCACGGTCGACATAATGGTGTGCTGCACGGAGGCCGGGGCACCGCGCTGTTGATCGCCATTGAGAACAGCGATGTCGCCACGAAAGGGTGTGTCTTCGACGGCTGAGCTGCTCTGCTGGAGTGCCCTTGGCCCCATTCGACCCCGGACGCCATGGGCGCGAAGAGTCGCGCTGAGGCTGCCGGTGACTTGGTCGAATTCGGGCACATTAGGGCACTTCTTACGGTTTCCAGTAGGCGCGGGCAGGATTGAACTGCCGACCCCTACCGTGTCAAGGTAATGCTCTCCCACTGAGCTACGCGCCTGGATCGTCTGCAGAGACAGGTCCGAGCGTGTACGATGCGATTTACGGCATGTCAAGGGCGCGCTTGCGCGGGATGAGGAAACCCGGTATAGCCCCGCGCCTTGGAGGACCCCTTGAATTACGCGGGTTTCGCTTATCAAGCAGTCCCTCCGGCGCCCGGACGTCCGGCCGCGCCAGGGGAGGCTGCAGCACCACAAACGACAACCACCACATCGGCGAGCGAAGGCACGTCAGGCGGAGCTCCGCCTGAAGGACCAGGCCTCATCGGCATGATGCCAATGGTGATCATGATGATTGGCTTGCTCATGTTCATGACATGGCAGACCAGCTCTCAACGCAAGAAGCAGGACGCGACGATCGATGCCTTGAAGGTCGGCGATCGGGTGCTGACGTCTTCTGGACTGGTGGGGCGTCTTAAAGAAATTGGACCGCGCTACGCGAAGCTGGAGCTCACGCCAGGCGTGAAGGTCGAAGTACTGCGCTCCAGCTTGTCCGGACGGGATGAAAAATCCGACTCGGATAAGGACCCCAAAAAGTGAGTACGAGCCCGTCGGCTCGGTGAGGCAATTGTGGATTCTCAGGTAATTACTTATGGAATCGGTGGCGCGGGTGCGTTGATGTTGGTGCTCGGTTGGGTCAACCGAGCGCAGCGCAGCACTCTGTGGGTGGGCGGACTCGCGGCGGGTTGTTCCGCTGCGTGTGCGCACAACGATGCCTTCTGGCCGATGATTACGTTCGGTTTGATGGCCTACGTAGGGGCTCTCGGCGCGGTCAAGTTGGGCGATCACAACTGGCGGATGCGATTCGGCTTCGTGAGTTCGGTTTGCGTGATTGCGGCTCTCTGTCTCCTGCCGACCGTGAGTGCGGCTACCGGTGGCAGGGTGCCGTGCCCCGAGTTCATCAAAACTCGCGTCGATGCGCGGCTAGTTGCCGGACTCGATCTGCGGGGTGGTCTCCGCCTTGTCTATACGGTGGATGTCGACGAGGCCATCAAGGACAAGCGCGACCGCTACTACGAAGAGATGCAGGCTGAGCTAGCCCGTCTGCTCGAACTGCATGAGGGCGATGACCGCCCGAGTGAAGAGACCTACGTCAAGCTGCGCAAGCGAATTGATATCGCTGCGCCGCGCATGAAGCCGGACACAATTACCCTGAAGTTCCATGACGCAGGTGACGCTGCGAAGTTGGACCAACGTTTCATGGATCTGTTCAGCGGCGACCTGACATTTGCCAAAGCGGCAGATGAGAAGGAGTTCGCGTTCGTCATCCGTCAGGCTGCAGCGACGGAAATTCGCGGGCGCGCAGTTTCTCAAGCCAAGGAAATCATCCTTCGCCGAGTCGATGAGCTCGGTCTCCGGGAAGCCACCGTCTCCAGTCGTGACGAGGACATCATCGTGGAGGTCCCCGGCGAGAACGAGGCGTCTTTCAAGGAGATCCGCGACATCATCAGTCAGACGGCCCGCTTGGAGTTCAAGCTGCTGGATGACGAAACCGACTTCTTCGGACCCATCTCTACTTCGGCGGTTCCTGAGTCATTGCCGGACGGGCTTGAGTTTTCTCGCGAGAACGCGCCCGTGGGCATGGACGATTCGGGCGACCCGATCAACAAATCCACTACATACGCCCGCATCAGCAAAGTGGAGGGTGAAACTTCGAAAGACACGCTCACCCGGTTTCGAGCTTGGGTCGAAACTCTGGAGATCCCTCCCGATCGCGAAATAGGTTTTCAGATGACCTACGACGTGGACGACGTCACGCAGAAGCAAACGGAAAGCGGCTGGCGAACCTACTTCCTCCGAAGTCGCGCCGACATTACCGGCGACTTGATTCGGGACGCCCAGGCCGCGCCGGATCAGCAGCAAGGCCTCGGTGGTTGGTACGTCTCCATCACCTTTACCGACCAGGGTGGCGCTATCTTCGAGCGAATCACTGGGGCGAATATCAAGCGGCGCTTCGCCATCATTCTCGATGAGCGCATCGAAAGTGCGCCGGTCATCCAGAGCCGAATCGCCGGTGGTCGGGCCTCAATCACCCTCGGTGGCTCGGACCCCGAGACCCAGCTGCGGGATGCAAAAGCCTTGGAATTAGTGCTGCGCTCCGGTGCTCTACCGGCTCCCATCACCCCCTCTAATGAGCAGCACATCGGGCCCTCCTTGGGAGCCGACGCCATTCGCTTGGGCGTCAAGGGCGCCTTGTTCAGCAGCGCACTCGTGCTGATGTTCATGCTCATCTACTACAGCCGCGCCGGAATCATCGCGAACATCGCGGTCTCGATGAACATGTTCTTGCAGCTGGCCATTCTGGCGTCCTTCGGGGCGTCGATGACCCTACCGGGCATCGCCGGTCTGGCGCTCATCGTGGGCATGAGCGTCGACAGCAACGTGCTGATCAACGAGCGAATTCGCGAGGAACTGCGAGAGGGCCGGAGTCCCCGTGCCGCGGTGGAGCTTGGTTACGAAAAGGCGACCAGCGCGATCATCGACGGCCACTTAACGACGCTGATATCCGCGGTGGTTTTGGCCCAATACGGCACTGGCCCCATCAAAGGCTTCGCCGTCACTCTCTTTGTGGGCGTGCTCACCAGCATGTTCTGCGGGATCATCGTTTCCCGTTTGCTTTTTGACTTCTGGGTGCGTGGCAAAGACCGCGACTCGAAGCTTTCGATGGGTTGAGTCATGCAGCTATTTCCCGAAGGCAAAACCTATGACTTTATGGCGCGTCGCGGCGCGCTGGCTTGGTTGAGCGTCTTTATGGTGCTCGGCTCCATCGGCTTAATGTTCGTTCCCGGCCCGAAACTCGGAACAGACTTCAAGGGTGGTACCGAACTGGAATTGGCGTTCAAGTCCAAGGTGGGAGACGTCCAAATCCGGGACGCCGTATCCGCCAGCGGTTTTTCTCAGCCCCAGGTCATCCAGGTAACTGACGAGAACAACCCCTACCGATTCTTGATCCGTGTCCAAGAAGTCTCGACCTTTCCCGACGAGCTGAAGCGCAAAGTTCAGGACGTGGTGTGTTTTGGAGACAACCTACCGGCGGACCGCTGCCCCGAGGCCAAGCAGGCCAAAGAAGTGAAGTTCAGCCCCGGCGGTGAGAAAATAACCGTGCGCTTCAGTGAAGAGCCGGATCTCGAGAAGGTGCGTACGGACATGCTCGCCCTTTCCCTCGCCCTTCGCGAAGGCGACGCGGGCGTCACGATGCAGAACGCTCGTGACAACCGAGTTGAGATTTTGATTAAGAGCAAGGGCGACCAGTTGCTGGACGGCTTGAGGCAGCAGCTCGGCGATAACGTTGTGCCGGTGTCACCACTCCGGGTGGAGTGGGTGGGCCCCAAGGCGGGCGCTCAGCTCCGCGACTCGGCCCTCAAGAGTCTGGCTATATCACTTGTGTTTGTGATGCTCTACATCGCCTTCCGCTTCGACCTGCGCTTCTCACCGGGCGCGGTACTGGCGTTGATGCATGACGCTATCGTGACCGTGGGTGTGCTCACGTTGATGCAGCGTGAGTTAAACCTAGCGACCGTGGCGGCGATTCTGACCATTGTCGGCTACTCAGTGAACGATACGGTGGTGGTGTACGACCGCGTGCGTGAAAACCTCGGCAAACTCCGAGGCAGCACCTTCACCACGATCATCAATCGCAGCCTTTCCGAAATGCTCAATCGGACGATGGTCACCAGTATGACGACCATCTTGAGTTTGCTGATGTTCTTCCTTTGGGGAACCGGCGCGCTGAAGGACTTCTCCCTTACGCTGATTATCGGCATCGGTCTCGGAACCTACTCGTCGATTTACGTGGCCCTGCCTCTGACGGACTACCTGGACCGAAAGTTTTTCGCCAAGGTGGCCGCGAACAAGACGGCTCGCACCGGCCCCATGAAGAAGAAGGCCTCGGCGGTAGTCTGATAGGTGTCTGGACTGCCTCAGGGATTGCCGGAGCCGGTGGGCGATGCCGCTCGCGCTCTGGCGCAGTCCACGGGCCTGGCACTGACGGTAGCCGATTGGCTGAACCGCCGAGGGCACGAAGCCGGCGAGCAGCTGAACGGATTTTTGCAACCCAAACTGACGGATCTCACCCAGCCCGATCAGATGGCGGACCGGGATGCCGCGGCAGAACGCATCGCCCGTGCCATTAAAGATCGCGAGCGGATCGCGGTCTTTGGCGACTACGATTGTGACGGCATTACGTCTGCGTCCATCATGACGGAGGTATTGCGGGCCCTGGGCGGCGATGCCGTGCCGTTCTTGGCGAGCCGTTTCGAGGGTGGTTACGGAGTTTCGGCCCCGGCTGTCGACAAGATTCTGAAGTCGGAGCCCGGCGTGCTCGTGACCTGCGATTGTGGTTCGTCCGATCACGCCAGCCTGCAGCGCACGCAAGACGCCGGTGTCGACAACGTGGTCATCGACCACCACCTGGTGCCGGCTCAGCCGCTGCCCGCTGTGGCCTTTTTGAACCCACACCGGGACATCTGCGACTTTCCGTACAAGGGCATGGCGTCTTGCGGGCTGGCTCTGAGCATGGCCGCAGCATTGCGCTCCAAGCTAGATCAGAAACTCGACATTCGCAGTTGGTTGGATCTCGTGGCCATCGGTACCATCGCTGATGTGGCGCCGCTGGATGGGGACAACCGTGTGTTGGTCCGCGCCGGCTTGAAGCGACTCAGCCAAGCGGAGCGACCTGGCATCCGTGCCCTCTTCGAACTGGCGAAAATCACTCCCGGCGAAGAGCTCGGCGGTCGAGATGTCGCCTTCCGTATCGCTCCGCGGCTCAACGCGCCCGGACGCTTGGGCTCTCCGGACATTGTGCTCGAGTTACTGACCGCCAAGGATATTACCCAGGCTCGGGGCATCGCAGCTGAGATCGAACAATTGACGATCCGTCGGCGCCGCATTCAAGACGAGATGATTGAAGCGGCCTACGAGGATATTGCCAGCGGACAGTTGTCGGAGCGCGCCGGCATCGTCATTGGCCGTGAGGGTTGGAACTCCGGCATCGTGGGAATTGTTGCTGGACGCCTGGCCGACAAATACAAGGTCCCGGTGGCGGTGATCGGATTCGAGGACGGCCACGGTCGCGGCAGTGTCCGAGGTCCCGACGGCGTACGCTTGCACGACATGCTGTCTTCCATCGAGGGCGTGATGGACCGTTTTGGTGGGCACCAAGCAGCAGCCGGCTTGGAAGTAAATTGGGAAAAGTTTTCGGAACTCGCTGAGGCTTTTGATGCCGCGGCCAAAGAGTTCCCCCCGACAGTGCCGGCCGGGAGTCGCTTTGACGATGTGGTGTGGCTCGATCCCGGGGACGATCCCGCCTCGGTGATTCGCGATCTCTACCGAGTGGAGCCCTGCGGTGAGAAAAACCCGAGACCTCGCATCGCGGTACGAGCCCGCGTGACCCAAGCGAGAAGCGTTAAGGGCGGACACCTGAAACTCTCTCTCGCGGTGGGGGATGCCCGGCTATCCGGCTTTGCCCCTACGCGCGGTGATTTGGCGAAGGAGCTGGGGGGATCGGCTTTGATAATCGGCGATCTGAAATTCGATACCTACCGGGGGAATGGGGCCGTGGAGATCTACGTCGATGAAATCTTCCCGCTTCCGGCCGACTGAGGCGCAGGGCCCCGAAAAGCCCGGATGCTGTGGGATTGGCGATCCGGTCGAGTAGCCCTCTCGGCAGCGAGTCCGGGAATGCCGGCGATTTGCCATGTTTTTCTCGGGGACCACACGGATCTTGAGTCCTGAGGGAGACCCCAGCGATACTGCGAAAGTTATGTCATTTCCCGAGCGTGTGATGCGTATAGGCGTGGTTCTCGCGCTGTTCTCCATCTCGTCCTATTTTGCGTTGGAGTTTGGCACCGGTGGTCTGTGGAAAGGCCTCGCGGCTGCCCACGCCGTCACCCAGAGCTCCAACGACAACTACGATCTGACCCATCTGACGGCGGTTCGCGAAACGCTGAAGAAGATCCAACGGCGCTACGTGGATCCTGAGCGCATGCAACCGCGTCAAATGTTCTTGAGCGCGCTCAACCAAGTGCAGCGAGAAGTGGCCCAGGTCATTGTCTTGCACGAGGCTCAGTCGACGCAGGTCACGGTGCAAGTCGACACCGAACGAAAAGAGTTCCGGGTCGACAACGTCCAGGGCCCTTGGGACGTCGCGGCTCGACTGCGAGAAGTGTTCGCATTCCTTCAGAAGCATCTAAAGAACACGGACGTTGAACTACGAGAAGTGGAGTACGCTGCTTGCAACGGACTGTTGCGTACGCTTGATCCTCACAGTGTGTTCTTGAGCCCTGAGGCCTACGGCGAGATGACGCTCTCGACCTCGGGGCATTTTGGTGGTCTCGGTATTGTGATTTCGATCCGGGATCAGATGCTGACGATCATGCGCCCCATGCCTGGCACGCCTGCCGGGCGCGCGGGACTGCAGCGTCTCGACCGGATTCTGAAGATCGACAATGAGTCGACCATGAATATGCCATTGGACGACGCGGTGAAGCGGCTCCGGGGCAAGGCCGATTCTAAGGTCACCATTTGGATCCACCGCGATGGCAAGAAGGGTTGGAGTGGCATTCGCCCCTTCGAGCTGCGTCGCGAACAAATTCGCATTCGCTCGGTCACATCCAAAGTGCTGTCCCCGGGCATTGGGTATGTTCGGCTCAAGCAGTTTCAGTCCAGTTCTTCCGATGAGCTCGACGAGGCCCTGCAGCGCTTCAAGAGTCAGGGCAAGCTGAAGGGATTGGTCTTGGATCTTCGAGGCAACCCCGGCGGGCTCTTGGATCAAGCAGCGAAGGTAACGGACCGCTTCATCTCACGAGGGGTCATCGTCTCGACAGTGGGCGGTGCGGAGTCCCGTGAGGAGAAGCGCGCGCATCAGAACGGCACCGAGCCGCCGTACCCCATCGTCGTATTGGTGAACCCCTCCTCGGCTAGCGCTAGCGAGATTGTCTCGGGTGCACTCAAGAATCATGACCGTGCCGTACTGGTGGGGCAGACCACCTTCGGTAAAGGGACGGTACAACTCGTATTTCCACGGGTCGCCGAGGGCGCGGCGCTCAAGCTGACCATCGCGCAGTATCTGACGCCGGGAGATGTATCGATTCAGGGCGTTGGCGTGACTCCAGACATCGAACTCGCTCCGATCACAGCCGACACGCTGGAGATGAATCTGTTTCGCTCCGAGCACCGCCCGCGGGAACGGGATCTGAGCAAGAGCCTCTCCTACCACTCGATTCGCAACACTGACCGACCTTGGCGCGTGGTTCGTTACAATCTGCCCGAGAGCGAACGCAAAACCCTGCGCGCCCTCGGCGGAGATGTGGACGACAAGTTCCGACTCGACTTCCCCATTCGCTTCGCCCGCGACTTGGTGGGGCGCATGCCCCGGGGCCGCCGGACCGATCAGCTTGAGAAGGTCGCCGCCTTCATTGAGGAAGAACAAGCGGCGCAAACCAAAGCGGTCAGTGCGGAGCTGAAGGCACTGGGTATCGACTGGAGTCCCGCACCCAAGGGCGTCAGCGATGGCCCCAAGGCAGGGCAATATACGGTCAAGGTAGGCACCAACAGGGCGAAGGACGAAGTCATCGCTGGCGATTCCATGGATCTTGAGGTGTCGGTTACTAACACCAGCGATAAAGCGGTGTACCGGCTTCGAGCCATCACCAAGAGCGACAACGCCTCCTATGACGAACAGGAGCTGATTTTCGGTCGAGTCGCTCCCGGTGAGACACGCTCTGCCAAGGTCGCCCTGGGGCGCTGTTACACCAAAGGTCGAAAGCCGGGCTCCACCAAGCCGTTGCCGCTCGACGCCAAACGCGTCTGTTCGATGCCGAAGAATTCGATCCTCCGTCAGGACGTCGTGAAGATCCGCTTCAGTGCCGGTCTCGGTGAGGCCCCGCCGGATGCCGAAATCCGACCGACGGTGAAGGCCCTGAGCCCGCCGAGCTTCGCTTATACCTACCAGATCTCGGACAACCGACCTGGTAACGGTGACGGCCAAATCGAACGAGGTGAGGGCGTGACGCTGTACCTATCGATCAAGAATGCCGGCAAAGGGCCGAGTCAGGAAACCCAGGCGTTGATCCGAAACCTGACCGGTAACGGCTTGTATCTTCGGGATGGTCGTTTCGACGTCTCTCATATGAAGCCGGGTGAAACCCGCGAAGTGGCGTTCACCTTCGACGTGCTGCCGGCGCTCAAGGAAGATACGGTTAAGGTGGAGATCAGCGTCGTGGATCGCGATCTCGGAGTTGTCTCCAACGAAAAAATCCGTATTCCCATCAGCGAGGCGAGTTTCTTCGTCAAGAAGGCGAAGGGACGCGTCGAAGTGACGGCTGCGGCCCTGGTACGGCCCCAGCCCCAAAAAGTGAGTCAGGCTTTCGGCAAGATGAGCGCCGGGAGTGTGGCCGAAAGCCTGGGGACCTTCGCCGAGTTCACGAAGGTGAGCCTCGGCAATGAGCGATTCGGTTTCGTCGAGACTGCGCGGCTCAAGCCCTCGATCCGGCCGGCAGCCCCGTTGCTGGAGCTGAGCATGAGCCGCTCGCCCCCGGCTTTGGAGGTTGCAGCTGCCGCCCTGTCGACGCGCCAGAACAGCATTCGCATCCACGGTGTGGCCTCGGATGGCGACCAGGTACTGGATATGTACATGTTCGTGGGTCCGCGAAAGGTCTTCTATCATTCCAACCGCAAGGCGACCGATCCTCGGCGCATGAGCTTCGACGAAACGGTTCCGCTGCGACCGGGGACCAACATCATCACCGTGGTTACCCGCGAGAACGAAGACATCGCGACCGCCCACACCCTGGTGGTTCGCCGTGACGGCGCCAAGGGCGGCGCACTGCCGACTCCTCGTCGGGAGCTGTTCGGCGCTGACTGGGAATTCACTACTCCCTAGGCTCGCGTCCCTAGCGCTGCTGGGTCGACCTCGGCCGGTGGCGCGGCTGATATATTGAATGCTGTCGGTTTGCCAGGCTGGCGTAGCTGGACGCCCTCGGGCGTCGATGTGTCGCTGTGAATTCTGGGCGTGGTTGTTACGCCACGCCGCTGTGTTGCGCTAACCACCCGGGCTGGTCACATGTGCCGGTCCGCGCCGACAAATCGCGATTGTTGGGGGATTTTGGAGATGCGCTGGAGGGACGCCGAGTTGGCCCATTGCTTGCTCAGTCAGATATTAGCAGCCGAGTTGGCTGCGGAGACGTGCGCTTCGGGCCGGGGGAATCATTCCCCTGCTGCGGGGGTTGGAGAAAATAATGAGAGTTCTTGAGGATGAGTTGGTGCTGACACGGGTGTGCCTGGGCGTTTCGATGCTCGCTTTTGCGATTTTGGCGTTTGCTGGATGTCAGCACTCTGCGGGCTCCCACGACCATTCCCATTCCAGCTCTGGCGAGACCGCCGCCGCGAGCGCGAGTGTAACAGCATCGGGAGGTAGCAGCGCTTTGAGTCCCGCCGTGACGGTCGTGACCGTGGGGGAATCGGAGCCGAGCCCGAAAAAGATCGACGCTCCGGCTGTGCCGAAGACTCGGCCTACCGCGCCGGCGAGTGTGACGGAGTTGGGAGCCACCGACACTCTGAAGGTGCGTCGATTTGTCGTGACGGAAAAAATCGAAGAGCGGGAGCCCCTGTTGGCGACTCCCCTGAATTTGGGGGGCGGGCCCATCTACGCATTCGTCGAACTCGAGAACTCCGGCGATGACCCGCAGCAGATCGAAATCACATTTGAGCACGAGTCGGGCCATACGGTGGGTCATGTACAGCTGAGCATTCCGGGCGACGTAGCCCGCTGGCGCACCTGGGGACGGACCGCGAATATTCGTAAGACCGGCCGCTGGCGCGCCATTGTTCATGACGCAGCCGGCGAAGAATTGGGGAGTACAGAGTTCCACGTCGGCGAAGCATCCAGCTGAACCCACCCGGGTCGGCCGGATGCGCTCCGCGGCCGCGAGTCGTTCCGAAAGGCCCAAACCGTGTGCCGCTGGGTCCTCAGACCGCAAAAAGCGTTCGTGATGGGTGTGACGAATGCACTCAGGCACTACAGTGCTTGGATGATTCGTCTTCATATCAATGTGGACCACGTCGCAACGGTTCGTAACGCCCGCGGCACTCGCTATCCTGATCCCATATTTGCAGCTCAGCAATGCGAGCTCGCCGGCGCTGATGGCATCACGATTCATTTGCGCGAGGACCGGCGTCACATTCTTGATCGGGATGTGGAGCGTATGCGCGAGGCGATTCAGACGACGCTCAATCTTGAAATGGCCGCGACGGACGAGATGATCGAGATAGCCGAACGCGTCGGTCCAGATGTCATCACTCTGGTCCCCGAGCGCCGGGAGGAACGGACGACCGAGGGCGGATTGGATGCGATGGGTCACCGCGAGGCCATCCGAAAAGTCAGCTCGATGTGTGAGCGCCGGGGCATTCGGCTCAGCCTGTTCCTCGCCGCCGATGCCGATCAGATCCGCGCGAGCCGCAATCTAGGCGCCGGCCAAATCGAGCTACACACGGGGGACTACTGCGAGTTGTCCGGTTCCGGGCGAACTACAGAATGGGAGCGCCTGGCTCGGGGCAGCGAATTGGCAGCTGAATTGGGCCTAGAAGTGGCGGCGGGCCACGGCCTCACCCGCGCGAACGTGATCGGTATCGCCGCGATACCGGCTGTCGAAGAACTGAACATAGGCCATGCGGTGATCGCTGATGCGCTTTTTGTCGGAATGGGCGAGGCGGTGAAGGGATTTCGAGAAGCGGTCGCCCGGGGCGAAGCCCAGCGTTCCACCGATACCCATTCCATAAAAATTCAGTCGGTGAGTTCAGAGGGCTCCTCGCGGGATGAGTAGGTTCAGGCGCTGATGATTCCGGTGTTGTCCCGAGAGCAGATGCGCGATTTTGATCGCCACGCCATCGACGAATGTGGTGTGCCCGGCGTGTTGCTCATGGAGAACGCGGGGCGGGCTGCCGCGGATGTTATTGCCGAGCGATACGATCCGGGCGGCTTGGATTTGCTCGTTCTCTGCGGCAGCGGCAACAACGGCGGTGACGGTTTCGTTGTCGCCCGCCATCTGCTCGCCCGAGGCGCGGACGTCACCGTGTTGTTAACCACCGAAATCGCGAAACTCTCGGGAGACGCGGCGGTGATGGCGGCCGCGTGGGTGGGAGTCGGGGGCACGACTTTCGAGAAGCTGGAGGGCAGCGAGCGCGCGTTGAAGCAGGCGTTGCTGATTGTGGACGCTCTGTTCGGTACCGGATTGTCCCGGGACCTGTCGGGCAGCGTGGCCAAACTCGTGAAAGCTGCTAACCAAGCGGCGGCGCCCATCGTCGCCCTCGATATCCCGTCGGGTCTCGACTCTAATACGGGGGCGGTTCTCGGCGTGAGCGTGCAAGCCGCGTTGACCGTGACCTTCGCCTTTCCGCTTATGGGTGCCTTCAGCACCGCGGCTGTGGGACTCTCGGGGGAGCTGGTGGTGGTCGACATTGGAGTGCCATCCAGTCTCGGGGGCATGCCTATCGCGTCCGCTCGATGGCAGGGAAGCCATGATGTCGCAGCCTTATTGCCGGCGCGGGCCCCGGATACCCACAAGGGCAGTGCCGGGCGGGTGGTTGCCTTCGCCGGTAGTGCTGGAATGACGGGAGCCGCGCTCTTGGTGGGCGCAGGTGCCTTGCGCTGTGGGGCGGGTCTCGTGACCTTGTGCAGCAGCCCTGAGGCGATGCCGAGCTTGGAGCGTCGGGTACTCGAGCTCATGACCGCGGCTTACGATTCCGAAGACATTGCGGGATCCGTGGATAAAATCTTGGACCGGGCGGCGGCGGTAGTAGTCGGCCCGGGGTTGGGTCAATCGGATACCGCGCGGGAACTGAGCCACTACGTCACCTTGAACTTTCCAGGTCCGGTTGTATTGGACGCCGATGGCATCACGCATTTTTGTGACGAGCCCCAGCGCCTTCGGGAGGCGAAGGGCCCCATCATCCTCACGCCCCACTCGGGCGAGATGGCGCGGCTGCTCGGGGTGAGCATCGCCGAGGTCGAGGCGGATCGAATGGCAGCCCTGCAAAAGGCCGTGGAGCTCACCGCTAGCGTAGTGCTGCTTAAAGGACCGCGCACTCTCATCGGCGTCAGCGGGAGTCTGCCGGTCGTCAATTCGAGTGGCTGCGCGGCGCTGGCGACGGCGGGTTCGGGGGATGTATTGGCTGGGATTATTGCGGCGTTGGCCACGAAGCTTTCGCCCGTAGAAGCGGCGCGGGTGGGCGCGCACCTTCACGGTCTCTGCGGCGAGGCGTGGGCTACCGGTGGACAGCCTGGGGGCATGTTAGCCCACGAGATCGCCGATTGGCTTCCGCGGGTCTGGGCAGATCTCACCCGCTGAGAGTTTCTGCGCTGCTTGCCAGAATGACACGAGCCTGTGTCCGCTGAGCCGCGATGGCATTGCCCGCTAGGTTGCGACGCCGCGTTTTACCGCGGATTGCGACCTTTTGTGCAGATCGCACCCTTGGCACGCCCCTTGCGATGTCCCTGGGTATCGGAGGAAATTATGACGACTTCAGCATCACTTGCCCTCGCCACCCAGTCGGCGACACTCGAACTTTTCTCAGCGGATCTTAGCCGCCTCTACCCGAGTTTACGGGCGCACGCGCTCAAGCTTTGCCGGAATCTCAGCCAGGCGGAAGATCTTGTTCACGATACCTTCATTCGAGCGATTCGTTTTGAGTCGAGCTTTGTTCGGGGAACGAACCTCAAGGCGTGGGCGCATCAGATCCTTCGCAGCATCTTCATTACTGGGTGTCGGCGGCGGACTCGCGAGATCAAGGCGCTGGCGAAATTGACGGGCGATCCCTGTGCCTGGACGCGTCCGGAAAACGTGCCGGTGATGCAGTCACTATCGCGTGGCGCGAAGGCCGCCCTGCTCAGCCTGCCGGAGAACTATCGGGATGTTGTGATCCTGGTCGACCTGCAAGGGCAGTCCTACCAAGAGACCGCGGACATTCTCGGCATCCCGACGGGAACGGTGATGAGCCGACTGTTTCGCGGGCGACGATTGCTGCGGGCGCAGTTTCCTGCCGATCACGCAGCATCGCGCTCTGGGAGCGAGCCGGTGGCTCGGCCCGAGGCGAGGGCGCAACCCGCGACGGTGGTTCGTCGCCGATCAAAGAAAGTCGCGCCCCCCGTCGAGTTGGCGATTCCCGCTCTGGCGGACCCCACCCTGAGTCGACGGTCTTGCGAATCTATCCCGAAGTCGGCAACTATGAAGGAACTACAACGATCGGCTGCCGCCTAGGGGGCGGCTAGCTGTCGCGGCCGTCGGGGAGGTCGAGGGAGCCCTCTGCGTACTCCACCGTTCCGCTGACAATGGCGTGCTGCTTCCCGGAGCTGTCCCGGAGGAGCAGGGCGCCGTTTTCGTTGATCCCGTCGGCGACGCCGCTGAGTCCCTCGATACGCACCGTCGTTCCCAACAGTGCGTCGTGTTGGCGTAGGTCCGGAAGAGCGGAGGACAGTCCCTTTTGTTGGAAGGCTGTTAGGCGGGCCTCAACCTCGAGCAGCACATTCGCCAACACGGTTTCGCGGTCGATAGGATCGGCGCCGAGAGCGACTAAAGATGTGGGCGCGCCTTGGATGTTGCTGGGGAAATCGGTCTGGTGCAGGTTGATGCCGAAGCCCGCGATGACAGCTCCCATCTGGTCCCCGGCAAACGAGCTTTCCACCAATATGCCGCAGAGCTTTTTCCCCTGAGCCAATACATCGTTCGGCCATTTGATCTGGAGGGGCACGTTGACGCACGGGGCGAGGGCGTCCCGAATGCTCAACCCCACGAGTAAACTCAGGCAGCCGAGTTGCTCAGCGGTCACCTGGGGCCGCAAGAGGATGGAACACAGCAAGTTCTCGGCAGGTGCGGACTCCCACTGACGCCCGCGTCGCCCGCGGCCCCGGCTTTGATAATCCGTCAGGAAACAGCTTCCGTGTTTCGCGCCGGCGGTGCCGGCAGTGCGGGCGTCGTCATTGGTGGACCCAGTGCTTTCGGTGACCTCCAGAGGTTGCCCCAGGCCTTGCCCGCGTTCGCGCATGAGCTTCAAAAATCGGGCGGTGTCGAAGCTCATGGCAGATAGCTCATTTCAAATGGCTCGTGTCAGCTTGGCTCATCTCAGACCTGAATGTTGAACGAGATGTCGGCGGCACTGACTGAATGGGTCAAGGCGCCCACACTGATCACATCGACACCCTGGGTGGCGAGGGTCGCGATTCGCTCCAAGGTAATGCCTCCGGAGACCTCTACGATGGCGCGCTCGCGGCAACGGGCGACCGCCTCTTCGATTTGATTGCCATCAAAATTGTCGAGCATGACGATCTCAGCGCCCGCGGTCAGGGCTTCCTCCAGCCCTTCGAGAGATTCGACCTCCACTTCGATCTTGCTGGTGTGGGGAGCGCGTGCCTTCGCGCCGCGGACTGCCGCTGAGATGCCGCCGGCTGCCTTGATGTGGTTGTCCTTGATCATTACGGCGGAGCCCAGGCAATCCCGGTGGTTGTAAGCGCCGCCTGTACGTACAGCGTAGCGTTCGAGCGCCCGCAGTAGCGGTGTGGTCTTGCGAGTGTCGGCGACCCGGGTGGTTGAGCCTTTGGGAACGGCGCCTTGGTAGCGCCGGCTTTCCGTTGCGATTCCGCTCATGCGCTGAACAAAATTGAGCGCCGTGCGTTCGGCAGCGAGCAGGCTCTGGGTATTGCCCTGGACCGTCCAGATCTTCGTCCCGGTTGTGGCGAGCGTGCCGTCGGGGGTGAGGGTGGTGACGCTGAGACTAGCGTCCACCGCCAGCATGACTTCACGGAACACCTGTTCGCCGCAAACCACCAGCTCGCTCTTGGCTGTGGCTGTGGCTGTGCTGGTCTGATCTTTCGGGACCGTCAGTGCGCTGGTGATGTCGCCGCCGTTCAGATCTTCTTCCAGGGCAGCGTCGATCAAGCGACGGAGAATGGCTCGGTGAATCATGGGATCAGACCGTAGCCGCGCTCGATGGACGTCGCAAAGAGGTTGCAAAAGGCGTGAAATATCACGGCTGCCCCGATGCCCCCGGTTCGCGCGCGCATCCACCCGAAGAGCAATGCCGGGAAGAAAACGGCGAGCCGGTTCGGGTGTGGCTCCGTGATCACATGACCCAAGGCGAAGATCGCGCTGGCGATGAGCAGACTCGGACCGATTTGAGCGCCGAAGATTCTCCATCGGGGCGGGTGCAGTTTGTCTAGGGCGCCGTGAAGGTAGCCCCGGTAAAACATCTCTTCTGGCACCGCGACGACGAGCAACTGACCGAGCAGCGCCTCGGCGGGTGCCGGGCCCCAGGTCCAGTGAAAATCGCGCTCTGGAGTCCACCAAAGCTGCCACGCAAAAAAGAACGCAGGAAAAATAAGTACGCTCAAGGCCAGGGCCACGGTCAGGGCACGGCCAGACTCCTGCAGTAGGCGCTTCCATTGGAGCGGGGCGTCGCCAAACAGGCCCCCCATGGCCAGCCCTGATTCGCTAATCTCTGCGGAGCTCCGCCGGAGCACCAGCGCATAAGTGCAGCCGAAAAAGCCCAAACTGACGAGAGTGGCGGAGTATTCGGGCGGGGTCAGGTAGCTAAGCGCGCTGACTAGGGCCGTGGTTCCGATAGCTGCGCCGTAGATCCGGGACGCCGAACTACTTGCGCTAGCCAGCCCCTGGGTCGTTTCTGGTTGGGGCGGAGCGTTGGACAATGCCCGGCTATCCTAGCACCTGGGCTGTGCAGTCAGCCGGCACTTTTCCGCTGAGGGTCAGCCTGCTCCGTCTCGGGTCGTTGCTCGACACGAGGGCCTTAGATACTGTGCCCGTTCCACGACCTGTGTCGTGGGGGAGCGAAGATGAACAACCCGATTGAACGCCCAGGAAACCTTCACCCGTCTACGGAGACCCCAGGCGCGATAGTAAATGCTGCCAAGTGGCCACCGGACGACGCTGACTTACCGGACGATCCCCCCGATGGCGGCGGTGCACCGATGGGTGGCGGCGGTGGCGAGTTTGACGGAAATTTCAAGAAGGGTCGCGGCGGGATGATCGCTATCGGGCTGCTGCTCTTTGGTGGCCTCGCCGCCTTTGCTGCGATGGGTATGCAGCAGGACGAGGAGCGACTCTCCATCGATGAGGCGATCCCCGAAAAAGCAAAGCTGTTGCTGTTGCCGGAAGCCGAGCAGGTTCCCAAGTGGAAAGATTGGGCCGCCAACGGCAAGAGCCCCTACCTGACCCAGGAAGCTCTCAAGCAATTGGCTTGGGCCCGTGACCCTGATGGCGTGGGTCTAGCGATTCAAGCGCTCAAGGATCCCGACGCCAGTGTTCAGGCGATGGCGGCATTGGTGCTCGGATACTACGGCAGTCCCATGGCGGATGCGGCTCGCGAACCCTTGCGTGCGATGTTGTCGGAGGCGGAGTCGGCCACCAGGCCCCAGATTGCCTACGCGTTGATCGAGTTGGGCGACAAGCCCTCCTTCGCCGAAATCATGAAGGTGTACCGGACGGGCCACCTCGGCGAAGTGCACCGTATCGACGGCATTCGAGCCTTCAACCCGCAGCATCTAGTGAACCTGGTGTCCCTGGATGAGCTGGTGGGCATGGCGGATGACGAGAGCATGGCGGTGCGAAGTCTGGTCGCCACGGTCCTCAGCGCGAATGCCGCGCCGAAGTTTTCCGATGTGTTGATCAAGCTTGTTCAAGACAAAGAGTTCGAGGTCTCTCGGAAAGCGGCGCCGGGTATCGGGAAGCTAGGTGAGCAGCGCGCTCGCGACGCACTGTTGGCGAAAATTCGCGCCACGGGCCTCGAAGATCGCCGGGCCTACCTGGAGGCTTTGCGTAATGGCTCCGGTACGCGGGGCTTGGTTGTTGCTTTTGCCAGTGTGGACACCAGCACGCCCACCAAGGCGTGGCAGCAGACGCAGCAGATCATGAACATGATCCGCAAGCAGGCAGATCCCAGCGGCGGTGACGCACTGGTCGATTACATCGCGACGAAACCCAATGTTCACTGGCAGACGGAAGCCGCCTTTGCCCTCGCCGAGATCGGCGATCTGCGAGGCGTGCCAACCTTGGCTCGACGCCTGCGCATGTCGGCGAACAAGATCTATAGCGAAGAGACGCTGTTTGAAAAGAAGCTAAAGAACATCAATACCGAGCGCGTCGTCGCGGCTCGTATGATTGCGGATCTTGCGACCATCCATCCGGATCAGGGTGCCCGGATCCGAGACGAAGCGGAAGATGCTGTCATCTTCTGGATCCACGACACCTTGCAGCCCCACGCCAACGGGTTGCGCGCATTGGTTCGTATGGGATCCGAGAAAGATCGCTCGGCCCTACGCAAGTGGGCAAATCCCGGAGCTCAGCTGCCGCTCAAGGGTCAGCGCCCGCCGGTGCCGGCCGAGTGGTCCATCGCTCAGAGCGCCATGCGCTACCTGGGCATGATGAAGGATGCGACGGCCGCGAAGATCTTCACGACAGCGTTAACCAAGCGCCCGCACGGTATGGACGCTACGGCCAGTGGCCTGATGGGATCGAGCGCCGAAGTGCTCGGCATGACCCTGCGTGCCATGGGGACGGGAGCGGCCCACGGTTTTGCCGAGCTGCAGGATCCGAAGGCCTTCAAGTCACTCTTCAAGTACGTCCAGACCTACAAAGAGAACGACCAAGCTCGGCTACACGCCTGCGCGGCGCTTGCCTGGGTGGCGGATGCTGACAAGCTGGTCGTCGTAGCCGAGAAGATCGACGAGTACAGCAGTGAGAGTCGGGAAGATCAGTCCCGGAGGGCCTGCCTACTCGAAACCCTCATCACCCGGCCCATCGAGGGCACGGCGGGGGCGTTGATCGGAATGCTCAAGCCCGAGTCGAGCTTTGACGTTCGACACCAGGTGGCGCGTGCCATCGGCAAGGCCGGTTTTGACGATGAAGTGAAGGCGCGTCTGTTTGAGCTGCTAAAGGACGAAGCTCTGATGAACGACGCGGCCTTAGCGCTCATGCTCGGTGGCGACAGCAAGACCGCCGCTCGAGCGGTTCAAGGTCTCGCCGGCGCGCCCAAGGAGGCTCTCGAGGAGCTGCAGGAGTTGTGGTTCCGGACATTCGGTTACTGGTCGACCAACGATCTGGATGAAGGACACCTCTTCCGCTTCGTCGAGAACTCGAAGTCGGTTTCTCGCGTCGAGCTTAACGAGACCCCGCAGATTTGGGCCAAGGCTCTGTTGGTGAAACAGCTCGACCGTTTGCAGAAGGACAACGGCCCCCACTCCTTTACCCGAGTGGTACTGCGGTCCCGCCTGATGAAGATGGCGAATGGCGATGACGAAAAACTGCGTACCGGGGCGGTCCGTACCCTCGAGTTCATGCGCGAGTTGGGAGTGCTGCTCAGCTTGCGGGACGGTGGCGGACCCACTGCCAAGCAGGCCGGCGAGGCGTACCATGCGTTGCTGAATCCGGCGTCCTTGCAAGGGGTCAAAGCCTTCGAGGTCGATTGAGCATCACCCCCGAGCCGCATCTTTGGCAGTAACCGATTCAGCCGTGTTTAGGGCCCCTCAGCGTAGCTGGCGGGGCCCTCGATGCTTGGCAGTGGGCGTGGTTCTGGCGTTGGCAGCCGAAGGCTGCGCGCCCTCCGCTGCCAGCCCGGGTCCCGCGGAAGTGAAGGTCGTTCCGCTGGCGGGAGCGCAGTTGGAACGGGCATGCGTGGCCGGCGCTCATGAGCTGTGTTTTAATGCTCGGGACGACAATTGCAACGGGCTCTTGGACGAGGGCTGCGGGGTACATACCGGGCTGGTGCAATTTTCGATCGCTTGGAACGAAGCTTCCGCGGACGTGGATCTGAACGTGACGGATCCCAATGGCGAGCTGGTAAGTACGCTCCGTCCGACCGAGGCTGGCCTTGTCAAAGAGCGTGATTGTCCGGGGGCGACCGATGACTGTCACGGCCAGAACATGGAGAACGTGTTCTTGGACGGCGGCAAACCGCTGTTGCGGGGCACCTATCGTGTGGCGGTGAGACTCGAAAAACTGGGGGGCAGCCCCGGTCCGATCGAAGTGACCCTCGGAGCACGAATTGGCCCGAAGAGCTATGCTGCCACTTTTCGACTCAAGCGCCCCGAGCAAGAGGGTGTGATTCGCTTTGAACTGTAGACCGCTGATCGAGCGGTTGACGTTCGCTGCTCCAGTCCCCACCCCAAGGGGCTCATGATCATACAGAAGTAGTAATTGCCGATCAGGCATGATCTACCGTTGTTCATGAATTCCGGGGAGTGGCTGGCGGGGGATGTGGCGACTGAGTTTGACGGTTCTGAGCTCGGCGATCCGCGGCGAGAGCG
>JABSRN010000005.1 GCA_013214025.1 Polyangiaceae bacterium
CTGAGGCCCGCCACCGGAGCGCCGCTCTCAGTTGGACCTTACCCGGCGGCAGGGGGCTCTTCCGGAGAGGAGGGTTCCTTCCCGGGAGCTGCCTCTGCGGCTGGTTTCTTCTCAGCTGCCTCTGGAGCAGCCTTCTTGGCAGCCTTCTTGGCAGCCTTCTTGGCGACCTTCTTGGCGACCTTCTTAGGAGTAGCCTTCTTGGGTTCGGCCTTTTCAGCGGCGGGTTTGCCCTTCTTGGTGGTCTTCGGGGTCGTGCTCAGGAGATCCGACGCCATCTTGCGGGCTCGGTTGGTTGTCTCCCAGCTGAACTCTTTGCGTCCAAAGTGTCCGTAAGCCGCCGTGGGGCGGTAGATGGGACGCAACAGATCGAGCTGCTCGATGATTGCCTTCGGGCGCATGTCGAAGTGCTCTTTGACGTAGGCCGAAAGTTTATCGTCGGTGATCTTGCCGGTACCGAAGGTGTTCACGTAAACGCCGACGGGATCAGCGACGCCGATGGCGTAGGCGACCTGGACTTCCGCTTTGTCCGCGACGCCGGAAGCCACGATGTTTTTCGCTACATACCGCGTGTAATACGCCGCTGAGCGGTCGACTTTGGACGGGTCCTTGCCGCTGAAGGCGCCGCCGCCATGACGACCGGCACCGCCGTAGGTATCCACGATGATCTTGCGTCCGGTCAGCCCGGCATCGCCGCACGGCCCGCCGATGACAAAGCGTCCGGTGGGATTGATGAAGTACTTGGTATTCTTGTCCAGCAGCTTCTTCGGAAGCACCTTCTTGATGACCAGCTCCATGACGGCTTCGCGCAGCTCGTCATTTTCGACCTCTTCTGAGTGCTGAGTCGAAACTACGACCGCGTCGATACGCTTGGGCGTGTCGCCGTCATATTCGATCGTGACCTGGCTCTTGGCGTCCGGGCGCAGAAAGTCGACCTTGCCGGCTTTGCGCACCTCGCTCATCTTGCGCATCAGCGCGTGGGAGTACATAATCGGAGCGGGCATGAGCTCTTTGGTCTCGCGACAGGCGTAGCCAAACATCAGGCCCTGGTCGCCAGCGCCCTGCTCTGTGAACTCGCCCTCGCCCTCGGTGACACCCTGAGAGATGTCCGGGGACTGCGGCTCAATGGCAACGAGCACACCGCAAGTGGCGTAGTCGAAACCCATCTCGGAACTGGTGTAGCCAATTTCTTTGATGGCTTCGCGCGCGAGCTTAGCAAAGTCGAGGGTGGCGGTGGTCGTGATCTCTCCGCCGAGGGCTACGAAGCCCGTCTTGCAGAAGGTTTCACAAGCCACGCGGCTGTTGGGATCCTGGGCCAGGCAGGCGTCAACGACGGCGTCAGAAACGGCGTCACACAGCTTGTCGGGATGTCCCTCGCCGACAGACTCGGACGTAAAAAGATAGTTACTCATAGGTGCTCCTTGGACTCTCTAAGTGCATGCGGCTAGGTGAGCTTTCAGTAGTGCCCGCCCCAGCGGCGCGCGGACCGTATCACACGGAATGCACCATTTGACTCACCGTATTTCTGGTATTTTGCGATTATTTTTACCGATCATTTCGCTTCCACTTTTGCCGGTGCGGCGTCTGGACGGTGGGCCCGGTATCGTCAGGGACGCTGTGGCTGTCGGTGGTGTTTCTGAGCGGCAGTTCGCTTCAAGGTAACGCGAATCACCTCGTTCCCACGCTCAAGCGTGAGCTTAACGTTTGAGCCCTCATCTCCACCGAGGGCGCCTCGCAGATCCGCCGAGGACATATTTCGCACGTCATGCCCGTCGATGAGCAACACGATGTCCCCGGGCTGCAGGTCAGCGTTGGACGCGGCGAGGTCCTCCGGGATCTCTCGTAGTGTCAGGGTACCATCGGCCCGCTGTCCCAATATTGCTCCGATCGTGCCCGCTGCAGGGCTGCAGGAGACCGTCGAGAGGCCCACCGCGCCAATTAGGAGGGCGATAGTGACGCTTCCGGCACAGGACGAGACGATACCTCGATGCTTCTGCTCGCTCTGCTTGACTCGCCTCATCTCGTGCGTATGCTCGCCGCCCCTCGGCCAGCTTAGCTCAGCGGTAGAGCAGCTGTTTCGTAAACAGCAGGTCTCGAGTTCAATTCTCGAAGCTGGCTCCGATATCTGGTCCTAGGCAAATGCCTAGGACCAGTCCAGAGTACGAGCCGTTCGACGATCGCTGCGTGGCCTGCCCCAGTCGGGGCAAGGGCAGGTCACTTCGCTCCGTTCGTCAACCGTGGCTCTACTGGAGTTATCTCTTTAGGTCCTCGCTCATTCGGAGCTGCGGGGAGGGGCGCGGCGGCGTGTTCGTTGATGCCCGGCGCAGCGTTAATGGGCGCGGAGAGTGAAGTTGAATGGCGGCGCAGGGGGAGGGTGAGAGGTTGATGAGCTGGCGCTCAGCTTCGTCTGGCCTGACTAGAGGCAGAAATCTCTAATTGTCTGACATCGACCTACAGTCTGATTGCCGCCGAATACGTTGAGAAATCGGCTGAGCGAGCAGTGCGATGAAAACATTCCTCAGTGCTGGCATCTCGTCCGCTGCATCCCTTGATAGTTTTGCTTACGGCTGGGAGACTATCCGGCATGAAGTTTCACTTAGTCTTAGGTTTGGGTGCGTTGGCTGCTGTTGCGGGCGCGTGTAGCGCGTCTTCCGACGGGGATGGTGTCAACGGTGGTACGGGCACGGGTACGGGCACTGCTGGGACGAGTGGCGACGGTGGTGCCGTCGACGGCTCGACCACCGCTGATGGCTCGGGTACGGGTGGTACATCCGGAGGAAATACCGGAAGCAATGCGGGCGGCACTACCGGCACCGGCGGAACCACTGGAACAAGTACCGGTGGCTCTCTGCTCAACGACACGGAAGTGCCCGACGGATCCTTCGTTTACGACCCGGGCGCCATTGTTGAGCCAGACGCCTGCGCTGACTTCAGCCAAGGTGCTGAACTCAAGCCCATCGCCATCTATCTGATGGTCGATAAGTCGGGCAGCATGATTCGTGACGAACTCACGGATCCGGATACGGGTCAGGACATCACCTATTGGGAGGCGGCTACTCGTGGAATTCGAGGCTTCGTAGAGAGCCCGACTTCGGCCGGGCTGAAGGTGGCCGTCAACTATTTCTTCGGCGAAGAGTGCACGCCTGGCATGTACGACGTTCCGACCCTCGGTATGGGGACTTTGGATGGCAGCACCACAGGACATGCCGCGGCGGTGGTCAGTTCCTTTGGTGCTGATCCGATCTTGCCAGGCGGTGATGGCGATCAGAGCCTGGTTTACACACCCACCGGCCTCGGCGTTGCCGGGATGACCGATTTTTGCATCGCCTACGAAGCAGCCAACGCGGGGGAGACGTGTATTGGCGTACTGATCACCGACGGTGTGCCTCAGGGTAGCTCCGGCGGGGCGGGAACCTACGGCTGTACGACCGCAGACTTTCCCGGCACGGCTGAAAAGCCACACCCGGAAACCCAAATCGGCGAAGCGTGGGCCTTGGGGATCCAAACCTACGCTATGGGCATGACCGGCGCCGATTTTGTGAAATTGGAGTCATACGCAGAGGCAGGCGGAAGCGATTGCCAGCTCGACGATGATGAAAAACGTTACTGCGACGTAACCACTGGTCCGGGATCGTTTATTGACGCCCTCGACGCCATTCGCGAGCAGGCCATCAGCTGTGACATAGAGATGCCGGTTCCTCCGGGCGGTGGCGCGTTGGACTTGGCCAGTGTGGTCGTTACCTTTACTCCGAGCACCGGCGAGCCTTACGAGCTAACCAACGTCACCGGTGTAGGTAGCTGCCAAACCGATACCCAGTGGTACTACGATTACGCCGACGGCGGCTCGGAGCCCCCCACCGGCATTAAGCTTTGCGAACTCACCTGCACGACGATTGGCGACGACGACGCTGGCAACCTCGGCATCACCCTCCTTTGCAAGCGCTCCTAGCGCTTCTCCCGCATCCGTTTAGAAACTTAGAAGGCGAATATCATAGTGAAGTTATCCATGATCAAAGGTGCTGGCGCGTTTTGCGCGTTGGCTCTGGTAGCGACTGCTTGTAGCGATGACACGACCGGCGACGGCTCCGACGGAAACGGGGGGACTGGTGCCAGTAATGGCACGGGCGCCAGCGGTAGCACCGCAGGCAGCTCCGGCACGGGCGCCAGCAACGGCACCGGTGGCACCTCCAGCAACGGGACCGGCGGCTTTTTTGGCGGCTTTTTTGACGGCGGAACCGGAGACGACGACTCGGGGATGGAAGTTTGCGCATCCAACGCCCAGGACGTCGAAGCGACCCAGGCTCACCTGATGTTCTTGGTGGACCGCAGTGGTAGCATGAACTGTATGTTGCCCGAGCGTTGGGATGAGCTAACGGGTTTCCCTGACATCAACTCTGCCGCGGATGAGATCGCCGTCTGCGAGACCAACCCTGCGAACCGCCTGGCGGGCAGCGAGTCCAAATGGGTAGTCACTACGGATGCACTGAAAAGCGCGTTGGCGGATTTGACGTCTGAATCGAACATCAGCGCCGGCTTGACCTTCTTCCCCGCGACGGATTTGCCGGATGATAATTTTGTGGATGATTGTGCCGTCACCGGTACGCCCGACATCGCATTGCAAACGTTGAACACAGCACTCGTGACCAACATGAGCACGACCCTGGAGGGCGTTTCTCCGGCGGGTGCGACACCCCTTGCCGGCGCGACCATTGAAGCGCTGGCTAAGCTGGTCGGACAGGGCTTGGACGGCAAACCGTTCTTGGTACTCATGACGGACGGCAACGAGTCCTGTGACGGGACCTGGGAGGTGCCGGGTTCCCAGACTCAAGTTCAAAAAGACACGGTTGAGTACGCTCTCAATATGTTCAACATTCGCACGTTCGTAATCGGCGCACCGGGCAGTGAAACTGCGCGGGCGTTGCTGAGCGAACTGGCGTATCTGGGTGGTACTGCCACGACGGCCGACTGCGCCTACGGTGGCGGCGATCCTGCCGTGGGTGATTGCCACTTCGATCTCACGAGTTCCGGTGGTGGTGCCGATGCTGGTGCCGATGGCGGCGCGGGGACAGACTTTGCGGCTGAGCTAGCCGACGCTCTCAAGGCCATTGCGGCGCAAGCCGTCGTGACTTGTCAGTACGACGTACCGACAGGGGGACGCGTGGACCGCAGCGGCGTCATCATCAAGCTAGAGGCGAACGATCCGAGCGCATCGGTAACCTTTGAGCCCGCCGATGGTGATTGCGACAACGGGGCTAACGGCTGGATGTATTCGGAAGACGGGAATCAGATCCTGTTGTGTGGCGCGGCTTGCGACACTGCCGAAAGTGTACCGGGCAGGATCACCATCGATATCGCTTGCGACTCCCGTACTCAATAATACTGGCGTAGCGATCGACACGGCGTCGCCGTAACTGGCGACGTTGTTCGTTTGTGCATCGGACCACTCCTATGGTGGGATGCTAGCAGCGCGAGGCGAGCGCGCCCGGTTTCGAACCAGTCACGGCGGCCGTGCCCGTTAGTGACGGGCTGGCATCACCGCGCGGTTTCGATTCGGTCACGGCGGCTCAGCGCATTGCGCTGTGGAGAGCGCCCGGGCTCAGCGTTGAACCACCGCGGGGGCCGGCCTGGCTCGTGTGGACGCCGAACCGACCCAACGGGACGCGGGTGGGGCAGGAGCCAAGGCCGACGGAATAACGGCCGATCGGTTCCTTTCTCGCTGTAACGAGTTCCTGTGGAATTTCAGTGGCATGGAACACTTGACAGCGTCGGACAATAAAGTTAAACGAACGTTTGATGGGTAACAGCGCGAGCCATGGCACGTCGGAGTCTTCGGACCGCCGCGACCACATTTTGGATGTGGCCGAGCGACTGTTCGCGGACCGCGGATTCGCTGCTACGTCCATGCGGCAGATCGCGAACGCTGCCGGCGTAAATGTCGCCACGCTCTACTATCACTGCGACAACAAGGAGCACCTGTTCCTCGCTCTGCACGAGCGGGTCATCGCCACCATGGCGGCCATCGTGAGTGAGGCTCTCTCCGAGGGCGGGGATTTTCTGCAACTGGCGGAGAAGCTCATGGACTCAGTTGTGGATTTCCTGGCTCGGAATCCCGCTATCTGTCGCTTGTTGGTGCGTTCCGATCTCGGGGAGCTGAACACCGTGCGCGGCAGCATCCGAAGCACGAGCCGTCCGCTGTATCAATTGGTCTATGGCGAGCTAAAGCATCGCGCGGACCGAGGGGAAATCCGGCGGGTGGATCCCGCAACCTTCCTGGCGGGTGCGACCGGGGCCATCTTCTACATGTTGATGGCGCTGCACCAGCGCAGCGAAGACGGCAAGGTGGATGAACGGGCACTGAAACTAGTTCAGGAGCAAGCGAGACACTTCGTATTCGGAGCGGTGGTTCTCGACGCCACGGCGTCTGGCGCCAAGTCCGGGTCGGATGCCACGACCGCGGGGGAAGCCTAGTGAATTTATCTGTGGAGCATTGGTTCCACATCGGCTGCTCAGCATTGAGCAGAGTTTGACTCGTTAGTTGTTGGAGTGTTGCTCGGGAGTCCGGGCAGTCAGAGGCGTAATCACATTTGCCGCAGCAAGCAGGCGCTCAGTTTCGATTGGAAAGAGGAAGAAAAATGGACTTCTCGTTAGACGAAGAATCAAAGTTGATGGTCGAGTCTCTGAAGAAATTCTTGGCCGCGGAGGTTCTGCCGGTTGAAGCGGATCTGAAGAAGCGTGGCATCCTGGTGGGTGGCGCCATGACTCGTGAGGTTTACGACGAAGGCGCGAAGATTCGAGCCAAAGCTGTCGAGGCCGGCTTCTACACGGCTCATGTGCCCGAAGCGATTGGCGGCGGCGGATTGCGCCACGTGACCTTGACCGCCATGCGGGAAACCATCGCCATGTGTGGTTCGGAGATGATGGCTGTTTTTGTCATGGGCGACCCTCCGATGGGCCCGACAGCGATGTTGAGCATGCTGAACGATGTGCAGAAGGATAAGTACCTGCACAAACTGATGAGCGGCGAATGGACTACTTGTTTCTGCCTCACCGAGCCCAATGTTGGATCTGACGTGGGCGCGCTCGAGCTGATGGCAGTTCGCGACGGCGACGACTACGTGCTCAACGGCACCAAGATCTTCATCTCTAACGGACTCTTTGCGGACGTCTTTCAGGTTTTCGCCTGCACCGAAAAGGGCAAAGGCATGGGCGGCGGCCTGTCGCTCTTCATGGTGGACGGTGACACCAAGGGCATCACCCGTACACTCATGAAGAGCATGGGTGGCGACGATTTCCAGGCGGAGCTTAACTTCGAGGATGTGCGAGTCCCGGCTGAGAACCTGGTGGGTCAAGAAGGCTACGGCTTCCTCGGTGCTACCCAGTGGCTCAGCGGTGAACGCTTGATGATGTCGACCCAGGCCGTTGGTCTCGCTGAGTACTCGCTCAAGTTTGGGGTCGAGTGGGCCCAGACTCGTAAAGCTTTCGGAAAGCCCATCGGCAAATATCAGGGTGTCTCTTTCCCCCTAGCTGACTGCCGCATTCAGCTCGATGCCGCCCGCGCCCTGACTTATCAAGCCGCGTGGAAACTCGACCAGGGTGAGATGGCCATGCAAGATCTCGCGGTTGCCAAGGTGTTCGCAGCCGATATGTTGCAGAAGGTCGTCGACACGGTCATGCAGACTTTGGGTGGCATCGGGTACATGACCGATCACCCGATTGAGCGCATCTACCGAATCGCTCGAGTGTTCCGCTTCGGTGGCGGCACGTCAGAAATTCAGCGAAAGCTCATCGCCAAGGGCATGGGGCTCTAGCGCCCCGCCACGGTTCCGCGCCTTACGTTCTTGGACGTTGGCGCCGAACCGTGGGCTCGTCACTTCTCGCTTTGCGTTCTCCAGTGTTCCCCCGGTAGGCCCATGTCCGAAGAAATCATCGATACCAGCGGCATCAACATCGTGCCCAGTCAGCTCAAGAAAATTAAGGTTTTCCTGGGAGGCAAAGACACCCTCAGTACCTCCAACTTCATTGAGAGGTTGGCCGAGGTATACGAGGAACGTAGCGTTATCTTGTTGGACCAGCCGATCAAGACTCCGTACTTTGAGGGCAACGTCATCTCCTATCGAGATCTCGACCGCCTCGTACAGCGAGCGGCGTGCATGCTGAAGAAACTGGGCGTCAAGAAGGGCGATCGGGTGGGCTTGATGACTCTGAATCGCATCGAACTCGCTTTTGTGGAGTTCGGCGCCCAACGGCTCGGTGCCGTTCCGGTGCCGCTCAACTTCATGCTGACGACGGATGAAGTGGCTGAGCTTGTTGGTCGCTGTGGGGCCAAAGTGATGGTGGTGGATCGCGGCGTGTACGCGAACAACATCAAAGACATCAAGAATATGCCCGGCGTCGAACAGTGGCTCATGGTGACGGCTAAGGATATCCCCGAGGGGTTCCAGTCCTTCGACAAGTTGATGACTGAGGCTGAGGAGTCCGCAGAGTCGGTCGAGGTCGCAGACGACGATCCGGCGATCATCTTTTTTACCGCCGGGACAACGGGAATGCCCAAGGGCGCGGTGTTGACCAGCGGGGGCATGCTGCACGCCTTCCGCAAGTACACCGTGCTGTCTTCTTTTATGCCGACACCGACGGGGCGGCTCGCGTTGCTGGTGATGCCGCTGGCACACACCGGGGGGCATCAAAACCTGCTGCTGAATCTCGCGATGGCGACCCCTGCGCTCATGATGGGGCGCTTCGACCCGACCCGGATTCTTGATCTTATCGAGCAATACAAGGTGAGTTGGTTCGCCGGGATTCCCACTATGTTCCGCATGTTGGTGGCAGCAGGTGCCGCAGACCGCGATCTGTCGAGCATTCGCCTTTGGGGCGGCGGCGGGGACGCCTTCCCGGCGGAGCTAATTCAACAAATGCGCGATCTCACGGCTCGTAAGGTGGGCCCGTTCACCACGAAAGCGGTGTTCGTCACCGGTTACGGCCTAGCGGAGACAGCGGGTCAGGTGTCACTCAGTCCGCCGTTTGCTGCCGGCGATAACTGTGTGGGTTGGTTTATGCCGGGCGTTCAATGGCGCTTGGTGGACGAGCAGGGCCACGACGTGCACGAAGGCCAGGTGGGGGAGCTACTGTTGCAAACCGGCGGGCTGATGCGCGACTACTACAATATGCCCGAGGAAACCGCTAAGGCAATTCAAGATGGCTGGTTCTACACCGGCGACCTGATGCGCCGCGGCGACCATGGCCTCTTCTTTTTTGAGTCACGCTCTAAAGAGATGATCAAGGTCGGTGGCTACAGCGTGTACCCAGCCGAGGTCGAAAAGTCTTTGGAGAAACACCCCCAGGTCGAGAAGGCCGCGGTTGTGGGTCTGCCCCATCCGACCAAGGGCGAGTTGCCCTGCGCGGGTGTCGTTCGAGTAGCGGGGGCCACAATCACAGAAGACGAATTGATGGAATGGTCGCGTAAAGAAATCGCCGCCTACCGATGCCCCCGGCGCATCGTGTTTGTCGATGCTATTCCCCTCAATTTCGGAATGAAGCCGCTCCGCAAAGACGTTCGGAAGGATTTTCTGGCTCGCGGCATCACTGTGGAGTCGCGTTCGGATAAGCAGCGAAAGAAGTTGCAGGTCGAAGCCTAGCTCTGCCAACAAATAAAATGCTCAACCGGACGTGTCCGAGAGCGATTGACTGAGACGTCGCCACAGCGCGGCGAATAGAGAAACAGGAGACATCATGGGTTCAATGGACGGAAAAGTCGCCATCGTAACGGGCGCCGCTAGAGGAATCGGTCGTGATCACGCTTTGTTGCTCGCCAAAGAGGGCGCCAAGGTTGTGGTGAACGACTTTGGTGGAGCTGTGGACGGAACTGGCGGCGAGTCTGGACCCGCTGACGACGTCGTCAACGAGATCAAGACTGCGGGTGGCGAAGCCATCGCTCAGTATGGCGACATTACGAAGTGGGACGACGCCAAGGCGCTCATCACTACAGCCATCGAGACCTTCGGCGACTTGCACGCTCTGGTAAACAACGCGGGCATCGTCCGAGACAGCATGCTGTTCAAGATGACGGAATCGGATTTTGACGCGGTCGTCGCCGTGCACCTCAAGGGCCATTTCTTGACGGCTCGCCATGCCGCTGAGTACTGGCGTACGAAAAGCAAAGAAGGCGTCGAGACGGCGCGTCATATTGTGAACACGACCAGCACAGCCGGCCTCATCGGGAACGTAGGGCAGACGAACTATGGTGCTGCCAAGGCGGGCATCGCGAACTTTACGCAGATCTGGAACCAAGAGCTGTCGCGTTACGGCGTTCGAATCAACGGCATCGCGCCAGTGGCGCGCACCCGCATGACCGAAGGTGCTTTCGGCGCGATGGAATTCGAGGAGGGCGAGTTCGACACGATGGATCCGGCGAACATTTCGCCGTTGGTTGTGTACCTCGCGTCAGATTTGTCGAACGACGTCTCTGGCGAAATCTTTCAGATACGCGGTGGCGACGTAGATCGCTTCATCGCTTGGACCAACGGGCCGCAGCTTTGCAAAGACGAACGCTGGACCGTTCAGGGCTTGGCCGACAACATCAAGGAGCTCTTCTAGGAGCTCTTAGCAGAGGAATCTGACATGGTTGATAAGAAACACATTGGCAAACAAGGCGAACCGACGAAGGTTCGTATCAAGGCCGCGTCCGTGAGTGACTTCGCCCAGGGTGTGGGTGAGATGGACCCCGTCTATCACGACATCGAAGCAGCCAAGAAGGCGGGCTACCCGAACATTATCGCGCCTCCCACCTATCCCATCGCCTTCATGATGGAGTCGATGAACGCGGACATGTTCTTTGAACTGAACCTAGACATGATCTCGATGGTTCATGGCTCCCAGGAATTTGTCTATCACGGGCCGATCGTCGCGGACGCGGACTACGAAATCGTAGGGCGTGTGGCGGACTGTTGGGAAAAACAAGGGAAGAGCGGAATACTCGACTTTGTGGTGATGGAAGCGGATGCCAAGGATATGGACGGCAAGATCGTCTACACATCGCGCATCACGATCATCGCCAAACAAGTCGACCGATCTGACGAGAAGGAGGAATAATCATGGGTTACAGTGTTGGAGACGAACTGGAGCGCAAGCTTTCTTGCGAGATCACCAAGGAGCAGATCGCCGAATACTCACGAGTGTCGAACGATCCGAACCCGATGCACGTTGATGAAGAACTCGCTCAGTCGGCGGGTCACCCCACGGTGTTTGCTCAAGGCATGTTGAGCATGGCTCTGTTGACCAAGTACATTCAGGAGATTGCCGGTCTGGGCAGCATCGCTCGAGTGAAGTGCCAATTTCGCCACATGACCTGGCCCGGCGAGAAAATCTACTGCATGGGGACTGTAACCGAGGTCAAGGAAGAGGGTGGCAAGACGCTTGTCACCGCAGACATCCGTACGGAAACTGAAGAAGGTATGCCCCGGGTTCTGGGGGACGTCGCTTTTTACGCCTGAACGAGAGAGCGGCGGAGCGGAACGGTTCCGTCAGAGACAACGCAAAAGCGGGCATCCATCGGGTGTCCGCTTTTTGCGCAGATAGCTCCTGAGCTTACAAAAATCATTAGTCCAATATCCCCGTGTCGCTTGATGCATTCTCGGCGTCGGCTTTCTGTTAAGCATCGGGCGCAACTGGGAGAAGTCGATGGCTGAGTTTCAAGAGATCGCGACAATATGTGCGCCTGTAGAGAAGGTTTTTGAATACCGTCTGAACGTGAAAACGTTGCCGGAATACAACCCCGACGTGACGGACTTGGTCGCGTTGCAGGACGAGCCGGCCGAGGGCGCAGTCTACGAATTCAAAGTGAAGGCCGGCGGTGGAGTGAGTCTGAAGACGAAGCTGACGATTGAGCGCATCGATCGCGAAGCCTACGAGCTGGTATTCGTCATGGACTCGCTGATGAACGCGCGCGAACTAGTAAAATTCACGGCGATCGAGGAGAACGGCGAACCTGCGACTCGAATCGAGTTCAACATGAAGGTGTTGACGCCGGGTGGCCCGCTCGCGCCTCTGCTCGATAAGCTATTTGTCATCAAGAGTGCGCGCAGTCAGGTGCTGCAAGAGCTACGCCTGATGAAGAAGAATCTCGAAGCTAGCTCCGCTGCTCGTTAGCTGACGGAGCGCCCGAACGGCACTGGCTGCAGGGGGCGGCGTCTCTCAGGCGCGAGCGCCGAGCTGGTCGAGTAGCGCCCGGGCTTCAATGATATTGTCTTCAATCGAGCAATAGGTCCACGAGCCATACCGACCGATGGAGTACACGCCGTGTTCACTGAGCTTCGCTTTGTGTTGCTCGACCGCCTTGATGGAGTTTTCCGTGATGTGCACGTAGGCGGGATCCAAGGTGATCGTATGCCAGGAGACTAGCTCGTGATCGCTAATGATACCGCAGCGCTTCAGATCATCCAATACCTGAAGGCGCATTCGCTCCACCACCTCGTTGTCCACGATGCCATCGGCGGGATAGCCGATTTCAATGTAGAGACTCAGTCGTTCGGTGTTGAAGATGTTGTCGTAGAAACCCGCGCGGTAAAAACATACATCCCGTTGAGGGAAGTACATCCAGTGAACCTTCTCAGGGCCCTTCTTGTTGAAGCCCAGGTTGAACACGAGAACCTTGTTGTAGGAGTACGTGCCAGGCTCGTAGGGGACGCCGCACAAATCCAAAAGACGGGGGAAGGGGGCAGAACTGACGAGGGTCTCGAACTCGATAGTTCCGTTGGTGGTGTCGGCGACCTTTTTTGAAAGGTCGATGGAGGTGACGGCGGTATTGAGCCGAATGTTGTCGGGCTTGACCCCAGACTGAACGGCGCGAACGTATTCGATCGCGCCACCATCGGGATAGGTAAAGGTCGAGTTGTAGCTAGCGTTGTCGGAGCTTCGGAAGCCTCGGATGATGTCATCGAAGTTGGCGTAGGGAAAGAAGCGCCCCATGGCGTCGACATCGAGGGATGAGAGATCGGTTGCGTACAGTTTTTCGTTGTACGGGATGAGAAACTTTTCGGCGGTGGCGCGGCCGAACTTGGCGCTCAACATCTCGCCGAAGTTCTTCGGTGCTTGTCCGTCGCGCTGGGCTTGGTCCGCCTCGTAGACGTCCACGAGGCATTCGATGAACTCGTCCTTGGGCAACTGATGAATGTTCTTCTGGAAGGGAAAATCGATGATGTGATCCCGCCAGTAGATTCGCGAATCCTTGTTGATAGTGCGAACGCGATCCTTACCGATTCGAGAAACGAGCTCTTCTTCGATGTCCTTGTTTCGGAAGTGGAAAAAGTGACCGGAGTAGTCCCAAACAAATCCGTCTTGGAAGACGGTCTGACAATAGCCACCGACGTCATCGAGGGACTCGCACAAGATGTAGTCATCCGTGTTGACCGCGTCGGCGAAACTAAGACCCGTCATGCCGCCGCCGACGATCAGAAATTGTGTTTTTACCGAGGTACTCAATTTGGCCGTTCTTTCGCGTCAGATTGAAACTTGATGCGCTGCGCGTCCTCGCGAATAGCGGTTTTCCGAGCTGTCGGCGAGGCGTGTGCGCGTTGGAGGGCGCTTCCAGACAAAGCCAGTGGAAAGTTGCCGGCCTAGCGCTTGACCGAGTGTCCGGACGCCGGGTCGCCGCCGGTGGCCTGGGTGCTTGTATGATAGGGATATTGCAGGTGGAGGGGGGGCTGGAGTGTGCGGGTTCACCGACGACGGACCGACTACATGCAACTACAATAGGCGACTCGAAATATCCGGCCGTTCAGCGTTTCCCAGCTGGTCCGGCCGTGGGAGAATTGGCGCGATTTTCCTATGCAGAACCTGCAACCTATTTTGGTCGCGACCTTAGCGGACCTCGATCAGATCGCGGCCGCCGCGCGCGCTGCGCTGATTGGCGAGATTGTGCTCGTACCGATGGAGGGCGAAGTTCCGGCTGAGGGGACGCATTTCTTGGAGCTGCAGGCACCCGGATTGTCCGTGCCGTTCATTGTTCGGGCAACGTTGGAGGGCGTGCCTTCCAACGGCTTGTATCCGCTTCGGTTGGGGGCGCCCAACCCCCACGAGCTTCAGGAATTTTTGAGGAAACACTCTGCGCCGGAATCCGGGAGGGTGAATAGTCAGGGAGTTCCGCCTAGCGGTCAAGGGCCGGGGGAAGGGGCGGCCACGGCAGATGCCGAGCGTTCGGTTCTTCTGCCAGAACCGTTCAAGCGCGATCAGGCGTTGCCACGCTCGAGTCGCCCTGCCTTTGATTCGGTGAGCGGGGTTCGGCTCAGCGAAACGCCGGCAGAGGCTGCCAAAGATGACGAGCCGCGCCGGGATAGCCTCATCGACGCACTCGCTTTTGCCCAGGAAGACTCATTGCTCCGGCCGAGCTCTCGATTACTTTCAGCGGAGGCGCCGCGCCCGGACAGTCGTTATTCCGAGCGCCCTCCTGCCCCGACGGAGCCGCCGCCGGTTGAAGGGCGTAAGACTCGCTCCGAGCGACACTCGGAACGGGTGCACGAGAGTATCGCGCCCGCGCTGACGGGGCGGACTTTGGGCGATGGGCGCTATCTGATCCAGGAGCTACTGGGCGAGGGCGGTGTGGGCGCCGTGTTTCGCGCCACCCACTTGGCTCTAGATCGAGAGATTGCTCTGAAAGTTCTCCACCGATCGCACCGCAATGACCCGGAGTTCGATGCGCTTTTCGAGCGAGAAGCGCTATCCGCGAGCCGTCTCAATCATCCAAACGTGATGCAGGTCATCGACTTTGGGCGTGAACCGGATGGCATGCTGTACATCGCGATGGAATTGCTTGAGGGGGAGAACCTCGGCGATGTACTGGAACGAGGAGGCGCGGTTTCGCAGCTCAGGGCTGTGGAAATCATGATGCAGGTGTGCGCGGGGTTGGGCGCAGCGCACGACAGCGCGATCATTCACCGGGACGTGAAGCCTGAGAACATCATCACAATTGGCGGCGTCGACGATGATGGCGCGCTCATCGAGGTAATCAAGGTCTGTGACTTCGGTTTGGCCAAAGTCCAAGACGCGACGGGGTTGTCCAAGCACGGTACCCAGCAGGGCACCGTCAAGGGGACGCCGGACTATATGTCGCCGGAACAGGCCCGGGGCGAGCCGCTGGACCATCGGACGGATGTCTACGCCTGCGCAATCATCCTGTATGAGCTAGTTTGCGGAATTGTGCCTTTCGTGGCGGAAACCGCGGTTGGTGTCTTAACCAAACACGTTGTGGACTTGCCGGAACCGCCATCGGTGCACAATGCCGACGTTCATCCTGTGCTCGAAGCGATCATCCTCCGCTCCTTGGAGAAGGATGCGCGCAACCGGCATCAATCGGCTCGGGAACTGCGCGACGATCTGAAATCGGTGAGGGCGCTGCTTCAGCAGTCGCCCGAAGGCGAGGCGGGAGCCATGAGTCGCCCGATTGTCGAGCGCGTTCAGACCGGCGTCCACGCCATGACTGCCGGCATTGTCGCACCTCAGGCAATCGCTTCTGGGGAAGCAGTGGTCGGGCTTTCGGGGGATCCACGAGCCATTCCGTTGGTGCGCCCAGCGGCGGGCCTGAGCGTGCCCGTTGCGATTCCTCCGTCGCTGTCTCCTGCGCATCTGGCTCGATCAAGTAACGCGAACGCTGGGGAGCCTGTCAGCTCCGATGCGGCGCCACCGAGCAGCGCCATTCGGAGCAGTATGGTGGGCGCGCTCGCTGGGGAGTCTCGGGCGGTGCGGCTCGACAATCCGCAGGCGGGCTTCGCTTTCTTCTTGGATGCCCTTCTGGATTCCGTGACGGAGAGCCTCAAGGCCGAGTCGATGGAAGCTGAGTACAGGCGGGCGTTCGAGCGTCTGGCGGCTTCGGCGGGAGCGGTTCTCGCGGCACGCGTAGAAGTGAGCCTCATCCGTCGTGAGCTCAACGCTTCTTCTGCGATGATTGTGCAAACGGGTCTTGGGGAAGTCTACGAACTCAGTCAGCTCTACGGGGAGAGCTTGCCTCCGGCTCACCAATCATTGGTGGAGTTGATGTGCGCCCGACGTATCGTTTCGCTGACCTTTCGGGAAGGCGTGGAGCTGCGAGAGTTCGTCGATGGCTTGGCATTGTTGTCGAACCGTGGAGTTCCGAACGAGCAGCTCCGAGTTCAGCTCGCGTCAGCGCGCTTGGGTCATGTGGCTGTCGTGTTTGAGTCTGAACTGCATGGCCGCGCCCGGAAGCTCTCATTGAGGGTGGACACATGCATCTCTCGAGTCATCCAAGACTTGTACCTATTGCCTTCTCAGGGACGCTCTGAGGAAGTGCTCGATCGGACGCGACAGTTGGTGCTGGCGACCGCAGTACGCTCACTGAACGCAGAACAAGTGCGGTTGTTTCTTGCCCATGGGGATTTAGTCAAGCGAGCACTTTCGACTCATCCGGCTCTTGCGTCGTTTCCGATTCGGGAAAGCGTCATCATGTCTCTGTCGCCGACCACCTGCCTCAAGGTGGCGACGTTGACGTTGGCGTCCATCAAAAAGTGGACGGGGGCTGACGACCACAAGGCGTCGATCAATGCCCAAACGAAGATCATAGGCATCATAGTCCGCCGCTATATCTCTCAACGAAGTGTCGATACCGACGCGGTGTTGATCGAGTCCTACCAACAAGGGCTGATGGCGCTGCCGGAGCTGCCGCCTGGCTTGCAGCGGCATATCGCTACGGAGCAAGCCGAAGACATCGGCGTTGACCCGATTCGATTTATTGATGAACTCGAACAAGTCGCAGACCCAATGGTGTTCTCCAAGCGCCTAGTGACCCTGTTCTCCGTCTTGGACGTGCTGGCGCAGCGGGAGGAGCTTGTGTCGGTTTCGGCCGTAATCAGCCAATTGAATGCCTTCGCGGAGCGGCACTCGACGAGCGGCACCCGGGAAGCTTTGGCGTGGGAGGCCCTACGGAGTGTTTCGTCTCCAGCCATACTCGATGCTGTTGCCGTCGCCCTACTCACCTCGGTGTTGCGGGATGTAGAGGCCGGACGCACAGTGCTGGTGGCTGCGGGGCGCGCTGGGGCAGACGCGTTGTGTGCGGCGCGGACTCGTGAGGGTCTAGAGATCAGTCGCCCGCGCTTCGTGGCGATCATGCGGGAGATCGGCGAAGACAGCGTCGTTGCATTGGCGGCGGAGTTGGAGCGCTTCGAGAGCGTAGACACGGCGGACCGGAGCCTGGTTGAAGACTTGTTGCGTTGTGCGCCGGACATGACCGACAAGGCGCTTGGCGATCAAATAGTTCGTTTCTTGAATCACGAAGAGACCACGATCCGTCGCCGTGCCGTCACGACCCTCGCCACGGCGTGGGGCGCGAGGGCACGGGAAGAGTTGAGCCAAGCGCTTTCCGACACCGATGATGCGGTTCGGTCCGCGGCCTTTGCGGGGCTCGGCAAATCAGGGCTGATCGATCGCCGTGTGGTGGATGTGGCTCGCCGTCTCCTACAAGAAGGCGCAACATGTGGCCCAGAGCTTCAAGCGTCAGCGGCCGCGGCTCTAAAAAACACCATGCCCGAGGCCCGTGCGGCTTCCTTGTCTGTGCTCTTGGCGACTATGGAGCCGAGAACAAAGAGTTTCGTGGGCATCGTGATTGATTTGCCGCAGATGAATGAAAATGCACTTGTCCTGGAGACTGTCGCAACAGTGTTGTTGACGATTGGTGGCGACGCTGGACGTCGGGCAGTGGAAAAGCGTGCCGCCACGTCTCGTGGCGAAGTGAAAGATCGATTGGAACGAGTGCTGGCTCGTTCTCCCGGGCAGTGATCGCGCTCCGGGCGCCATCGGCGCGGCTGTTCTGCGTGGCGTTTCGCGGTAGAATAGCGGCCCCCCTTCGGGCAGAAGGCGATTCAACGAGTTGCGACCCCAGTGTTCGGCCATCGGCCTAGATTTCGGCACCTCGAGTTTGTTGTCGGCCGCGTCCGCTGCGGGACGGGTTCGTTTGCTTACCGATCCCCGAGGCCGCGTGGCGATCCCCACACGCGTTGCCTTCGGCGACGGCGGACGGGCGGTAGTCGGTTTCGCCGCACACCATCGATTGCGAGACGAGCCAGAGGCCCTGGAGGCCGTGCCGTCGTTTCGGCATTGGCTGGGAGCTCTAGCTAGCGAGGACGAGCCGGCGCCGGCTTCCTGGGCCGCTGGCGGAGAGCTTGTCGACAATGGCAGAGGGGAGTTGGCTTTTGTGACCGGGGGTGGCTTGTTCACCGCCGAAGAGCTATCGGCGTTGGTGCTACCTGAGGCGGCGCAACTCGCCCGACCCCACTTCGAGATAGGTAAGGTGATACCGGCGGTCGCGACAGTTCCTAGCGATACATCTGCCCAGGCGAAGACGGCTTTTCAGCGTGCGGCTCGACTGGCTGGGATTCATCTCCTGAGTTTTGTGGAGCAGAGCATCGCTGTGGTTTCGGCGGAGCCAGACATGAGAGCCGGACGGCACACCGTGTGCGTTTGCGATTTTGGCGCTGGAGGATTTGAGGTGTCGATCGTCGACGTTCGAGATGGCCAAATGCGAACCCTAGCTTCTCACAGAAGCGCGGCGCTCGGCGGGGATCAGGTGGACCGCCGGCTGGCGGAAGGAGCTCTGAGCCGGGGGGAGGCTGCCAAATTCGGTGAGTTTGATGACGGCGAGGCCTTGGCCTATCGCATCGCTTGTGAACGCGGGAAATGTGAGCTCCGAAGTCACAGCAGCGCACCGGTATCGTTTCTGGTTCAGGGCCGGCGGCAGCAGGTGATTTTGGAGCAAGCGGAGCTGGCGTCCGTCGCCTACGATTTGGTCGAGGCTGCGGTGGACGTAACCAGGAGGTGTCTGGACGAGGTTGAGATGTCGGTCACCCAGATCAGTCGGTTGATTGTTGTCGGTGGTGGTGCTCGCCTCCCTCTCGCCACCGAAGCGGTCTCTCAGTTTGTCGACCGTTCGCCCAGCGGCTCGGTTGACGGCGCGACCGCTGTAGCGATCGGTGCGGCTGTATGCGCCAGCGCGTTCGCCAACTAGTAACCGTAAATTGGTGGCGGCGGAGCAAAGCGGTTGGCCGGGAACGCTTGGGGCAGTGCGGGCGGGGGGCGTGGCATGGGCCGCGGTGGGTACAAGCGGATACCCCGGTTACGAAGGCCCTGCGCGTCGTCGTAGTAGAGCGTCAGAATCTCGCGCGGGGAGTTTGCGTGTTGTCGGCGGAAGGAGACCTCTCTAACGGTGCTCCACCGGCTCTCGCCATATTCGGTGCCGAGGTGTTGATTCTCTTCTTCGTGATAGGAACCGGCGCCCCCAGCGGGGCTCTGGGGGCCTGGTGAGCGAGTGCGCTGTCTACGCGTCGGTGTTCGAGACGGTTTCTTCTTGGTAACGGATGGCCTCTCCGAATTGTCTAAGCGTTTCAGTTCCCGCTGGGTCGCGGCGTTCTGACGAGCCCGGTGAGAGGGCTGGTGCCATCGTCGGCGGTGTCGTCGCTGTTCTGGGAAGAAGGCGGCTCCGACGATGCCGACGTTTTCCGGAGTGCCCATACGCGCCGAATAACTATTGTCGCGGTCGGTGAAGCGGAAAGCTGCGACACGCTGATGGGATGTGCGGAAGCCTGAGACGACCATAGAATCCCAAGCATCGATCAGATAGCCGCGCTGCCCGGTGAAGCTGCCTCTTCGTCCACTGATTACATCGCGGCCATCGACGGTCAGGACAACTTCCACTCTTGAGGCCGTGTTGTTGCGGACACGGAGGTTGTAGCGCTGCCCTGCATTCCCCAAAATGTAGCGTTTCCCTGCGTGCCGATAACTCTTCAGGCTGCCTGGGCTGGGGGATTCGATGCTCAACGAATACGGGGTTCTCGCGGCCGCCGTGCTGGTGAGCGTGAGCAGGGCGGTGCTAAGCAGGAATACTTGGGCGATTCGCTGCGGGGAAAACGATCCATGGTTCATCTCTGGTGCCTTCTCAGGGAGTGATGCTGAATTGGACTCCTCGCTCCGAAGATCCTTGGGTCTGGGTCCATCTGGGGGGAAGATAGGGTCTCGGTGAGACGAATTACCTGCTTATTGCTGGCTACGGCCATGGCGTGGGGCCCCGCTGCGGCGGCCCAGAGCCTGAAAGACTCCGTCCGCGGTCATCTGCACGATAACCTGGAGGGCAAAGAAAAAGCCCGCCCGTCGAAGAAGTCGAAGAAAGCCAAGAAACCACGAAAGAAGCGGCGCCGCAGACATCGGCCGGCGGGAGAGCTGATCTGGAGTTCGGAACCAGATGCATCGGACACGTCTCCCAAGGAAAACCTTCCCCGGCGAGTGATCGGCAAGTATCTGAAGATTGATCCCCGAGTGGGCTTCGGGGTGCGGGGTTGGATCGCGCAAAGCTATCCGGCGGTGGATGTGGCGCCGGCGGCATATACGGTTTGGTCCGCCTCGCTCAAAGGGAGGTTCTTCAACTTCGTCAATTTACATCACGGCTATGTGGAGTCGTCGGCTCTGGCGGCCCCCTCTCGTCCGTCGGCCTCGCAAGCCGCACAGATCGGTGCGCTAGTTCCCAAGGCGGCCTGGATCCTCGGCGTCGTTGGGATCCCGGTCAATCGTACTTGGGAGCCGATCATCCGCTACGAGACCCGCGCATTCTCGACGAAGGCGACGCCGAATCGAGAGATCCGAATTGTGCCTTACGACATTTCCACAGCAGAGCTGGAGGCGGCCAACATTACGAGCGGAGAGCTGACCAGCAGCGAGCTCGATGTGACGAGCAGTTTTGAAACATTGATTTTCGCTGTGCGTTATGACCAATCGCTCTCTTCATCCAGCGTCGTCGAGTCCGGAGGGCAGCGCACGCCCTTACCGCCGTTGTATTTCGGTGTTGGGCTGATGGAGTACCGCAAGCCGTATCAATTGGTCGTGGGGGACTCGGTAAACGACCGATTCCTATTCAGCGGTCAGTTTCGAGGCGCTGGCCTTGCCTTCGGGTTCCGAACGGCTTCAAAACCTCGGAACTTCTTTCTCGATTTTGCGTCGCAAGTTGGTATCGGCGAGGTCGAACTCACGGACGGTTTCACGCTCAACGAGTTGCTCCCCGCTGATTGGTTGATCGGATACGTCCAGGGCAATGCAACCGTGGGCTATCTGCACCCGCTATGGGTCGGGCCGCCCACTCTTTTTCTCTCAGCGGAGCTATCTGGCGGCGGCGCCACGTTCTTCTACGTCGAGACCGCTGTGGAAGAAGGCGAGCAGATCCAGGCGCCGCTACTGAACTGGGACTTCTTGGGTGGCGCGAATATCGCGTTGACTATGACCTTTTAGGGGGCGGTTCCGCGTCGTCGTCGTCGTCGGGTGACAGCTAGCCGCCTAGTGCCTGCCAAGCGGCTTCGGCTGAAGTGAGCTTTTCCCGAACCTTGTTCTTGGAGGAGCCGCGCTCCCTCTCAATCGTGTCCAAGGTCTGCCAACGCGGCAAATCGATGACTTGGATGTTTCGGGTCTTGATCAGTTCGTCAATGGAGGGCGATTCGTTGGCGCTTGAGCTAACGGTGAGGGTGGGGACGTCCTCCAGCATCTTGCTAACCGTTTCTACCGAGTCTGTCTTGTTTGTTCCGATGACGCCGGATGGTCCCCGTTTGATCCAACCAGAGGCATAGACACCAGGAACTCGCTCACCGGTTTCGGCGTCCACCACTCGCCCACTGTCGTTCGGGATCAGTCCTCTGCGTTGATCGAAGGGTAAGCCCGGTAGAGGTACTCCGCGGTAGCCCACCGCCCGAAAGACGGCGCCCACGGCTAGGGATTCGATATTCCCGGTGCCTTGGGCGCTGAGCCATCCGTCGTCGGAGCGAACGAGGGTGTTCTCCTCAAGATCCAGCGCGTCCACCTTCCCGTCACGGAGCGTCAGCTCTTTGGGGGAGCGAAGAAATCGGAAGTGAACGTGGTGTGTGGCGTCTCGGCGGGGCGCTTGTTTGCCCAAGTCCACGAGATACTCGAGCTTCCGCTTGGCGATCGACGAGAGATCGGGGTGGGCTTCGAGGTCCCGGGACACTTGTTCGGCATCGACGTGGACTTGCACATGGGGGAGTGCGGCGATGTCGGAGAGCTCTTTCTGAGCAAAAGCCGATTGGGCCCAGCCGCGGCGAGCCACGATATACACATCGCGAATCTGGCTCCTACGCAGCGTGGTGAGGGCTTGTTCGGTGATGTCGGTGGTCGCGAGGGCCTCCGCGCCTTTCACTAACATGCGCGTGATGTCCATCGAGACATCGCCGACACCGATGATGGCGGCTCGCGGGACTTCCAAATTCACCGAGTAGTTTTGGTAGTCCGGGTGCCCATTGTACCACGCGACAAAACTTGTCGCCGCGTAGCAGCCATCGCCGTTCTCTCCGGGGATGGCCATTCGCCGATCGGTTTCACAGCCAACCGTTAGAACGACTTGGTCGTAGTGTTCGCGGAGTTCATCAGCGGTGATGTCTCGGCCTATGTGCACGTTCGCGAACAAGCGAAAATTGGGGTGGCTAGCGGTCTTGTCGAATACTCGCGTCACACCCTTGATCTTCTGGTGATCGGGAGCGACGCCATATCGGACCAGCCCGTAGGGGCACGGTAGGCGTTCGAACAAGTCGACCGTCACTTCGTAGTCTTTTTGTTTGAACAGAGCGCCGGCTGCATAAAAGCCTGCAGGTCCGGAGCCCACTACTGCGACGCGAAGTGGTCGTTGCGAACTGCCTACACTGGTGTCAGTCATTTCATTCCCCGTATGATTCGACTCTGGGTGCCACCAGCCGATTCCTTAGGATTGTGCCGAGGCATTCCGACGTTAGCGGAACACCCCGGCAATTGCGACCGATCGTCGCACCCAAGCGGCCAATGTAGGCACTGGCTGGGTTTTGTAGGGGGCCCTGCTTTCGACGCGGCGCGTCCAGCCCCCTCTCTTCGGATAGCGCCGGGCGGCCTGCCAAGTTCGTGCCCAAGTGGGTGACGCTCCGTTTGGCTCGGCTAACCCAATCGCGCGTCGGGAAACATACGGATACCACCGATGGGAATAGGGCTCCGATGGGAATAGGGCTCCGATGGGAATAGGGCTCCGATGGGAAATTGCGCGACGACGGGAACGTTCGCACCGGCGGGAAACAGCACGCCGGATTACCAGCGGCACGAAGTATGTCGACGCGCTCAATCCGGCGTGCATCACAATATCAAAATCTCTACCCATCAAAGAGGGACATGGGTCGTCGTCGCCGCCCACACGGTCTTACAGAAGAGAGGCAAGCGCCTGCAGAGCGGACACTGGATGACGATGTAGTTTACGCATCGTGACTTCGATCACTCGGCACACGATGTATGTAATCAGCTGCATGTAATCAGCTGCATGTAATCAGCTGCATGTAATCAGCTGCATGCTGTCGCTTCAGAGATACTTCGGTTTCATTGCTGACCGCCGAAGAGACCAACGTGATAGGCTCAGCTCAACTTTTTCGGAACGGCTTGCGCCCCAGCGCACCGTCTGGTGTCGCGTTCCCCCTAAGCGACGACTCTCGAAACAGGTTGCTCCGCCTTTCCCCCCCCCTCCCTCAACGAAATAAGTATGGATCCCATCATCTCCTTGGCTGCTCTTCGCAGTGATCCTCCCCGCGCTGCGGAAGCGCTAACCATGGAGCAGCTCCGAATCGTCTATCAGCCGATCGTTCACCTTGAGGACCGTCGTATCTTCGCTCAGGAGGCGCTTACCCGTTGCACGGTCCCCGAGTTCGCGAATCCGGAAGTGCTGTTCTCCCACGCAAGTGAGGAGCGCTGCTGCGGCAGGCTGGGACGGATGATTCGCGACCTCGCGTTTGGGCCGTGCGAAGGCATGCCGCTATTCGTGAATGTGCATCCCGACGAGCTCTCCGCTCGGTGGTTGGTGCGCCCGGACGATCCCATCGGTTTTCACGACGCGGATGTCTATATCGAGATCACGGAAAGTGCGGCGTTCACACACTACGACTTGTGCCGCAGTGTGTTGCAGGAAATTTCATCCCGCGCAGGCGTTTACCTGGCGGTGGACGATTTCGGCGCCGGTCACTCAAACTTGATGCGGGTGTTGGATCTCGAGCCCAAGGTGGTGAAGCTGGACCGCGCCATGGTGAGCGGTTTGGACACCAATCCGCGCAAGCAAATACTCGTCAAACACGTCGTCCGGCTCTGCGTGGAACTGGGAGCGATGGTCGTAGCCGAAGGCATCGAAACGGCCGATGAGCTCAGCGCTGTGCTCGATACCGGGGCGCACCTTGGTCAGGGATATTTGTTTTCGAAGCCAAAGTTTCCAGCGCCGGCCGCGGAGTGGCCGGGGGGCAATACGATGCCTCCCGAAACTGGTCGTCGACGAATAGTCAGTCGCCCGAGGATCTAGTGCCGGACGATTTAGCACCGGATCCACGAGGTGTCCGGCCATCACTCAGTCGGGAAAGCGAATCCCGCTACAGTATGGCTATGGGAGCTTTAGAAAAAGAGGCGGCTTTAGCCTGCGTTCGTTTCCAGCCAGACCTTGACGCGCTCACGGTCGAAGCGCCACTGATTGCGAATACGCAGAGCGGGAATGCTTCCGTGCTCCAGCATCTTGTACAAGGTCTGCGGGGAAACTCGCAGCAAAGCAGCCATCTCTTTGGCCGTCATCAAATTATCGAGGTCCATCACAGGACCATACGACCATGGGGCCGAGTAGCTTTAGCTTCGTAGATTGCTAATCCAGGGATTGCTAACCCAGGGATTGCTAACCCAGGTCGGGGGCGGACATTTCCCGGTTTTACAGAGCTGCCGCCGCTTAGGGCAGCGCTTGGGGGGATGCGCGTTCCATACCGACGGCATTCTCGTCCTGACGCAGCAGTGGGCTGATATCGTTGGTTGGGTTCAGTCGGCTTGCTGAAACCAGCGGTAGATCAGGTTGTTGCTGACGGTGATGGATACGAATCCCATGGCTCGTGTTTCGTCGCGGGTCACGGGCGCTTGGGCCTCACCCTCGGAGTTGAGCAAGGCGACATCGCCCACCTGGGGCCCGATTAGCCGCTCCTCTGTCCCAATGCGGACGCCGCCAGAAATATTGAGAAACTGAATCGGATCTACGCTGAGCCCCAGATAGAGCCGCTCGGTGGGATGCAAGAGGCTGACTCCAACCATCGGTCGGGGGATGAGTTGCCACGGATCGTATATGCCGTCGTCCAGGTAGCGCTGCTTCCAGACGAATGCACTCACCGATACCATCATGTCGAGATTGAGCCCCTGCTCGTCGCGAATCACGCGGGAACGGGCATCAGGATTCTGGGCATCGGGTTCGCCGGGGAAGTAGGCGAGACCGTAGGACTCCGTGTGTCGACCGACACCGAGGGCGGGGCCTACAGCAAAATCGAACAACACCGGCTCCAAGGTTTCGAACTGCGGGACCTCGAAGCTTTGTGCCGGATCGTCTCCAGCGACGCCGCGGTTTAGACGAGTGCGGTGGATCACTACGTTCACCGTTTCGCCTGCGGCAAAATGACGTTTCAGTGACTGCGGGGATTGAGCGAGCAGGCTTCGGGCACGGTTGATGTCCGCGGCCAGCTCTCCGAGCTTTTTGGCGACGGCGTCGACGTGGTCGTTGAGGACATCTGCGGCAGTGGCGAGTTTAACGACGTTGCGCTTCTCGGTGGCGGCAAGCTTGGCTTCGCGGGCTCGTCGTTGGGCGGACGCTAAATCGCGGGTGGCCTGCTCGTGCTCTAAGCGGAGCGCCCGGCTGCGGCTGGTCTTGAGCTGCTCGGCGAGGCGTTTTTCGGTGCGGAGCGCGGCGGCGAGCTCTGATTCGCGGCCGGCAGCTTCGCGATCGGCGTCGCGCACCGACGCTTCGAGTTCACGAGCGAGGCGGGTGGCTCGCAACGCGACGCTCTTGCCGCGTTGAATGGCCATTCTCCAGTCGCCCGTGGGGCTCAGTTCTTGAGCTGCGTAGGCGGCAACGCCGATGACGCGCTCGCGTTGGGCGTCGAATACGGCACCGGAATCGCAGGCTCCCCAAACGGAGTCCAGCGAGGCGTTCGTGGTCGCCGCGTATTCGGCGTCATCGAGATCGTTTTTGGCATCGTTGATCGCCGCGAACGCCCGGTCGACGTTGACGAAACGCGGTGCGTCGGTATCGTTCGATACGCCCACGGTGGGGACCTGATTCGGTAGCTCGATCTGGCTGGCGGCGACTCGACTCGCCGAAATGTTCGTCGAGTAGGAGAAGCAGAGCGGGTTTGCGCCCTGGAACTGGATCTCGAGATCCATCGGGCCATGCACTTTGGGGGCGCCTATGACGTCCACCTGGGGAGAGGCTCCGTCGGTAAAGGTCACCACGCGCCTCTCGATGCGGTTGACGGGCGCACGACCGGGCCGAGCATGGAGACTCAGTCCAGTCGAGGTTGTGGCGGTGCCTTCGGCGCTTGCGGGCGTCGTTCCGGCTGTCGCTTCGGTCGCGGCGGGGGTCGGCGCGGCAGCGGCGGGAGTGGTAGTCGCCGGAGCAGCCGGAGCAGCCGGAGCAGCCGGAGCAGCCGGAGCAGCCGGAGCAGCCGGAGCAGCAGCCGCTGGCGGAGGCGGCGGAGCTTGCGCGATACTAGGCGAGACCCAGGCGGCGATGAGAAGCGAGGGGAGGCATACGAGACGGGACTTCATAGTAATTCCTTGCTGGCCGCAGTTAGCGGACGTCCGAGCCGCCGCAACTCACGGGTTCCGGAGCGGGCCCTTCAGCGCCGAAGCTGGACCAGGCCGCGTCGATGTCGGTGCAGCCTAGGTCAAGACCGAAGTTTTCCTGGGCGCCGCAAATCCCGTTTTCTCGGCAGCAGCCCTGCAGGGTTAGCTCGAAGCCGGCGATGGGCAAGTCCTGAGGTTCGCAGACAGCATCTTCTGTGCCCGGTTGATTCTTCGGCGCGCAGGTGTCACCGAGGTTGATGCCGCACAAGTTATCGACGTCGCAACATCCTGCGAATTCGAGGATGATAGCAGTGCCACCCGGGCAGGCCGCTGGATCGCAGCTGTTGGTGGTGGTGGACGCTTCAACGCCACCATCCGGTGCGCCGTTGCAGGCTAGTTCGCAATCATCCACGGCACCGCTGGTTTCGCAGAGACACGTCTCCAGGCAATCCGTTTCGTCGCAGCCGCCGCAATTGGGGTAGCTCGTGCAGCCGCCGCAGTCGCAGTCCGAGAATTCGCCAACACCCATTCCGGCGTCACCGAAAGCCACTTTGCAGAGTTTGTTGGACGGGTGTCCGTCGGAACACTGGCAGGCTCGCACTTCGCCGGGCACGCACTCGGCGATAGTGGTGAAGCCCTCGGGAGGCTGGTCGTCCCGGCAAGAAACCGGCGCAAAAAGGGTTAGTAGGACGACGAGACTGAGCAGTCGGGAAGGGACGAAATTTGAGTTCACTTTGCCTCCGGCAGAAGCCGACAAGAGGGAGAATTTCAGGCGTAGCTTTTGCTTTCTGAGCACCCCTTGTCAACGCGAATTAGTGGATAAAATTACCTTTTTGTCCCGGCAGCACGGACTTTGCGAACTCCTAGTGCCGAGACATCAAAAGCGACTTACCGTGTCACCGAGATTCCGTGCAGAACAGAATGTTGTCGGATCTGAGTCGCTCTCAGCTTCCGCTCGTCAGCCATTGGCGTTAACGGAGTGCCACTATGCCCTCCGCGATGACCGCTACAGCCCCTGCCCCTGATAGCTCCGCAGATCCAGCGATCATTCGCCGCACGATTTGGGGGTTGAGCGTCTTCGTTTGTCTAGCCGTCACCGCGGTGATGATGCTGGTCGAACCGAGCGCTCAGCAGGGGTCACTGCTTCTTCCGACGCTCAATGCTGGTCTGAACGGTGGCGCTGCCTGCTGCTTGGTCACGGGCTACGTCATGATTCGCAAGCGTCGCCTTGCCGCGCACAAGGTGTGGATGATCGCCGCCATCGTCTTTTCGTCGTTGTTTTTGGTGGGTTACCTGGCGCACCACGCTACGGCCGGCTCGGTTCGTTATCAAGGCGAAGGGCTGCTGCGAGGCGTCTACTACGGCCTTCTGATCCCCCACGTGTTGTTGGCTGGACCGATCGTGCCGCTGGCTCTGTTTACGCTCTACCGAGGCTGGACCGGAAAGCTAGAGAAGCATCGCCGGATCGCGAAAATCACGCTGCCCCTTTGGCTGTACGTGTCGGTCAGCGGCGTTCTGATTTACGTGATGCTTTATCACACGAGCTGATCTGCGGCTCTTGGGGGACGACGGGTGAGAGCGGTAATCCAACGTGTTAGCTCGGCTCGGGTTCGGGTCGACGACGAGATTGTCGGCGAGATCGAGACGGGCCTGCTCGTGCTCGTGGGGCTGGGCCGTGAGGACCAAATGAGCGATGCCAAGTCCCTGGCGTCAAAAATAGCGGGACTGCGTATCTTCGAGCATGACGACAAGATGGAGCGAAGCGTGCAGGACGTAGGGGGGAGCGTGTTAGTGGTTTCTCAGTTTACGCTGCTGGGCGACGCTCGAAAAGGCAGGCGCCCCAGCTTCGCCTCGGCGATGCCGCCGAACGAAGCCCGTCCGTTGTTCGATGCGCTTTGCCAGTTCGCTCGTAACGAAGGACTTCCCGTCGAAACCGGGCAGTTTCGAGCGCATATGTTGGTGGAATCGGTGAACGACGGGCCGGTGACGATTCTGTTGGATACTGCGAAGCTGTTCTGACGGCGGCGTCGAGCCGTTTCGGTGGGAAGATTGTCCTCGGCGTTCGTGTAATATGGCAAACGCCACCCGGCGCGGGGGAGCGGCAACCACTACATAATATGAGGCGCCTCGCCCTGAGGCAGAGTTTACCGTTGGCTGCTGTTCTGCTACTTCGCGTTGGAGTTAGTTATTTCGCGAATAGTCCGTATCTAGCTTCACATGCCCTCGGTTCAGCACGGTCACAAAGAGGTCTTCCTCAAGATCGTCTATTACGGCCCGGGTCTCGGCGGGAAGACGAGCAACCTCCAGTACCTTCATTCGAAGGCCCGCCCCAACAATCGGGGCAAGTTGTTGAGCTTGGAGACGGGGGCTGAGCGGACGCTGTTCTTCGATTTGATGCCTGTCGAGTTGGGGACTTTCAAGGACTACAAGATCCGACTGCATCTTTGCACGGTCCCTGGCCAGATCGCCCACGACGAGACACGACGGCGAATCTTGCGACATGTGGACGGCGTTGTATTCGTTGTGGATAGCCAAACGGCGGCGACGAGCGCGAATATCGAAAGCAGCAAGGAGCTGAAAGCCAATCTAGCGCTGGTCGGGGAGGATGCCACGCGCATGCCGACCGTGGTCCAGTTCAACAAGCGAGATCTTCCCGGTGTGCTCTCGGTGGAACAGCTCCGAGAGGCCCTGGACATTAACCCTCGCGTTCCCCAATTTGAGGCATCGACGGTGGACGGATACGGTATTAGCGCGACCCTCAAAGCGATTGTAAGAACAGCACTAGAGGTGGTGGGCGATCCCGCGAAACTGCCCGAAGGGCGCACCCATTCGATCTTGCCTGGCAAACGCGCTTCGATGTTTCCGGATTCTATCCCGCAGGCCGCCGTGGTGGCTCCCAGACAATCCGAAATCCGCGCCGCGGATTCAGATGATTTGGCGAACCCGAGTTTTCCCAAGCCTGGGCGGGTTCCGACGATGAATTCCTAGCGGACGGCCTCAGGGACCGGGCCCCGCCGTTGGTCGCGAAAAGTGGGCGCTCGCTGCGCCCCATTGCTGGGGCGCGGCACACGGCAGTGCGTCAGGAATCCGCACAGATCCAAGAAATGCACCCCGACTGACCCAAGAGCGGGTCCAGTTCGTGCGTCTGACTCGAGATCGTTCGGAAAGGATCCCCATCGTGTCAGATAGCAACGACAGCTCACTATTGTTTTCGCTCCAGGCTCTTGAACAAATGGAGAAGGAACGCATTCTGAACCAACAGGAAGCCATTCGCTCGGCGGAGCTAGCCGCTGAGCGACGCCAGGCTGAGGTAGAAGAACAGCGAAGACTCCAGGCGGCAGCGCGAGCCAAGGCGGCGGAGGCGCAAAGTGTCATAGAAAATAGCCGTCGCTCAGCGGAGAGAGCTCGGCTGGAGGGTATTCGGCTGGGCTATGCAGAACGCGCTCGGCTCGATAGCGAGCGTGAGCTGACGCTGAAGCGCTCCGAGCAGGCTAACGCCCACCGCGAACAATTACTGCGCATTGAGGCGGATTCGAAGCGCTACCGCATCAGTCGAGTGATGGGATTGGTCGTAGCCATGGCTGTGGTGGTTGCCGGCGGTATCTGGGGCACGGCGGCTGTGGGCGATTCGAAAGATATGATCGACGACGGGCGTCGGGCATTGAGTATCGCTCAAATGGAGCTCAGTGAGTTGCGAGGGCGCCTGGCGGATGAACAATCAGTTCGCGAGAGGGACGCTGTGCAGGATGCAGAGCGGAAGGCTACCGAGGAAAAGGCGGCGAGGGACCCAGCCAGGAGCCCGCGGAAGAAGACGGTGCCCGCGGCGCGAGGACGCCGGAATCAACAGCGGCGGCCCACGGCCCCGCCCCCACGAGCCGAAGCTTGCGTTGACGACGGGGATCCGATGAACGGTTGCTACTGAGAACCGCTCCTACACACCGCAGTACCAGCGCAACCCAGGCGAGCGAGGTCACGCTGGTACTGCTCCTCCTGGAGTTTTCCGATCGTAGTTCGGCCTATTATAGGGTCGCAGATCCGTTTAGGATCTACTCGAAGCCCCTCCGCGTTGTGGCTTCTGGGGTGCCAGCTACTAATCCGCCGGGATGAATCGGTCGGATCTTCGTTACAATTAGTGGGCATTTGAGCTGTGTCGGGGCAAGATCCCCGGCGCGCGACATGAATAAATCTCCCCTTTCGGGTTTCCTGACCGGCCTCGCCAACCTTCAACTTCGGCGACCCTGGCTAGTCGTGTTGATCACCCTCGCGTCCCTGGTACCCGCCATGTGGGCTGCATCTGGGTTATCGCTCAAGACCAGTTTTAAGGAACTGCTCCCGGATACCAAACCCAGCGTCATCGAGAGCCGGCGATTGTCCGAGCGCCTGGCGGGCAACTCGACCCTGTCCGTGGTCGCCGAGGGAAAAAGCTTCGAAACACTCAAGGCCTTCATCGACGAGATGTCTCCGAGATTAATGGCATTCGGTCCCGAATATGTTGGCAGTGTGGCGGACGGCAGCCGGGAAGCGCGGAAGTTCTTCGAGCTCAATAAGCACCTTTATGCGGATCTTAAAGACATCGAGCAAATCCATGAAGATGTGTTGGACCGTTATGACTACGAGGTGGGGAAAGCCTCAGGTCTTGGCCTGGAACTAGAGGACGATGAAATTCCGCCGGAGTTCAGCGCCGATTCTCTAAAGGCGCGATTCAGCAAGAAGGTCGAAGAGGCCAAGAGCAGCAGCCCCGGCATGGAAGGCTACTACATCGGCGAGGAAGGAAAGCTCGCCGCGCTGTTGGTTCGTACACCCTATGGCAGCGGATCGCCCAAAGCCTTTGCACTCCAGGACAAGATCCGGGCGCTGGTCACCCAATTGAAGACCGAGGGAAAAATAGACAGCGAGATCCGACTTGGATTCACCGGGAACTTGATCACCAGCGCTGAGGGGCAGCGGACGGTCGTGACCGATCTCGTTCACGTCGGCGCGTGGGGCATCGGTATGGTGTTGCTGGTGGTGTTTCTGTTCTTTCTGCGGGTGCGCATGTTGCTCGCTATGGGCGTCACTATATTTGTTGGCTGCGTGTGGGCATTTGGTGCGGCTCGTTTCACCGTCGGCTACTTGAACACCGCGACCGGTTTCCTGGTGAGCATCATCGCGGGCAATGGCATCAACTTTGGCATCATCTACATGGCTCGGTATATCGAGGCGCGGCGGGACGAGGGGCTCGATGTAACCGAAGCCATCCATAGCGGTCATCGGGACACCTACATCGCGACCCTGGCGGCAGCGGCAGCGGCGTCCATCGCTTACGGCTCGCTGTCGGTAACGGACTTTCGTGGCTTCAAACACTTCGGGCTGATCGGTGGGGTCGGCATGGTGGTGTGCTGGGTCGCGACCTATTGGTTGCTGCCCGCAGTGTTAGTGCTCAGCGAGCGAGCCCGTCCCATGTTCGGTGGCGATGACCAGAAGCAGGGTTTGGCGGTTCGTATGCAGGGCGCCTACGGTCGCCCCTTCCTTTGGCTGGTGAAGAAGAGCCCGAGATCCATCGCGGTAATTGGTCTCGTGAGCGGCTTGCTCGCGGTGGGCTTGTCCGTGAAATATTTCGTCGATGACCCGATGGAATACAACATGCGGAAAATCGCGAATAAGTCCACATCGCCGACCGAAGCGAAGCTGCTGGGTCGCCGGGTCGACAAAATCGTCGGTCGCGCCGGCCAGGATGGGCGGGCCATTGTCGTGGACCGCCTCGATCAGGTGAAGCCCCTGCTGGCGGAGCTCGAGAAGCGCCGTCTCGCCGCTCCCGACGACAAGAAGCCGTTCGAGAAGGTCGTCAGCGTTTTTGAAATGCTGCCGACGGAGCAGGCTCAGAAGCTTGAGCTGCTCCGTGAAATCAAAAATCGTATCAGTCGGGCGCGAAAGCGGAAGTTCATCACGGATGCTGACTGGGAAGCGCTCAAGGAGCACATTCCCGACGAGCTGGTGACGATTGGAATCGAAGACCTTCCGGACTTGGTGGTGCGACCTTTTCAAGAGAAGGACGGCCACAAGGGGCGCATTGTCTTCATCGTACCCAAAGAAGGGCGTAGCGTTTATGACGCTCACTACCTCCGCATTTGGGCCGACAGTTTCCGAAAGGTCACCTTGCCCAATGGCGACGTGATTCACGGCTCGGGAGACGCGGTGATTTTCTCGGATATGTTGGTGGCGGTCGGCGAGGACGCTCCTCGGGCCATTGGTCTCAGCCTATTGGGTACTTTCCTTGTCATCCTGATCGCGTTTCGTGGGCGCAAGAGCGCCTGGATATCGTTCGCGATCCTGGGGCTGGGCATCGCTTGGCTGGTCGCCTTCCTGGCGATTCGTGACATTCACCTGAATTTTCTCAACTTCGTGGCGTTGCCGATCAGCATTGGCGTGGGCTCGGACTATGTTCTTAACGTCATGAAGCGGCGCGAAATAGCCGGGGATGATTTGGATCGTGTGTTCATCGAAACCGGCGGCGCCGTGGTGTTGTGTTCTCTCACCACGACCGTGGGTTATATGGCGCTGCTGTTGAGCATCAATGGCGCAGTGGAGAGTTTCGGCCTGGCGGCGGCGGCCGGTGAAGTCACCACCTTGCTGGCGGCAATGTTGATCCTGCCTGCCTTCTTGTTCTCTCGGGCTAGAAAGTCCGCAGCGGCAGCGAGCGAGTGAACGGGGACGGGGCGCCGTCATCGCGAGCTGCGCTGCTAGAGGCGAGCGAAGCAGACGGCCGAGATGATCACTACGCCGAGCAGGTTCACCACGATGCCGTGACGCACCATCTGTTGGATCGGTAGGCGGTCGGTGCCAAACACAATGGCATTGGGCGCGGTGGCGACCGGCAACATGAATGCACAGCTGGCGCTGAGGGCCGCCGGAACCATCAATGTGGCGGGCTCAAGACCGGCGGCGATAGAGGCCGCGGCAAGAATGGGCATGAGCAGACTGGACGTCGCGGTGTTGCTGGTGAGCTCAGTCAGAAAGGTGACCGCCAGGCACAAAGCGACCAGCATCAACAGGGTGGGCCAGCTCGCCAGAGCGCTGAGCGCACTGCCGAGAGCCGCGGAGAGCCCGGAGGCGCCGAAAGCTTTGGCGAGAGCGATGCCGCCGGCGAAGAGGATGAGCAAACCCCAGGGGATTCGATTGGCGGTTTCCCAATCCAACAGCCGTTCCCCCTGTTTATTCCCGTCAGGTATCAGGAACATCGCGATCACCGCCGCGAACGCTACCGTCCCGTCGCCAACGCCGGGTAGATCGAGAGCGCCGCTCCACCCCCCGAAGGGTTCACGCCGCGTGACCCATGCAATCGCTGTGAGCGTGAAGACCCCGAGCACGCGCTTTTCCGCCGATCTCCACGCCCCTACCTGCGGCAATTGCAACTGGTGTTGGGAAGACAAGTTCCGGGTCAGCCATGCCCAGGTGAGCGGAATCATCAATACCACGATGGGCACGGCGATGGTCATCCAATGAGCGAAGCTCATGTCGTTGCCCGTTAGCTCTTGATAGGCGCCGAGGAAGATGACGTTTGGCGGCGTACCGACGGGGGTGCCAAGCCCTCCTATGCTTGCGGAATAAGCGATGCCCAGTAGTAGCGGGGTGGCTAGTTCTCCGGTTTCATCTTGGTCAAGAACGGCGATGGCGATGGGCAGCAGCATCAGTGTCGTGGCCGTGTTGGATATCCACATGCTGAGCAGGGCGCACGCGATCATGAAGCCAAGCACCAATCGTCGCCCGCCATCCCCACCGACTGCCCGCACCATGCCGAGAGCCAAGCGCCGATGGGCCCCGGATCGCTCCATGGCCGTCGACAGCAAGAAGCCCCCGAGCAAGAGCATAATCATCGGGTGCCCGTAGGCGGTAGCCACCTCTTTGCGATCCAAAATCCCTAGGAGCGGGAGGACCGCGAAGGGGATGAGGGAGGTCGCGGGGATGGGGATGGCGAGGGTGACCCACCACACAGCGCACAAAGTCGTGACGGCGGCAGTCCCGGCAGCCGGCGTGGCAAGCCCCGAGCTGAGGCAAAGCAGGGCTGTGCCCACGGCGAGTAGAGGACCGAATATAAGCGCGGGTGTTCGCCGGTCCGTTGCCACGGAGGCATGCTACACGGCCGAGCGCCCTGGCGGGCGCGCCCGAGAAAAATGCTTCGACTTAGTGAAATGGCGGCAGAGAGTTGTCCAAGGACGGCAAAAGCTGCCATCGCTATTGTCGATGAAACTCAACCCTTCACCGAGTATCGCCAATTTCTACGGAGATTTTGAGAGATTCGGGGCCTGGCTTCGTCTCTCCTCACGGTCCCTTCCGTTTGGCGGGGCTCTATTCAGCGAATGACGAAGATTTCTGCAATCCGGCGTGTGGGTCTGACTGCGGCCGTCGCGCTTCTGTTCGCGCCTTCAGCGATCGCGCGAGGTGAGCGCGACCTCCCCAAAAAGTATCGCCAGTCGCCTTACATGGTGCAGTCGCTGTCTGTCGGATATCCGAACTCTGGCTGGCATCTGCGTGCCAAGAAGCTTCGGGACACCCCTTATCTGAAGGTGAAGCGAAGCAGTCGTTTCAACCAATACGCCCATCCTGCGTTGGTGCTCATGCTTCGCCGCAGTTCCCGAGAAATCGGTCGTTCCGTCAAGGGCTCGGTGATGCTGGTGGGGGATTTGTCGAGTGAACGTGGCGGCTTCCTGAACGGCCACCGCTCCCACCAGAGTGGCCGGGACGCGGATATCGGCTTTTATGTAAAAAACAAGGCGGGCAAACCGGTGATAGGCAAGCGCTTCTTAGCCTTCGATGCCGAAGGCCGGGCCAAGGACGGTAGCGGCTTGCTGTTCGATGACTATCGCAATTGGCTTCTCGTTCAAGCCTGGGCGACGGACCACCGGGCGGGGCTCAGCCATATATTTGTGTCCCGCGGTGTGCGCTCCCGACTGCTCAAGTACGCCAAAGGCCAAAAGCGCTTCAAGAAGTATTATGTTCAGGCTGCTAAGCTACTGAAACAGCCTCAGAGCGTAAGCGCCCATGACGATCATTTTCACGTCCGAATCTCGTGCCCCGAGACTCAGCTGGGCCTCTGCCACAACGAGAGCCGCGTCAAACACTAGAGCGGCAAGGAGTGCACATTGAAGCGCTTGCTCATCGTGGCTCACGAGATCGGTGGACGCCTCCAAGAGATGCGTGAAGCTGTGGAACGCGGGGCCCGCCTAGAGACCGACATTGATCTCCGCGTGAAGAGTGCGTTTGGCGCTGGCCCGGAGGACCTGCTCTGGTGTGATGGCGTCATCTTCGGCACCCCCGAGAACTTCGGCTACATGTCCGGGGCCCTGAAAGACTTTTTCGAGCGCACCTACTACGAAACCAGAGAGCAGCTTTCGAATCCTGCCTATGCATTGTTTGTGTGCGGCGGCAGCGACGGCACAGGGGCGGTGCGCAGTGTGGAGAGGATCCTCAAGGGATATCCCATGAAAAAAGTGTCCGCTGAGATCATCTGCCTCGGCCCGGTGAGCGAAGAGGTGCTGGCCCGCTGCGAAGAGCTGGGCCAGGGTGTGGCTGCAGGCCTGTGTTTGGGGATTTTCTAGTCTGGACGAGGGCTCAGCCCCCGTCGATCAGTACCTTGAGCTGCCCGGGGGTTTGAGCTAGCTCCAGCGCCCCGGCGGCGTCTGATAGGGGGATCCGCTGAGTGATCAGCGGCGAGAGATCGATACTGCTGGTCTGGAGCCAGCTGAGGGCGTTGGCCATATTGCCGCAACGCGAGCCCACGACTCGCAGCTCGTTGATGACGATCGGCGACAGATCCACGCTGGTTTCCCCGGAAACGGTGGTCTTGAGCACGACGCAGCCTTGGGCAGCGGTTAGCGCCAGCGCGCGAGAGATCCCGCTAGCGCTGCCGGTGGCTTCGACGACCGTCTCGTATTGGCGCGCGGGATCCAAATCCTTTTCCAGCAAGGTGTGAGCGCCGGCGGCGGCGGCGATACTGAGTTTATTGGGGTGATGACCGATGAGCGTGACCTGGCGTCCGCTCCCGAGCAACGCTAAGGCGATGAGCAAGCCCAGCTTGCCATCACCGAGAACGGCTATCTCGCTGTCCGCGGTGGCAACGTCCAGCACGTGAAGGGCCGCCGCCAGCGGTTCCGCGAACACGGCGGCTTCGTTGGCTACCACATCGGGAACGGCGACCAAGCACCGTTCGGGCACCGTGAAGCGTTCGCTGAATGCGCCGTCTCGTCCGAGAATGCCGAGCACTGTGCGATGTGGGCAATGATGTTCTTGCCCGCTCTCACACTGCGCGCACTGACCGCAATGGGCGTTGATGTCGGCGACGACTCGCCGGCCAACCCAATGGCTATCGTCAGCCTCTAGGACTGTGCCGACGAACTCGTGCCCAAGCACCCCGCAATAATTCATGTAGCCCCGAGAGAGCTGAATGTCCGTATCGCAGACTCCGGCTAGCCGCAGCTCGACCAACGCCTCTCCAGCAGGCCGTTTGGGATCCGGGTACTCCGTCTGGAGTTGTAGCGTGCCATCGAAGCAAAGAGCGAGCATGGGTGGGGGGTCTCAGTCTACCGTCAGAATGATTTTGCCGAGATTCGCATTCGCGTCCATCCGGGTGTGAGCCTCGGGCACGTCGGCCAATGCGAAGGTCTGGTCCAACACTGGCCGCAAGCTGCCGTCGGCGAACAGCGGTAGAGATCTCTCGATGAAGGTCTCAGTAATGGCGGTTTTCTCCTCCAAGCTGCGGGAGCGCATGACCAGGCCGAGGATCTGCTGTTGTTTCTGAAGCAAGGCGCCGAAATTGACGGTCGCTGTGGGCCCGGCCAACACACCGACTACGACGCAGCGTCCGCCGATGGAGAGGCAGCGGCTGTTGCTCGCCCACGCTCCGCCGCCGAGAAAATCGACGATGCAGTCCACCCCCCGACCGTTCGTGATCTCGCGTACGCATTTGGCCACTTCCGTCTCTCGATAGTTCAGACTGTGTTGGGCCCCGAGCTGGCTGGCGAGCGCAGTTTTCTCATCGCTGCCGGCGGTGGCGATGACGACCGCGCCGCAATGGGCGGCGAGTTGTACCGCCGCGCTACCCACACCACCGGCGGCCGCATGAATGAGTACCGTCGAGCCCTTGGCGACACTGCCGAGGTGAAACAAGGCCTCGCTCGCTGTCAGAAAGGCTTCCGGAATCGCGGTGGCTTCATCGAAACTGAGACACTCCGGAATCGTCATGAGCATCGATTCGGGTACGCTGACGTATTCGGCGTAGCCGCCGCCGGGTAGCAACGCCATCACGCGGTCGCCGACTTTAGCCTCAGAGCACCCCGGGCCCAGCTGGGAGACGAGGCCGGAGCACTCCAATCCGAGGATATCGGTCACCCCTTTCGGCGGAGGATACAGGCCGCGCCGCTGGAGGATGTCGGCCCGGTTGAGGGCGGTCGCCTTAATTGCCAGGAGTACCTCCGCTTCGGCGGGTTCCGGTACCGGCACATCGCGCAGATCCAACTGTTCGATGCCACCTGGCTTTTCAACGAGAACGGCTTTCATCGTCATGATCGTGGACCCTCGAAATGGGACGGTAGCCAGGCGGCGCCAATGACGCCCGCATGGGGGCCGAGTTCACTCACCAACAAAGGAAGTTCTGACAACGGGGGGGCGAAGGCGCGGGCTCTCAATCCTTCTCGAACGCTATCCGTCATCAGATCGAAGGCAGCTGAGATCCCGCCGGTGAATATCAAGGCATCGAGATCGAGCAAGTGTTGGGCGCTGCAAAGGCCCATACCGAGGGCTTTGCCGGCGCGACGGAAGCTTTCGGTGGCCTCAGCATCTCCGTCCCGAGCCGCTCGCGCGAGTTCCTCTACAGAGTTTGCGCTGCCACCTGCCTCGCTGTAGTAGCGGAGGAGCGCACGTGTACTGGCGTAGCTCTCGATGCAGCCCGTCTTCCCGCAGTGACAGAGCCAGGCCGTGGCACTTCGGTCGATAAGGATGTGCCCGATCTCGGCGGCGAATCCGAGATGACCTCGGCGCGCTTGCCCACCGAGTACGAGTCCACCTCCGACGCCGGTGCCCAGGGTGACGACGAGAAAGTCTTGAAACTGCAGCCCGTAGCCGAACTTGGATTCTGCAAGAGCTGCGCTGGTACCGTCGTTTTCGATCCGTACGGGACAGCCCAACAGCTTTTCGAGCTCTCGGGAGATCGGGACGCCCTCGAATCCGGTGACATTGGGCAATCGCCAGCAGATCCCGTCTTCATCGACCTCACCCGGAATGGCAACGCCCACGGACACAGGTTGTGCTTGGAAGGCCTTCACGCCGTCGGCAATGCTCCGAAGTAGAGCGGCACTGTTGTTTTTGGGCGTATCGAGCACGACCAAACGGTCGATTTTGCCGCCGATGACCGAGGCAAACTTGATGCGGGTCCCGCCGAAATCTACCCCCATTCTGGGGCGATCGTCTGCAAAGTCGCCCGCATTGCTCACGCCTTTAGGGGAGCACTGGTGGGGCCGCGGTGCAAGGCGACGGAGGCGTCCAGCGGGACCGGTCGGCTATTCGTACGCGTCTCGGAATCCGCAAAGTAGCTCAAAGGTGGGCCTCCGGGCCGCAGCGTTGCCGGGTGGGGGGCTCCAGTTGGCCTCGATTGGCAAAGCAGCTTGGCCGCTGTGTGATTGTTCTGTGGAAAAGCACTACCTAATGTTGACCTTTGGTGCCCCGAGGAAAAAACTGAAAGTATGAAGCACAAAGTTTCCCACGGTTTGGATATCGAACTGGCCAAGAAGGCCACCGACGCTGCTCTGGCCAGCTACAAGGAGCGCTTCGCGGAGTACAAGACGAGTTACTCGTGGGTGACGGATACCAAGGCGACCATCAGCTTTACAGTCAAGGGCGCGAGCCTAACAGGAGATCTGGAAGTGAACGGCTCAAGCATCGATATCGATCTCAAGGTGCCCTTCCTGCTCAAGCCTTTCAAGGGCAAGGCGCTGGCAGTCATCGAGGACAAGATCAAAGAGTGGGTGGCCAAGGCGAAGGCCGGAGAGCTGTAACCGCCGATGCGGTTAGCGCACAGCTTCGCGATCGCCGCTTGCTGTGTGGCGTGCGGAGCCGGCCCAAGTCTCGGCCCCAGTTCGCCGGAATCGACGGGCGGAGCTACGGTTGCGATCGGCAGCGGTGTCGAGCCCGTTACGAACTATCGGTCGACGGCTGCAGCTCTCCGGACGCTCGGGGAAGATGATAAGAAGCTTCGCGGATTGGCGCTGGAGTATTTCGCGACCCACCAGATGATTCTGGAGGGCGATGGCGCCTTGGACACGGTCGCCAGTTGGGTGATCGATCACGTCGTGAGCGAGGAAGGTGACCTTCGGATGGAGGCTGTGGATTTTGTCTCGCACAAGGCGGGGTGGATCGGCATCTCGCTGAGCGCGAGCCTGGCCACCTCCAAAGGTGACGGTTGGGCCGACTTGCTGAGCAACACCAAAGACAGCTGGAGCGCAGGTTTTAGTTGGAATCGGGTGGGCATAGCGACCCTGCGTCGTGGCACCCAGTTATTCGGCGCCATTGTGGTGGGCGGCGTGCGGCTGGAGCTGGAGCCTATGCCGCGACGCTATGAGTCAGGCTCCACCCTGGCGGTTGAGGGGAAACTGGGCGAAGGATTGCGGGACGCCGAGATCGTTTTTAGCCGTCCGGATGGCAACACCACCCGCATTCCCACCCAGAAGGGCAGGAAATTTCACGGCAGCCTGGTTGCCGACGCCGATGGGGAATACCGAGTGGAGGTGTTGGGGACTGGCAAAGAGGGCCTCAAGGTTCTCGCCAATTTTCCGGTCTACGTCGGAGTTGCGCCCAAGTTGGAAATCGCGGTCACTGCCACCACGTCGGAAACGGCCGACGAAGCGGCTGTCACCTTACTTCGCCTAGCCAACGAGGAGCGAGCCAAGCACGGCCTTCCGGCGCTACGCAGCGACCCCAAACTCACGTTGATGGCCCATGCGCACTCTATGGACATGGCGAAGAATCGGTTTTTTGGACATCGCTCGCCCCAGCACGGCGACCTGGAGCAGCGGGCGCAGGCAGCCGGCGTTCGACCGCTCATCTACGGCGAAAACGTGGCTCATGCCCCGACGTCGGCGGGGGTTCATGCAGCGCTGATGGGCAGCCCGGGTCACCGAGCGAATATATTGAAAAAGGAATACACCCACGTGGGCGTTTCCATCGTCCGTGACCCCCAGTCGGGAGACGAGATATCGTGGGTGGCGACGCAAGTCTTCGCCTCCTATCCCGACCGCTGAGCGCCGATGACAGGGGCTCGCGGCCGGCGCGGCGTCAGGTCGCGAGTGTTGGGTCGCTAGAGCTTCGGCGCTAAATCGTGTCGCGGCGCTTGAGACTGATGAGAATGCCCACGAATAGGATAAACATCATCGTGCCTAGCACCAAGGGCGGTAACCAGGCGGTCGTGTAGTCCGTAAATCCCCAGGCACCGTTGTAGTTGTCCGATGCGATCTGCGCTTCGGCGCAATGGAATTTCCCGTCCACAACGAAGTTATCCGCGCTGTTCAGCTTGGGGTTGTTCATATCTATCACCCAGGCCGGGTCGTTCTGAATAGCCATGCGCTCTTGAGCGACCACTCCCTGGAAACCCCAGCGAGCTGGCACCACCATCATAGGCCAGCGAAGCAATTCGTTGGTGGTGAGGGGGACCATGAGACCGCCGAGAACGACCTGAGGGATCAGGGCGATGGGGGTCAGCGCCATCGCCGCCTCACTGCTGTCGACAATGGCGCTGAGCAAGAGCCCGAGTGCTACGGAGTTCATCGCGGTCATCACCATGGTGAACAAGCTGATGCCGAAGGCTGGCATGCCGCCATTAAAATCTAAGGAGAAAAACACGATGGTGAGCAACACCGTGCACTGGATAAGACATACTGCAGCTAGCAACAGAAATTTGCTGAGCACGTAGTTGAGCAGTCCCAGGTTGACCATGCGTTCGCGCATATAGATGGCGCGTTCACTCACAATCTCCCGGGCGGCGTTGCTCGTGCCAAACCAAACGGAGGCGACCACCAAGAAGAATATCGCCCCGGAGTTGTCGGGGGTGGTCTGCATGTTGTTGAGGAAGCTCATACCGCCGTCCTCGAGGGCGCTCCCTGACCGCTTGCTGAGCTCTTGGAGGGCGCCGAGGCACCAATAGGGCATGGCGTCTTTTTGTCCGCCGAATACGACGGCGAGTAGCACGCCGATGATTGGTGCCTGGGCGAGCATGATCGCCGTGCCGCCGATGTCTCGGGTCTTGATCCGAGCGTAGCGACTCAGCAGTAAGCGGAACTGGCCGTTGGTTTTCGGTCTGCCGCTGGGCAGTGCCTGAGTTTCGCCGCCGGTGCCCACCGCCCGTCTTCCCGAATACATATTCTGGAAGGTCGGATCGTTCTTCTTGAAAAAATCATCGTGCCATTCCCGAGCGGCGGCAAAACGCGATGTTTCCCGCTTCGCTGTTGGGTCCGCGGCACTCACGCGCTCCCACATGGGTTGCTCGCGCTGATTGAGCATGTCGAACATGTCGCGCGGGTTGTCGACGTCGTTGAGCTTGCCAAGCTGTTCCCGGAAGCTGCCGAAGAAGCGGTAGGCATCAGGGCTTGTCGGCCCGTAAAACATCGGGATGCCGCCTTGTCCCATGATGAGAGCGAGGTTAAACTTCTCGAACTCGTCCTTCGCGGGCTGATGAATAGTCGTGATGATGGTCTTGCCTGTCTCGCGGGCGAAATCGGCGAGCAAGCTGACGAGAGCAGTGGTGTCGTCGGCGGCCAGACCGCTGGTGGGTTCATCGAGGAACATGATGACGGGATCCGTCACCAACTCCATGGCGATGTTGACGCGCTTACGCTGCCCGCCGCTAAGGATTTTCTTTTCTGGCTTGCCGATTTGCAGATGCATCACGGATTCCAACCCCAGTTGTTGGAGCGTCGTCAGGACGCGGCGGTCGATCTCTTCGTCGGAGTAGTCGGGCGGCAAACGGAACTTGGCGCTGTAGCGCACGGCTTCCCATACGGTCAGTTCCGGGTGAACGATGTCGTCCTGGGGCACGTAGCCGATGGAGCCTCGAAGGTTGTCGTAGATGGCGTAGAGGTTTTCGCCATTGATGCGCACCTGACCGGCGGTAGGCGGCAGGTACCCGTTGAGGGTCAGCAGGAGCGTCGTTTTGCCGGCGCCGCTGGGCCCCATCAGAGCGATGAAGTCGCCGGGCAGAGCCTTGAAGCTCACGTGATCGAGCAAGGTCTTCAGTGTGCCCGGTTGATCGCGGTCGTTCACCTGGATGACAAGATCCCAGGCTTCGATTTCGTAGAGCGGGCGCCCCTCCCAGGATTCCGAGTCCTCGACCACGATGTCGACTTCGTCGGCGGCTGTTTGAATTAACAGCGGCATGGGGCCGACGAAAACCTTCTCGCCGTTGCCGACCTTGACCTTTTGTCCGGGGGCCAGGCGTTCGCCGCGTACGTAGGTGCCGTTCGCCGAGCCCCGGTCTTCGATCATGAACTGATCGCCGATCTTGTGCAGGAAGGCATGGTGGCTCGACACCTGTACATTTTCGACCTGAATGTCGTTCTCTGGCGTACGCCCGATGGTCTTGACGCTGGGCTCGCCCATGCCCATCGAAACGTGTCCGATGATGGTCTTGTGCTTGGCGCGCGACGGTTTTGGACTAGATGCGGATGCGGGTGCCCCCGGGACGGCGCCGGCAGCCGCTGCCAGAGCGGCGGGCGAGGGCGGCGGAGCATGGGTCGGCGCTTCTAGGGAGGCAGCGAGCTGCTGCAGCAGCGGCACCGAAAACGGGATCGGACCCATCGCGGTGATCGCGTTGGGAGTGAGTTGGCTCGGCGCATTGGGAGGCAATCGCTGGGAGTCCACCCAAGTGCCGGCGGTGGATTGATTGTCGGTGACCGTCAGTGGGTTCAGACTGACCGTGGCGTGCAGACCGGAGGCATTGGGGTGGTCAATGACGACATGCACGCGGGCGGGGTCACGCCCGAAGATAATTTGACCGGCAGCCGGGGGAGCCTGTCCCATGCGGAGCAACATCAAGGTGATGAGCGGATGCACCACCGGAACCGGAGTCTGCGCGACGGTGAACGGCGTTCGGAAATCGAAGGGCACAGTGGTGCCGGCGGCGACCGCTTGACCGTTCGCCGTACAGGGGGCGCCGTTAATGGATTCGAAGTGCAGCCCGTCCGCTTGCTTGGTAATCCGAGCGTGTTCGGGCTGGATGCCTGGACCCTGCAGGGAAATATCGCAGTTGGCGGCTGAGCCGATGGTGATGCTTTGCTTAGAGAGCCCCGGTATCATTCGCCATGAATACACCGCCTGGGTCGCGGATGGAACGGAGGGCCGCGCCCCGAATCCACGAAACAAACAATTTCTGACGCTGGGTCGAGGACAGGGACGGAGCTCCCTGGGCTCGCTCCGTCAAAGAGGATGACGGCGAGTTGTGTTCACCCGGCGGGATTTTCGGGCTAGCTGAGCTGGACGCTGAATTCAACGGGGCCGAACTTCACGACACTGCCGTGAGGCACTAGGCTCCACGTACCGGCTGCGATCCGCGCACCGCCGACGAAGGTGCCGTTGTTGCTGCCTTCGTCGCGCACCATGAGCTGACCGTTCTCGATCCGAAGAGTGGCGTGAACGCCGGATACCGAGGGAGCGTTGAGCAAGATCCCGCATTGGGCACTGTCGCGCCCGGCGCGAATGTCCCCGCCGAGCATTACCGTGAACATTCCGGTAGAGCCCTGGAGGGTGGCGGTGCTCGCATTGGCGGGCGCTGCGGCTACGGGGGCAGGGACCCCGGCATGGATGGGGGCTGGGGTGGCGGCCGCAGCGGCGGGCTTCTTGCCACCGCGGAAGACGACGACGACGAGCAGTGCGACCACGATGAGGCCCAGCAAGCCGCCGAGGATTAGGAGCAGCGGCAGAGGTGCGGTTGTAGCCTTTACCTGGAGGATGTTCTCAGCAGTGACTCCGCTCGTCCGATGGGCGCGGTTGTCGTAAATCACGACCCGCGCGACGCCGTTATCTCCGGAACCGTGAATCAGCTTGTCGTTGTCCGGGATTTCGTACTCCACGAAGGTGTCCGTCGCCTCGATGACTTTGCCACGCATACCCATGGCAATCAGTTGCTGCTGGGCGCGCTTGGCTTGATCGATGTTCTTGCCGCCCAAATCCGGAGGAGCCTGTTGTCCAGCCGGCAAGAAGTAGATTTCCGCGCGATCTTTTTCGCCGCTCCAGCAGAACTCGCCGAACACTTTTAGTCGTCCACCGGGGTATATGCCGCCTTCGCGGTTCACCATCTCCGTGGTGTACTTGACATTGACGTCTAAGGGCCAGGTGCTGGGATCGATGCCGACCGGCACATCCTTGAAAGTGTTGTCCCCCAGGATCGGCGGATTGACGTTGTTGAACACGAGCTTGAAGGTTTGTTCGACCTTCGGCGCAATGCACGAGACCCGCCATTTGACGAGGTACATCTTGGAGAAGCGGGTCCGAACCGCGTTCACGATGGCTTTGGCGCGGGAGCCTTGCCCGGCGCGCATCACGCTGAAAAATCCGCCAATCTCAGGGTTGGCGAGGTTCTGCATGAATGCCGCGGAGTTTTGAGCGAACTCCTCAAAAGTGCGGTGGGGGAACAACACGGAAATAACCGGCACCGGTGCCTTGGGCAGCGCCGTGTTGTCCTTGGGGAAACGCCCGCCGGTCATGTACTTGGCGACTTCCATCGCGCCAGGGCCGGACGTCGAAGGATCGGTGCCACCAAAGCCGCTGGACAGCACGACCATCGTTTGGTGCATGGGCACCTTGATGCCGCCGCCTACATTGCCGAGGGCCTTGAAGCCGTCGGTTGCCGCATTCTTGATGATGTTCAGCAGCGGACGAGAGCGGCCGGAGCTTCGAGATACGGACGATACGGATTTGGCAAAACTGAGGGCCTTCTTCTTTTTCGACGCCGGCAGCCAGTGAGAGTCGCTGACCACCTGTCGATCGTTGAAGAACATGATGTTCACGATGTCGTTGGGCGCCATGCTCCGGACGAACTGTTCCGCGAGGGTTTTGGCGGCGCCAAAGCCCTTGCCCATGCGGCGATCGGCATCGATCAGAATGAGCCAGGCTGTACCAACGCCGGGTTGCCGTGCGCTTTCGCCCCACTTCGTGTGGCTGAGGTACTTGGCGGGACGATCCGTGCCGTCTACGGCGACCGTGAATATGGCGTTGGCGCTGGGGAAGGGAAACGGCTGGTAGAGCGCGTTCTTTTTATCCATGGCCGCAGCCACGCAGTCGAGGCGACTGTTTCGGCTGAGGGAGGCGCAGTGCCCGGTGGCTTCGTTGATGCGCTTGCTTTGCACCACTTCGATCACCGTGGTGATGACGGGGGCACCATTTTCCTGTGTGGCTCTGGGGTCGATGCGCAAGATGTGCGCTTCGGGGGCGGCTACCGCGTTGCTCACCGAGCTCACGAGTAGCAGGCAGGTGGCGAGCAGTACACGCCAGGGGCTAAGGGGGCCGAGGGGGTTCGCCGGGTTCCGAGTCATGCTGAATCTTTCGGGAGTGCTCAAAGCTGGGGGGATGAGGGCATGCGAGGCTCCGGGGAGCCGGCTGCGGTAGGTGGGTTCAGACGATCTTGACGATGACGCTGAAGAGTCCGAAGCGAATACGATCGCCGTCTTGAAGTTCGCGCTTTTCGCCGGGGTTGAGTGGCACGTCGGCGACGGCTGTGCCGTTGGTGCTGCCCGTGTCTTCGAGCAATACCCGTCCGGGTCGAGCGGCTGCGACGAGCAACGCGTGGCGAGACGACGTGGTCGGGTGGGCGATTTCGATATCGAGCCCCTGCACGGCACCCTGTCGCCCGACGTAGTTTTGCCCTTGGAAGATTGGCCAGAAGTGCCCGAGTTGTTCTGTTTCGTAGCTCACTAGAAATCCGGCGAGCACTCGAGGGGCATCGGGCGGTAGACTGAGTGGGTTGGCGCCCTTGGGGACGGGCGGCGGAGCCGCGGCTGCTGGTGGCGCTGCGGCTACGGGCGGCTGATATGCGGGCGGCTGATATGCGGGCGGCTGATATGCGGGTGGCTGATACGCGGGTGGCGCTTGAGGCTGGGGCTGGGGCTGGGCCGCCGGAGGCTGAGCCACCGGCGGCTGCTGGTACGCGTGGGGAGGGGGCGCGGCTTGGGGAGGCGGCTGTTGGTAGGCGGGCGCCCCTGGAGCAGGTGGCTGCTGATACACGGGCGCGCCCGGAGCTGGTGCGGCATGGGGCGGAGGCTGTTGCAGCGACGCATGACTAACCTGTTGTGGATTGGCGCCAGGCGACTGTGCGCCGAAGCCCGGCACGACAGCTTGTCCCGGCGCGGGGGCAGCGACCGGTGGTACGCCGGGCTGGGCCGGCATGGGATTGGTCGTTGGGATCGCTGCTTGGGGGGCGGGCTGTTGGTAGCCCGGTGGTGCACCAGCGGGGGCCATCGGTGCAGCGGGCGCTACGGGCACTGGCGCAGCAGGCGCTTGAGGGGCAGGCGCTCCGGTGTCTGGTGGTGCCAAGGAATCACCGATGGAAGCTCCGCATGAAACGCAGAATCTACTGGTGGGCTTGTTCTGCCCACCGCACCGCTGGCACACCACCATCTAAGTTCATTCCTCCCGCTCAGCCCCAACCTAGGATGAGCCCATGCAGCATACAGCGTGTGTCAATCAGGGTGTAGTCTGACGCAGAATTGCTTCGTCTTCTGAGGCGATCCTTAAGGAAGCACTTAGACGTTCGCCAAGCCGAGGGGCGGCTGAACAGCCGGGACTGCGCTTGAGCTGCATCGTTGCTGGAACGAGAGGTTGCCGGAATGAGAGCGTGCTGGAACGCGAAAACGCCGTCCGGATCTTGTCGGACGGCGTCGGGTGAGCCCGAGGGGACTCGAACTGTCCGCGTGCAATCAGCGATCGCGACGATCTTTGACGCGAGCGGCCTTGCCCTTGAGCTCACGCAGATAGAACAGACGACCCTGGCGAACGACGCCCTGGCTCTCCACTTCGATCTTCTCAAGACGCGGGGTGTGGAGCATGAATGTTCGTTCAACACCTACGTGAAAGCTGGTTTTTCGTACGGTGATGGTCGAGCGGGCGCCGGCTCGGCGTTGCTTGATTAGGATCCCACGGAAGACCTGGACGCGAAGTTTGTCGCCTTCCACAATCTTGTAGTGAACGGCTAGCGTGTCACCGACGCGGAACTTCGGGATATCGTCCCGAAGGTTCTTGGTTTCTAAAGCCTGTAATCGTGCGGAAAGCGACATCGTCTCACGTCCTACTTTGGGTGCCTCGAGGCGGGAAAAGTGCGCCGGCAAAGATGCCGGGAAAACCCGAGGGGTGCGGCATTATGCATAACGGCCGAGGTCCGTCAACGCCTCGAAATTCCAGAGCTTCGCTTTTTATCCCGGGGCTGTCCGGATTGGAGATGAGAATTCGCCGGCCTTTAGGCTGAATTGACCGCTGTTCACTTGGTCAGCGGCCGATTCGGGAGGCTTTCCCCCGTAAAGTTAGCGGAAAACCCACCGCTTTGGTTGACGCCCCGCTCAGGGGCAAGCTATCTCCCCATCCCCCGTGATGGTCCGGAGCTGGTGCTTCGAAGTAACAGCGGGATGAAGGCAAATAGCATGAATACGAATCCCGGAACCCTAGCGCTGAAACTCGGCATGACCCAGCTTGTCACCCCGGCAACGGGGGAGATCATCCCGTGCACTGTGGTGGATGTGACCAGTGTCGTCGTCGGCAAGCGGACAGAAGAGAAAGACGGCTACACCGCCTTGATCATCGGCCTCGGTAGTCGCCGAGAGAAGGTGACAAATAAGCCGCTCAAGGGTTTCTTTGAGAAGAACAAGATCGAGCCCAAGCAGCACCTCCGTGAGTTTCGCTGCACCCCAGAGTACGCCGCGACTTTAGAGATTGGCGCGAGCATGGATGCCTCCGCTCTGTTCGAAAAGGGACAGTTCGTCGACGTAAAGTCGGTCTCCAAAGGCCACGGCTTCACCGGCGTCATGGTGAGATACCACTTCCGCGGCGCCAAGCGCAGCCATGGTGCCCATGAAGTGATGCGTCACGGTGGATCCATCGGTACCAACATGACTCCGGGTCGTGTTTTCAAGGGTCGCAAGATGGCCGGTCAGCACGGCAACAAGGTCGTCAGCGTACTCAATCAGAAGGTAGCCGAGGTTCTCGCCGAAGACGGTCTTGTCCTGATCTGCGGTGGCGTGCCGGGCAGCAAGAACGCGATCGTCGAGCTTCGCGGCGCCGTGAAGAAGAACGGTGGCAAGTCCAGCGAGTGAGTCGCCTCTCGCGGCTAAGGTTCGTGCAGCCCTCAAGCTGCGGGAACCTCTAGAAAAGGAATCCACGGCCTACCGTCTCATCAATGGTGAGTCGGACGGCCTCGACGGGCTTCGGGCGGAACGCTACGAGGCCTTCGTCGTTTTGTCCGTCTTCACGGACGAGATGGACGCTGCCGCTTCGGAGGTAGCCGAGTTGCTTGTGGGACTGGGCTACGCTGGCGTTTATCTCAAGCGACGAGTGAGGGTGGATCTTCGGCGAGTCGATGTCAGCGACTTGGCACCCGGTAGACCTATTGCGGGTGTGGAAGCTCCGACGCCTCTCGTTATCAGTGAGAACGGGCTTAGGATGAAAGTGCTGATGAACGACGGTATGGCGACTGGGCTGTACGTCGACCAGCGCAACAACCGAGCCTTGCTACGCGGGGACTGCGATGGCGCCCGGGTGCTCAATCTGTTTTCGTATACCGGCGCGTTCACAGTGGCAGCCGGACTGGGTGGCGCGCGAGAGACCGTGAGCATAGATCTGAGCCGCCGCACGCTGGAGCGAAGCCGCGAAAATGTCGTGCTCAACGGTTTGGAGCCCAAGGAGCACAAACACTACGCTGAAGACGCTCTTAAATGGACTGGGCGGGCGGTTCGGAAAGAGCAGCGATTCGATTGGATCGTTCTTGATCCTCCTAGTTTCGCCACTCGAGGTCGTCAGGTCTTCACCATCGCCCGTGGTTATCCGCAGATGGCAGAACGCGCCCTTCGGCTGCTCGAGCCCGGCGGACGATTGTTGGCGGTGACGAATCACACCAAAACTGATCTTTTGGCGTTTGAATCGTTATTACAGGAAGTGGCGGACAAAGCGGGGCGCAGTGTGGCCGATGTGGTGCGTTTGGGGGCGCCGCTCGACTGTCGAGCACGACCGGGGGTACCTGAGCCGGTCAAGAGCATGTTAGTGACTGCCACGTGAGCCGCCGTCGAGACAACCCCTACGCGAAGCCCGATCCGGTCACGCTCAAAGCGCGAAAAGAAGGCTACCCCGCGCGTAGCGTGTACAAGCTTGAGGAAATCGACAAGCGCTGCAAGATCTTCAAAGGCGGGCAGCACGTGCTCGATCTTGGCGCGGCTCCTGGTTCGTGGAGCCTCTACGCCAGTCGGAAGATTTCAGCTAACGGTCGCTTGGTCGCCGTCGATCTCACTGAGATCACCCAGGCCTTTCCGTCCAATGTGACCGTGCACCAAGGGGATGCCCTTGTCCCGAGTGGCGCGGTGGAGAGTCGGGCCCCCTACGACGTGATCATAAGCGACATGGCCCCTCGCACGAGTGGTGACCGATTTCGCGACCAGCTTTACAGCTATCAGCTCGTCGTGGGCTCGCTGCAGATGGCTGCGCGATACGGCAAGCCGGGCTCGAGCTTCATCGCCAAGATCTTCATGAGCAATGAGTTCTCCAAGGCGAAGAAGCAGGTCATTGCGTCCTACGATACGGTTCGTGTGGTCAAGCCTCAGGCGAGCCGCTCGAATAGCTGGGAAGTCTTTCTGGTCGGGCTGGGGCTCAAGCAATCTGCCCACGATGCCGCGCAGATCGAGCCCATCGTGATCGAAGAGCCCTGCGCTACCTCGGACTCGTCGTCCGAAGACTGAGTTCGGGGCCCTGAACTGTCCATAGGCAGATCCCATTAGTTGGTTAGCTAAGTGCTTAGTTAACGGCGAAAAGTGGGCCCCATTCGGACAGTTTCGTTAAGTGTGGGACGGGTCTTTCGCCCCGTTCTATGCGAGTTCGACTTTCCCAGCATTGGTTCCGCGCCATCCCGTGGGCATTGGTCGGGACAAGCGTCTTGGCTTGCCAGAGCGCCGAGCGGCCGTGGTTTCAGGGCGCGTCACCGCCCGGTGCACAAGAAGCACGCCCTGCGCGATCTTCAGCCTCACGGGTGAAGCCTTCGAAGGAAGCGACTGTCGGAGCGTCAGCGATCACGCGACGTCGATCGACTCCGGTCGCGTCTGGAAAACAGCCTGCCTCGAAACTCGCGCCCACGTCGCCAGACCGCAGCGTGTCCAGCCCGCCGTCGCCAGTAGTAGTGAGCGCCGACCCATCCAAACTTCCGGAACCGCTACCAACCCCGTCGCGCTCTTCTTTGGGCGAGCTCGTGGATTCGACCACGCGGCCCTCGTCCAAGACCTTCAGCGATAGTCCCTCGAAACGCGTCGCCGGTGTGAGTTCGGGAGCGCAGTTGGCGAAGGTGGAGCGAACTGCTTCGGACAATAATTTTCGGCAAAGCGAGCCATTCCCCGAGCAGATGATGCCGATGGGCGCGTACGCCCGCCCCTTGGACGACGTGGATCCGGAGAGGGCGCTAGTCTCCATCGCCAAAGAGACTCCGATCTACGCCCGCCCGACGTTCAAGTCCAAACGCATCGGCTATCTACGGGCGGGGGCGGTGGTGAGTCGTCACGCGGAGGCGTCAGGCTTCGGAGGGTGCACTCGCGGCTTCTATCAAATCCGACCCGAAGGATACGTCTGTGTCGGCAAGACGGCGTCCTTGGATACTAACCATCTATTGGTCTCGGCGATTCGTCGTCGTCCCGATAGAAGCAGCGCCTTGCCGTACTACTACGGCATCTCGAAGTTCCCGACGCCGCCGTTTTACACTCGCATTCCGACGGCGAAAGACCAAGCGACGGTGGAGCAAGAGCTGCACTACCACAAGGCGCACTACAGCGATAAGTCGTGGGCGGATGTTCCCGTCGCGGCCGTGCCGGAGTTCCTATCCGGGGGTCAGTCGACTCTCAGTCTGACCGGCTACCGTCATTCTCGCCGCTACGTGCACACCGGCCGTGCCATCCCCAAGAGTGGCTTGGCCCTCGTCGATCTATTCGAGTCTGGCGGCAGACAGTTTGGTCTGACCGTTGACATGGCCATCGTCCCTATCGATCGCATGACGCGAGTGTCCCCCAGTCGTTTTCACGGATTGCCTCTCAGCGATGAAGTTCGCCTGCCGGTCATTTTTAATATGTCCCGCAGCGCCTACCTCTACGAAGGGGATCCGAAGGAGAAGGGGCTGAAAATATCGCGAAAGCTCGACTATCGCGAGGCCGTCCCGGTATCCGGCAAGCGGGTACGAGCCGGCGGCATGACCTACTTGGAAACGACCAGCGGCGACTACCTGATCGACCGGCGCTTGGTGCGCGTGAACCCGTTCAAGAAGCGCCCCAGTTGGGCGACCCCTGGGCGCACGTGGCTGAACGTATCCATCTTGAATCAAACTCTGACGGCCTACGAGGGCGGGCGCCCGGTGTTCGTCACATTGGTTTCCACTGGTGCCGACGGGCTCGGAGATCCCGAAGAAACTCATTCGACCGTGCGCGGCCGCTTCTTGGTGCATACCAAACACGTGACGATCACCATGAGCGGCGCTCAAGTGGGTGACGAATTTGATCTACGGGACGTGCCCTACGTCCAATATTTCTCGGCGGGCTACGCGCTGCACGCGGCTTATTGGCATGACTCCTTCGGTCATCCACGCAGTCACGGTTGCGTGAACTTGTCTCCGCTGGACGCGCAATGGCTTTTTGGCTGGACGGACCCGCCCGTCCCCTCGAAATGGCACGGCGGCATGAGTCTGCTCGACGGCACGCTCGTCTCGATTCACCCCTAGTGCGCGATTCCCTTGGGAATCGCGACCACAAAAAACTGCGACAGAATCAGAGTTGTCGCCATTTCGTCGAGAGAACTGCTCTCACCCCGAGTGAGTAGTTCTCTCGAACGCCCCTCTGAGTTTCTGAATTTCGCGCTCGCGTGCGCGATTCACAAGTCTTTTTCGGTTCATTACCGCGCGCGCTTCGGTTACCAGTGGCTCATGTCCTTGTTACGCCCCTGCGTGAACGCCATGAGGGCGTATCAGCCTGGTGAGCAGCCTGCTGCTGGTTCGAAAATCATCAAGCTGAACACCAACGAGAATCCCTACCCACCGAGCCCGACGGTGAAGGCCGCGATTGTTGCCGAGCTGGTCGATGACGGCGCGCGTCTTCGCCTGTACAGCGATCCTTCGGCGCTGGCCCTTCGACAAGCTGCGAGCGAAAGATTTGGACTGCCGATTAGTCAAATCCTTCAAGGAAATGGATCCGATGAACTGATCGCCTTGTTGATGCGCGGTTTGCTGGAGCCGGGGGAGAGCGTCGCCTATCCGTACCCGACCTACGTCTTGTACGAGACCATCGCGAATGCCCAAGGCGCGCCTACGGTGAGTCTCGATTTTGCCTCGGACTTCTCGCTGCCCGCCGGCATGGGCGAAACGGGAGCGAAGATCGTCTTCATCGCGAATCCCAACTCGCCCTCCGGCACTAGTGCCAGCAACGAACGGCTACTCGCCTTGGCCAAGAGCATGCCCGAGTCGTTGTTGGTGGTGGACGAGGCCTACGCGGAGTTCGCCGACAGCAACGCTTTAGAACTCGTGAATCAGGCCCCGAACCTTTGCGTGCTGCGAACTTTTTCCAAGAGTCAGAGCCTCGCGGGCATGCGAGTGGGTTTGCTATTCGGCAGCGAAGAGTTAGTGACGGGCCTCGGCAAGGTTCGAGACAGCTACAATCTCGACCGGCTGGCGATTGCCGCGGCGACTGCCTGCTTGAAGGATCCCGACTGGACCCGCGCCAATGTGGCACGAGTGTTGGCCACCCGAGCGCGATTGAGTGCGGGCATGACGGAGCTAGGGGCCACGATCCTGCCGAGTCAGGCAAACTTCGTGATGGCCCGCCTTGGATCCGCCGAGCGAGCGCGGGGTGCCTACCAAGCCCTCAAGGCCGACGGAATTTTGGTCCGCTACTTTTCTTTACGGCTTCTGGACGACGCCATCCGCATCACGGTGGGCACCGACGAGCAAATCGACGCCTTCTTGGCGGCCATGAAGCGTTACGTGTCGGATAGCTGAGCTTCGACGCGCGGATATTAGAGTCCGCAGTTGATGCTGACGATGTGGGAGTGGGGAAAGCCCTGGCTCTGCACGCCCACATCGGACTGCACCTCGACAATGTTTCCGGCGGAGAGATCGTCGACTTGCGCGGCGCTCAGAGTGATGGAGTGCACATGCTCGGCGTCGGCGCCGGAGAACTCGAAGGTGGCCCCTTCGCCGCTGCCCAAGTCCAAGCCGGTCAGGTCGAGAACGTGGTTGTCGCTGATCTGTGCGGTACAGGCGCAGGGGTTCAATCCCGCTGAGTGACCACAATGGGTGGACGGTGCCAGGGTCGCTGCGGTCACGTGATAGAGGCGGCACTGGACGCTGTCACCCGCGGTCTTGCTGACGTCGTAACCGCCGAGATCGACCGCTGTGTCGCAATTCGCGATGCATTCGTCGATGTCAGTGAAGGCATCTCCGCACGTCGAGAGCATGATGCTGCAGTAGCTCGTGCAGTTGTCGCTGCCACACACGCCGTTACCGCCGGGTCCGGCGGCGGGACAATGGATGTTTTTCTCACCGACAGTCCCGGCAAGCCTGGCTTGTTCGGTCCTGCAGGACACTGCCTGGGGATCCGACTCCACCTCCACCCGGAGGATTGCGCACGTAGCTCTGCAGGCGTCTTCGCTTTGATAGACTTGGGATTCCCCAGTGCAGTTGTCTCCGACGAGTGTGCAGTAGAGATCGCAGGGGTCTCCGGTGGGTGTGCCACCAGTACCGCCGCTAGCAGTACCGCCGTTGCCAGTGCCGCCAGTACCGACGTTCGTGGTTTTCGTGCCGGCATCTGGATCGAAGGTGGCCTCGTCAAGATCTAGAATGGAGGCGCAGCCGAGGCTCATGGCCAGGCAAAGGGCTGCCGGAACCATGCGATGGGAGACGCTGCGATGGGAGACGCTGCGATGGGAGACGCTGCTAGACATGATTAAAAGCTTCCTTGAAGACCGAGCGTCCAGGCCCGGGCGCTAGCGCCCGAGCTCGACGAGGCAGTGTCCGCGCCTGCTGGACTGGGAGCGGTAATGTAAAGCGTGACGCCAGTGGCTATCAGCACGCCACCGGCGATCCCAGCGACGGTAGAGAAAGTGGCGGCGTCGAGGGCTTCGTTCCGTAAAGCTACTCCGTCCGCATTGCAGCGGTTCTGGTCGACGGTGTCGCAGTCATCGAGGGATTCATCGGCTTTGCTTTTCGCGATACTGCCGAACACCAGTCCGGCGCTCAAGGCGACCGCCCCGACCACCGCGACTACGATTCCGATGGTGCCAACGGTGCTGGTCTCGGCCGCGGGCTCGTCCGCCGGCGTCTGGTTGGCGGGCTCCTCGGTGGTTGCATCAGTACCTGCGACGACGGCGGGCACATCCTCAAGAGGCGGCACCTTGAGGGTGACGGGCATCTTAGGATCGTCGGCGTGCATGCTCATTTCGAAAGGCTTTTTGCTTGGGGCCGTCACGCTCAATGTCTGCTCGCCTGGATCGACCGGGATGGGGACTCCCCACGTCGCATCCGGCACGACTCGCCCGTTGTGCTCGATCTTCATCTTCAGCCCTTGGTTGGCGGGATCGACCTCTACGGTGAGGGTCACCAGTCGAGGTCTCAGCGCGTCAGCTCGCTGTTTGGCGATGTCCGCTCGATCGTCGTCGTTGCGAGTTCTGGCGATGCTCGCCGCCTCGTGAAAGGTGGCCCAGGCGGAGGCCAGTTTGCCGTCCTGCTCGTAACACTCCCCGAGATAGAGGAGCGTTCCGACGCCGGGATCCAGCTTTTGGCTAGCGTCAAACTTTCCGCAAGCCTCGCTGTAGTTTTTCGCCTCCAGCAGCTTCATGCCGTTTTCGAAGAGGGCTTCGGCGGCGGCCTTGTTCGCGGCGCTTTGCGCAGAAACAGGAGCGGATAGACAGAGGGCGGCGAGGCCCAGGACAAGTGCGCAGATATTCCGGTAGTGCATAAGCGATAACTCGCGGCACTCTACCCCGTTGGGAGTCGCATAGGCTAGCCTGAAAAGACCGCTGCGGGGCGGGTTGAGCTGGGCTATTTGCGGTGGTTAGCGTCGTGCAGAAGATCTTGCACGTAGTCCTGAAGGTTGCTCTTTCGGGCGCTGTTTAGGCGCCCCAGCACTTCGAGGATGGGAGTGCACTCGTTGCCGTTCCCTAGTTTCAAGCGGTAGGACCCGCCATCGCCGGCGATGTCCACTCCGAAGCTCCAGTCCCCGCCGACAGCCATGCGCAGGGTTTCCCCGATGTAGCAACCCACCATCACGGCAACTCTTCGAGGCCAGGCCGCGTCCGGGTCCGACTGAGCTCGCTCGGGGGCGATCAGGTCGAGATACTGATCAATGGCACCGACGCTCTTGACGCCAAAATCGAGCTCACAGAGCGCGCTTCGACGGCAGTACACGCCGACAGAGGTTTGGGGCAACGTGTGACCGATCACCTCCAGATCGCTCGGACGGGGCCAGGGTTTGGGTCCCCAAGAGTAAGGTCCGGATACCGGGTTGCGTGAAAACCGGGTCCAGGGACGGCCGACTTTGGGCAGTTGCTCGCGGAGACTGTCCAGGGCTTCGCTCCTGCCGTAGTCGATGCGATCTTTCATCGCCTCAAAGGGGCGGAAGCTTTGTTTTTCGATCAGCACTGCAGCTTCCGACAGGTTCGCCGTCGTGCCCGCCCAGCGACCCCGGGTTGTGCTCCGGAGCGTTTCGCCCAGGTAAGCACCGGTGAGGATGCGCAGGGCGGAGGGATCCGTGTCGACGCCGGGCCGTGCTTTGTTGCCGTAGAGGGTATACAGGGCCGCTTCCAGACGCGCGATACTCCACAGTGACAGATCGAATGGGGCGAAATTGGCGAACACGGGGGCGGTGGTGAGGTAACTGCTCGCCATTACGCTCAGCGCGGCGAGCCCCCCGGCCGCTTCGGAGATTTGTGAGCGCTCCATGTGCAAAGTTGCGTGGCGCTCCATTGCGGCGAGTGCAGGCAGCGCTGAGCCCATCGCTAGCTGGTGCTCGATCCGGTTCTGGTCGGCTTCCGGATTCGGTTTTCGTTCCTCGCCACCCAGGTCGGGTGGATCTACGGAGAGTCCGAGCTCGGCCAATAGGGGGTGCAAGCCCAGGGCTTCCCGCGGCGCCAGCTCGCACAGTCGGTTGAACGCCTCCTTGGCGATGCTGATCTTGCCGAGACGCGTGGCGGCTTCGGCGCGAGCCGCATGGGCGTCTACGGTGTCAGGAGCTAGCTCGAGGGATTTTTCGGCGAGCATCATCGAGCGTTCGGGCGCGCCCGTGCGAGCGCGAATGCAAGCCTTGAGGGCGTGCACCAGAGCCGGGTGTGGATCCCGCTTGCGTTTGAGGGTTTTGAGCGCTTCGTCAGCACGGTCGAGCAGCCATTCGTCGTTCCGTCGGCGGGAGCTGTTCACAACCACCCACGCAAACGTCAACCGAATCAGCGGGGCCTTGGGATCCTCGTCCATTGCCGTTATGGCGATGGCGAGTGCGCGCTCGTGTTCTTCGAGCTCGGCAAGCAGACGGGAGGCGCCGGCGCGTATCTCGGGGGCCAACAGCGGTGCGGACTCGAGCTTGGCGAGCTGTTCCTTGGCGGCCCCCAGTTGGTCCTTTCCGGCTAACGCTCGGGCGCGGAACAGCACCCAGGTGGGCTCTCCTGGAATGCCGTTCTTGTCGATCAGCGCAATAGCATCGCTGTAGCGTTTTTCGGTGAGCAGGCTCGAAACTTTGTCTTCCGAACTGGTAGCGCCCGGTGGCGGCTGGGTGATGGATTCCGGAAATTGCGAGCGCTTGGGCCCTGTGCGTGCCTTTGGGGGAGCAGACGGCGGAGAGGGCTTCCGTCTTGAGGCGACAGGTTCGACCACTTCGCGTGCAGCAGGCGCTTCGCTGTACCTACCGGCGGACTGGGCGAGACGGGGCCGACTCGGGCTGGAGTCTCGGCGGATCTGAGGCGGGGGCGAAGAGTTGCGGCCGCGCGGCACCGCGGGGGCCTCCGGTATGGTCGGCGCCTTTCCTAGAGTTGTGTCGTATTGCGATCGCGGATCCCTAAGCGAATCGAGTTCTCCACCGCCCTCGAAGCCCATGCTCGCGGGGATGGCTGAACGTGGACGCGGGTCCATCATTGGCGGTCCCGGAGGTGTGTCGCGGTGGGGGGCTGAGTGAGCCACGGCGTGCTCGCGCGGAGACGCCAAGACGGGTTCCGATGGGGTGCCGCGGTCCACCGGCGAGAAGGGATCCGTAGGGGTTTCTGAACGCCGACGTACCGAGGGCCGAGAGGCGGGGGGCGTACTGTAACGCCCGGCGGTCGGACGGCTCGGCCGGGCCGGTGGTGGATCACTCTCGCGCACCACAGCGCTCATCGACGGATAAGTGGCTCGGCCTCTCGACAGAGGATCGCCACTAAGAGGTGCCACCACCGGCACGCCGGCGGGAGGGGGGATGGACGGCAGCGTGTTCCCGGAGCCACGCCGGGAGTCGTAGCTGGGTGGCGGCTCCGTAATGGGCTGACCTCCGGGGCTCACGTCTACGGTACCGTATCCGGCAGGCGGACTGGAGCTGGGATGTCGCGCTGGCAGCGAGGAGTCCAATCGAGGTGGCGGGCTAGTATCGGTCCCATCAGCTGGGGGGTAAACCGATGGCGTGAGCGATGGCGAGGCGGGTGGCAAGTGAGTGGGAGGGTGGAGCTCTCCGCCCTCGGCCTCGGCCAGCAACAACCGGGCCTCCGGAAAGTCTTCGGCTTCTGCCAGCAATTCCCTCAGACGATCGGCGATGCCCGAATTGTCGAGCTTGCTCTTCATGTAGAGCAGTCGTGCCATTAGGTAGGAAATCCCGTGGCGATACTCCGCAGGATCGCCCAGTTCCGCTAATAGACGAGCCGCTTCTTCAACCTGCCGGTTATCGAGGTGCTCTTCGATTTCCCGGAGTTCGAAGTGGTCGAGCGGGCCCTGAGGCATCTCAGTTACGTTAACAGTTGCGGAGCTCTCCCCGCCAGGTCCGACTCGGCCTAAGTGCTCGAATTAGGACCCACATCACCCGATTCGAAGGGCGGCGGGCCGGGCTCTACAAAAATCGCGCAGCAGTGATAATTGCGAGCCCATACGGGCACGAACCTTACTGCGCTAGTCTGTTTGTCGCGGGGGGCAGCTTTTGGCCGGCGGGGCCGCGACGGCCGCCTAGGCGGTCGAACACGAGATCGAGCTTCACCCTGGCTTTTATGCCGACGCGTTTTTTCATGCCGGGCACCAGCCCGCTCTGGTGGGTGCCGGTGGCGTCGCGCGGGAGAATATCGTGACTCCCGAAGCGCACGAGCAGCGGGCGGCGAGATTTGACGCGCACGCGAGTGGGCATCATGCCAGCGACGGCCTCGCCGGGGTATTCGAAGAAGAGTGAAACATCGGCACGTTGCTCCACTCGGAAGCCATGTAAGAGCAATGTGCCTTCCAGGCGAGCGTACATGCGGCGGAGCTCGGCGGGCGACGAGCTGCCGTCGTCCGGGTCGACCATTGCCGGATCGGGCGCCGGTTTTTTCTGGACCTTGCCCTCGTGCGGGGCGCTATGGGAGAGCTTACCGAGACTGAGTAGCTCAAACGAGCTGAGCCCAAACTGTTCACGAGCCTTTGCGCTCACCTCCGAGCCGAGCTCGAGCCAGTTGAGCGCGAGAGCCGTGACATGCTCAGATTCCGTGGTGTGTTCGGGAGTGGGAATCATGCTCAAGCGCGAAAGCTGGACATCGACGCGCCCGTGTACCTGAGCCAGATCCAATAGATCGATTTGTACCTGTCCCCGCAGGGCTTCACCCGAAAATAGACCGCCGCCTTTGGCGCCTTTTTTGCCGAGTTGAAACTCGATTCGGGACGATGGCGCTAGCTTAAACTTGGCGATCAATCCCGAGCGCTCGGGGGCGCTGCTTGGCGTGGGCGCCGTTGGGGAGTCTCCGCCATCCGTGGATTGGCAAGACAAGGCCACTAAGGCCAGCACCACGCAGCAATGCACCACGCACAAGCGGCTGACGACTCGAAGTGTCATCAGTGCCAAATCCCCAATCCTCCGCTCCAGCCTAGATAGCGGGGAGCGGCGTCTAGGGCAGCGCTTAGCCTCCAGTGGGTATTGGGAGCGAATAGCCCGAACAGGGTCCACCGGAACAGTCGCTGGTCGAAGCCGACGGTGCCGTGGAGTCGTGGGGCGCCGCGGGAGAATCGACTGGGCTCGCCGTAGCTGCCGGCGCGGATTCTCGTGAGATTCGGCACTGGTTCTGCTTCTACCCCGAGCCGGGGCGAAAGTACCACTAGGTCTCCGGAGCGGTCGACGACGCGTTGGAGGAAGGACTCAATGCCCACGGCATCCCGCACTCTGCCGGTCACGAGCAGGGCCATACTGACCAGCAGATAAGAGCGGCGCATTTTTTCGTAGCGCTCGCGCAGCCGTGCGGTTGTCTCGCGTGCAACGCGTTCGAGCTTGAGCTCGTCCACGGCGGTTTCGCGCTCCACCTCGGCGTCGAGGGCGCGCGCGAGATCTCCCGGCTCGCTCCCGTTGGCGATGCCTTGAGCGAGCTCGCGGTTGCGGATGCGCTGGCGTTGGACAGCTCTCCGTTTGAGCTCTTGCTGCAGTATATCGAGCGTATCTTCCGGATCTTCCCAGCGGGGATTGAGGGGGCGTGCGCCTAGTTGGAGGGCGAATCCTGCGTTGAAATCCCACGGCAGGCTGGCTCGTTCAGGTAGCCAAATGGTGCTCTCATTGTTGAGCACAGCCGCGAGCTGGGTGGGGTCGTCGAGGTTGGCGTTGGCGTTGGATGGCACGATGCGATCGCCATTGTCCAAGGGCGCCATGGTACCGAGATTGGTGGCCGCGGTGTCGACAGAGCTGCGGAAGGCGAGGCCCACGCGGTATTGTTCGCCATTGGGCCGCCACAGGGCCCCCAGTTCAGTGCCCAGCCCGGAGGTGGAGAATAGGAGCGTGTCTCGTTGCTCGCCGTCGGAGCCCGTGCCGGTGTGGGTGACGTCTAGAGATATCAGGCGAAGTCCGCCGCCGAGCAGCAACTGGCCGTCCGCAAATCCGTAGGCAATCTGCGTGTGGGTGACGAAAAACTGAGCTTTTAATTCGTCTTGTTCCCGGTTCAGATCTCCGACGACAGTTTCTTTCAGCGAGTAGGTTTGGATTTCAGAACTGACGCCGACGCCGAATCGCCCCCACTGCAAGGTGAGCGCAGGAGAGAAAAAGACGGCGTCCTGTTGGTCCGCATCGCGAAGTCGGGTGGAGTCACGCCCGGTGTTGAAATAGTCCGTATTACGAAGGGTCGACGGGAAGGTCACGCCGAGGCCGAAATCGAAATCGAAGTGCCCCGTGGAGTGAGGCTTTCGGTGGGCAACGGCTACCGGAGTCTGAGGACTGCCCGCGACCCCCTCGGCGATGGCGACATAGGCACCGGACAGTCCGATAATTCGGCTGCCGGAACTGATGGTGCCCTGATGAAGGTCCACGGCGTATTCGCTAGTTTGGATCCTGGATCCATTGTTGCCTATTGGCCCGTCAGCACGAGCCTGCACACTGAGCAAACTAGCGCTCAGGCCGAGCGCGACGCCGAGGCTCGCGGCGGTGTTTATGCCCGAGGGTGCGCGCAGGCGAGCCAGCCAAAGCAGTGGCCTGCGCCTCCGCTTCATGTTGTGGTGCGGGCGTCGCGGGCCATGCGAACTTCGGTGGCGATGACGGTGAGCAATACTCCAGCCGCACTGACGGCAAATACCAGTAGCATAGGGCCGACCTGGCCGAGCACCGTGGCGATGAGCGTCAGGAACACGAAGGTATCGCGCTTGAACAAGGGTTGAATCGCGGCGAGGGGGCCGGACCCTTCATTGGTACTTTGGCTCAATGGGTATTTGAGCAAATCGCCGGAACCGATTTTGATGAGATAGCGGTACTCAATGCCGCTCGCCATGCCGCCGCAGAAGACCGTGACGGCACCGGCCCACGCGTAAATGACGTTTCCGGTGGTCGAGTAGAGTCCGGATGCCGCACCCGCAAAAAAAATGTAATTGGTGATGTCGTCGCCGACGGTGTCGAGCCACTCACCGGCTAGGGATCCTCGGTAGGTCATTCGGCTCATCTCACCGTCGCAGCCATCGAGCACGCTCTGGGTCTGAAATAGCACCGCGCCAATCACCAGGGAGACGTAATCACCCTGATACGCGAAGTAGCCGCCGGCCAGACCGATAAACAAAATGCCGAAGGACACCTGATTGGGCAGGAGCGGGGTTTTGACCAAGAAGCGGGAGAGGAAGAGCGAGATGTATCGATTGAGGTAGGTGGAGGTCCAGCCGTCTTGAGGTTTGCGGAGAGCTCGGAACAAGACGGATTCGGCCTCTGCTACGTCCTTGGCGGAGCCGACATTGACCGCTGGGTGTCCAAAAGGAATGCCGTCGGTGCTATCGCCGGCGATGATGATCAGGGGGGCTTCGCTGGTGGCGGCCCGGGCGCTTGCGCGAAGATGTTCACGGTGAATCACCAAGCTGGCGCTGGCGACAACGGTTGGCTGTTCTGGGGGGGGGACGCCAACCACCGGGATCTTGAGTCGCGGGTCGGAGAATTTGTGGTGCGCCAGTTCGGTGGATTTGGGGACTGCGATGTGTGTCGCTCCGGCGGCTTGGGCGGCGAGGGCAAGACGCAGTGCGAGGGGCAAGCCGGCTACCTTCCGCCATGGATCGCCGCTCGCTTGCGCAATTTCGAGAGTCCACGGGTGGGTCACGGCGCGCACCATAGCTCAAGGGCGCCGTCCGGAACGCCGTTATCCGGCCGAGCTAACCCTGCCGACCTGCGAAAATGCGCTGTTTTTGCCCGACTTCCACGTCGTTTTCCGCGGGTGTTCTGTGCCTGGCGATATATAGTCCGCCGGTGACCTACTCAGCCGAGTTCCAGTGCCTTTCCGACTGTGACGATTCGTGGCCCGTGACGGATCCCATCTACAGCTGCCCTCAGGGGGGTCTGTTGGAAGTCGTCCATGACATGGAGGCGCTCAAGAAACGCAGTGCCGCGGGATGGATGCGCTTGTTCGATGAACGCTACAAGGGGACCAAGTGGCCTTACGGGTCCGGCGTTTGGGGCAAACGGGAGTGGGTCATGCCGGAAGTTCCGGACGAAATGATTGTCTCCATGGACGAGGGCGGGAGCAACCTGTTTTGGGCCGAGCGTTACGGCCGTCAGCTCGGTCTCAAGGATTTGTGGGTCAAGCTTTGCGGCAACAGCCACAGCGGCTCGTTCAAAGATCTGGGCATGACCGTGCTGGTCAGCGTGGTGCGCTGGGCTATGGCGCAAAAACAGCTCAAGGTAAAAGCCGTGGCGTGCGCGTCTACTGGCGACACCAGTGCTTCATTGGCGGCCTATGGAGCTGCGGCAGGATTGCCCGTGGTGGTTTTACTTCCGCGTGGAAAAATCACGACGGGTCAGTTGGTGCAGCCGCTCGCTCATGGTGCCCTCGTGTTGGGCTTGGACACGGACTTCGACGGCTGCATGGAGATTGTGCGCCGGCTCGCAGAAGAGCAAGTTATCTATTTGGCGAACTCGATGAACCCGCTACGGATCGAAGGCCAGAAGACCGTTGCCATCGAACTCGTGCAGCAGTTTGAGTGGGAGGTGCCCGATTGGATCGTGCTGCCCAGTGGCAACCTGGGCAACGCCTCGGCGCTCTACGCCGGATTCAAGATGATGAAAGACTTGGGGTTGATCGAGCGGTACCCGCGACTCGTCGTCGCCCAGGCGGAGAACGCGAACCCACTCTACCGCGCCTGGAACGCTGGCAAGACGGAAGTCGAGGCCATCACCGCCAAACCGACCCTCGCCAGTGCCATTCAGATCGGCAACCCCATCAGCGCACCGCGCGCCATCCGAGCCCTGCAAAACATGGAGGGCATCGTCGAGCAAGCGAGCGAGCAAGAGCTCGTCGATGCTGCTGCGCGCGCCGACGCGACAGGCATGTACACTTGTCCGCACACCGCGGTGGCCTTGGCCGTGCTGGAAAAGCTGGTCAAGAGGGGCACGATTCCCCCCGAAGACAAGGTGGTGGTGATCTCAACCGCTCACGGCCTCAAGTTCACCGAGTTCAAGGTGAATTACCACGAGAGTCAGCTCGCCGGGCTCACCAGCCCGAACGCGAACCCCCCTGTCAACCTCGACGCGGACTTGGGTCAAGTCGCCGACGCCATCAACAAACATTTCGACTGATAGGGCCGTTGGCGAGTAGTACGGTGGCTGCCGTTAGCTGTTGCCGATTTCGGCGAGAGCACCGCGGAGCTGTTCGTCCCAGCTGGGCAGACGGATACCGAATTGCTCTTGGAGCTTGTTTCCGGATAGGATCGAGTAGGCGGGGCGTTTTGCGGGTGTGGGGTAGTCCGCAGTCGAGATCGCTTCTACCCGGGGCCAGGCGTCTCCTTCGGCGAGCTCGAATATTCGCGTGGCGTACTCGAACCATGTCGTCGAGCCGGCGGCGGGCATGTGAAGCAGCTCCGACGCGGGCCTTGTAGGCGCCAACATGGTTTTCGCGATGGTGGCAGACGCGTCGGCGACTTCTCGGCTCCACGTGGGCGCGCCGTGTTGGTCGCTCACTACGCTTAGCTGTTCTCGCTCTTTGCCCAGCCGCAACATGGTGCGCAGAAAATTGCTGCCTCGGGTATCAAAGACCCAGCTGAGTCGGAGGATGATGTGCTTCGCGCCGGACGCTTGCACGGCTTGCTCGCCTTCGAGTTTCGATTGACCGTATTGCGTCACTGGCGCCGCCGGCTGCTCTTCGGTGTAGGCCCGGCTTTGCTTGCCGTCGAAAACGTAGTCTGTCGAGTAGTGAAGCAAGGGGATGTTCCCGCGTTTACATTCGGTGGCTAAGATCTCGGGCGCTGTAGCGTTGACGGCGCGCGCGAGCTCGGGCTCGGACTCCGCCCGGTCGACCGCCGTGTAGGCGGCGGCGTTGACGATCAGATCGGGTTTTATTTCGGCAACTCGCTGCCGAATCATCGACGGAACGCTCAGATCTAGCTCGGAGCGATCTTGCGCGACAACGCGTCCCAGGGGGGCGAGGGCTCGCTGCAGTCGGAAGCCGAGCTGTCCGTTCTTTCCTGTGAGGAGAATCAACGGACGCTCCGCCTCGTTCACGTCGTCACGCTGCCGTTCCGCCGAAGCGTGGCAGTTTCGCGGAATCGATCTCGCTGAGGGGCACCGCCTCTTCGTCTTGGGGCGACAAGCTGGGGTCTCGAAATGGCCAGTCGATTCCGATGTCGGGATCGTCCCAGCGAATGAACAGTGCTGACTCAGGAGCGTAGTAGTCGGTGCACTGGTAGGAGATGAGTGCCTCTTCGCTCAGCACCGCGAAGCCGTGAGCAAAGTCTGGCGGGACATAGAGCTGGTTGCGCTTTTCGCTGGAGAGCGTCACGGCCGTCCATTGCCCGTAATTAGGGGAACCCACGCGCACGTCGACGGCCACGTCGAAGACCTCGCCGCGCAGGACTTGTACCAACTTCCCTTGGGTGTTCGGGTTCTGCAGATGCAAGCCGCGGATCACGCCGTTCGCGGACAGGGAGAGGTTGTTCTGAACGAAGGGCCCCGCAATCCCGTGTTCAGTGTAGCGCTCTTGGTGATAGGTCTCGACGAAGAAACCACGCGGGTCGCCGAACACTTTCGGTTCGATGAGCAGCACGCCCGGCAAGCTCGTCTCAGTCACCTTCATGGGTCGTCCACGATAGATTGCAAATAGCGACCATAGCGGCTTTTTGATAGCGGCTGAGCCAAGCGGGTCAGGTCGTCGGCGTTGATCCAAGATTGGCGGAACGCGATTTCTTCTGGGCAACAAATCATGAGACCCTGCCGCGTTTCGACTGCCTCGACAAATTGCGATGCCTTCAGCATGGTTTCGTGGGAGCCCGTATCGAGCCAGGCGAATCCGCGGTTGAGGGTTTCGACGCGGAGAGCGCCGTCGTCGAGGTACAGTCGGTTCAAGTCGGTGATCTCTAGCTCCCCGCGAGCCGATGGTTTCAGCGAGTGGGCGTACTCGACAACCCGGGTGTCGTAAAAATAGAGACCGGTGACCGCAAAATGGGATTGCGGCTCGGATGGTTTCTCCTCGAGACCGATGGCTCGATGGTTCTTGTCGAATTCTACGACGCCGTAGTCTTGAGGGTTTTCGACGGCGTAGGCAAATACGACTGCCCCCTCCTCGTGACTCGCCGCTCGCTGCAAGATGCCCGAGAGCCCTTGCCCATAAAAGATATTGTCTCCCAGGACCAAAGCGCAGGGCGAACCGTCGATGAAGTTTTCGCCGATGACAAATGCCTGAGCGAGGCCATCCGGCGAGGGTTGGATTGCGTAGCGGATTTTGATGCCCCATTGGCTTCCGTCGCCGAGTAAACGTTGGAAGGCCGCCTGCTCGTGAGAAGTATTGATGACGAGAATATCTTGAATGCCCGCGAGCATGAGTACACTCAGCGGGTAGTAGATCATTGGCTTGTTGTAGATGGGGCACAGCTGTTTGCTGATACCGAGGGTTGCGGGGTAGAGCCGGGTTCCGGACCCGCCCGCTAGGATGATGCCCTTTTTCGTCATCCTTCGTTCCGTTCCTCGTAGTTGCTTTTTAGCCACTCGCGGTACTCACCCGAACGCACTTTCGCGATCCAGTCGACGTTTGATAGGTACCACTGGACGGTCTTTTTGAGGCCGCTTTCGAAACTTTCGGTGGGTTTCCAGCCGAGCTCCTTCTGGACCTTGCTCGCGTCGATCGCGTAGCGGAAGTCATGCCCCGGTCGGTCGGGAACAAAGCGAATCAAATCGCGGAGCGAGCTGGGCTCCTGGTCGGTAGCGGTCGCCACGCCGTCGCAAATCGCGCGAACCACGTCGATGTTGGTTTTTTCGCAGTCGCCACCGACGTTGTAGGTTTCCCCGACTCGGCCCTGCTGGATGATCCGCCAGATGGCGTCGCAGTGGTCGGTCACGTACAGCCAATCTCTCACGTTCTTGCCATTGCCGTACACGGGCAAGGGAAGCCCTTCGACGGCGTTCAGGATCATCAACGGAATCAGCTTCTCCGGGAACTGATAGGGCCCATAATTGTTCGAACAGTTCGTGAGCTTGATGGCCAGCCCGTAGGTGCGGTGATAGGCGCGCACCAGGTGGTCGCTGCTCGCTTTGGACGCCGAATAGGGGCTACTGGGATCGTAGGGGGTGGCTTCGGTGAAGTAACCGTCTTCCGGCAGGGAGCCGTATACCTCGTCGGTGCTGACGTGGTGGAAGAAGTTTTCGCTGTCACCTTGCCAGTGGGCGCGACAGCACTCGAGCAGATTCAATGTGCCGCCCACGTTGGTGGTGAAGAAGTCCCGCGGGGCGTGAATGCTCCGGTCCACGTGACTTTCGGCGGCGAAGTGAAGGATGCAGTCGGGATCGTATCGCTGAAATACGGCTGTCACCGCTTCTGAGTCGCAGATATCGACCTGTTCGAACGAGTAGTTTTCTGAATTTTCGATGGCGCTCAGGCTCATCGGATTTCCGGCGTAGGTGAGCTTGTCGACGTTGATGAAATGTACGTCTGCTTGACGCAGGACGAAGCGCTGCAGAAAATTCGAGCCAATGAAGCCCGAGCCGCCAGTTACGATGATTGTCCGCATCTCAGGGGTATCTTCGGGGCAGGTCGGACTCGCGATCAGAAGACTCCAGAATATATCGCGCTTTGATTGCGTGCAGCAAGGGGAAGCCGGGCCAATCAGGCAGGCAGCCGGCTGCGAGCCTGCTCGTATGCCGGCTCGCAGCCGGCATACGAGCAGGACGCGGCAGCTGGGCGCTGATAGGCTACCGGTATGAAACGAACACCGAGCACCAACCGGCAATCCCGGGCAGTTTGGGGGCGAGGCGTCGCTTTTGCGATGATCGTGTCGGGAGCCGTTGCTTGCAACGATGACTCAACGCCCGCCGCCGCGGGTTCGGCGGTGCCGTCGTTGGCACTAAATAAGCTTTCCGGGGATGAGAGGCCTCCGCCGGTCAACGCCTCTTGCCCGGCGGGTCGCTGGCTATATGACTACTCCGACGGCGCACTCGAATCCCTGATGGCGAGCTTTCCGAACGCGAAGATGTTGGAGAAGGAGGGGTCGTTTCTATGCACAGTTTCCGAAGGCAACGCAGGCACGGTGCAGTGCGTGACCCAGGGCCGCATCCGAAACTTGATGAGCGTCAGTCAGGCAGGGCTTCCGATGAGCGTAGATGTAACCATGGAGGGCTCTACGAGCATGAAGTTCACGCTCACAGGTGACGGCAAGATGATGGTGACCGACTCCGATAGCAGTGGGATCAAGATCGAGGCGAAGGCGACCGTCGCGGGAAAATCGATCCCTTTTCCGATGGACCGAGCGCTGAACATGTTCGGCGACGTGAACACCGTGACGTCATACAAGTGTGAGGGTGGGAACCTCATGCTCAAACACAAAGTGCGAGAGACCGAGACGCCCTGGCAAACGTTGACGCCCTCGCCGTAGGCGAGTCCGGCTGACGAGCCACGCTCGACGCTACACTCGCCTACGGCGAGTCCGGTGAACGAGGGGCAGTTGACGACCGCTGCGCCGCCCACCCCAAGGGGCTCATGAACATACAGAAGTAGTAATTGCCGATCAGGCATGATCTACCGTTGTTCATGAATTCCGGGGAGTGGCTGGCGGGGGATGTGGCGACTGAGTTTGACGGTTCTGAGCTCGGCGATCCGCGGCGAGAGCGTCGGCTGAAAAAGATCGCGTCAAA